>DASXEB010000014.1:0-147569 GCA_036490335.1 Chthoniobacterales bacterium
AATCACCCCGCCCTCGGAGCCACCAATTCCGCCGTTGGCCGTGATGCTGGCATTGGCGGCGGTGGCGGTGTCCATGAAGAATAGTTCCGTTCCGGTCAGTCCTGCCCCCATCGCGCCGTTAATGACAAAGGTGGCATTGTCTGCCGTGGCCGCGCTATCGAAGAGGATGAGGCTGCTCAGCTCGCCGCTGGTGCTGCCGCCAACGGTCGTGAAGGTGCCTTCACCCGCATCGGAAGAGCCCTCGAAATCAATCTGGGAATTGGACACCTCGGTGCCGCCGATACAGTTGCCGGTCATCTGCTCAGCATCGTTGCTGCCCGCAAAGGACGCGAAGGCCCCGCTGCTCAGGTTCAGGATCGCGTTGCCGCCAGTCGAATTGTCAAAGAACGTGATGTCGGAGCCGCCACTAGCGTTAATGGTCGCGTCTGCGACCGTACTGGAGTCCCAGAAATCCACATGAGCCTGAATAGAGTCGGAGGAAACATCAACGATCGCGGAACCGGCGGAGGAAGTGTCGTTGAAACTGAAAAATCCGCCTACGCCGCTGTAGCTTGTCATATTTCCGGCGGTGGCACCGTTGAAGAAAAAGACAGCCGCATTGTTGTTATCGACGGTGGGAGCTATGACTGACTGTACCGAGCCGGAGTTATTCACTACACCGGCACCGTAGAAAATCAGGTTGTAAATCTGGACCGTCAGGGTGTAGGACGGCGCGCCGCTCTTAAACACCGCGCTGTCGAGACTGACACTCGCATTTGCTACAGTGAGGTTTGTCACGTTAGACGTGCCGAACGTGGCAATGTCCGTTGTAGCATTCGGCACCGTTTGCGGCTTCCAATTGGCCGCGGTATTCCAATCTCCGGTAGTAGGATTTTGATTCCAAGTGGCACTGCCGGCGAGGGAAGGCCGCTGCGCGGCCAAAAATAGCAGCGCAGCGGCAACGAAAAACCTGATTCTACTGAATGACGGGTTCATTAATGACTCTGTAAAAAGCTGATCACTTCTTCACTTACGCATTCCCCGCCGTCGGTGTCGTTCGGGGCGTTGTTAGGCTCGTGGCTGGTATTTTTCCATGAATCTCAGGATGCGAAAAAATCGCACGGTCTGTAAAGCGAAATGTGAAAGTTTTTCAGGACGATTTTCGCCGCCCGCGGCCCCTCGGCTTTTCGTCAGGCGGGGAAACTACTGTGCAAGTCGATAAATGCTTCGGGACAGCAATGCCTCCTGAAAAAAGTTTACAAAAACGCTTCCCATCTTCTTCCGATCCCGATAATCTGCGGCAAAAATAAGCATGTTGCGCCCCATCTGCCCGGCAAATTCGCGCGGTCGCCGCTTTTCCGCGACGGCAGGGACGCATCTTCTGCGCTTTCGCTTTTTCTCTCCGCAGTTCAACCAACCATTGAGGAAATAAAAAAAATATGGCCGACACATCACCACCGAATCCACCCACGCCGCCGAGCGGCGATGGAGACAAGAAGCCGCGCAAACCGCGCGGCCCAATCGACAGCCGCACGATGGACGAGCTGACGCGCGACAAGGAAATCATCGACGCCACGATCGACGCGATGAACAGCGACCCTCAGCTCGTCACCGATCTGAGCGCGCATTGTTACGACAGCGACAACACGGTTACGATCACGCCGACAAGTATGCAGGCGCTCTCCGACCAGGCGGAAACGGCGCTGGAAGCGGGCGGCGCGGCGGTGGAGAGCACGTCGGAATTTCACGACGCCACGGAAACGGAATCGGCGGACGCGAAGAAAGCGATCGCGGCGATTCGCAACGCGCAGGCGCGGGCGAAGGAACTCTATGAAGAGACCAGCCCGAAGAAGCTCGAGGGTTGGTATATCGGGCAGCCGTTGAAATCGCGGGCGCAGATCACCGCGGCCGGCACGGCCATCTACGGCCTCATCCGCTATACGGACGACCAGGGCAATCCGACGACGCCGAAAGAGACGCTGCCAAACTACAGCCACACGCAGATCGACCAGTTCAAGGCGCAGCTCGGCACGTTTTACCAGGATCAGACCAGGCAATCGGGCGCGCAGGAGGATGCCAGCTCCGGCCGCGACACTTTTGCGAGCCAGGCCGCGCAAGTCGCCCGACGCCGCCGCAAGGTGCAGTTGGCCATCGACGCCGAGCGCCCGGCGCAGGACGATTCGCTCGGGCGCGACAACAGCGCTCTGCGCAGGCGTCTCGGCCTGCCGCCGGACAAGGCGATGAGTTAGGCGCGGCGCAGGCCGGCCTCTCGGCGCCACCAGAAATAAATCGGCAAACCGGCCAGCGCGATGGCGAGGCCGATGCAGGAGCGCCACGGATCGTTCGCGAACGTGCTCGCGACCACGAGCGCTTCCGCCGCGATGAAAAAAATCGTCGTCCAGGGATGTCCCGGCACGCGGAAAGGCGCGGGCTCTGTCGCGCGCCGGCGCAAAACAAAAAGACAAATCGCGGTCAGTGCGACAAAGAGCGAGTCCATCGCCGTGACGTAATTCACCACCTGCCCATAGGTGCCGCTGAGCGCGATCAAAATCGCAAGCACGCCTTGCAACAAAATCGCCACGACCGGCGCGTGCGTCCGCGGATCGACCCAGGCGACGCTGCGGAAAAAAATCCCGTCGCGCGCCATCGCGAAATAAACCCGCGGCCCGGTCAGGATCGATTGGGCGAGAAATCCGAAGGCCGAAATCGCGATGCCGGCGGCGATCATTTGCGCGCCGCGCGCGCCTAACGACTCGCGCATCACCGCCGAGGCCGGTGCGCTCGTCGTCGCCAGCCCGCCCGCCCCGAGCGCACGGAGGTAAACGAAATTTACCGAGACATAAACCGCGATCACGCCGATGACGCCGAGGATCAAACCGCGCGGCAAAATTTTTTCGGCATCGCGCACTTCGCCGGAAATGAAACTCGCGGTTTGCCAGCCGCCGTAGGCGAAAACGACTGGCGTCATCGCAGCGCCGAAGGCGAAAACAAGCGGCAGCGAAACCGGCCGATCGAGCAGCGGGGTCCAGTTCGCGCGCGGCGCGCCACCATGCGCGAAGCTGACGATTTCGAGCGCAGCGATGGCCGCGACCGCGGTCAGAGTGAGCCAGGATTGCAACTGACTTCCCGCGCGCACGCCGATGCAGTTGATCGCGGTGAGCAAGGCGAGCGCGACGACCGCGCCTAACGAGTCGCTGATTGGCCAGCCGGTCAGCTCGATGAAATAACGCGCGAAGGTGACCGCGACCGCCGCCATTCCGCCGGTTTGAATGACGAGCAGCAAAACCCAGCCGTAAACGAACGCGACCGACGGATGGAGTGCGTCGCGCAGGTAAGCGTATTGACCGCCGACGACCGGGAGACGCGCCGCCAGTTCGGCATAAACGAAGCCGCCGGCGAGCGCGATCAGCCCGCCGAAAATCCAGGCCGCGAGAATGAGCGACGCGCTGTGCACCTGTTGCGCGACGATGTAGGGATTGATGAAAATTCCCGCGCCGACGATGCCGCCGACCACCGCCATGGTCGTGCCGAAAAGCCCGAGCTGGCGCGCAAGCTTCTGCTTTTCCGGCGCGGCGGCGGACATTGCCTAACGAGTGCGAAGTTGCCTAACGAATCGGGTCATTCGCCGGTCGGCGGTTCGGCTTCGTTCCACCATTTTGAAAGCCGCGCCACCGGAACCGCCGGCACGGGCGCGTGCGGCGAGCTGTAATGCGAAATGGAATTGAAAAGCGTGAGCCGCGCGTGCGCCGCGTTCTTGAAGTCAACGATGTTCAAGGCCGCCGGACTTTGATCGAGGTTGTCGCGATAACGCCGCGGATCGAAGCCGAGGAGCGAGCTGAGGAGCAAACGAATCGTCGCCTTGTGCGAAACAACGATCGCGGCCGCGCCCGGGTGCGCGCGCACGATCTCGAGCAGGACGGGCAGCGCGCGCGCGGTCACGGCGAGGCCGCTTTCGCCGCCGGGCGGCGCGAAGGTGTACGGATCTTCTTCCCACGCCGCGGCTTCGTCGGGAAATTTTTCCTCGACTTCGCGGCGCGTCATCTGTTCCCAATGGCCGTGCGAAATTTCGCGCAGACCGTCGCACGGGACGACCGCGAGATCGTGCGGCTGGGCGATGAGGCGCGCGGTTTCCATCGTGCGGCCAAGCGGCGAGGCGTAAACCGCGGCAACATTTTCGTCGCGCAAACGTTCGCCTAACAATCGCGCCTGTTCGCGGCCTTCGTCGGAGAGTTCAACATCGGTCTCGCCCGCGAAACGATCTTCCGCGCTGAGCACGGTCGCGCCGTGCCGAATAAGAAAAATGCGCGTGCTCATGACGCGCATCTTAGCCGCCGCGCGCGCGAAGTGGAAACGCAATCTGCGCGCGGAGATTTTTGCCCGGCCAGCCCTTTCAATGTGCTTGGCAGCGCCGACAATTTGTGAAGTTGATATGGCGTTGTTCGCATGTTTTTCCCGCCGATTGTCCTGGCCGGCGACACTGCGCAGACAAAGTGCACGGCGCGAACGGCGACACCGCCGTGGCTTTGGTCGAAGTCTACAAACTCGAAGACACGACCGGATTGTAACTCCAACCGCTCAGACGCGAGAGCGACGTCGGCCCGATCCGCGAGTGTACTTCACCGGTTTGCGTTTCGGTGTTATACTCGTTAGGCCAGCGCCGCTCTTCACTTCCAGAATCTGATCGCGCAGCAAAGCGGCGCGTTCGAACTCAAGGTTCGCCGAAGCCTGCTGCATCTCTTCTTCCAGCTCGCGCAATAGCTCGGTCAGGCTGAAGTCGCCGCCGGCTTCCTGAATGACCGAGGCGGCAATCTCACGGCCGCGCAAAATCGTATGCAGACTCTCCTGAACGGCGCGCCTGACTGTCTGCGGAGTTATCCCATGTTTCTCATTGTACTCTAACTGTTTTGTCCGGCGATAATCAGAAATCGAGATAAGCGCCTGCATGCTTTGAGTCACCGTGTCGGCAAACAAAACCACTTCGCCGTTGATATGTCGCGCCGCACGGCCGGCCGTCTGGATGAGCGAAGTTTGACTGCGCAAGAAACCCTCCTTGTCCGCATCGAGGATGCAGACGAGTGACACTTCCGGAAGGTCAAGACCTTCGCGCAGCAGGTTAATCCCGACCAATATATCAAACTCCGCCGCGCGCAGGCCGCGCAAAATTTCCACTCGCTCGATCGTGTCGATGTCACTGTGGAGATAGCGCACTTTCAAGTCGACATCGCGCAGGTAATCGGATAAGTCTTCCGCGGTTCGTTTCGTCAAGGTAGTTACAAGCACGCGTTCCTCCCGCTCGACCCGCTGACGACATAACTCAATCGTGTCATCGATCTGGTTCTTCAACGGTTTCAGAGTTATCCTCGGATCAAGCAAGCCCGTCGGCCGAATGATTTGCTCGACCACGAGCGCCGCGCCGGGAGTTATGACATCAAACTCGTCAACTGACTGGTCGGTGCGACTTGGCTGCAGTTGCTGGCCAGGCAAAACAAACGGGACTAACTCCTCCTCGCCAATGCGGCTGCGTTTGTGCGGAAAGTAACTCTTGTTACCAGCAATACTGTTCCGTATCTCGAACTCCGCCGGCGTCGCACTGACATAGACTAACTGGTTCGTCGCCGCCATGAATTCAGTGAAGTTCAAAGGCCGGTTATCGAGCGCGCTCGGCAAGCGAAAGCCATATTCGACCAGGACAGTTTTGCGCGAACGGTCGCCTTCGTACATTCCGCCGATCTGCGGGATGGTCGCATGTGATTCATCGATCACGAGCAGGTAATCTTTGGGAAAAAAATCGAGCAAGGTGAATGGTTTCGAGCCAGCCGGACGACCGGATAAATGTCGCGAGTAATTCTCGATCCCGTTGCAAAATCCCATTTCCTGCAACATCTCGAGATCGTACTCCGTGCGCATCTTCAGGCGTTGCGCCTCGAGTAACCTGCCTTGTGACTCTAACTCGATGATCCGCTCGTCTAATTCGGTCCGGATCGAAGTGAGCGCGCGATTCAGCTTATCGGCCGGGGTGACAAACTGTTTCGCCGGAAAGAAAGTGACCACGCCTAACGACTCTTGGGCATGACCAGTCAATGGGTCGAACCTTGTGATGGCATCGATCTCGTCACCGAAAAACTCGAGCCGCACCGCTTCTTCGTCGGCGGTCGCAGGATAAACTTCCACGACGTCGCCCCGGACACGAAATCGTCCCCTAACGAAACTAACATCATTTCGTTCGTATAACATGTCGATGAGCCGGCCGAGGACTGCTTCACGAGTTATCTGCTGGCCCCGTTTCACAGTTAGCAGCATGCGCAGGTAATCTTCCGGCGAAGTCACACCATAGATACAGGAGACACTTGCAACCACGATCGTATCTCGACGCGAAAGAAGCGCGCTGGTCGCGGACAGTCTCAAGCGCTCGATCTCTTCGTTGATCGACGAGTCTTTCTCGATGTAAGTGTCGGAGCGCGGAATGTAAGCTTCCGGCTGATAGTAATCGAAATAACTCACGAAATACTCGACCGCATTACGCGGAAAGAACTGCTTAAACTCCGAGTATAACTGCGCCGCGAGTGTCTTATTATGGGAAATGATCAGCGTCGGCCGGTCGAGCTCGCGAATGACATTCGCAACCGTAAAAGTCTTACCCGATCCGGTAACTCCGAGTAAGGTCTGATGACGATTGCCGGCCTCGACTGACTTGAGCAGTTTGGCGATCGCCTGTCCCTGGTCGCCGCGCGGCTGGTAATCAGATTCGAGCTGAAAAGACATCCCGGCCAATATGCTTCATCTTTCCCTGCGCGACAACGCGCGGGCGCAGGCGCGCAACCTGCTTCGTAAAAGAGCAGACCATGAGAGCGCAACTCACAATTCTTCTAACTCTGCTCAGCCTCGCCGCCGGCCTGCGGGCGGACACATTCTTTGTCACGAACCAGGGCGTTAACTCCGTAACAAAATATGACTCATCCGGCGGCGGGACGTCGTTTACCGACGCGTCGTTGACCGGGCCGACCGGCGTCGCGCTCGATCACGCGGGGAATCTTTTTGTCGCCACCGCCAACAACACGATCGAGAAGTTCTCCGAATCCGGCGTTCACCTTGGCACCTTTGCGACGACGGGAGTTAATGACCCGATGGCGCTCGCTTTCGATCGCAACGGCAATCTCTACGTGGCAAACTTCGGCGGCAATACGGTCGAGAAGTTCAGCATTTCCGGTGTCGCAACTCTTTTTGCAAACATCGCCCGGCCGACCGGACTGGCTTTTGACGCCGCCGGCAACTTATATGTCGCAACTTTCAACAACACGGTCGAACGCTATGCACTCGACGGCGCTTATCTGGGCACGTTCGCCAGCACCGGAATGAGTAATCCGGAAGGGCTTGCCTTTGACTCGTTAGGCAATCTTTACGCCGCCAATAATACCTCCAACACAGTTGAGAAGTTTTCATCGTCAGGCGTTGCGCTCGGCGCCGTTGCCGTAAATTTGAATGGCCCGGTTGGACTGGCCTTCGACAGCTCGGGCAGTCTTTACATTGTTAACTCGTTAGGCGCAACCATCACCAAAGTCGATGAGTCCGGGCAGGCCTCGACCTTTGCGAGCACCAGTTTTAATCCGCAGTTTATCGCCGCGCAGACTTCGCCGCACCTCGTGAATATCTCGACAAGGGCCCAAGTCCTGACCGGCGACAATGTGCTCGACGCCGGTTTTATTATCAGAGGTCCCGGCACAAAACAGATACTTATCCGCGGCCTCGGTCCTTCGCTCGCCGGCGCGGGCGTCTCGGGCGTCCTGGCGGATCCGATCATCGAGTTACAGGACAGCACCGGCGCCGTAATCGCGATCAATAACAATTGGAAACAAACTCAGGAGGCGGCGATCGAAGCGACCGGCATTCCGCCTAACGACGATAACGAGTCCGCGATCGTGCAGACGCTGGGCGAAGGTGCCTACACCGTCATCGAGCGCGGTTCAAATAACGGCACCGGCATAGGTCTGGTCGAAGTTTACGATCTCGCTCTCGGATTCGGTCCGAGCTTTGCCAATATCAGCACGCGCGGATATGTCGGCGCGAATAACAACGTCATGATCGCCGGATTTATCGTCGGCGCGACGAGCGGCGGGACGACCAATGTGCTCCTGCGCGCGCTCGGGCCGTCGTTAGGCAGCGAAGGTGTCAGCGGAGCGCTCGCCAATCCCGTCCTCGACCTTTACGATGCCAACGGCAATCATCTTGCGAATAACGATAACTGGCAAAGCAGCCAGGCGAGTGAAATTAGCGCGACCGGAATTCCGCCGAATAATCCGCTCGAGGCCGCGATCGTCGCCACGCTTCTTCCGGGCAATTATACCGCGATTGAAAGCGGCAACGGCGGAACGACTGGCGTCGGTTTGGTGGAAGTTTACGATTTGCCCTAGGTTCGCGATCGGGATTGCCGCGGGATCGATTGGCAGTTATGATCCGGCCGTGACCGGTCCGCTGACAGCGTCCTTTACTCGTTAGGCAATGGTCGGACAGGCTTTTGTTCTCGGCGCCGGCCTCGGCACGCGCCTGCGTCCGCTCACAGATGAGTTGCCGAAACCGCTCGTGCCGGTTTTTGGAAAGCCGCTTATTACCTTCGCGCTCGACCATCTCGCGGCCGCGGGCGTCGAAAAATTCGTCGTCAATACTCACCATCTGCCGCAAGCTTTCGAGAAGGTTTTTCCCGGCAGAAGCTACCTTGGGCGCAAAGTCATTCTGCTGCACGAGCCTGACCTCCTGGAAACGGGCGGCGGCCTCAAAAACGCGCAGTCATTATTAGGCGACAAACCCTTCTTCGTTTACAGCGGCGACGTCCTGACCGATCTGCCCCTTGCTCCCCTGCTCGAGGAACATCTGCGCCGGCAAAACGACGTTACGCTGGCCTTGCGCGACACCGGTCTGGCTCGCGAGATGGCGTTTCGCGACGGGCGCGTGATTGATATCGGCCATCTTCACGGCCATCCGGGCGAGCTCGATTTCGCCAACGTTTCGATCTGGAACCCGTCGGCGTTCGACTTATTCTCGTTAGGCGAAAAAGTTTCCTTTATTCCGGTGCTTGGCAAATGGATCGGGCAGGGCGGCAAGATTGGCGGAGTCATTATCGAAGAAGGCGAATGGTTCAATCTCGGCTCGCCGGCGCAATATCTCGATGTGCATGCCGCGATCGCGCAGAAAAACTGGCGGCCGGAATATCTCCGGCCTAACGAATGGCCGGTCCGGGTCGCAGCCGACGCGCAGGTCGATCCCGGCGCCGAGATCAGAGGTTATAGCGCGGTCGGGGCGGGCTGCTCGATCGGCGCTGGCGCGGTCATCGACGATTCGATTCTTTGGTCGGGCGTGCAAATTTCCCCGCGCACGCAGTTGAAGCGTTGTATCGTCCGCGCCGGTCGCGCCATCGCGGGCGCGCAAACCGACGTGATTGTTTAGATGATTCTTTCCGACACACTGCTGCGCGAAACACGCCTTCGTTTTCCGAGTTTCAACGAAGGGCGGATCGAGATCACGCCGATCGAGAAAGGCGGGTCGGCGCGCAAGTTCTATCGCATTCAGTTTTCGCCCGGTCACTCGATCGTTCTTTTAAAATACAACGACGATGCGGCGGAGAATACGCGCTATGTCGAGATTGCGGAGTTCTTGGTTGAGTCGGGAATTCGGGCGCCGAAGATTTATTTTCACGATCCGGCGGAAGGGCTGATCTGGCTCGAGGACTTGGGCGAAAGTGATCTTTGGAGTTATCGCGACGAGAAGTGGGAAGCGCGCCGTCCGCTTTATCAGAACGCGCTCGCGGAAGTGAAAAAGCTCCATCGTCTCCCGGCGCATGAACCGGCGGCGATCCGGTTGCAACTCGCTGCGCAATTTGACGCGGGACTTTATCTCTGGGAACAGCACTACTTTTTCGAGAACTGCCTCGGTCGCTATTTCGGAATGAGCGAAACAGACTTACACTCGTTAGGCGAGCTGGCCGCTTTGCGCCAAATCGCAGATCGACTGGCCGGCTTCGCGCGTGTGCTCGTGCATCGCGACTTTCAATCGCAGAATGTCATCATCCGGGATGGCGCGGCTTATCTGATCGATTTTCAAGGAATGCGGCCCGGCTTGGCGGAATACGATGTCGCGTCGCTGCTTTACGATCCTTATGTTCGATTGCGGCCGGAGGAACGGAGCGAGTTGGTCGAGTTTTACCTCGTGGGGGGCGAAACGCGGCGCGCGGACTTCATCGAGAAGCTAAAACTTTGCGCGATGCAGCGACTGATGCAGGCCCTCGGCGCATACGGCTATCTCGGACTCGTGCGCGGAAACAAGTCGTTTCTTGATCACATCCCGGCCGCGCTCCATTCGTTAGGCGAAGTCACCGCGGAAATTCCGGGGCTTGACTCGTTAGGCCAGATGCTCCGGCGGTTGCGCGCGGCTTAGCGGACGAAGGGATTTCCTTTTCGTTCCGCGCCGATGGTTGTGGCCGGACCGTGACCTGGCAAAACAACCACGTCGTCGCCTAACGAGTAAAGCTTTTCCCGGATGCCGGCAAAGAGCAGCTCGCCGTCGCCTCCGGGCAGATCCCAGCGGCCAACGCCGCCGGAAAAAAGCACATCGCCACCGATGAGTAGATGGTTTTCGGCCGAGAAAAAGCAAAGGCTTCCCGGGCAATGCCCCGGGACTTCGAGCACTTCGAGAGTGAGGCCAAGAAAATCCCGGGCCGGCGTGGCCGCGATCAACAGATCGGGTTCGGTCGGCTCGACCTCAAATTGAAAACCGAAGCCGCGAAAGAATTCCGGATCGGAAATCATCGGCGCGCTCTCGGCGTGAATCCCGATCGGACAACCGAAGCGTTGCTTGATTTTCGCGACGTCGATGATGTGATCGATGTGGCCGTGAGTGAGCAGGAGGAGCCGTGGCGAAATTTTTTCCCTAACGAGCCAGGCGCAGGCGCCATCGGGCGCGTCGAATAAAATCCAGCCCCCCGGCGCCGCCACAGCGTAGCAATTGGTCTCGAAAATTCCGCCGGTGAACGTCTGGTATTCGATCATGATGCCTTATCCGCCGTCAGCGCGGCCGCGACAACCGTCCGCGCGACAAAGATCGCGGCCGGCGCGGAACAGAACCTGCAACAAAGGCGCGCGTCCTTAATCGGAAATTAAATTTGAATCTTAGCGCGCGGTCGTTGTCTCACCCTTCATCGGCGGCGCGTATCGCCTCCCCCGCACCTTGCTTTCGAGTTTAATTCTGCGAGCTTTTTTGCCCATTTTATGAAAATTTTTCGTCGTACGTCTCTGGCCTTGCTGCCGGTCATCGTCGCCCTTGCTCTGCCTGCGCGATCGCTTCAGGCGAAATCGGATTCCGAGCAGGTCGGCATTTCCGTCGCGCGCCTGCTTGAGGAAGGCCACTACACGCATCACCCGATTGACGATGAGATCTCGCGCAAATGGCTGACCGGTTATATCGAGATGCTCGATTTCAGCCATCTCTTTTTTACCCAGAAAGACATCGACGCGCTGACCACGAAATACGCCACCGCGCTCGATGACGACATTCTGCTCGGCAACGTCAAACCGGCCCACGACATCTTCGCGCTCTTCCAGAAACGCGTCGAAGATCGGGTCGCGAAGATCAAGGAATTCGTCAAACAGCCGCCCGATTTCAAGACGAACGAAACCGTTCTTTTGAATCGCGACAAGGCGCCCTGGCCGAAGGACGAGGCCGACGCCGACGACCTTTGGAACAAGCGGATCACAAACGAACTGCTCCAGGAAAAACTGGCCGAGCATCCGATCGAGCCGGGTCCGAAAATGGTCGAGCGCCGTTACGACCGCATGTTGCGCAACGTACACGAAGAAGACGCCGACGAGCAGGTGAAACTTTACCTCGACGCCCTCGCCCAGGCTTACGATCCGCACTCGGAATACCTGAGCAAGGACGACCTGAAAAATTTCAGCATCAACATGGGCCTTTCGCTCGTCGGCATCGGCGCGCTTCTGCAGAACGACGACGGTTACGCCAAGATCGAGAGCCTCGTTCCCGGCGGCCCGGCCCAGACAAGCGGCAAGCTCAAAGTCGGCGATCGCATCAGCGCGGTCGCGCAAGGCGCGGGCGATTTTGTCGACGTCCGCGACATGCGGCTCGACAAAGTGGTCGATAAAATTCGCGGCAAAAAAGGCACCAAAGTCCGCTTGCTCGTCATTCCCGCTTCCGCCGCCGATCCGTCGCAGCGCAAAACGATCGAGCTCGTGCGCGACGAAATTAAACTCAAGGACCAGGAAGCCCGCGCCGACATCATCCTGAAAAAGAATCGCGACGGCGACATGGTGAAACTCGGCTGGATTACCCTCCCGTCGTTCTACGCCGACATGGAGGGCCACAAAAAGAGCACGACCGCCGACGTCCGCGCCCTTTTGAAGCGGCTGAAGAAGGAAAAAATCTCCGGCCTCGTCATCGACCTGCGCCGAAACGGCGGCGGCTCGCTCGAAGAAGCGATTTCGCTCACCGGCCTCTTTATTAAGAGCGGCCCGGTCGTGCAAACGAAAGGCTCGAACGACCGCGTCGTCATCTCGAGCGACCCCGATCCCGGCATCGCCTACGACGGCCCGCTCCTCGTCCTGACCAGCCGGCAAAGCGCAAGCGCGAGCGAGATTTTCGCCGGCGCGCTCCAGGATTACGGCCGCGCCGTCATCGTCGGCGACAAGGAAACTTTCGGCAAAGGCACCGTCCAAACCATCATCGAAATCGGCCGCTTCACCTCGCTCCTCGGCACCGGCAACGCCGACGACGGCGCCCTCAAATTAACCATCCAGAAATTCTACCGCGTCGCCGGTGGTTCGACCCAACTGCGCGGCGTCGCCTCCGACATCGTGCTCCCGACCCTGACCGACCTGCCGGAATACGGCGAGAGCGCGCTCAAAAACGCGCTCCCCTACGACACCGTGCCGCCGGCCAAATTCACCAAATGGTCCGACACCCACTCCCTTTTCATCGATGAATTGAAAGCCCGTTCCGCCGCCCGCGTTGCGGCCGATCCGGAATTTCATTACGTCATGGACGACATGGAACGCCTTCGCAAAAAAATCGACGACAACCGCATTTCGCTCAACGAAAACGTCCGTCGCACCGAGCTCGACCAGGAGAAAGCGAGAAAAGCCGAGCGCTCCAAGGAACGGCTCGCGCGCAACGAAGAAGGGCCGAGCATTTACCGCCTCACCCTCGAGACGGTTGACGCGCCGAAACTTCAGCTCGTCATGTATCCGGGCAAAATCGCCGAAGCCAAAAGTAAAGGCGCCGTGGCCAAAGTCGCGCCCGAAGCCGCCCCCGACGCCGATGCCGACGACAGCGACGACTCCGATATCGAGAATGCCGACCCCAATAAGCCGGCCGCGATCGATCCCGAGCGCGACGAGACGCTCAACATCCTGACCGACCTCGTGCAGTTGACCGCGGGCCCGAAAACGGCCAGCACCGGGCATTAAGCGAGGGCCGCGACCCGTCCTCCCGCAATCGGGTACTCATCTTTTGCAATCGGGTACCCGTCTTTAACATTTGGGAACCCATCTTCAAAAGTCGGGTACCCATCTTTAGCATTTGGGTACTCATCTTTAAAAGTCAGGTACCCATCTTTAACATTTGGGTACTCATCTTTAAAAGTCGGGTACCTATCTTTAACAATTGGGTACCCATCTTTAGCAACCGGGTACCTAACTTTAACAGTTGGGAACCCGTCTTTCACAGCCGGGAACCGATCGAGCCGCGCCGGCAACGCATCCGCAGCACGCGGGACCGCCCCTTTCCGCCCGCCGGACAAAATCCTTCGACTCCAGCTCGCGCGGTTTGTTATATTCCGGGCCATGTCGCGACTCGTCAGGCGCAATTTTTTCCTCGGCGCCCTCCTCGCGACCTTCGCCACCGCGTCACTCGCGCGCGGGCAAAACGCCGCCCCCGACCTCGCGACCGCTTACAGCGACGCGATGCAGCAATTCCAGGCCGGGCAATACACCCAGGCCGCGAGCGCGCTCGAGGCGCTGGTCGCGCGGGTCGAGTTTTCGCCGCAGCTCGAACCGATTTATTACACCATCGGCTCGGCTTATTTTAACGCCGGCGATTACTCCAAGGCGATCGCCGCTTTCAAAAAATATCAGGCGAAATTTCCCAACGGCGCCCATGCCGGCGGCGTCGCCTTCGCCATCGGGCAATCGAATTTGCTCGCGAAAAATTATCGCGAAGCCGCCGCGGAAATGTCGGCGGTGGCGAAAGACCCGGCCATGCGCGACCAGGCGCTGCTTTTCGAAGCGCAGGCGAGCAAGGCCGCAGGCAAAAACGACGACGCCATCCGCGCGCTCAGGGAATTAAGCGGCGGCGAAATCACGAGCCCCGACGCGATGCGCGGCGCCATGATGCTCGCGCAGATTTTCGCGCAGAAAGGCGACGGCGCGGGCGCGCTCAAAACGCTCGAAGCGATCCACCAAAAAATCGCGCTCGTGAACAATGTCATCGCGCTGAACTCGCTCACCGTCGATCTCGGCGACAAGTTTTACGGCAAACAAAAATACAAGGAAGCGCTCGCCTGTTATCGCTTCGCCTATCCGCGCGAGCAGATCGTCCGGCTGCAAACCGATCGCATCGCCGCGATGCAGCAGCGGATCGATCAAAATCTCGCCGCCGCCCGCGCCGATCCGGCCCAGATCACGCAGCTCGCGCCGATCAACAACCAGCTCAAGGACGAAATCGCGAACGCGCAAAAGCTGCTGGCCGATTTTGAGAAACTCCCCACGATCACGCCCGCGATTTATCTGCGGCTCGGCCGTTGTTTCTACGAGCTCGATCGGAAGTGGGAAGCGATCGTGGTTTACGAGGAAATTCTCGACCGTTTCAAGGACAATCCCGAGCGCGAGCCGGCGCTTTTCGGTTTGATCGTCGCCTTCGCGGAGGTGAATCAGCCGCAGCGCGCGGAGGAATTTTGCGAGCAATATCTGCGCGATTTCAAGAATGGTCCGAACGCCGCGACGGTTGGTTATTTGTTAGGCGCGGTCGCGCTCCAGGCCGGCGATCCGAAAGCGGCGGAGACTTATTTCGGCCGTATCCTCGCGACCCAGCCGCACAGCAGTTTCCGCGAGCAGATTCGCTACCTCCTCGCGAACGCGAAATTCAGCGAAGGCGATTACCCCGCCGCGGTCGCGGCTTATCAAAAATATCTCGCCGAATTTCCCTACGGCGCGAACGCCGACGACGTCCGCTATCGCATCGCGCTCTGCGCGCTTTTCGCCGGGAAATATCAGGACGCGATGAATCAGCTCCAGGATTACGTCGCGAAACATCCGCACAGCACCTTCGTCCCCGACGCGAAATACCGGCTCGCGGTTTGCAAATACGCCGCCTCGCTTTACGACGAGGTCATCGCCGATTGTCAGACGTGGGAGCGCGATTATCGCGGCAATCCGCAGCTTGGCGAAGTGCTCGCGCTCCTCGGCGACGCCTACGCCGCGAGCGGGCGCGAGGAGGACGCGATCCGGATTTACATTCGCTCGTCGCAAAACGCGGCCACGAACGAAGTGATGAATTACTCCCTCTTCGCCGCGAGCAAGCTGCTGCAAAAAGAGAACGCGTGGGACAAAGTCTCCGAGCTCTTCGGCAATTTCATCAAGGACAAACCGGACAACCCGACCGTCGTCTCCGCGATTTACTGGCTCGGCAAAGCGAAGGCGCACGAGGGGAAAATCGAGGAGGCGAAAGAGCTCGCCGCGGACACGATCAAGAAATACATCGACGATCCGAATCGCGAGGCGGTCGAGCAGTTGATCACGCAACTGGCGCAACTTTGCGTCGGGAAAAAACGATCGCCGGCCGCTGCGCCAACTCCGGAAATCGATCCCGGCGCGGAGCTCGATCGCCTGCTGGCGCGAAACGGCGGCAACGATTCGCCGACGGCGAAGGCGCGGATTCTTTACGCGAAAGCGGAGCTCGCGCGGCTCCGCCGCCAACCGACCGAGGAAGAAAAAAATCTCGCGCAAATCGCAACAAAATTTAAGCCGGAAGATTTGAGTCCGCTTCTCCTCGGCGAGGCCGGCGACTATTCGTTAGGCAAAAATCAGCTCGATCGCGCGCAGGCGCTTTACGAGCGCCTGCTCAATGATTTCCCGAAAAGCGAGATGCTCGATTTTGCCTACAACGGCCTCGGCGAAGTCGCCTACGAGAAAAAAGATTACGCCAAAGCGCTGCAATTTTTCGACGACGGCCTGAACAAAATCGCCGCCGTGCAAAAGCTGAAGGACATTTCCGTCGGCCGCGCGAAGACGCTGCTCGCGCTCGGCCGGCTCGACGACGCCCAGAAGGCTTTCGAACAGGTCGCATCCGTTCGCGAATGGCGCGGTGAGGCGACGGCCTTCGCCGTCTATTCGTTAGGCGAAATCGCCGCGCGCCGCGGCAAATGGGCGGAAGCGAACGCCTACTTCCAGCGCGTCTATGTCGGCTACCAAAAATTTCTGCCCTGGGTCGCGAAGGCTTATATCGGAAGCGGCGAGAGTTTTGAAAAACTCGGCAAAAAGCAGAAGGCGACGAACACCTATCGCGAAATGTTGCGCAACGAAAAGCTCGCCAATTTCACCGAAACATCCGAAGCGCGAAAACGTCTCGAAGCGCTCGGCCAGGGCTGATGAAAATTTTCTCGCTCGCCATTTTTGCGCTCTCGCTCGCATTCGTTAGGCCGATTTTCGCGCAGGAAATCGTGCTCAAGGATGGTCAGATCATCGAGACGAAAGGCGTTCGGCGCAGCGAGGACATGGTTATGAGCGCGGTCGAAGTCGGCCAGACGCGCGGCGAGGTCGGTTATCAGGTTTCGACGATCGCAAAAATCAATTTTTCCGAGCCGCCGCAGCTCGCGACCACGGCCGCGTTGCTCGCGCAAGGCGAGCCGGGCAAAGCGCTCGCCGAGATCGAGCCGGTGGTGAAATTTTACGCGCCCTTCCGCGACATCGCGGGGAATTTTTGGGCCCAGGCGGCGCTGCTCAAAGTCTCCGCGCTCGCCGGTCTGCAGCTCGACAAGGAGGCCGCAAATCTGAGCGACGAGATTCGCAAACACTCGACCGATCCCGAGACCGCGCGCGCGGCGCAGTTGCAGGTCGTCGGCAGGCTCGTGCGCAAGGAAGATTACGCGAAGGCCCTCGCGCTTTGTGACGACGTCATCAGTAAAAGCGCGCAGCCGTCCGTGCTCGCGGAGGCCTGGGTGAAAAAGGGCGACGCGTTTCTCGCCGAGCGCAACTGGAGCGATGCCGAGATCGCCTACCTGCACGTGCCGGTTTTTTACGACGGAGAGAAATTCTGGATGCCGCCGGCGCTGCTCGGGAGCGCGCGGGCCTTTCGCGGGCTTGCGGACTTGGACAGGGCGCGGAAATCGTTTAATGATCTGGCCGCGCAATATCCGAAATCCGCCGAGGCGGAAATCGCGCGCAGCGAGTTGGAGAAAATGCCGAAATGAAATCGACCCGCCTAACGAGTAAAGGACTCCTGCTGGTTTGCGCGGCGGGAATTTTCCTTGCCTGCGCCGCGCCCGCTTTTGCGCAAACGCCCGCCCCGCCCGCGGACGTGCAATCGAAAACGCTCTGGCAACAAATCCAGGAGGGCGGCTGGGTCATGTTCCCGATCGCGCTTTGCTCGATCGCGACGCTGTATTTGATCGGCGACGGCATCCTTCGCACGAGCCGCAAACGGAACGCGCCTAACGAACAGGAGGAGGCGGTGAAAACGCTTTTTCGGCAGGGCGATTACGTCGGCGCCTACAATTACTGCAAGGAAAACGTCTCGCCGTTGACGAATGTGTTGCGCGTCGGCGTGGGATTGTTAGGCGAAGGCAAACAGGTCGCCGAGGAAGGCATGGTCGGCGCGCTCGCGAAGGAAAATTCGCACATGCAAACCTACATCAGCTACCTCTCCGTCATCGGCGTTTGCACTCCGATGATCGGATTGTTAGGCACGGTCACGGGCATGATCCGGGCCTTCGCCAAACTCGGCGCGAGCGGCATCGGCGATCCGTCCGGGCTCTCCGCCGCGATCGGTGAAGTGCTGATCGCGACCGCGAGCGGACTCATCATCGCGATCCCGGCCTTTGGCGCGTTTTATTTTTTGCGCAATCGCGCGACCGACTCGATCCACCACATCCAGGACGTGGTGAACAGTCTCTTTCGCAAAATGCCTTACGAATCGCTCGCCGGCGTGCATCTCGGCGATGAGGAATTATACGCCGCGATTCCGAACTGGATCGCGCCGGCCGAAGAAACCGGCGGCCGCCTAACGACGCGCATCCCGACCGGGACGACGCAACAAATTTCGCCCTGACGAATGGCTGGCGGAGGCGGTGGCAGCGAGGCGGGCGAACCGGAATTCCAGGTCGCGCCCATGATCGACGTCCTCCTGACCATCCTGGTTTTCTTCATGACGATCACTTCCGCGCAGGTTTTGAAAGTTGATAAAACGATCCAGCTCCCGATCGCGAAAGACGCGCAGAAAAAAGACAACACCCGCGCCGAAGCGATCCTGAACGTGCGCTGGAAATTGCCGGAAAAAAAAGCGGTCTTCGTTTTTGACGACCACAATTACACCAACGCGAACGAGATGGTCGGTCCGCTGAAAAACGCGCGCATCACCGGCGAGAAAAAAGTCAGCGGGGCGGCGAACCCGACCTTTCGCGCAGTCATTCGCGGCGATCGCGACGTGCCCGCGATTTACGTTTCGCAGGCGATGAACGCCTGCGGCGAAGCGGGCATCAGCGACATTTCGTTTTCGGCCGTGAACAAGGAATAAACGATGCGCCTCGAACTGAACGCGAACGAAGGCAATCTTGGTTTCCAGATCGCGCCGATGATCGACGTCGTTTTTGTAATCATGCTTTTTTTCATGGTCATGGCCGGCGCGGTCAAAGTCGAAAACGAGCTGAACACGCAGTTGCCCGGCACCGCGGAAACATCCGGCCGCACGGATTTCGTCGACGAACAAATCATCACCATTTCCGACACGGGCGAGATCGAGCTGAACGACGAGCCGTTCGATTCCGCGACGAGCCGGGATTTGCCGCAACTCAAGGCGACCTTGATGCGGCTGAAGCAAAACGCCGACGCCGCGAAAACGCCGGCGGTCGTCACCATTATCAGCGACACGCAGGCGAAATACAGCCGCACGATCGACGTGCTCGACGCGCTCGCGGTCGCGAAAATCGACAACGTCACCTTCACGGTGAACGAGGAGGAGTAGTTCGTTAGTCGTTAGGCCAACCGAATCATGCGCAAAAAAATCATCGCCGCGAATTGGAAAATGAACATGACTCAAGCCGAGTCGGAAGCCTTCATCGTCACCTTTCTGCGCGAGATCGGCGACCTCGATGAAGTCGAGATTGTGATCGCGCCGCCCTTCACCTCCATCCCAAAAGTCTCCGAACTCCTCACGCAGACGCACGGCCTGAAAGTCGGCGCGCAAAACATGCATTGGGAACGGAGCGGCGCCTTCACCGGCGAGATCAGTCCGGCGATGTTGCGCGAACTTTTTGTGCGCTACGTCGTCCTCGGTCACAGCGAGCGCCGCGCGATGTTTGGCGAGACGGATGAAATCATCAATCGCAAGGTGCGAGCGGCGCACGAGGAGCTTTTGCGCCCGATTCTTTGCGTCGGTGAGACGCTCGCCGAGCGCGAGCGCGGCAATGTCGAGCGCGTCTTATCCACCCAACTCCACGGCAGTCTCGCCGGTGTCGAGCCGAAGGAATTGCTCGAAACCGTCGTCGCTTACGAACCGGTCTGGGCGATCGGCACGGGCAAAACCGCCAGCGCGGAGCAGGCCCAGGAAGCGCACGCATTTATCCGACGAACCTTGGCCGAAATCGCCGACGCCGCGACCGCGGAAAAAATTCGCATTCAATACGGCGGGAGTGTGAAGCCGGACAACGCGCGCGAATTGCTCTCGCAGGCGGACATCGACGGCGCGCTCGTCGGCGGCGCGAGTCTCGATCCGCGGAGCTTCGCGCAGATCGTACAGGCCGCCGTGCCTAACGATGCCTAACGAAAAGCGTCTGGCAGCGAAAAGCCCTTGGTGAAACAGGGAATCGCGCGCGCGATTTATTTGTCGATCTCGAGATAGCTCCGCGACTGGACCTTGTTTGTCCCCGGCTGCATCGCTTCGATCCGCATTTGTTTCAGGAACCAGCGGCCATCGATCTTCTGCGCGGAAACGACTTCGAATCTTTTCGCGAGCCGATTTTGCCAGTTGTAAGCCTCCATCCGCATGATCGCGCCGCTCTCCTGATCGACCCAGAGAACGACGGTCGAATATTGCGCGTCTTTGTCCGGCGGATGGAGCCGTAATTTCCAGCAGGCGCGCGTCCGCACGCTGTCGGAGCTGATGAATTGCGGGTTCGGCCAGTAAAGAAAACGGAGCGCGAGGTCGGCGTAGGTCACGTCCGTGCCGCCGATTTTTTCCTGCAGGCGCGCGGGCGAAAAGCTTTTCGCGTTCGCATCTTTCACGAGCTCGAGCTGCGAATTTTTCGGCCCGAGCTTGAGCTGCAAAACTTCCGGCGGATTCGAAAAGGTGTAGCGAATAATCAAACCGGTCTGCGTGATGCGAAACGGAATGATCGTCGCGTCCGAGCGCAGGTCGCCATGCAGATCGAGCTGCTGCTGCGATTGCTGGAAGCGCACCTGGGCGAGGATCTGCTCCGCGGTCGACTGATCCTGGCCACGCGCATTCGTTAGGCAAAAAGCGAAGACAAGCGCGCAGCCGATCCGCACTTGTTTCGCCGCGGCCCGCTTCTTATCGTGCCGCACCGCGCGGGCCGGCGCGTTTTCATGGATCAAACTCTGTTTCATCTCATTAATCAGCAGTGGACGAATCCGGCGCTCGACTTGTTCATGGCCGCGATCAGCAACGTCGAGATTTGGGAACCGCTAATCGTTTTGCTTGCCTTGTTCGCGCTGTTCGCCGGCGGATTCAAGGGGCGCGCGCTGGTTTTCTGCCTCGTCGTCATATTGCTCGTGAACGGCGAGATCACCGGCGTGCTGAAAACGCTCTTCGATCGCAAACGCCCGAAACAAACCGAGCGTGTGCGCCTGGTCGAGCTCGCGCGGACCCATCCGGAATTTCTCACGTTGTTCAAAAAGCCGACGACCCGGTTTTCCGATGAGAGCGATCAACATCGTTCCGGCCCTTCGTTTCCGTCCGGCCACACCACGAACAACTTCGCGATCGCACTCATTCTTGCGGTTTTTTATCGGCGTTTCGGCTGGCTTTATTTTTTTGTCGCGGCGGCGGTCGGCTACTCGCGCATCTATCTCGGCGCGCACTGGCCGAGCGATGTTTTGGCGACAATCTTTCTATCGTTAGGCGAAACATTTCTTCTTCTCGCGCTCTTTGAATTTCTCTGGCGCGCCCTCGCCTCGCGCTGGCGGCCGCAGCTTTTCGTCAGGCATCCATCGCTCGTGGGCGACCCCGTTTCATGAGCACAACCCGCGCCGTCTGGCTGTTTCTCATCGCGCTGACCGCGATCCGCCTTGCGCTTTTGAATGCGGCCGAGCTTTCGCCTGACGAAGCCTATTATTGGATGTGGTCGCAGCGACTCGCGCCCGCCTATTTCAGCAAAGGCCCGGGCGTCGCGTTCGTCATTCGTTCGAGCACGGCGTTGTTTGGGGACAGCGAATTTGGAGTGCGCTTCTGGAGTCCAATTTTCGCCGCGGGCACGAGCCTGCTTCTCTTTTATTTCGCGCGGCGATTGTTCAGTGAAGCGGCCGGTTTCTGGACGGTGATCGCCCTCAACGTCACGCCGATTTTCAACCTCGGCAGCTTCGTCCTGACGATCGATCCGCTTTCGATTTTTTTCTGGGTCGCAGCCTTCTACACTTTCTGGCTCGCGCTCGAACGCAGCCCGGAATTTTCTTGGTGGTGGCCATTGACCGGCCTGCTCATTGGCCTCGGGTTCCTCTGCAAATACACCAATGCGCTTGAGCTCGTCTCGATTCTCCTCGTGCTCGCGCTCGTTCCACGATTGCGGCGCGAGTTCGTTAGGCTAAACCTTTATTCGTTAGGCACGGTCTTCGTCCTTTGCACGATCCCGCCGATCGTCTGGAACTCGCAGCATGCCTGGATCACGATCGATCACCTCAAATCGCGCGGCAGTCTCGAGAGCGCGCCGGGATTTCATCCGCTCGAATTTTTCTCTTTTCTCGGCGTCCATTTTGCGACTTATTCGCCGCTGCTTTTTCTCGCGCTTGCCTGGGCCGTGATCGCGAGCTGGCGGCGCGCGCGCGAGCAGTTTAAAATTCTTTTTCTGCTCTGGTTTGGGCTGCCGGTTTTTCTTTTCTACGCGCTCCTCTCGATCAATAAAGCCGCCGCGCCGAACTGGGATGGACTCGCGTTTCTCAGTCTCGCACTGCTCGCGATCACCTACTGGCGCGAGCGTGCGATGGCGCGCCCGAGCGTGAAAAAATGGGCCGCGGCCGCCTTTGCGATTGGGCTCGCGATGAGTGTCCTCATGCTCGGTTTTTTGACGAACGAGAACGGTTTCGAACGTCGCCGGCACGATCCGGTCGATCGTTTGCGCGGCTGGCAGGCGACGGCCGACGCTGTCGCGGAGGTGCGCCGGGATTTCGAAACGAGAACCGGGCAGAAGGTTTTCCTGATCGCCGACGAACGCGATCGCGCGGCGGAGCTGGCCTTTTATTTGCCTAACGAACGGGTCGAGGGGCCGGGGCGTCCGCCGGTTTACATTCCCGAGTCGCAGGACATGGTGAACGAGTTTTCCTTCTGGCCGCGCTACGACGAATTCGTCCCGCTGCCGCCGAATGCTGTGCGCGATCCGAACGATGTCTACACCGAAGAGCAGGGAGTAAATCTTTTCGTCGGCCGGACCGCGCTCTATTTTCAGGAAGGCGCGAAAACGCGGCCGCCGCGCAGCATCTTTGGCGGCTTCACTCGGGTCGAACCACTGAGCACGATCGAAGTGCGCGCCGGCGGCCGGCTTTTACGGAAACTCCGCGTCTGGGCCTGCTACAATTATCGGACGCTGCCGTTATGATGGACGACGCCGCGGCGCCGGACGTTTCGGTCGTAGTGCCGCTTTATAACGAGGAAGAGAATGTCGCGCTTTTGCAGGCGGAACTCGCCACCGGGCTCGCCGGCATCGATCACGAAATCATCTTCGTCGATGACGGCTCGACCGACGGCACAATCGCGCGCCTAACGAGTGGGCCGGAGATTCGCATTCTCCGTTTCGAAAAAAACGCCGGCCAAAGCGCGGCCATGTACGCGGGCGCAAACGCCGCCCGGGGCGCCATCGTCGTTCTCATCGATGGCGACCTGCAAAACGATCCCGCCGACATTGCGCGCCTCCTCGCCGAGATCGAGCGCGGCGCCGACCTCGTCTGCGGCTACCGCGCGCAACGCAAGGACACGCTGGTCAAACGCCTAACGAGTCGCATCGCCAACTTCGTCCGCAGCCGTTTCACCAAGGACGGCGTGCGCGACACCGGCTGCACGCTCAAGGCGATGCGGCGCGAATGCGTGCGCACGCTCGTTCCCTTCAAAGGCATGCATCGCTTCATCCCCGCGCTCGTCAAAGGCGCCGGCTATTCGTTAGTCGAAGTGCCGGTCAATCATCGCCCGCGCAAATTCGGCCAGAGCAAATACGGCCTCGGCAACCGCGCTGTGCGCGCGACCATCGACATGTTCGGCGTGCGCTGGCTCCTCTCGCGACAGATGAATTATCGCATCAAAAAGTGAACGCCAATCCCGCTTGTCATCGCAATCGCCGACGCTAAGCTTTCGTCCCCGACGCCGAAAACCATGTCTCTGGCCAGCCTCTTATCCTCCGAGCAAATCATTCCGGAAATGGAGGCAACCGAGCGCTGGCCTGCCATCGTCGAGCTCGTCGATCTGCTCATTCGCGTCGGAAAAGTCGGCGTCGGTTGCCGCGAAAGCATTCTCGCGGCCTTGAAACAGCGCGAAGAAACGATGAGCACCGGCATCGGTTTCGGCATCGCCATTCCGCACGCCTCCTGCAACGAAGTAAGTGAAGTCGTCGCCGCCTTCGGGCGCTCGACGAAAGGGATCGAGTTCGACGCGCTCGATAACGCGCCGGTTAAGTTCATCGTCCTTTTCATCGTCCCGAAAAATCAGTTCCAGACTCATCTGCGCACCCTCGCCTCGATCGCGAAATTGCTGAACGATCGCGCGACCCGCGAGAGTCTGGCCGCGGCGAAAACGCGCGAAGAAATCCTGGCGATTTTTCAGGCGCGCGCCCAGGCCTGACGATTCGTTTCCGTCGCATGGAAACGTTTTTGGATTCGTTAGGCAAAAGTTTGTCGCGCGCGCTCGCAGCCGCGGATTTGCCGGAGTCGGGCGAAATTGTGCCGGCGACTAACGCCCGTTTCGGCGATTACCAAACCAGCGTCGCCCTCGCGCTCGCGAAAGCGCGCGCCGAAAATCCGCGCGCCCTCGCGCAAAACATTCTCGCACATCTCGAAGTCGGCGAATGGTGCGAGCCGCCAACGATTGCCGGCGCCGGTTTCATCAATTTTACCCTCAAGCCAGCCGCCGTGGCCGCGCAAATCGCGAAACTTTCAAAGGACGATCGCCTCGGCGTCGCGCGGGTCGAAAAACCGCGCCGCATTGTCATCGACTTCGGCTCGCCCAACGTCGCGAAGCCGATGCACGTCGGCCACATTCGCAGCACGGTGCTGGGCGACGCGCTCGCGCGAATCGCGACTTTTCTCGGGCACGACGTCATCCGCGATAATCACATCGGCGATTGGGGCACGCAGTTTGGGATGGTCATTTACGGCTGGAAACATCTCCTCGATCGCGAGGCGCTCGCGCGCGATCCGATCGCCGAGCTGGTGCGCGCTTACAAAACGACCAACGAGCTCGCGACAAGCGACGCGAGCGTGCGCGAGGCCTGCCGCGAGGAACTCGTCAGGCTGCAAAGCGGCGACGCGGAAAATTTCGCGATCTGGCAGGAATGCGTCGCGCTTTCGCTGCGCGAATTCGAGAAGGCCTATCAAATTCTCGACATCCATTACGACATCCAGCGCGGCGAAAGCTTCTACAACGATCGCCTCGCCGAAGTCGTCAGGCGTTTGTGCGACGCCGGCCTCGCCGAAAAAAGCGAAGGCGCGATCTGCGTTTTCTTTCGCGACATTCCCGAGCTCGCGGACAAGCCGTGCATCATTCGCAAACGCGACGGCGGATTCAATTACGCGACGACCGACATCGCGACGGTCGATTATCGCGTGCGCGATCTCGGCGCGGAGTCGGTCTGGATCGTAACCGGCGCGCCGCAGCTTTTGCATTTCCGGCAAATCTTCGAAATCGCGCGACGCGAAGGTTACACGACCGACTTTCGCCACATCACGCACGGCAGCATCCTCGGCGACGATCGCAAACTGATGAAGACGCGCTCGGGCGAAAACGTGTCGTTAGGCGAACTCCTCGACGAGGCGGTGGCGCGCGCCGACACTCTCGTTAGGAAAAAAAATCCCGAGCTAGGCGACGCGGAAAGAAGTTCGATCGCGCAGATCATCGGCATCGGTGCGGTCAAATACGCTGACCTCTCGCAGTATCGGATGACCGACTACATTTTTTCGTGGGACCGGATGCTTTCGTTTCAGGGAAACACCGCGCCCTATTTGCAGAATGCCTACGTCCGTATTCGCTCGATTTTTCGCAAACTCGAAGGCGCTTTCGTTTCGCCTAACGAACTCGTCCTGACCGAGCCGGCCGAGCTGCAACTTGCGAAGCGACTCGCCCAATTCGCCGAAGTCGTGCCGCAGGTACTGAACGATTTTCGTCCGAATCTGCTCGCCAATTATCTCTTCGAACTCGCGAACGCCTTCCATTCTTTCTACGAAGCCTGCCCGGTTCTGAAAGCGGCCGAGCCGGCGCGCGCGACGCGACTCGCGCTTTGCGAATTAACCGCGCGCGTTCTGCAGCGCGGGCTCGAGCTTTTGGGAATCAAGGCGCCAGAGAAAATGTAGCGTCACGGAATGAGCACCGGCGTGCCCGCGGAACGGCTCGCCTCCATGTCGGCGAGCGCGCGGTTGGCCTCGCCTAACGAATAGGAGCTCGTGCGCGGGCGGATTTTCGCCGCGGCCGCTTCGGCGAGCAAGGCCCGCGCATCGTCGCGCGTGTTTGCGGTCACGCTGCGCAATTCGCGTTCCTGAAAAAGATGGCGCGAATAATCGAGCGCGGGAATTTCGCTCAGATGGATGCCGGCAATCGCGCAGACGCCACCGCGATCGAGCGCTTCCATTATCGGCGGAACCAGTTTCCCGACCGGCGCGAAGAGAATCGCCGAATGCATCTTCGCCGGCAGATCGCGAAAGTCCGCTCCGGCGCAGGCTGCGCCTAACGAACGCGCCTCGCGCAGATGATTTTCGCTCCGCGTCACGACGTAGACCTCGTGTCCGCGCGCAACCGCGAGTTGAATCACAATGTGCGCGGAACGGCCGAAGCCGACAAGAAGCAGGCGGCCGTTTTTCGGCACGGTCGCGCGCTCGAGCGCGCGGTAGCCGATGAGGCCGCCGCAAAGGAGCGGGGCGATTTGCTCGTCGTCGAATTCGTTAGGCAAATCGTAGGCGAACTCGTCAGGCACGACCGCGTATTCGGCGTAGCCGCCGTCGGCGTCGTAACCGGTGTAGCGCGATTCGCGGCAAAGATTCTCGCGGCCGCGCGCACAAAACTCGCAGGTGCCATCAACATGCCGCAGCCAGCCGACGCCGATGCGGTCGCCGACCCTTCGATTCGTTAGGCCGGAGCCAATCTGATCGATGCGGCCGACAATTTGATGTCCCAAGATGAGCGGCACTTTGTGCAGCTCGAGGTCCCCTTCGGCGATGTGAATGTCGGTGCGACAAGTCGCGCAGGCGCTCACTTTCAAGCGCAATTCGCCCGTGCCGGCGTGAGGTTCCTCGATGTCGCACTCGACCAGCGGCGATTGCTCGACCGGTTTTTGTTTCGTCAGAATCATCGCGCGGACGGCGCGGGAAATTTGCCACGATTTTCCGCACAAATCCTGTCTCGGCCGCGATTCCTGCCTAACGTTATTTCGCCGTGAGCCGCCCTTCTCTTCGCATTCCCACCGCCACTTATCGCTTGCAGTTCAATCGCGATTTCACCTTCGCGCAGGCGCGCGCGATCGTGCCGTATTTGTATTCGTTAGGCGTGAGCGATTGCTATGCGTCGCCTTATTTCCAGGCGCGCGCAGAGAGCCTGCACGGGTACGACATTACCGATCACAACAAGCTCAACGCCGCGATCGGTTCGCGCGCGGATTACGATGCTTTTGTCGCCGAGCTGCACGCGCACGAGATGGGTCAGCTGCTCGATTTTGTCCCGAATCACATGGGCATCGGCGAGCCGCAAAATCTTTGGTGGGCCGACGTGCTCGAGAATGGTCCGAGCTCGCCTTACGCGCATTATTTCGACATTGACTGGCAGCCGCTGAAATCGGAGCTGCGGGACAAGGTTTTAATTCCGATCCTGAGCGATCAATACGGTCGCGTGCTCGAACGCGGCGAATTGCAGGTGCGTTTCGAAAACGGGCGGCTCTTTCTTTGCTATTTCGATCATGAATTTCCGATCGCGCCCGGGACTTATCGGCATGTTTTACAGATCGCACTCGACCAATTGCGCGGCCACGAAGAAGAAGAATTTTACGCCGAGCTGCAAAGCATCCTGACCGCGCTGGAATATTTGCCGCGCCGAACCGAGGCCGGTCCGGAACGTGTCGCGGAGCGGACGCGGGAAAAAGAAATCATCAAGCGCCGGCTGGAGCGCCGCTGCGAGGAAGCGCCGCTCGTGCAGCAGGCGATCGAAAAAGCCCTCACGATCATCAACGGCCGGCCGGGCGATCCGCGCAGCTTCGACGCGCTCGACGCGCTGCTCGGCGAGCAGGCTTATCGTCTCGCGTTTTGGCGGGTGGCGGCGGAGGAAATTAATTACCGGCGCTTTTTCGACGTCAACGATCTGGCGGCAATTCGCATGGAATTGCCCGAGGTTTTCGAGGAGACGCATCGGCTTTTGCTCGAGCTCGTGGCGAGCGGCGCGGTCACCGGATTGCGGATCGATCACCCGGACGGCTTGTATTTGCCTAACGAATACTTCGAGAAGCTGCAGCGGCGTTGCGCGGAAGTTCTCGGCGCCGATTTGGCGGAGGACAAGCGGGCGCTTTATCTCGTCGTCGAAAAAATTCTCAGCGGTGAGGAACGATTGCCTAACGAGTGGCCGATCTACGGCACGACTGGCTACGATTTTATGAACGACGCCATCGGCGTGCTCGTCGATGGCGCGGCGGAGAACGCCATCACGCGCGGCTATCACAAATTTCTCGGGCACACCCAGCATTTCGGGCACCTGGTTTACGCAAAGAAACGTCTCGTGATGCGCCTCTCGCTCGCGAACGACATCAACGTTCTCGGCGAGATGTTCGATCGATTGTCGGAGGAAAATCGCTGGTATCGCGACTACACGCTCGATGCCCTCACCCTCGCGGTCCGCGAGACGATCGCCTGCTTTCCGGTCTATCGCACTTATCTCGCGCCCGGCCGCCCGGTGAGCGCCGCCGATCGCGCGGTGATCGAGCGCGCGGTCGCGACCGCGAAACGCCGCAATCCCGCGCTCGAGGAATCGGTCTTCAATTTTCTGCGCGACATTCTGCTTTTTCGATTTCCGGAAAACCTGAAGGACGAACAGCGCGCGCAACACGAGCACTTCGTCCTGAAATTTCAGCAGACGACCGGGCCGGTGATGGCGAAGGGACTCGAAGACACGGCGTTTTATATTTTCAACCGACTCGCGGCGCTGAACGAAGTCGGCGGCGAGCCGCAACGTTTCGGCCTGGGCGTCGCAGCCTTTCACGAGCGCAATCTTTTTCGCGCGGAACAATGGCCGCTGTCGCTCCTCGCAACTTCGACGCACGACACGAAACGGAGCGAAGATGTGCGCGCGCGCATGGTCGCGATCGCGGAAATGCCGCAACTTTGGCAGCGTTCGTTAGGCAAATGGCGCGCTCTGAATCGGCGTTGGAAAGAAACGATCGACGAAGTGGCGGCGCCGGACGCGAATGAAGAATATTTGCTTTACCAGACGCTGCTCGGCGCCTGGCCGCTTGAGCCGTTCGCGGAATGGAGCGGCGAGGCGCGCGCCGAATTCGTTAGGCGAATCCAGCAATACATGGCGAAGGCGATGAAGGAAGCAAAGATGAACACGAGCTGGGTCCAGCCTAACGACAAGTGGGACGCGGCGGTGGCAAACTTCATCGCCCGAATTCTCGAGCCCGGCCCGCGCAATCGTTTTCTCGCGACTTTCCTGCCCGTGGCCGAGGAGATCGCGCGGCTCGGCGCGATCAATTCGCTCGCGCAAACGCTGCTCAAGCTGACCGCGCCGGGCGTGCCGGACTTTTATCAAGGCAGCGAGATCTGGGATTTCAGTCTGGTCGATCCGGACAATCGGCGGCCGGTCGATTACGCGCGGCGCGCGCGAACGCTCGAGTCGTTAGGCAAAAGCGCGCCGGCCGATTTGATGAACAATTGGCGCAACGGGCGAATCAAACTTTTTTTGATTCAGCGGCTGCTGCACCTTCGGCGCGAGCATGCGGAACTTTTCGCGCGCGGAAGTTATCGGCCGCTGCAACTGAGCGGCGCTTTCGCCGAGAGCTGCATCGCGTTCGCGAGGACAAAGGGCGACGAAACCATCGTTGTGGTTGCGCCCCGACTTTCCGGGCGCGTCGGCTTTCCGCCGATCGCCGAAGCCTGGCGCGACACGGCAGTGGAATTGCCGGAATCGCGCGCGTGGAAAAATATTTTTACCGGCGAGACGATCGAGGCGGAGAAATCGCTGTCGCTTTTGCGAGTCTTCCGCGCGCTTCCGTTTGCCGTGCTGACGATGTTGCCTAACGATACCTAACGAGCGACTCACCCGCTCGCGCCGCGGCTGAAACGATTGAGCAGGAGCACGACGGCGTGGGAAAAATTCGCGATGTTGCGCACGATGTCGGCGCCAAAATTGGCGAACGTAATCCGCGGCGAGGCGATGATGAGCATGGCGATGAGCAGCGTCAGGTTCATCAGGTAAATGACGACGAGCGAAAAAACGATGCCGTTATCGCTCAGGTCGCTCTGATTTTTCGGAATCATCCAGCAGGTGAAGCTGAAGTGAAAAGCCCAGGTCACGCCGATGAGCGCGTAGAGCAGTTTGCCGTAGGGCTGGAGGTCGAAAAACAAACTGCAAAGGCCGAAGATCGCGAGAACGAGAATGCTGTAGAGCGGAAAAAAATAAGGCGCGAGCGCGATGAAGAAATTGTTTTTGTCGGTCAGAATGTGTCCGCCCTCGCGGCCGACCCGAAACCGGCTGACGCGGCCGCCCATCAGCCAAACCCAAAGCGCGTGGGTGAATTCGTGGCCGAAAACGTAAAGCAGAATCGGCCGCGGCAATCCGAAAAAGGCGATCACCCAAAGAATCGCGCCTAACGAAAAGAACCAGAATTCCGCACCGGCCCAAAGCCGTTCCGTGACCGCGGCGCGGGCGAAGGCGGTGAAAAATGTCTGGCTCAGAATCGCGCAGACCGGGAGGAGAAAAAGCGCGACGACAAACTTGACCCATTTCGTCGGCACGGTCATGGGCATCGACACGGGCGCGTTGCGCGAGGTCGGAACGACGTAAGGGTCGACCTTTACGCGCCGTCTCGGAGTTTTCCGGGAGGGCTTGTGGCGGCGGACGCGGCGCGCCGGCATTCGTTAGGCACGGCCCATGTATGCGCCAGTGCGGGTGTCGATTTTTACCGTCTCGCCTTCGTTGATGAAGAGCGGGACGTTGACCGTTTTGCCGGTCTCGAGCACGGCAGGCTTGGTCACGTTGCTCGCGGTGTCGCCGCGCACGCCTTCGGGCGCTTCGATGACTTTTAATTGCACGGACGAGGGCAGATCGACCTGGACCGGCCGGCCTTCGGTGAACAAAACCTCGACCGGCAGATTTTCGACGAGATAATCTTTCGCGTCGGCGAGCAGACTTTCCTGGAGCGTCGTCGTCTCGTAAGTCTGCGGATCCATGAAGTGGAATCCGGTGTTGTCCTTGTAACTGAACTCGAGCGTGCTCCGCGAAATATCGACCAGCTCGACTTTGTCGGTCGAACCGAAACGCACGTCGGCGCTTTTGCCAGTGTTGAGGTAGCGAATGATCGCCTGCACAAAGGCGCGCAAATTTCCCGGCGTGCGGTGGTGCACTTCGAGGACGATGGCGGTGTTGCCATTGTATTTAATTGCCATTCCTTTGCGGAGATCGTTTGCGGCGGCCATAAAGAGTGGACTGTTCTTAGTTGAGGCCGGCGATTTTTACAAGGCGCTCTTGCCTAACGAATCGTCTTCAGAGCAATTTCAGCCGGGTCAAATCCTGCGAATCGACGATGCCGACGGGCACGCCGCGGTCGTCGACCACGACCAGATCATCGATGCGATGACGCTCGAGCAGATTCAAGACTTCGACGGCAAGCTTGTCCTGATGCACGACAACGGGATTGAGCGTCATTAGATCGGCCACGAGCCGTTCGCCAACGCGCGAATCGTTTTGGAAATGCCGGACGAAATCGCCGTGAGTGAAAATCCCGAGCAGCTCGTCGCCGTCGCCCGCGACCACTGCCGCGCCCGCGCGCAGCGAAGTCATCGTCTCCAAAACCGCGCGCACTTTCGCGTCCGGCCTGACGAGGGCGAGCGCATCGCGCGGCCGCATAATTTGATGCACGCGCAAAAGCAAACTGCGCCCGACCATTCCGCCGGGATGAAACTTCGCGAAATCTTCCTTCTGAAATCCCCGCGCCTCGAGCAGGACCATTGCGAGCGCGTCGCCGAGCGCGAGCATCACCGTCGTGCTCGAAGTTGGCGCGAGATTCAGCGGACAGGCCTCCTGCTCGACATTGACGTCGAGAAAGACGTCGCAGTTTTTCGCCAGGGTCGAGCTCGCGTCGCCGCACATCGCGATCACGCGGACTTGAAATCGCGCAATCGCCGGTAGCACGCGCAACAGTTCCTCGGTCTCGCCGCTGTAGCTCAGCGCCAGGACCGCATCGCCATCCGCGATCACGCCGAGATCGCCGTGCAGCGCGTTCAATGAATCGAGCACGACCGCGGGCGAACCGGTACTCGTTAGGCTGGCCGCAATTTTCGCTCCGACGTGCCCCGATTTCCCAACGCCGAGAACGATGATCTTGCCGCGCGCCTCGACCGTTTCCTTGATCAACGAAACGGCCCGCGCGAAATTTTCATCGAGCCGGCCGCGCAGCCGTTGCAACTCGGAAATTTCCAAATCGAGAACACGTGCGGCCTTTTCAATGTAATCCATCGATTTATAATTGTCGGGTGAAGCATGAGCGCGGGCAAGCCGGCTGCTTCAAGAGTTGACGGAGGGAAAATTATGAAAACGAAATCGATCATCTGTGCGCTGATTCTCGCCGCGAGCGGCGGCTTCTGTTTTGGGCAGGGCCTCCAGGCGCCCGCGAACAATCCGAAAATCAAACTTCCCTCAAAGCCCGCGCCGGCCACGCTCACGCCGAGCGCGCGCGGCGGCGTTGTTTTCACCGCGGTCCGCAACGGCAATCCGCTGCAGATGCTGAACCCGGCCGCGCCGGCGCGTTACGGCACTGCGCGCGATCACACTTCCTACGATCCGCAAAATCCAGGCAAGCCGAAAGGGATCAAACTTTTCGAGTGGACGTTTTAAGCGTCCGCGCGCGGTCGATCTTTTCGCCTGCGACGATTCGTTAGGCGAGTAAAGTCGTTAGGCGTGTCCGATTCGACTCCGGTCGTCGCCTGTTATTGCGCGACGTTTCTCAAGCCGGAGATGCTGCACATTTACCGGCAGATCACCGCACTGCGTCGTTTTCGGCCGGTCGTGATCGCGCGCAAACGCGAAAGCGCCGAGCGCTTTCCCTTCGAGCCGGTCATCATCATTCCGCATTCCGCGACCCATTTTCTGCGGCGTTTTTGGTTTCGCACTTTGCGCGATTCGCCATGGAAAACATCACGCGCGGAAACCAACCGCATCCTTCAAGCGCTCGCCGGACAAGAAGCGCAGTTGCTGCACATTTATTTCGGCCAAATCGCGGTCCATCTTTTGCCGGTCATGCGCCGCTGGCCGCGGCCGACGGTCGTTTCCTTTCACGGTGCCGACGCGCTCGTCGATCTCGAAAAACCGAACTATCGCCGCGCCACCCGGACGATGCTCGCAGCCGCGCGACTTGTGCTTGTTCGATCGTCATCGCTCGCGCGCGCGGTCGCCGAACTCGGCTGCGACGAACGAAAAATTCGCGTTCATCGCACCGGCATTCCGCTCGATGAAATCAAATTCACTCCGCGCGCCTGGCCTGACGACGGCGCTTGGCGCTTTCTCCAAGCCGGCCGACTGATCGAGAAAAAAGGCTTGGCCACAAGCCTGCGCGCCTTCGCGATTTTTCGAAAAGAACATCCGCGAGCCGCATTCACAATCGCGGGCGAAGGACCGCTCCTCGCTCAATTGCAAGACCAGGCGCGCGATCTCGGCGTGGCCAACGCGGTTCGTTTCACCGGTTTCCTTGCCCAGGCGGAACTGCGCGAAGAATTTTTCCGCGCGCACATTTTTCTTCATCCGAGCCAGCTTGGCCGCGACGGAAATCAGGAAGGCGTGCCGAACGCGATGCTCGAAGCGATGGCGAACGGGCTGCCGGTTTTCGCGACCCGGCACGGTGGAATTCCGGAAGCGATCGAGGACGGCGTGAGCGGCGTGCTCGTCGACGAACGCGATCACGCCGCGCTCGCGGCCGCGCTGCTCGCATGGACAAATCGCGGTGACGCATTGCACGCGCTCGCGCGCCGCGGAGCCGAAAATGTCGCGCTCAATTTTGAGCAAACGAAACAGGCGCGCGCGCTGGAGGATTTCTATTTCGAGGCGCTGACTCCGCTTAACGAGTAGTGGCCGCAAAAAAATCGGCGAGCGCGGCGGCGATTTTTTCGAAGCCGAGCTCGGCTCGGGCCAACTCCTGCGACTCGGCCACAAGCTCGCGATAAAATGCTCGATCGTGCAGCAGGAGCGCGGCAAGATCACGCAATTCGCCTAACGAACGCCCAAGACCGCAAGTGCGCGGAAACGCGATTTGTTCGATCGCGCCGTCGCCGCCGACACACGGGATGCGACAGAGCAAAGCGTCGCCAGCAACCTGGCCGGGCACGGCGCTTTTGTCGGCTTGCAGAACAATTTTGTGCTGCGCGATTTGCTCGAGATAACGTCGATACGGCAGCCGTTTCGTTTGCAAATTGAGCTCCCGCGGCTCTCCGCCTAACGAATCCCAAAGCTTGCGGCAACGCGCCGGGTCTTCTTCAAACATCGTCGTCGGCTCGCCCAATTGCGCGGCGAGCGCGATGGCGGCGAGATGATTGCGCGACGGAACATCCCACTCGCGCGTGCCGACGAAAATTCCCTCGTGCTCGGATTCTGCCCGCGAAAAATCCCAGCGTGGGTCGTCCACCGGGTAGGGCGTCGGGATAAATTTCGCGCCGGCCCAAAAATTCGCCGCGTCCGGCGTGGCCGCGAGGAAACCGTTCGCTTCTTCGCAGACTTCGCGAAAGATGGCCGCGCGTTTTGGATCGGAAAGTTGCTCTCCGATTTGATGCAGGCCGGTTTCCTTGAACGAAATCGCCGTCGTTAGGCCGTGGCGCTGCAACTCGCGCAACGCGTCGCGCGCCGCGCGAAAATCGCCGCGCAAAAGAAGCAACACCGGTAGTCCTTCGGCGATCGCCGCCTTGATTTCACGATGAAAAACTCCGCGCGTGCACGCCGCGTAGGCGTGAAAATTTATCGGCGCGTGTTCGCCGTCATCAGGCGGATTGATCCCGGCTGAAAAATCCTGTCGCGGATCGCGGCCGCCCGGATTCAGGACCGTCAGCCGAAACGAATTGTTATTGCGGTTGGCCGCCGTCACTGAAATCGATCGTCGGCGGGGTCGGCGCCGGCAGCAACGGTTCCTTGGCCGTCTCATCCATCGGCCGCACCGGCTCGGCGCGGCGGACCTCGACCGCGGTCGGCGCTGGCGTCGGCGCGACCGCGATCGCGCGCTTGATCGGCTTATTCGGATCGAGGCCGGGCACCGGATTTTCGCCGCCGGCTTTTTCCGGCGTCGGTTTCGGTTGCGCGGTCGAGCCGACGGCGTTGTAAGGATCGTCCTTCGCGATCAAAGTTGGCGCCTGCATCGCGACGGGCGCGACCTGTTTTGTATCGACGGCGAGGGCGGCGCGCGGCCACTGGCTTTGGTCGAATTTTTTCACCAACTGCGTCCGCACCGCGTCGGTGTGCACGTCGCACGGATCGGTCGGCATTTGCTCATTCGTCGCCAGCTCGAAATAACTCGTCCGGCGTCGCACGACATCGCCGCTGGCCGAGCGGACGTTTTCGTAACACTTGTCGGTCGCGAGCAAACCGGACTTCGAGCAGATCTCGACTTTGTGCACGGTCGGCGGCATCGGGAATTTTTTCGGCGGCTCGCGCGTGACGGACGCGTTCATGACATCGACCCAAACCGGCAATGCGAGCACGCTCCCAAACGCGCCGCGATAAATCGGCTGCGGCTTGTCGAAGCCGGCCCAGACCGCGCAGGTCAGCGCGGAATCGTAGCCGACGAAAAGCGCGTCGGTGAAATCGTAGGCGGTGCCGGTCTTTCCCGCGGCGGGAAATTTCTTCAATCCATCGTCGCGATAGGCGGCCGCGCCGGTGCCTTCGGTCAGCGCATCGGTCAAACAGGAATCGACTTCGTAAGCGACCGCGGGCGACAAAACCTGCTTGCGCTCGTCATCGTTAGGCGCCTGCCAGACGACATTGCCATCCTTGTCCTCGATGCGATCGAGAATGTGCGGCGGCGGCGGGCGCCAACCTTCGTTAGGGAAAATCGTGTAGGCGCGCGCGAGTTCGGCGAGCGTGATCTCGCTGCTGCCGAGAAATGTCGATGGATAAGGACGCAATTTCGTTTCCACACCGGCGGCGCGGATCAACTGCGTGACGTTTTCGAGACCGGCGGAATTGCCCATGCGGACGGCCGAACCGTTTTTCGATTTGGCGAGTGCGTCACGCGCGGTGATCGGGCCTTCGTAGCGGTTCTCGAAATTTTCCGCGCCCCACTCGCCGAGAATTCCGGTCGTGCCGCCGATCATGACGGTGCGATTATCGAGCGCGGAATCTTCCACGATCGAGCCGGGATACATTCCCTTCGCGAACGCCGCCGCGTAAACGAACGGCGTCATCGCCGTGCCGGGCGGACGCTTCGCCTGGAGCGCGCGATCGTACTCGTTCTGCTCGAAGTCGCGGCCGCCGACGAGCGCGAGAATGCCGCCGGTTTTGTTGTCGAGCGCGATCACGGCGCCTTGCAAATAATCCGGCGCGGGCAGCTTTTCGTTAGGCGACCTTTTCGCCGCGCGCACCATCTCGCTGTATTGCGCGTAGGTCTGGTGATCGTAACCGGGATGCTGTTCGGCGACGTCGAGCTGATGGCGCAGCGATTTCTCCGCGACGTCCTGCAACGTAGAATCGATCGTGGTGTGAATGCGGAAACCGTCGCTCATCGCGCGGTCCCAGCCGACCGCCGCGATCACCTGCTGGCGGATGTAATCGATCGCGTAATTCTGCCCGCGCGCGTTTTGGCGATTACCGGTCACGACCGGCTCGCTTTGCGTTGTCGCGCATTGGTCGGCGGTGATGAAACCGAGCTCCTGCATCCGGCCGAGGACAAAATTGCGCGCATCGCGCGACGCGTCGCGATCGGTCCAGGGCGAAAGTTTGTTCGGGCTTTTCACCAGGCCGGCGAGCGTGGCGCATTCCGCCAGCGTCATCTCGCGCGCTGGCTTGTCGAAGTAACCGCGCGACGCCGCCTCCGCGCCGTAGAGCCCGCCGCCGAAATAAATCCGGTTCAGGTACAGCTCCATGATTTTCTGTTTCGTGAAATGGTCTTCGATCCGACGCGCGAGAAACATCTCGAGCAATTTCCGGCGAAAAGTTTTGCCTTTGAGATCGAAACTGTTGCGTGCGAGCTGCTGCGTGACCGTGCTCGCGCCCTGCCGCGCGTGACCGGCGGCGAGATCCTTGAAGGCCGCCCTAACGATGCCTAACAAATCGTAACCGTGGTGCTGATAAAACTTGTTGTCCTCCGCCGCGACGATGGCGTTGACCAGATTCTGCGGCAGTTGCTCGTAAGGAATCGTCTCCCGGTTCTCGACGTAAATCTGGCCGAAAATTTTATCGTTCCGATCGACGATCACGCTCGCCGATTCCATCTGGTCGAGATGCGACAAATCAAAAGTCGCGGCCTGTTTTTCGAGTTCGGTCGCAATCGGCAAAAAGGCGAGCAACCCCGCGACCACGACGACAAGAAAAAGTCCGAGCGGCAAATAAAACCACGGACGCGCATACCAGGCGCGGCGCGCGCGGGCGTATTCGGTCGGCGTGAAGTAATCAACAGGCATGCGGCGAGTGGGCAAAGCCCGGAAATAGACAGCGCAACTTAGCGGCAAACTCCGGGAAAAGCCAAATGGCGCGGGCGCGATTCGCGCGCACCTTGGCTGGTGACCGGCGCAGCCTCAGCCAGCGACGCGCTCGCGGAATCGATCCGCGAAATGATCCGCGCGCGCGGGCCGATTTCATTCGCGGAATTCATGGCGCAGGCGCTTTACCACCCGCGCCTCGGCTATTACAGCTCGGGCCGCTGCGCGATCGGGCGGCGCGGCGATTACTTCACCAGCGTCAGCGTCGGGCCGCTTTTTGGAATGCTGCTCGCGGCGCAGTTTGCGGAGATTTGGGAGAAGCTCGATCGGCCGCGGGAGTTCACGATCGTCGAGCAAGGCGCGCACGACGGTGTTTTCGCGCACGATGTTTTGCGGACGCTGGCAGAACGAAGCGCCGAATGTTTTGCCGATCTGCGTTACATCGTGATCGAACCGTTCCCGATTTTGCGCGAGCGCCAGCGTGAAACGCTCAAACGATTTGCGGCAAAAATGGAATGGCGCGAGACCGTCGCCGAGGTCCCGCCCTTTTGTGGCGTCCATTTTTCCAACGAATTCCTCGATGCGCTTCCGGTGCATCGTCTTCGTGCGAGCGGCGCGCCTAACGAACGCGAATGGCGCGAACTTTTCGTCGCCGAAAACGCAAACAGCTTCGACTTCGTCGAGAAAAAGCTGAGCAACGAAAAACTTCGCGCGCAGATCGCAAATCTTCCGCCCGCGCCTAACGATGACTACGAAACCGAAGTCAACCTTGCCGCGCTCGACTGGATCCGCGCGCTTGCGCCGAAGCTCGATCGCGGAGTCATCATCACGATCGATTACGGCTGGAGCCGCGCGGAATTTTATGCGCCGGCACGCGCGCGCGGCACGCTGCAAAGTTACGCCGCGCACCGCGCGCTGGCGTCGCCGTTCGAGAAAATCGGCGAGAGCGACATCACCGCGCACATCGAATGGACGAGCCTCGCGGAACACGCCGAGAACTGCGGCCTAACGATCGCCGGGTTTACCGACCAGCATCATTTTCTGACCGGGCTGCTTGCGGCAAATCCCGAAACGGCCGCTCTTGCCACCAAGCAAGCTCGCGCCTTGCAGACATTGCTCCATCCGGAGTTTCTCGGGACGCGCTTTCAAGTCCTCGGCCTGACGAAAAACTGCGCCGCCGGCGACTCGTTAGGCGGCTTCAAGTTCGCCCGTGACCCGCGCAAGGATCTCGGACTCGCGCGCGACGCCGATTGACTACAGAAAAGGCGAAGCTTCGCTCTCGACCCGCTTCACTTTCGCACCCGCCTCGACGATTTTTTTCAACAGCTCATTCTTCGTCACCCGCGTCGGATCGTACGAGACGGAAATCTTTTCCGTCCCGATGTCGCAGGAGTCGAAGGTCTGCGGCGGCATCTGGCCGAGCGCGTCGCGCAGAATTTTTTCCTGCTCGGGAGTGAGCGGCTCGGCGAGCTCGATCTCCGCCGCGACAAATTCTTCCGCGCCGGAACGTTTTTCGGAATCGGATTCGTTAGGCGTCGTCATGCCGCTAACGATTGCCGATGTGGATGGCGTGTTTCTCGACCGCGAGAGCGGCTTCTTTGACGGCCTCGCTCAAGGTCGGGTGGGCGTGGACGGTGCGGCCGAGGTCTTCGCTGCTCCCGCCGAATTCCATCACCGCGACGATCTCGGCGATTAACTCGGATGCGGCGTGCGCGAGGATCGAGGCGCCGAGGATGCGGTCGGTCTCGGCGTCGGCGATGAACTTTACCCAGCCTTCGGCGTCCTCGTTGGCGAGCGCGCGGCCGTTGGCGCGGAAAGGAAATTTGCCGATGCGCACGTTCAGTTTTTTTTCTTTCGCGCCATCTTCGGTCAGGCCGACGCCGGCCAACTCGGGATTGGTGTAGATGATTCCGGGGATGACTTCGTAGTTCACATGGCCGGCTTTGCCCGCGATCAATTCGACGCAGGCGATGCCTTCTTCTTCGGCTTTGTGCGCGAGCATCGGGCCGGCGATCACGTCGCCGATCGCGTAAATGCCGGCGACGTTGGTGCGGAAATTTTTGTCCACTTTGATCCGGCCACGCTCGTCGATCGCGACGCCTATTTTGTCCGCGCCGACGCCCTCCGCAAAAGCGCGGCGGCCGACGGCGACGAGCACTTTATCGGCTTCGAAGTTGAGTTCTTCGCCGCCTTTGGTCGCGGTCGCGATGGCGCGGCCGTTGTTCACTTTTACGGAACCGACTTTGGTTTCGAGATGGAACTTCATTCCCTGACTCGTTAGGGCGCGCTGGAGCAGATTCGACATTTCGAGGTCGAAGCCAACGGCGATGCGCGGGAGAAATTCGAGCACGGTCACTTCCGAACCGAGCCGGCTCCAGACCGAGCCCATCTCGAGACCGATCGCGCCCGCGCCAATGACGAGAAATTTCTCCGGCGGCTTGTCGAAGCACAACGCTTCCGTGCTGCTGATGACGGTCGTGCCGTCGAACGGCATGCTCGGGAGATTGATCGGCACGCTCCCGGTCGCGATGACGATGTGGTCGGCGGAGATTTCGTTGGGCTCGCCGTCGTTAGGCTGGACCCGCACTTTGCCCGGCTCGATGATCGTGCCGAGGCCGGCAAAGGTCGTGATCTTGTTGCCTTTCATGAGCGCGCGCACGCCGCCGGTGAGCGTTTTCACGACTTTGTTTTTGCGGCCGATCATGGTCGTGAGGTCGAGGCCGACTTTGTCGAGGATGATGCCGTGTTTGGCGGCTTCCTTTTTCGCGAAAACGTAATGGTCGCTCGAAGCGAGCATGGCCTTGCTCGGGATGCAGCCGACGTTGAGGCAGGTGCCGCCGAGGTCGGGATCTTTTTCGATGATGGCGGTTTTGAGCCCTAGCTGCGCGGAACGAATCGCCGCGACGTAGCCGCCCGGGCCGCTGCCGATGATGATGACGTCGAATTTTTCCATGCGCGCGAAATCTTGTGAGGTTTTTATTTAGGCGTGGCGGCGGGGGTTGTCATGTAGACGCTTCGCTGTGCGAAGCGCGGGGATGTGCGTCGTTGCTGCTCACGGCGCGCATCTCGCGTCGCCCACAGGGCGACGGCTACATCTCGAGGAGGAGCGCGGTTGGGTTTTCGATCGCTTCTTTTACCTTGATGAGAAACGTGACCGCTTCTTTGCCGTCGACCGCGCGGTGATCGTAGCTGAGCGCTAGATACATCATTGGCCTGACGACGACTTCGCCTTTCACCGCGACCGGCCGTTGCTGGATCGCGTGCATGCCGAGGATGCCGCTTTGGGGTGGATTCAAAATCGGCGTGCCCATGAGGGAGCCGTAAACGCCGCCGTTCGAAATGGTGAAAACGCCGCCTTGCAGGTCTTCGATTTTAATTTTGCCGTCGCGGGCGCGCGTGGCGAAATCGGCGATGTCGTGCTCGAGATCGGCGAAAGTTTTTTTGTCGGCATCGCGCACCACCGGGACGACGAGGCCGCGCTCGGTGCCGACGGCGACGCCGATATCGAAGTAGTGATTGAAAATAAAATCGTCGCCGTCGATGCGGCTATTGATCGAGGGCACGGCTTTGAGCGCTTCGACCGTCGCCTTAATGAAGAAAGACATGAAGCCGAGCTTGACGCCGTGATCGGCCTGGAACTTTTCCTGCGCTTTTTTGCGGAGCGACATCACTTCGCTCATGTCGCACTCGTTGAAAGTGGTGAGCGTGGCAGTCGATTGCTGCGAGAAGACGAGCTGGGCCGCGATCTTGCGCCGGAGCGGCGACATTTTCTTGCGGGTGAAACGCTCTTCGCCCTCTTTGGCCGGTTCGTCAGGCACGCGCTCTTTTTTTGCGCGCGGTTTTTCCTGGTCGTCAGTTTCGGAAACTTCGCCGCGCGACTGCAAATGCGTCAGCACATCGCCTTTCGTCAGGCGGCCGCCTTTGCCGGTAGCGCTGATTTTCGTCGGATCGAGCTTTTCTTCGGTCGTCAGGCGCTGCACCGCCGGTGAAAGGACTTCGGCGTTCGGTGAACGTTTTTGCGGCTCCTTCGCGGCCGGCTTGGATTCGTTAGGCACGCTTTTCTTTTCCTTCGCGGGCGCGGCCGCCTTGTCGTCGATCGTCGCCACGACTTCGCCGATTTTTACCTCCTGGCCCTCGTCCACTTTGGTCTCGAGAACGCCGGCTTTTTCGGCGGTGATTTCACTCGAAACCTTGTCGGTCTCGAGAGTGAACAAGGCTTCGCCGGCCTCGACGTAATCGCCTGACTTCTTGTGCCAAACGGACACGACCCCACTCTCGATCGACTCGCCGACCGGCGGGATTTTGACTTCGATGCTCATCGTTGCAGCTACTTAAGCCGAAGTGCGCGGCGGGGTCGAAGAATTTTACGCTGTAGCCGCTTCGCTGTGCGAAGCGCGGGATGTGCGCGCAATCGCGCTGGCGCTAGTGGCGCTCGCGTCGCCCGCAGGGCGACGGCTACATGTGACGGCTGGGGCTGTGATATGATGTCGAGCGATGCGTCTGTTCCCGCAAGTCCCGCCGCGGCTCGTTCGCGTGTTTGCCGATGCGCCGGTTTATTTTGTCACGTTCTGTACTTATCGGCGGCGGCGCTTTCTGGCATTCGCTCCGGTGCACGATGCATTCGTGGCTTTCGCGGAACACGCGCGCGACGCGCAGAATGTTGCCGTCGGACGCTATGTTTTAATGCCGGATCATATTCATTTGTTTGTTTCGGGCGATCCTACGTTTCGGCTCGGTCGTTGGATTGGGATGTTGAAACAAGTCCTGGCAAAAGCGATCGTGAGGCGCGCTTCCGCGGAGCCGATTTGGCAGCGCGGATTTTTCGATCACGTCTTGCGCTCCGATGAGAGCTATGGGCAGAAATGGACTTACATGCGGGAGAATCCGGTGCGCGCCGGGCTGGCGGCGAGAGCCGAGGATTGGGCGTACGCGGGAGAAATTGTGGTGATTGATCGCGCGTGATCGCATGTAGCCGCTTCGCTGTGCGAAGCGCGGGATGTGTGCACGAAAGGACAACGGGAGATCGCCCTTGCCTTGCCTGACCTCGCGTCGCCCGCAGGGCGACGGCTACAGCGGCCCGGCGTCAGGCGAGCGGGCGCTTGTTCACCGCCGCTTGGACGAATTTTCCCCAGCTCAAATTGTCGCGGCCCGGCACGTGCTCGCGCGCTTTGCGGATCGCCATGTCGGAGACGGCTTCGACGACCCACTCGAAGTTCGCCTGGCCGACGGAGGCTACTTCGGCGTCGGGCGCGGGATTGCAAAAATCGATCGCCATCGGCACCCCGTCGCGGATCGCGAACTCAACCGTATTCAAGTCGTAGCCGAGGTATTGATTGAGCGCGAGGACGCCGGCTTCGACTTTCTCGAGAATCTCGCGGGGCGCGTTCCACTCGGTCACGTAGCGCAGGTGATACGGATTGCGCGGCTCGTAATTCATGATCTTCACGTTGCGCTGATCGATCGAGTAGCAGCGGAAATACATGTCGAACTTCACCTCCTCCTGCAACATCATGACGAGCTGTCCGGTCTCGCTGTAGGCGCGGAAAAATTCCTCCGGGTTATTCAGCTTGTAGACATTTTTCCAGCCGCCGCCGGCGAACGGTTTGAAGTACGCCGGCCAGCCGACGTAGGCGAAAATCTTCTCCCAATCGAGCGGGTAGGCGAGGTTGCGAAACGAGTTGTCGTTCGTGTCAGGCGGCGGTTGGTGCGACGGGAGCAGGACCGTTTTCGGAACGGCCACCCCGATTTTGGTCGCGAGCGCGTTGTTGAAAAACTTCTCATCCGCGCTCCACCAGAACGGATTGTTGACCACCGCGCAGCCCGTCAGCGCCTCGTTCTTGAGCCAGGCGCGATAGAACGGCACGTCCTGCGAGATGCGGTCGATGACGACGTCGTAACCGGTCGGCTCGCCCTGCACGACTTTGTCGATGCGCACGAACTCGGCCTGAATGTCGCGACCGCCGGTTTTCTGGTTGACCCGCTCGACAAACGCCGGCGGGAAACTCTGTTCCTGTCCAAAAAGGATTCCGATTTTCTTCATAAGTTATTGTTAATAAGCATCCGCAATAGGCCGCTCGGGCCCTTTCCGGCCCGATTTGGCACCGAAAATAGCCGGCGATTGTCCGCCAATAGTCGACTCTTGCCAGAAAATAGCGAGTTATGGCGGGCCAATCGCGTACTATTGGCCCGCAATAGTACGCGATTGCGCCGGAATAGTTGGCTATGCCGCCCGGATAGTCGGCAATCGGCGCCCGATCGTCGGCGATTTTCCGCCCAGTAGCCAGCTATCGGCGCGGAATAGTCAGCGATGGCGGCGCGCGAGCCGACGATTGGCGGCCAATCGTCAACGATTGCGCGCCAATCGCTCGCACTTGCCGGACGCGAGACGGCCGAAATTCCGAAAGCGCGCCCCTCAACCACAGATTGTCCCCAGGTAATATGGCAGCATGTCGCGCCAGTAGTTCCAATCGTGGCCGCACCAGCGGCGGTCGTCGAGCCAGTGCCGGATGCCTTTGGCGTTCAAAATCTCGGAAAGCCGGTAGCTTTCGTGCCGGGTGTTATCCCACTCGCCGGTGCCGAGGATGATGCCCATGTGGTTGAAGCGCCACGGGTCGGAAATATTCGGCAGATATTGGTAGGGGCTGTTGAAATAAATGTTCTCGTCCCAGTAGCCGTCGAAAAAATCGCTGATGTCGAACGCGCCGCTCAGGCTGATGAGATGGCTGACCGCGTCGGGAAAACGAAAGGCGATGTTCGCGGCATGATACGCGCCGAGGCTCGCGCCGCTGACCATGACGCGATGGCAACTGCATTCGCGCCGGGCGAAATCGAAGACGTCATCGACGATCACGCGCTCGAAGGCGTTATGGGTGCGCATGCGATCGGCGGGATGGATTTGTTCGTTGTAAAAGCCGTCGAGATCGGCCGAGTCCGGACAATAAATGGTGAGCTTGCCCGCATCGACAAACGGCGCGCACGCATCGGTGAGGCCGAAATCCTTGCACTGGCTGTAACGGCCGAAGGAGGTCGGGAAAAGAACGAGCGGCATCCCGCGGCCGTCGCCGAACACGAGCATCTCGAAGTCGCGGCTCATGTGCGGCGTCCACCAGCGGATATAGCGTTCGTGCATGTTGTGAAGGGCGAATTAAGCCGAGCCGCGCGAGCTTGGCGACGAGAATTTTTTCGGTGCTAGCCGCTCTCGCGTCGCATGTAGCCGCTTCGCTGTGCGAAGCGCGAGAAGATGGGTCGCTGCTCCCAGCGCAGTCCGCTCTCGCGTCGCCCACAGGGCGACGGCTACATGCCGCTTCGCTGTGCGAAGCGCGGGACAGCGGGTCGCATTCACCAGGCGGAGCGAAGCGACCTCCGCCGGTTGCCAACGCGATTCTTCTCGCCGATAAAACGCGCTTCGAAATGGACCACACACTCACCGGCAACATCCAACCGCACCCGCAATTCGAATCCAGCATCCTCGGCAATCGGCGCGATGTGCTTGTCTATCTGCCGCCCGGCTATCGGCGCGGGGTGCGGCGGCGTTACCCGGTCCTTTATTTGCAGGACGGCCAGAATGTCTTCGACGCCGCGACCGCGTTCGGCAACGTGGAATGGAACGCCGACGAATCCGCGCAACGCCTCATCGGGAAACGGCTGGTCGAGCCGCTCATCATCGTCGCGATCGCAAACACGGGTGAAGACCGCATCCACGAGTACGCGCCGACCCGAGGGTTCATCGATTCGACTTCGCGGCGAAAAAGGCGGAGCCGCGGGCTGCTGCGGAAGTACGGCAAATTTTTAACCCACGAACTGAAACCGTTCATCGACCAGAATTATCGGACACGGCCGGAAGCGGAATTCACCGGCCTGGGCGGCTCGTCGTTAGGCGGGCTCGCCACCCTCGCACTCGGGCTCTGGTTTCCGCAAACCTTCACCCGGCTCGCGGTCATGTCGCCGTCGGTCTGGTGGGACGAATGTGTCCTTTGCCGGATGGTCGGTGCGCTCGAGCAAAAGCCGCCGCTGAAAATCTGGCTCGACACCGGCACGAACGAGCCCGGCTGGGAGCGCGCGCGGCAGTTGCGCGATCAATTGATCGAGAAAGGCTGGCGGCTTTACGACGACCTGCAATACACCGAGGTCGAAGGCGCGGGGCATAACGAAGGCGCGTGGGCGGCGCGTTTCGAGGAGGTGCTGCGCTTTTTGTTTCCGCCCGCGCCGCCCGGCGTGAAGGAGCCGCTGCCGAAGCCGCCGGTGCTGACGTCGCTCAGGCTGTAGCCGCTTCGCTGCGCGAAGCGCGGGAGAACGCCTCGCTTCGAGCCCGCGGGCGCCGCAACACCCGCGCCTCCCGCAGGGAGGCGGCTGCAACGCCAGAAAATGCGGGTTCGTCAGGCGCCGTTTTTCGTTTTCGCCTCGGCGAAGTTGCCGAGCTTGCGAAATTTCGCGTAGCGGGTCTCGAGCAGCTTGTCGATCGGCAGCTCGAGGGCCTGTTTCAAATTGCGGCGCAAGGCCGACCCGAGATTGGCCGCCGCGAGATCGTGGTCGCGATGCGCGCCGCCTTCCGGCTCGGGCACAATTTCGTCCACCACGCCGAGCCCCATCAGGTCGTCCGCGCCCAACTTCAACGCTTCGGCCGCTTCCGCCGCGTGCTTGCGATCTTTCCACAAAATCGCCGAGCAGGCTTCCGGACTGATGACGGAATAATAGGCGTTTTCGAGAATGAGGACGCGGTCCGCGACGCCGATGCCGAGGGCGCCGCCGGAACCGCCTTCGCCGATGACCGCGGCGATGATCGGGACTCGCAGCGTCATCATTTCGCGCAGGTTGACCGCGATCGCTTCGGCGATGTGGCGTTCTTCCGAGCCGATGCCGGGATAGGCGCCGGGCGTGTCGATGAGTGTGATGACGGGAAGATTGAATTTTTCGCCGAGCCGCATGACCCGAAGCGCCTTGCGATAGCCTTCCGGATAGGCGCAGCCGAAATTGCGTTTCACGTTTTCCTTCGTGTCGCGGCCTTTTTGCTGGGTGATGACGACGCAGCGCTGGGCGCCGAGCTTGGCCAGCCCGCACGGCATCGCCTTGTCATCGCCGAAGACGCGATCGCCATGTAGCTCGACCCATTCGGTGAAGCAACGCGCGACGTAATTGAGGGCGAAAGGCCGCTGGGTGTGCCGCGCGATCTGCACCCGTTGCCACGCGGTCAGATTGTTGTAAATCTCCATGCGGGTCTCGCGAATTTTCAGCTCCATCGATTCGACTTCGGAATCGAAATCGATGTCGTGCTTGACGGAGTGCGACTTCAAATCCTGCAAACGCCGCTGCAATTCCAGGATCGGTTTTTCGAATTCGAGCGGATGCGAATCCATGGTCGCTATGGAGTAATGGTGACAGCCGTTTTCGTGTTTACAAGGCTGCTCAACTCCTCGACGTCGGTCGCGCTCATCCCGATGCCTTCGTTAGGCGGGGGGACGTCGAGGACGGGATGGGAGTCGTCCGGCTCGGAGTAAAGGGTGTAACCGGGTGCGGCGAGGCGAATCCAGCGCGTGCTCTCGAGATAATCCGGGCTGCCGAAGCCGATGCGCTTGCCATCTTTCCAAGCCATTACTTCGGCGACGTGAGTGGTGATTTTCGGCGACGGATGCGGCGGCAATTTTTCGTGGAGCAAATGGTAGCGCTTAAAAAAACGGCCGTGATCGAGCAAATAAAGGAGCGACTTGTCGCGCTGCACAAGCAGGCTGAAAACCGGATGCGAAACGTAAAGCCGGTCGCCGATGTGGAGCATGGTGCCGCTGAGATTGTTCGTCCGCATGATCAGCTCCGGGGTCGATTTTAATTTCGATGCGATGCGCGCGAGGACGTCGCCGCTGCGCACGATGTATTCCTCCTTTTCCGGCGAGGGGTAATTCGAAAGCAGGATGCTGATGTTGGCGTCGCCTAACAAGTCCTGGGCTTCGCCGACGTGGCGGCCGCTCGGGTATTTCTCGAGGAAAGCGGTGAGCGCGGCGCGGGCTTCGGCGAGCTGGCCGTCGTTCTTCAATTTCGCCGCCGCCTGGAATTCCGGCAGGGTCACGTCGGGCGTGTTGACCGCGGCCGGGCCTTCGCGTTTTTCCTCCTCGAGCGCGCGCTGCGGCAGGATGAAAAGTTTGTAGCTAACGAGCGTGGCGCCGCCAAAAATCACCGCCGCCAAAAGCAAAGCGAAAAGCCATTTCATGCCAGATGCAAAGCGGCGTCGTCGCGCGCGCGATCGTTAGGGCAAGCAGTTGACGTTCCCCGACCGCCGCGATCAACTCTCGCGCTCGGGGCCGTTGAAAAACCGGTTCCAGAAACGATAGCGCGGCCGCTCGACTTCATCGCTCCAGGTGAAATGACAATCCTGGCAGTAGTATTCCTTCGGGAAAATTTTCAGCGCGAAAAGAATTCCCGCCAGCGCCGGAGTGAGAAATTTCCGCGTCAGTTGCGGATACTCGATCCGGGTCGAATCGCACTGCGGGCAACGCAGCGCGCCGATCTCGGGATCGGCCGCTTCCCACTCGAGCATGAGCGTGTGCGCGCGCGCGAAATCACCCTCATCGACCATCACCTTCGCGTTCGCTTTCGGCTTCGACATGAAAGCATAGGTCTGCAGGTTCGCCTCGTTATGCAGATCGGCTTTGACTCCGGCGGCGCGGAAACGCTCTTTCAGTTGCTTCGCTTTTGCCAGGTCGTTGTAAGTCGCGATCGTCACCATAAGTTCGTTAGGCCGCCGGGCCTTTTTTGATCAAACATCAACTAGCGCCCAAGCGCAACACTCGCCGGCGGGAACCATTTGTAGAGCATCAAATAAACGAGCACGCCCGTGACCGAAACATAAAGCCAGATCGGCATCGTCCATTTCGCAATCCGCCGATGTTTGTCCCAGCGCCGGCGGAAAACCGGAATGAGCGTCAGGATGACGAGCGGCAGGGTGACGAACGCGAGCAGAATGTGGGAGAAAAGCATCGGGAAATAAATCCACGCCGTCGCGCCCGTGTAGCCGGAAGATTTCTCGCCGACGTGCGCGTGATAAATCAGGTAGCTCGTCAAAAAAACCGACGACGAGATCAGGGCCACGATCATGAAAACAATGTGCCGCCGCCAGTGCCCGCGCCGGATGAACCACCAGCCTAACGAAATGAAAATCGTGCTGATGAAATTCAGCGACGCATTCAGCGCCGGCAGATCCGAGATGGCCATTGAGCCGCGACACTAAACCGGCCGCGCGCGGCGCACCAAGTTGAAATAAAAATCGCCGACCGTAGGAATGAGCATGCCTTCCACCCTCACGCCGGAGCGGCCGTTGCAGCGACTGCATCGCGGCCGCGTGCGCTCGAGCTCCGCGCGTCGCGCCTTGCGCGCACTTTTGCGCCTAACGATCGTCCTTTTGCTCGCCGCCATCGGCTTCGGCGGCTGGTATCTCGCGCGCCGCGGCTTCAGTCGAAGCTGGCGCGAACGCGTCGTCGATGAACTGCACAAACACGGCGTCGAAGCTTCCGTCAAACGTCTCACCCTCGATCCGTTTCGCGGCCTGATCGCGCGCGACGTGCGCATTTACAATTACAAACGGCGCGAGCAAACCCTCGCGGTCGTGAGCGAGATTTCGCTCGACATCAATTACGCCGCGCTTTTCGAGCATCAACCGTTTCTGAACGCGATCGACATTCGCAACGGCGATCTCACCATTCCGCTCGCGAGCAGCGCGGTCGCGCATCCGCCGCACGCCGACGTGAAAAGATTTCGCGCCCACATTTATTTCCCGCCGCAGCGCATCGAGGTCAGCCAGGCGGAAGGATTCTTTTACGGCATCCGTGTTTCCGCCACCGGCCAACTGATCAAACGCGACAATTATCGTTCGACTCCGGAACACCCGGACGAAAACGCCGCCGCGCGCCTGCGCCTTTTGCAAAACATCGTCGCAACCCTGAAACGATTCCGCTACCCGCGCGGCGTGCCGGAATTGCAGGTAAAATTTGCCGGCGACCTCTCCGATCTCGAGGCCGCGCGGCTCGAGGCAACCTTGCACGCGAACGAAGTCACGAGCGGCAAATACGACGGCCGCGATCTTGGCCTAACAATGGAATGGCGCGACCAGACGCTGACCATTCCACAGCTCGAATGGCAGGACGACGCGGGCCGGTTTTCCGCCACGGCGAGCTGGAACCGGCCAAACGGCCGCGCGAAATTCCAGGCGCGCTCGAGCATTGCGTTCAAGCGATTGTTAGGCAGTTTCGGGCTCGACGCGATGCTGGCCGATTTGAGTTTCACGACCCCGCCGCTGATTGAAGCGTCCGGCACTGCGACGATCGGCGCGGCACCCAAACAGGTCGAAGTGATCGGCCGCGTTTCCCTCGAAAATTTCGGCTACAAGAGCGCGCGCTTCGATCGCCTGACGACCGATTTTGCCTGGGAACGCAACCGGTTCATGCTCCGCGATCTTCATTTGCAACAACGCACCGGCCAGCTTTCCGCCGACCTGCTCGACGCGCCTAACGACTTTCGTCTCAATCTCGAGAGCACAATTAATCCGACCGTTTTCGGTTCGCTCGCGAGCGCGCCGGTGAACGCGTTTCTGCGCGAATGGGAATGGCAGCGCTCCCCTGATCTGCGCCTCAATGTTCGCGGCAAGAGTCGCGACCCGGCGAGCTGGCGCGGGACTGGTTCGATCGCGCTCGGCCCGTCGCGTTTTCGCGGCGTGCGCCTGAACAGCGCGAGCGGCGATCTGCGTTTCGGCGACGGCGCGTTCATGCTCGAAAATTTCAAGGTGACGCGCGACGAAGGCGTGGGCAGCGGCGCGTTTGGTTACGACTCGCGCACACGCAAAATCACGATCCGGGATGTCACGACCACGCTCCAGCCGACGGATGCGATCATGTGGATCGAGCCGAAATTTTTCCGTCAAGTCGCGCCCTATCGCTTTCATCGGCCGCCGCGCGTGATCACAAACGGGATCGTGCAGCTCGGCCCGGGAAAACAGACCCACCTCCAACTCGACGTCACTTCGCCTAACGAGATGGATTACACTTTTATCGACAAGGTGCTGCCGTTCGATCGCGTCTCGGCGCAGCTCCTTTTCACCGACGACCGGTTGCAGATTTTCAATCTCAACGCCGCGCTTTTTTCCGGGAGCGTGACGGGCAACGCCGACATTTCGTTAGGCAAAGGCGATCCGCACTACACCGCCTCGATCGCAGTCGCGAACGCCGATTTCCCGAGACTGACTGATCTCTACTTCAAATACAAAACGTCGCGCGGACTGCTCAGCGGCAACTTCGATTTCGGCGGCATCGGCGATAATCGCGCGGCGCTTTACGGCAAGGGCAGCGTCGATGTCACGAATGGCAACGTCTTCGCGATCCCGATTTTCGGGCCGCTCTCGGAATTGATGAGCAAATTTTTCACCGGCGCCGGCTACAGCGTTGCCCACCAGGCGACGGCGCCGTTCACGATTCGCGACGGCGTCATTCACACCGACAAACTGAAGGTCGCGGGCAAACTTTTCGCGATGCTCGGCCACGGCGACATGAACTTCATCAAGAACAATCTCGACTTCGACATTCGCATCGACGCGAACGGGCCGGGCGCGCTCCTCACACCGATTTATCAGCTCTTCGAATATCACGGCAGCGGCACCCTGACGAAGCCGGTCTGGCGTCCCAAGCACCTCTAAATGCTGGGCCGCGGGACGAGACCGCGCCATTTGTTAGGCGCGCACATGTCGATCGGCGGCGGGATCCATCGCGCGATCGAGCGGGCGCGATCGATCGAGAGCACGGCGATGCAGATTTTCGTCAAGAACAACATGCAATGGTTCGCGCGGCCGCTTGCGCCTAACGAGATCAAAGCGTTCCGCGAGCATGCGCAGCGGCACGAGCTCGCGGCCGTTTTCGCGCACGCGAATTATTTGATCAATCTCGCCGCGACCAATCCGCAATTTCACGCCAACTCGATCCGAGCCTTGTTCGAAGAATTGGTCCGCGCCGATCAACTCGAGCTGCCGTTCATCGTCCTCCATCCAGGCGCGCATTTGGGCGCGGGCGAAGAAGCCGGCCTAACGAAAATCGTCGCATCAATCGACAGGATTTTCGCCGGAATTCCAAAAGTGAAAACGCGCATCGCACTCGAGACAACCGCCGGCCAGGGAAGCAGTCTCGGCTGCGCCTTCGAGCATCTCGCTTACGTTATCGCGAGTGCGCGCGAGCCGGAGCGGCTCTGCGTTTGCCTCGATACCGCGCATGTTTTCGCGGCCGGTTTCGACCTGACGACCGCGGCCGGAACGCGCAAAATGTTTCACGAGTTTGATCGCGTGATCGGCCTGCAAAATCTCGTCGCGTTGCATCTCAACGATTCCAAAACCGCGCGCGGCTCGCGGGTCGATCGTCACGAGCACATCGGCAAAGGCCGGATCGGGCTCGAAGCGTTTCGCGTCATCATGCGCGACCGGCGTTTTCGAAAAATCCCGAAAGTGCTCGAGACGCCGAAAGGCAAGGAGCTGCGCGAAGATGTCGAGAACCTGCGCACGCTGCGCGAGCTGGCGTTGTAGCTCCGCTACAGCGCAAGGGGATTCATGCCGTTATTCTTTCACGCGCTCGATGTGCGCGCCGAGCTCGCTCAGCTTCTCGTCGAGGTGCTCGTAACCGCGATCGATGTGATAAACGCGGCGAATTTCCGTCGTGCCTTCGGCCCTTAATCCCGCGAGCACGAGCGCGGCCGATGCGCGCAGATCGCTCGCCATGACGGGCGCGCCTAACAATCGCTCGACCCCTTGAATGACCGCGCTCGCGCCTTCGATCTGCATCTGCGCGCCCATCCGCTTCAACTCCGCGATGTGCATGTAACGCTGTGGAAAAATGTTCTCCGTGATCACGCTGATTCCTTTCGTCGTCGAAAGGAGCGCGCACATTTGCGCCTGCATGTCGGTCGGGAAACCGGGATACGGCTCGGTCGTCAGCTCCATCGATTTGGTCTCGGCGCCGTTCGGCGAAACCGAAATCGTATTTTTTGTCGTCTGCACTTTGTAGCCGGAGTTCGTTAGGGCATTCGTGACCGAGACGACGTGCTCCGGCTCGACGCGCGTGAGCGTAATGCCGCGGCCGCAGATCGCCCCCGCGACCATGAACGTGCCCGTCTCGATGCGATCCGGAATGACGGTGTGCTCCGCGCCGTGCAGCTCGCGCACGCCTTCGATGATGATCCGCCGCGTGCCCGCGCCTTCGATTTTCGCGCCCATTTTGTTCAGGAAATCGGCGAGGTCGCAAACCTCCGGCTCGGTCGCGGCGGCTTCGATCACGGTCGTGCCCTCGGCGAGGACCGCGGCCATCATGACGTTGTCGGTGCCGAGCACGGTCGGGCCAAATTTGCCGCGCAGGTTAATGACCGCGCCGGTCAATTTCGGCGCGAAAACTTTCACGTTGCCGTTCTCGACCCGGACCGCCGCGCCTAACGACTCGAATCCTTTTAGGTGCAAATCGATCGGCCGATCGCCGATCACGCAACCGCCGGGGAGCGAAACCGTCGCCTCCTTGCAACGGCCTAACAATGGGCCGAGCACGCAAACCGACGCTCGCATTTTGCGCACGACTTCGTAGGGCGCGACCGACTCGACCTTCTCCGCCGTCGCGGTGACGGTGCCGCTGGCGCGTTCCACCTCCGCGCCGAGATGATGCAAAATTTGCAGCATGTAATTCGTGTCGCTGAGGTCGGGAACACGATGCAAAACGCACGGCTCGCGCGTGAGCAAAGTGGCGGCGATGATCGGCAGCGCGGAATTTTTCGAGCCGCTGATTTTGATCGAGCCGGAGAGCGGATGACCGCCGTGAACGAGAATTTTATCCATGCCGAGCGAAGAGGAATCGAGCGATGCCTGCATAATCTTTTTTCGCCACGATGTCGTGGAAATTTTGCCGGGCGAGAAAGGCCGCCAGGCCTTCGCTCTGGTCATGACCGATCTCGAGCGCGAGCGTTCCGCCATTCGTTAGGCGCGGCGGCGCGGCGACGATCAATTCGCGAATCAACTCGTCGCCATTTGCGCCGCCGAAAAGCGCGACCGCCGGATCGTATTGAACTTCCGGCGCGAGCTGCGCGGCGTCGTTCGTGGCGACGTAGGGAAGGTTGGCGACGATGAGATCGAAAACGCCTTCGGTTTTTTGCAAAAGATGACTTTGCGCAAACTGCACCCGATGCGTTAGGCCAAGCCGCTCCGCATTTTCGCGCGCGAGCGTGAGCGCGGCCTCGGAAACATCGACGGCATGCAATTCCGCCTCCGGGAAACGCGCCGCAAGCGCAAGCGCGATCACACCGCTGCCGGTTCCGACATCGACGATGCGCGCGCTCGCCGGCAGCGCAAGATCAGCAATGTATTCGACCAGTTGCTCCGTCTCCGGCCGCGGGATGAGAGCGCGTTTGTCGCTCACGAAAACCTGCTCGCCAAACTCGACCGTGCCGAGCAAATGCTGCAACGGCTCGCCCTGCCCGCGTCGCCTGACGAGCTCGCGCAGCGGCGCCAGTTCCGGCTCGCCTAACGAACGCTCGAAATCGAGATAAAGCTCAATCCGTTTCTTGCCTAACGAATGCGCGATCAGGTGCTCGGCGTTGAGGCGCGGACTCTCGATCGCGCGCTTTTTGAAGTACGCCGTCGTCGATTGCAGGACTTCGAGAACCGTGGCCACTCGTTAGGCGAGCGCCGATTCCTTGAGGCGCGCTTCGAGGTCGGCGTGCTGCAGGGCCGCGATCATTTCGTTCAGGTCGCCTTCCATCACGCGGTCGAGATTGTAAAGCGTGAGACCGATGCGGTGATCGGTGATCCGGTTTTGCGGAAAATTATAAGTGCGAATTTTTTCCTCGCGACCGCCGGAACCGATCTGGCTTTTGCGCGTCGCGGAATACTTCGCTTCCTCCTCGCGCTGCTTGTCCTCGAGCAACCGCGCGCGCAGGATGCTTAGCGCTTTTTCCTTGTTCTTCTGCTGGCTGCGGCCGTCCTGGCAGCGCACGATGCGGCCGGTCGGGATGTACATCACCTGTACCGCGGAATCGGTCGTGTTCACGCCCTGGCCACCCGGTCCGCCGGCGCGGCAAACTTCAATCCGCAAATCCTCCGGCTTCAATTCGAAATCGACTTCCTCGGCTTCCGGCAAGACCGCGACAGTCGCCGTCGAAGTGTGAATGCGGCCCTGCGCTTCCGTTGCCGGCACGCGCTGCACGCGATGGACGCCGCTTTCGTAACGCAGTTTTCGAAAAACCGAGTCGCCGGAAATCTTGAAAATCATTTCCTTCAAACCACCGAGCTCGGAAGGACTCGATTCCAAGTCCTCGATTTTTAATCCGGCACTCTCGGCATAACGATTGTACATCCGATAAAGATCGGCCGCGAAAATCGCCGCTTCGCTTCCGCCCGTGCCCGCGCGAATCTCGACGATTGCATCGCGCTCATCGTTGTCGTCCGGCGGCAGGAGCGCGATCTGGACTGCGAACTCAAGGTCGGCGACGCGCTGTTCGAGCGCGGGAATTTCCTCCTGCGCCATCTGCGCGAGATCGACATCCGGACTCGCGCTCAGCTCGCGATTGTCCTCGAGCTGGCGTCGCGCAGTCGCGAGCTCTTCCCATTTCGCGAGCAAATCTTTCGTCGTCGCATGCTCGCGCATCGTCTCGCTCGCGCGTTTGCGATTTTCAAAAAGCGTGGGATCGGCGATCTTGTTTTCCAGTTGCAGGAAACGCTCGCGTTTGCGGTCGATGAGGGATTGGAAATCCATAAAACAAAAACGGTGAAGGCGCGCGTGTGGCGCGATCACCGTTCGTTAGGCGAAATCAGCTAAGCCTTTTTCGAAACGCCCGCGCGCGAGGCCTTCGTGCTGCCGTAACGACGGGCGAATTTTTCCACCCGTCCGGCGGTGTCGACAAACTTTTGCTCGCCGGTGAAAAACGGATGACAGGCGGCGCAGATGCCGATTTTGATGTCCCGGCGCGTCGAGCGGGTGTGGTAGACCGCGCCGCAAGCGCAGCTAATTTCCGTCTCGTTGTAGTCAGGATGAATGTCCGTTTTCATGATTGAAAAGAGCAGCCAAAGTAAACGCGAAACGCGCGCGCCGCAAGTCACCGGAACGGATGACGCATTGTTAGGCGCGTGGGCGCAAACGCTCGCGACGCGCGGCGACGAGCCGGCGATTTTCGACACAAGGCGGCGCGTGCTTTTGCGTTTTCGCGAGGTCGAGGAGCTGAGTCGGGAGTTTGAAACCGGCGATCAATTGCAAAATTTCCGCGCCGGCGAAATCATCGCAATTCAAATCGGCAATCACGCATATTGGCCGGCGCTTTTTCTCGCCTGCTTGCGACGCCAGCTGGTCGTTCTGCCGCTCGAGCAATCAATCAGCGAGCAAGAGCGCGCCGCGGCTTTGAGCAGTTGTCGCGCGGCCGGATTGATTACGAATGCGGGCGAAATTTCGCGCCTGACAACAAACGAGCCGGTCGATTGGAAAGATTGTCCGCCGGTTTTGCTCAAGCTCACTTCCGGCACGACGGCGGCGCCGCGCGCCATCCGGTTTCGCGGCGCACAACTGCTCGCCGACGCGCGGCAGATTTGCCTAACGATGGGAATCACATGCGCGGATTTGAATTTCGCGGTCATTCCGCTCTCGCATTCCTACGGCTTCAGCAACCTGGTCACGCCATTGTTAGGCTGTGGCGTCGCGATGGTGCTGAGCAACGACCGCTTGCCGCGCGCGGTGCTCGACGATCTCGCGCGGACCGAAGCGACGGTTTTTCCCGGCATGCCGCTTTTTTTTCAGGCCTTCGATGAAATGACGAAGACGCCGCCGTTGCGGAAACTGCGGCTCTGCATTTCGGCCGGCGCGCCGCTGACGCGCAACGTCGCGGACGCGTTTCGGGAAAAATTCGGGAAGCCGATCCATTCGTTTTACGGGGCGTCGGAATGCGGCGGGATTTGTTACGATCGCGCGGCCGAGCCGAAGAATTTCGACGGTTTTGTCGGCCCGGCGATGGAAGGCGTCGAAGTCGAGCCGCTCGCGCCTAACGAAAAGTCAACACAGCTCCTCGTGCGCAGCTCCGCGGTCGGCGACGGATATTTTCCCGAAGCGGAGCCGGAGAAATTGGGCGGCGGTTTTTTTCGGCCGGACGATCTGGTCGAGATCGGCGACGGCGGTGTGCGCATCGTCGGCCGCGTTTCAGACCTAATCAATGTCGCCGGGAAAAAAGTGAACCCGGCCGAAGTCGAGGCGCAGCTTTTGCGGCACGAGCAAGTGAAGGCCGCGATCGTTTTCGGCCGCGCATCGTCGCGGCGCAACGAGGAAGTGGTCGCGTGCGTGGTCGCGACGAATGCGAATGAAGCGGCGCTCTTGGAATTCTGTCGAGCGCGCCTGAGCGGCTGGCAGGTGCCGAAACGAATTTTTTTTCTGGACGAATTGCCGGCGAACGAGCGGGGAAAAATCAACCGGCGGGAACTGGCGCGGCGCTTCGCGAGTTGAAAACTTCTTGCCAAGGGACGCTCACTCGCCGAATCATCTGCGATTTCCAACTAACGACAAAATTATGCGAACGATCCTTCTAAGTACACTCGGCGCCGTCATCCTGCTTGCAGCTTTTTCGAGCTGCTCCACGACCGTGAAAACGGACAACGGGCACGAGGTGACGACCGGCGTCCACACCAATTAATCACGCCGCGGTTGGCCCGGGCCGGCGCGCAACCGGCGGACGCGGGCGCGTTTTCGTCGCGAGGCGAAGCGAAAAAATACTTTCCATTTCGCGCCGAGTAGGCATTGCTAGAGCGCGGACGGATGCGACTTGCGACGAGCCGTCTCGTTAGTCAATTCATTGTCCAAATCGTGAACGACCCTGCCACTGCCTCAGCGCCTTCGCGCCCGTTCCAGGTTTTGATCCTGGAGCCGGAAGTAAAATTGAGCGCCGAGATCGTCTCCGCGTTGAAGGAAGCCGTGCCCGGCACGACCCACGCGATCGCGCGCTCGGTCGGCGAAGCGCAACAGCTCGTGATGGGGAAAAAGCCCGACCTTTTCGTGCTCGACGTCGATGCCGATTACGATCGCGCGCAGGAATTCATTTACGATTTGCGCACGAGTCACCCCGACGCCCGCGCGATTATTTTGACGGCGAACCATTTCACCGCCCAACGCCAGCAGGTCGCCGGTCTGGGGGCGATCCATTTTTTGGAAAAGCCGTTTCCGCGCGGCGATTTCATCGCGCTGGCCGAAGCGCTTCTCTCGCCCGCCGGACGCGCGGAGGGCGAACGTTTTCAAGGCACGCTGAGCGATCTGCACATCGCCGATATCATCCAGTTAAAATGCATCAGCGGCTCGACCTCGATGCTCGAGTTCACCGGTCCGCGAGGCGAGAAAGCGCGCGTCTATTTCGAGAACGGGCAGGTGCGCCACGCGATCGGGCCGGGCAAGGAAGGCCGCGACGCCTTCAACGAAATTGTCGATTGGAAAGGCGGCGTCATCTCCGAAGTGCCGGTGCCGGAAAATTTGCCGCGCACGATCACGCTCGACTGGCAGGTGTTGCTGATGGAAGCCGTGCGAAAAATGGACGAAACACGCGACGCCAAACCCGCGCCCGCCGCGACAGCGCCGGCGGCTTCGCGCAAAGTGCTCGTGATCGACGACAGCCTGATGCTCCTCAGTTTCGTGAAGGAGATTTTGGGCGAACAACATTATCGCGTCACGACTGCGCCGACCGCGCAGGAAGGTCTGCGCGCCTGCCGAGCCGAAACGCCCGACCTCATTCTGCTCGATTACGTGCTGCCTGATTTGAAGGGCGACGAAGTCTGCCGGCAGCTCGTGGCCGATCCGCTGACGTCGAAAATTCCGGTGGTTTACATGTCAGGCTATGGGAGCGATCTGCAGCCGGATCAGAAAGAGACTCCCAACGTGATCGGCTCGTTGAGCAAGCCGTTCACCTCCGAATCGCTCATCAACGCCATGGAAAAATATCTGCCACCGTCCGTTCCCGCCGACGCCAAATCGCCCGGCGCAACTGCCGCCGCGCCCGTCGCGCAGCCGCCAGCGACCGAGGAAAAGAAAACGCCCGTGCCGGTGCTGGCGTCGTTAGGCAAATCCGAAAACAAGGCGCCGAACGCTGTCATCGCGAATCCAAATCCACTCGCGAAACCGGAAAATAAACCCGCGGACGTTCCTCCTTCATCGCCGATCGCGAAGCCGATCACGCCAACTGCGAGCCCGGTCATTCCGCCGGTCGAAAAACCGGTTCGGCCGATTGTCGGCATCGAAAAAAAGGCCGAGCCGGCGCCAATCGCCAAACCGGCGGAGAAAATTTCCGCTTTGCCTAACGAACTTCCGCGCAAGAGCGAAACGCCCGTGCGACCGCCGCCAAGTTCCATTTTGCCCAGTTCGATCGTCGCGAAAATCCCGGTCGCGAACGCGCAAAAAGAAAATGCCAAAGCAGCCAATGCCTACTTTTGCGGCGACTCCAGTTTCTTTTCGTTGCACTGGGCTTTGCAGACCATCGCGCGCGAAAAACTGACCGGGATTTTGCGCGCTTTCTGGACGCGTGAATCGGTCGAGCTGCTCGCGCGCGAGGGCAAGGTCGTGCTCGTGACCACGCGCGCGCCCGCGCTTTATTGCGAAGAAGCGCCGGTCACGCTGCTCAATGTCGAGAACATCCGCGTCGAAGCGGCGCGCACACGCCAGGCCGAAACCGGCTGTCCGCTTTTCGTCACGCTCGCGAACGAAGGCCTCATCCTGCGCGACCCCGGCCTGCAACTGGTGCAACATTACGGGCAAAAATTGTTCGCCCAACTTTGGCCGGTCGAGAGGGTGCGCTTTGTTTTTGAAGAGCAACCGCTGCCCGATTACGCGCGCGACATTTCGCCGATGGAAGAGAACATCGATCAATGGGCGCTGAGCACGTTGCGCTTCGTGCAATACGGCGAACTCGGGAACAAGGCGGGCGCGGACCAGACCTGCGTGCCCGCCTACACGCGCGACGGCTACGAGCGGGTGCAACAACTGCGCCTGACCGACGCGGAAGCGCAGTTCGCCTCGCAATTCAACGGCTCGCGCTCCATGACGCAGATCTCGAAGAATCTGCGGCTCGACATCAAGTTCGCGCGCCTCAGTCTTTTTCGCTTTCTCGCTCTCGAAATCGTCGAGTGCTGGCCGGCCCAGATCATGCAACGGACGGAAACGCGCGGCCGGCGCGGGTTCTTTACTCGTTAGGCTGCTCACGAGAGGAGTCGAACCTCCACGGGTTTCCCCATACGGTCCTGAGCCGTACGCGTCTGCCATTCCGCCACGTGAGCCTTGCGCCGGGGAGTTCGTAAATTGCCCGCCGCGGCGCGCCCCGCAAGCGACAATCAACGGCCGCGCTTTTTCCGCGCCCGCGCCTCGATCGCCGCCGCCTTGCGCGCTTTGCCTAACGACCGCAAAAGATCGGCGTAGTTGGCTGCGACAATCTCGTAGTCTTCGGGTGGATTTTCCGCCAGTTGTTCCCACACGCCTAACGACTCGCGGTAAAGTTCGCCCGCCTGCTCGAGATCGCCGCGGGAGTGATAGACGACCGCGAGATTGCAGTTCGACTGCGCGACATCGGCGTGGCCGTTCGGATGCGCGCGCGTCCGAATGGCGAGAGCGCGCCGATGCATTTCCTCCGCCTCCGGGAAACGTTTTTCGTTCGTGTAATAAACGCCGAGATTGTTCAGGACCGCGGCGACGTCGGGGTGATTCGGGCCGAGCTGTTTCTCGTAAATCTCGAGCGCGTGCAAATAGTACGGCTCGGCCGCAGCTTCGCGGCCGCTTTTGCGATAAATGAGCGCAACGTTGTTGAGCAGCGTGCCCATGTCGGTGTGCGGCAGGTTCTCGAGCTCGCCGCCGGCGCCGATCGCTTTTTCGTAATACTCGATCGCCTCCTCATGTTGCCCGAGCAGGTCGCACAAATAAGCCAGCCGGCGCGCGCGGCGATAAATCGTCGCCGAATCGGGCGTGTCGGCTTTTTCGGCGATGCGAAATGCTTTGACCAAGTACGGCTTGGCCTGCGCGCGATCGCCTTGTTGATCGAAAATCTGACCGAGCCGCGCGTAACTGAGAGCGAGCGACGGATCGTTAGGCGAAAAAATCCGGGTTGCAATTTCGAGCGCGGTCTCGCCGACCCGGATCGCTTCCGGAAAACGATGACCGGCGCGGAGGGTGTCGAGTTTGTCGTTGAGGATGCGCCAGAGTTGCGCCTCGCCTTTCACCGTCACCAACCCTCGCTCGCCTGGCTGACGAGGTGGACGGCGAGATCCTCCGCCGCGAGGGGGAGGGCCTGTCGCTCGTCGGTCGTGACGTCGTCGCCGACGAAGAAACTGGTATTCCCAAAAACTTCCGCTGGTCCGGCCAGCACTTTGCCGGTGCCGCGCTCGACGATTGTGTAACGAATCCGCAAAACGAGATTGAATTCGGCCGTGGCCAAAACATTGCCCCGCACCGAGCGAGCGGGCGCGCGATCGACGCGCTCGATCTGGCCCTGCAAAATCGCGTCCGCATTTTCCGGCCGATCGATCCGATAGGTGCCGTCCTGCTGGAATTGTTTGATCACAGTGTCGGTGACGAGGACGGAGATGCGCGGGATGAGGGTATTGTTTTTGAAGGTCGTGATCGCGAGCTTGTGGACGTTGCGCAGGTAGTAAGGCTGGATCGGACCGATGTGATAACCGGCGCAGCCGCCTAACGAAAAGGCAAGCAGCGCAGCCCAGAGCGTTCTCACTTACGGAGTGGCCGAAGGTTCCGGAGTCGGTGAAAGCGATGGCGGCGCCAGCGCGTCGGCGCCCGCGGGAGGCGGGAGCGAATCCGACGATGGCGGCAACGGAGCAATGTCGCTGCCAGCGCGCATGGAAGGCTTGGCCGGCTCGCCTTCTATTGTCGGCGTCACGCCGGGCGCAGCGGCAGGAGGCGCTTGCACCAGCGGCTTTTTCGGATGCTTCTTCGCTTGCTGATCGGCGTAATCGGCGGCGGAAAGCAGCGCGGCGTCTCCCACTTTCTTGCGCAGTTGCGCGATGCGGGCTTTGGCCGCTGTGCTTTGCGGCGAATCAGGCTGTTGCCGGATCACTTCGTTGTAATAAATGACGGCGGCGCGATAATTTTTTCGCCGTTCGTAATACTTCGCCACGTCGAGCGAGCTGTTGATCTGGTGTTGCTGGAGCTCGCGCAAATCTTCCTGTGCCTGCGGAACCTTTTCGCTTTTCGGAAACCGAAAAAGGAAATCCTGAAAGGCCGTTTTCGCCTGGGCCGCCGCCTTCGGATCGTAATTTCCGCCGCGAGTTTCCTTCAACCAAATGTAGCCGATCTGATATTGCGCATCGACCGCGAGCGGATCGTTCGGGAATTTTTCCACGACCGCCTGGTAAGCGGTGACGGCGAGATCGCCCGCGCCTTGTTTTTCGCGCGCGCGGCCAATATCAAACTGCGCCCTCGCGGTGTAACGGCCGTAGGGCGCGCTGCGCACAATCGCGGCGAAAATTTCCACCGCCGTGTCCATCGACGCGCCGACGGGCACGCCAAAGAGCTTCAGTTTTTTCCCGTTCACGTAAAGCTCGCCGATGCGAAACTGCGCCTCGATCGCTTCCGTGAAGTGCTCCGTGTTCGGATAAAACTCCATCAGCGCGCGATAAAGCCGCGCGGCCTTGACCAGATCGCCGCCGTCTTCGGTCAGTTTCGCGGCGCGAAAAAGCGCGCCGGAAGCGAGAGTGGAGTGCGCATATTTCTTCACCAGGGTGGTGTAGGCCTTAATCGCGCGCTTGCGATTCCCGTCGCGCTCCGCCGCCTGGCCGATCGCGAAAAGTTGCTCGGCTTTGCCGCTGATTTCCTCTTCGCCCGGCGCGTGATACTTCGTCTTTCCGTTTGGACTAAAAACGACCGGCGCCGGGCTGCGCGCCGGAAACGCCACGCTCGCCGCGGCCAAGTACAACAGAAAGCGATATCGACTGGTCATCGGGATCGGCAGGGTAATGAACGATGTTTGTGGCGTCAAGCCGACCACCCCGGCCTAACGAGTCCCAAAAGCGCCGACCAAGTCTCCGCGGAAAAGCGCGCCGGCTCCTCCGCATCCGATAAAATTGCAGAGCCGCGCCCCTTCGCATTTTGAACCTGACCGACCAGCAAAAAATCCGCATCGGAACGTGCGCCTGGAGTTTCGGTGACTGGAGCGGCCCGCTTTATCCGCGCGACTGGCCGTCGAATCGTTCGCTCGAATTTTACGCACGATATTTTCCGGCAGTCGAAATCGACTCGACGTTTTACAGCGTGCCTTCCGCGGAAATTGCGCGGCGCTGGCTCGACATGACGCCGGCCGAGTTTCGTTTCACTTGCAAACTACCGCGCGAACTGACGCACGAGCGCCGCCTGCACGATTGTCGCGCGGAGTTGCTCGCGTTTTTGCGCGCGCTCGAGCCGCTCGCGCCGAAGATTCCCGTCGTCCTGATTCAACTGCCGCCGAGTTTCGGACCGAAAGAAGAAAGGACCGCGTTTCGCGAATTCATCGCGCAGTTGCCGGGCGATTTTCGTTTCGCGATCGAGCTTCGGCATCCCGGCTGGCATCGACCGCAATTCATCCGCCTGCTCGAAAAGCACCGGCTTTGCTGGGTTTGGTCCGACACCAGCCCGCTCAACGAACGCAACCTCGCGCCGTTCGAGCTCCAGCCGCTCACGAGCGATTTCATTTACCTCCGCCTCCTCGGCCACGCGCTGACGAAGTACGACGGCGACGGCAAAACCATCCATCGTTACGACAAGCTGCTCTGGAAACGCGAGGCCGCGCTCGACAGTTGGGCCTTGCGCATCCAGCGACATCTCGGCGAAACCCGCAGCGTCTGGGCGTTCGTGAACAATCATTACGAAGGCTTCGCGCCCGAGACCTGCCAGCGACTCGCGCAACGGCTCGGGTTCGAGCTGCCGTTGCCGGCCAACGAAGAGCCCGCGCCTAACGAACGCGGGCAGCTCGATCTCTTCGCGGAAACGCCGCCGCCAGCCTAACGAATCTCCGCGCCGCCGAAATAAGGCTGCAACTTCTCCGGAATCCGGATCGAGCCGTCGGGTTGCTGGTTCGCTTCGATGAGCGCGGCGAAAAGTCGCGGCAACGCGGTGCCGGAGCCGTTCAAGGTATGGCAAAAACGATTTTTTCCTTCCGCATCCTTGAAGCGAAGATTCATCCGGCGCGCCTGGAAATCGATGAAGTTCGAACAGCTCGAAACCTCGAGATAATTATTTTGTCCGGGCGACCAGACTTCGAGATCGTAGGTTTTCGCCGAGCCAAAACCGATGTCGCCGGTGCAAAGCTCGATCACGCGATAATGCAAGCCTAACGACTGTAAGACTCGCTCCGCATCAGCCGTGAGCGCGTCGTGCTCGGCATGGGAATTTTCCGGCGCGGTGATTTTGACCAGCTCGACCTTGTCGAATTGATGCACGCGCAAAATGCCGCGGGTTTCGCGCCCCGCCGAGCCCGCTTCACGACGAAAACAGGGACTGTAGGCGACGAATTTTTTCGGCAACTCCGCCGCCGCGAGAATTTCTTCGCGATGCAGGTTCGTCACCGGCACTTCCGCGGTCGGAGCCAGAAACATTTCGCCGTTTTCGAGGCCGTACATGTCTTCTTCGAACTTCGGTAACTGCGTCGTCCCGATCATGCAATCGCGCCTAACGAGAAAAGGAGGGCTGACCTCGAGATAACCATGTTCGCGCGTGTGCAGATCGAGCATAAACTGGATGAGCGTGCGCTCGAGGCGCGCGCCCGCGCCGGTGAAGCAGATGAATCCGCTCCCGCTCAGTTTCGTCGCGCGCTCGGCGTCGAATAATTTCAGTTTCGCGCCGAGCGCGACGTGATCGAGCGGCGCGCCGGCGAAATTTGGCTTCTCGCCCCAGGTTCGAACAACCGGATTATCCGCCGCGCTTTTGCCTAACGGCGCCTCGGCGTGTGGAAGGTTTGGGATGTTGAGCAACAAATCGCGCTGGCGTTCTTCCGCCTCGGCGGTTTGCCTAACGAGCTCGGCGGTTTCGTCGCCGATCTTGCGCACCCGCTCCTCGATCTCGCTCGAATCTCCGCCGCGCGCGCGGGCCGCGCCGATTTCCTTGCTCAACCGTTTGCGATCGGCGTTGCACTGTTGCAGCGCGGTCTCGAGCTTGCGTCGCTCCGCATCGACCGCGAGGACCTCGTCGACTTTTTGCGCGTCGTCGCCACCACGCGTCGCAAGCCGGCTTTTCACAAAGTCGGGCTGTTCGCGGATGAGGCGGATGTCGAGCATGTCGCAGGAGTTATCAGCGCTCCGCGCGCGCCGCAAATTGAAAGCGCGTGACTTCGCCCGCCGCTCCCGCATAATTTTGGCGTGGAACAGCTCGACTTGTTAGGCGTCGCGCTCGGGCTCGCCTGCCTTGCCGGGCTCAATCTTTACCTCACGGTTTTTGTCACCGGGCTGGCGATTCGCTTTCATTGGATCGCGCTCGACCCCGCTTATCAATCGCTCGCGATTCTGGCCGATCCGCTCGTGCTCTCGATTTCCGGCGCGCTCTACACGTTGGAATTCTTTGCCGACAAAATTCCGTGGATCGATTCGGCGTGGGACACCGTGCATACGATCATCCGGCCGATCGGCGGCGCGCTTCTCGCCATCCGCGTGCTCGGGCACACCACGCCGGCCTTCGACGTCACGATCGCGCTCGCCGCCGGCGGCGCCAGCCTGGTCGCACATTCGGCCAAGGCATCGACGCGGTTGATCGCGAACACTTCGCCGGAGCCGTTCTCAAACATCGGGCTGAGTTTGTTCGAAGACGCGGTCGTGGTCGGCGGCCTCGCGCTCATTCATTACAATCCAATTCTCGCACTCGGGCTTTTCGTGCTGCTGCTTTCGCTGCTGATTTATTTCGCGCCGAAAATTTTTCGGGCGATGCGCGTGAAGCTTTGGCTGATCTGGAAAAAACTGAACGGCCCGCCCGAAAAACATGACCGCGATTCGCTCCCGACCTCACTGCCGTCGCGCCATGCGACCGCGTTTGCGCGCGAAAATTTGCTCGGCGAAACAGTCGCCTGGGCCGCGCCCTGCGTTGCCAAACGCGTTTCCGGCGTGACCGCGAACGCTTCCGGATCTTTGGTTGCGACAAACGAGAATCCGAGCAGCCTTTTTTTCATCGCAAACCGCGGCTGGCGCGCGAAAGCGCAACTTGTCAATCATCGCGGCGGCCAGGCTTTGCACGAGCCGAAATTTCTCTCGGAAAATCTCGTCATTTCCAGCGAGCGCGGCAACTCGACGTTTCTGTTTGAGCGGGGGCGCGGTGAACAAGTGGAACGAATCGTCGAGTTCATCAATGCTCGTCGAATGGCCGGGGCACCGCCGATGGCGCCGGCGCCCGTCGACGCCTAACGATCGGTCGGTTTTCTTTTGGAGGTAAGGGGATTCGAACCCCTGGCCTTCTCATTGCGAACGAGACGCTCTACCAACTGAGCTATACCCCCGAAAATCGTTGCGGCGATCGGGCTTAGTTTGGACGGTTACAGGCCAATTTCAACCCAGCACCCCACCCGTTTTGCCCCCCTGGCCATTTCCGAAGAGTCCATTTCTGTCTGAGGAATCACCGGGACGCGAAAAACAAAGCAGCGCGATTTCATTCATTCCCCCAACCTTCGTGAGCAAGCCTAACGAGTCGGTAGTTCGTTAGGCAACGTTCTTCAGACTACTGCGGCGCCAATTGAGCACTTGTTGAAAATATATTTTCAGCATGTGAAGGGACCGCATGAGGCAGTCGCCGTCCCGTCCAGTCTCGCTGGGTCATATCAGGCGGCACTTTACTTTTCGTTAGGCGCATTTGCGCTGCAAAAAACACTCGGAATACTCGATCTCCGACTCATTGAACGGCAAATTCTGCCGCGACGCGAGCGGGTCCGAAACGAAATGGTCAACGAACTTTCCGCACAAAATACCTCGCCCTACATCAAGGTCGGCAACTTCCCTGGACTCTATCGCCACGTCGCTTCCGGCCGTTACTACGGGTCAAAGAAACTGCGTGGCAAGCGCAAGGAATGCTCGCTGCGGACAACCGATCGCAAGATCGCTGAGCGCCGGCTGCGCGAGTGGATGCGCAATCTCGTCGCTACGGATCACGAATTGGAAAAGACGACGCTGCGAGAATTGATTGAGCGCTTCGCCTCTATTCATCAGGGCAAATCGCAGAAGACCTGCGCCACCAATCGCTCCATCGTTAGGCAACTGGAAAAATCATTTCCTGGCGGCCTCGACATCGAGGTCCGGCAGGTTCGCACTTCGCATTTGGACTCGCCGCGGCCCGCCTCTTGCTCGTGCAAATGGAAATGTTGAAACCGCCGCTGCAAATTCTCACTGTCGAAGATGAAAACGCCGTCGCGCAGATGCTCGCGCATGTCCTCGGCGGTCCGGCCGCGACGGTCACACGCGCGTCGGACGGCTGGGACGCGCTGATCAAAGTCGGCGCGAGCAAACAGCCGTTCGATGTCGTGATCACCGATCATCGGATGCCTCGCGTGTCCGGGCTCGATTTCGTCCGCCGCCTGCGCGGACGAAATTTTGAAGGAAAGATCCTCGTCCTCTCGGCGCATCTTTCCGACGACGACATTCGAGCTTACGAAGAGTTGAAGGTCGATATGATGATGTCAAAACCCTTCGACTTCGAAGAGCTGCAAAGTGCGGTTGCGGTCATGACGCGCGGCGCGTCGGTCGCCGCGTAGCCAAAACGCGGTTCGGCCGCATTTTTTGCCGGATAAATTTTTATCAGTCGTGAGCACGGGACGTGCTGCGTATGCCAACATGCAAGCAACAATCCCACACCGCCGTATCAAACATCGCCCGATCAAGGCGCTGTCAAAAGCCGTCGCGACCCGCGCGAAAAATCCCGTCGCCGAAGAAATCTTCGCCTTCATCGCCATGCGGGATCTGCTCTTGGCCGAAGCCGAAGAGGAAACGACCGAAGCCACGCTCCATCGACTCTGGATGGCGAACGAATTCGCCGAACGCTGCCTCGATCCGGCGCGGCCGCCTTACGATTCGCAGATGCTTCCCGCGTCGGAAGCCTCGCGCGAACGTCAGCGCTGCAAAACGATCAAGCAACGGATCGCGACTCTGCGCGCCGCGCTTCGTCCGCGCGCCGCCTGACGAATTCGTTAGGCGAAAGTCAGGTTTGTTCCGAGGCCAGCTCGGGCGCGGCGCTCGCCCGCATCGGGACGAGACGTAGCGCGCTGCCGTGCGCCTGCTCAGTTTCTTCGGCAGAGCCGGCTTCGTGGTATTCGGCGTCGCCGTTCACCTGCCAGAGATCGTAGAGCTTTTCTTCCGCGAGAATATTTTCCACGCACAACATCGCGGTCATCATGGCGTGATCCTGATTGTTGTATTTGTGCATGCCGTTGCGGCCGACGAGATGCAGATTCGGATAACGCTGCTCGATCTCGGTCCGAATCGTCGCGACGTGACGCGCGTAATCGTCGTCATAAACCGGGTAAGCTTTCTTTTGCCTAACGACGCAGCCGTCGACGACGTCGTCCGTTTTCGCGAGGCCGATCTGCGCGAGCTCGTGCTTTGCGAGCGCAATTAATTCCTCGTCGCTCGAATCCCAGAGCCCGTCGTGCTCGAAACAAAAATATTCGAGGCCGTAGCAGGCTTTGTCCGGCTCCGGCACCATTTCCGGCGACCAGGAGCGGAAGTTCTGAATGCGTCCGACCTTCACCGATGGGTCGTGGATGTAAATCCAGTTGTCCGTAAACGCGTCGCTCGCGCGCACGATCAGCATAACGGTGAGAAAATCGCGATACTTCAAACTCTCGGCCGCTTCCCGCACCCGCGGCGCGACCGCCGGCGTTAATCCGCAGATCAGCTCGCGCATCGGCGCCGAGGAAATGACATGCTCGGCCTCGATCGTCTGCGTTTTGCCGGCGAGATCGCGGAAATGGACCAACCAGGTTTCCGTCAACTCGTTGTATTCGCAGCCGGTCACTTTGCAGCCCTGCGCGAGCTTTCCGCCTAACGAACGCATTTTTTCCGCGCACACTTCCCACATCATGCCTGGACCTTTGCGCGGATAGCGGAACGAATTGATCAGCGTTTTGATCACTTTGCTTTTGTCGTCAGGCGTGCGCTGCGGCAGGAGCGCGTTTTTGATCGCGCTGCCTAACGACAAACCTTTGATCCGCTGCGCTGCCCAGTCGGCGGAGATTTCGCGGCAGCTCATGCCCCAGACTTTTTCGGTGTAACTTTTGAAGAAGGTCTGAAAAAGCCGGCGGCCGAATTGATTCGTCACCCAGTCCTGAAAATTTCGAGGTCGCCGCACCGGAAAAATGCGCGCGCGCAGCCAGGAAAAGACGCAGAGGATCGAGCGGACGATGCCAAGCTTGAGCAAGGCTTCGAATGGTTTGAGCGGGTAGGCGAAAAATTTCCCGCCGTAGAAAATGCGCGACGAGCGAGGCCGTTCGAGCATGTCGTCAGGCAAAATCTCGTTCCAAAAATCGTCGACCGCTTTCGCCTTTGAGAAAAAACGGTGACCGCCGATGTCGAAGTGAAAACCTTTGTAGCGTGCCGTCCGCGAGATGCCGCCGATGTAAACCGGATCGGCCTCGAGCACGGTGACGGCGACGTCGTTTTTCGCCAGCAGATAGCCCGCAGTCAGTCCCGCCGGACCGGCGCCGATGATTGCGACGGAGGTTTTCATCTCGTTAGGCGACCCAGTTTCCCTGGGTGAAATTCCAAACATAATAACCCTGCAAGGCGAGGCCCGCCGCGCACGCAATCGAGGCCGCGCCCATCGCGAGCGCGCGCGCAAAAACCGGCGCGACGCGAAATTGCCGGGCGAAGTGAAGCAGGGCGAGAACAATCAGCGCGTGCACACAAAGATCGTAACGCAGCATGCTTTGCATCTGCACCGAAGCGACGCCGGCGAGCGAGAGCCAGTAAATGATGGCGGCGCAAAAATAAATTCCGATCCGCTCGCGCCAATCGCTTTGCCAAAAAATCGCCGCGAGCAATTCCGCGATTGCGATCACGCAAAAAAACAGGCCCGCCACCGCGCTCGTGAATTGGCTCACGTATAGCGTCGCCTGATAAGGCGGCAGCTCGAAGTGATAGTTAGCCGGCCGGAAGACGGCGAAATAATCCGGCTTGATCGACCAGCCGGCGCGTTGCGTCAGCATGTAAAGATCCCAGCGACCCCAGCGCGCCTGGCAATAAATGAAAAACGAAATCCCGCCGAGCATCGAGAGCAACATCACCGCGAGAGGTCCGCGATAACGCGCCAGCCAGAAGCGGAGACTTTGAAAGCGCGGCGATTCGCTCAAGAAAAATTCCCGCACAACGGGAAAGGCCGCGCAGGGCAACCCGACGATGCGCGTCGCGGATAAAACAAATCCGTGCGCAACCGCGAGTGCTTTCGCCGTTTTTCCGTCGCGCATGTTCCAGTAAATGAATCCGACGAGCGCGGCGAGAAAAAGCGACTCCGAGTAACCGGTCACCAGATAAAACGCCGCCGGATGCGCGACGATCGCGAGCGCGCCGAAAACCTGCAACGGCATCGAGAGTTCCCAGCGTTCGCACAAGAGAAAAAAGTAACTCCAGAAACTCCAGGCCGCGGCCTGCGCCGTGATCAGCAGCGCGGTGTAAGTATCGAGCCTGGTCAGCCGCGCCACGCCCGCGGCGAGCAAAGGATAGGCCGGGAAAAAAGCGACATTCGACACCTCCATTTCCTTGTGCTCGACCGGCGGCAGCGTCGTGCTGTAGCCGCGGTCGATGATGTTCGCGAACCAGTAGCTGTCGTGCTGCACCAGCGTCATGTAGCGATCGGCGAGCGAGCCTTCCGGATCGGCAAACGCGAGCGCGAGCGCGACCTGCGCGAGAGTCACAACGAGACCGAGGGCAAGACATTTGAGCGGCAGGCGACGGAGCATACGGGAAAGGGCAAGAGGAGATATTAAAATGGTGGCGTTGGCAAGGTGGCGTCGGCAATGTCCGCGCAGAGACATCGCATCTCTCCCGGCTTTTGGACGGCGCGAGCGACGCGGGCGGCTCTGTAGGACGCCGCACCGGGCGCTTTATTCGCCGGAAAATTGCGCGCCGTTCGGTTTGGCTTCGCCCTCGAGAATCTCGCGCAACAATTCCGGTCCGCGATAAATCAGCCCAGTGTAAACCTGCACAAGCTGCGCCCCGGCCGCGAACTTTTCCCGCGCCGACGCCGCGTCGGAAATCCCGCCCACGCCGATAATCGGCAGCCGCGTCCGCGTGCGCGCGAAGCGCACGACTTCGGTCGCTCGCGCGCGCAACGGCGCCCCGCTCAATCCGCCCGCCTCGTCCGGCCCGATGCCGGCGTGATTTAACGTCGTGTTCGTGGCGATGATTCCGGCGAGCGAAAATTCCTCGCAAGTCTTCACGATTTGCTCCATCGCTTCGTCGGAAAGATCGGGCGCGATCTTGAGCAAAATCGGTCGCGGCGCCGGCAAGCGCGCATTTTCAACCGTGATCGTGCGCAGAAGATCGGCCAGCGCCGCGTGCTCCTGCAGCGAGCGCAAACCGGGCGTGTTCGGCGAGCTGATGTTGAGCGCGATGTAATCAGCCACCGCGTGCAGTTTCCGAAACGAGTAAAGATAATCGTCCGCCGCCTGGTCGATCGGCGTCACCATCGATTTGCCGATGTTGATCCCGATCGGAATCGACGGCCGTCGCCGACTCCGGCGCAGTCGCCGCAGCCGCTCCGCCACGACCGCCGCGCCGTCGTTGTTAAAGCCGAGCCGATTGATCAACGCCTGTTGCGCCGGATAACGAAAAATGCGCGGCCGCGGATTTCCCGGCTGCGGCTGCGCGGTCACGGTCCCGACTTCGACGAAGCCAAAACCAAGCGCTTCCCAAGCCGGAATCGCAACGCCGTTTTTATCGAAACCGGCTGCGAGCCCGATCGGATTGCGAAACTTCAAACCGAAAAGCTCGACCGGCGCCGGCGCGAGCGCGAAATGGCGCAGAAACAAACGCGCGCCCGGAGTTCGCAAAGCGCCTAACGAAAAGTGATGCGCCGTTTCCGGATCGAGACGGAAAAGCCATGGCTGCACCAGACCGCGATACCAACCATTCGTGATGCGAATCATTTCCCGATGCAAAAAGTGGCGAAGAGCGCGTCGCGAATATCTTCCGATCCCGCCGCGCCCACGACTTCGCCGACCGCGCGGAGCGCTTCGTGCAAATCAACCGCCGCCAGTTCCGGCTGCGCAAAAACCTCACGCGCCCGATCGCAGGCCGCGAGCGCGCGGCGCAGGCAATCGCGATGCCGCGCATTGATCGCGACCGCGCTCGGCACATCCCAGCGTTGCGCGTTGATCTTCGCGAGAACTTTTTCTTCCAAACCGGCGAGGCCGTTTTCGGCCACGCACGAAATCCGCAACGCGTCGCGTTTTTTCCAATCGGGATGTTCCGGCAAATCACTCTTGTTCAGCAAGAGCAGCTCGGCGCGTTCCTCATTTTGCACCGCAAAATTTTCCGGGCGCGGCGCGTTTGCATCCGCGAGGTGCAGCACGAGATCGGCGTCGGCGAGCGAGCGCTGCGTGCGCGCGATCCCTTCCTGCTCAAGCTCGTCGCCGCCCGCGCGCAAGCCGGCCGTATCGGTCAGGCGAAGCGCGATCCCGCGCATGTTCACCACTTCCTCGATCGTGTCGCGCGTCGTCCCTGGAATCGCGCTCACGATCGCGCGCGGGAAACCAAGCAGCCGGTTGAGCAAACTCGACTTGCCCGCGTTCGTCGCGCCGTAAATGACAACCCGCACGCCTTCGCGAAAAATCCGGCCTTGTTCCGCGGTCGCGAGCAACTCGCCGATGCGCGCGCGGACACGATCGAACCGCGCGAGAAATTTTTCGTCGATTTCCGCGCCGATTCCTTCCTCCGGAAAATCGATCGACGCATCGATGTGCGCGATCAACGCGATGAGATCGCTGCGCAGTTGCGAAATTTTCTCGCCCAGCGCGCCGGCGAGTTGCTCGTGCGCGGAACGCAACGCGAGATCGGTCTGCGCGCGGATCAGATCGATCACCGCTTCGGCCTGCGTGAGATCGAGCTTGCCGTTCATGAAAGCGCGCTGGGTGAATTCTCCCGGACCGGCCGCGCGCGCGCCCGCCCGCAGGCACGCTTCCCAGACCCGCGCAGTCACGAGAACGCCGCCGTGACAACTGATTTCGACCACGTCTTCGCCGGTGTAACTCCGCGGCGCGCGATGGATCGCCAGCATCACTTGATCGATCACGCGCTCGCCTTCGACGATTTCGCCGAGCTGCTGAAAGTGCGACTTCAGTTCGTTAGGCGATTTCTTTCCGCGAAAGATTTCAGCGGCAATCGAGATTGCTTCCGGCCCGCTCAGCCTGACGAGCGCGATCGCGCCTTCGCCCGGCGGCGTCGAAGTGGCCGCGATCGTCTCGCCCTTCGTTTCGATCATTGGCCGGCGTTCGAATCAAAGAGCTTCGCGCAACGCCGCGATGCACTTTCGATTTTGTTCCATCGTGCCGACGGAGATGCGCACCCACCCGGGAAAATCGTAGCCCGTGAGCGCGCGCACGATCACGCCGCGCTTGAGCAGCGCGCGAAAAACCGCCGCGCCGTCACCAACTTTGACGAGGACGAAATTCGCCACGCCCGGCACGAACTCGAGTTGCATTTTTGAAAATTCCTCCTCGAAAAAATCGCGCCCTTCACTCGTTAGGCGCTTTGTTTCCCGCGCGTGCGATTCGTCGGCCAGACTCGCAACCGCACCGGCCTGCGCGATGCCGTTGATGTTAAAAGGCTCGCGCGTTTTTTGCAGCACCTGGATCAATTCCGGCCGCGCGATGCCGTAACCGAGGCGGGCGCCGGCGAGTCCGTGGATTTTCGAAAAGGTGCGAAGGACGAGAATGTCTCGACCTTGCCTAACGAACTTCAAGGTGTCCGGCGGGTCGTCGAGATATTCGAAATAGGCTTCGTCGAAAACGACCACGATGTCGTTAGGCACTTCGGCCATGAAACGGTCGATTGTTTCCTGCTTAACGAGTGTGCCGGTCGGATTATTTGGATTCGCGACGAAGATCGCGCGGGTCCGCGGCGTGACCGCGGCAAGGATGGCGTCGAGATCAAAACGATATTCGCGATCTGGCACCTGCACGGTCTTCGCGCCGAAAAGCGCGGTGAGCAATCGATAGGCGATGAACGCATTTTCGGATGTGATCGTTTCCACGCCCGGACGCAAAAAGGCGTGGCCGACAAATTCGATGATCTCGTTCGAGCCGTTGCCGAGGACGATGTTTTCCGCCGCCACGTTTAATTTTTTCGTGAGCGCCTGCGTGACAAAATAAGCGCCGCCGTCCGGATAAAAATTCGCCTCCGCCGCGGCGCGCTGCATCGCCTCGACCGCGCGCGGCGAGGGGCCGAGCGGATTCTCGTTCGAGGCCAGCTTGACGATCTCGTCCAGCCGCAGACCCGACTCGCGCGCCGTCTCCTCGATCGGCTTGCCCGGCTCGTAGAGCGCGAGATCGCGCAACTGCGGATTGGCCAGGTCCCAGATCGAATTCATTCCGCCAATTCAATCACAGCGCGGGCAGAGTTCATCCAGATTCGGCGGCGATTTTCAGAAAAAATTGTTGGGCATTGCCGCGGGCGCGGTCGTTAGTTTGCGCATGGATCACTTCGCCATCATCGCCGCGACGCCATGGTATCACATCACGCTGACGCCGTGGAAGATTGTCGGACTTGTGGGCAGCGCGATTTTCGGCTTGCGCTTTCTCATTCAATGGATCGCCTCGGAACGCGCGCGGCGCAGCGTGATCCCGGTGGGCTTCTGGGAATGCAGCGCGCTCGGCTCGATTTTGACCTTGAGTTATTTCATCATTTACCGGCATGATTCCGTCGGCATTCTTCAAACCGCGCTGCCCTTGCCGATTTACCTGCGCAATCTTTATTTTCGTTGGACGCATCACCATGCGCAGCATCCCGGAAATGAGCCGCGGCCGCCGGAATGAGCGCGCTTGCCTAACGAATGCCTAACGATGAAGCCTGACGACGAAATTATTTATCTCGACAATAATTCGAGCACGAAAATCGATCCCGCCGTGCTCGAGGAAATGATGCCGTTTCTGACCGAGCGCTACGGCAATCCCTCGAGCGCGCATCGCTTCGGCCGGCTGGTGAAAGACGCGACCAAGCTCGCGCACGAACGCGTCGCGCGGCTCCTCGGCTGCGAGCCTAACGAAGTCGTTTTCACGAGCGGAGGGACGGAATCGGACAACACCGCGCTTCATTCCGCGATGCAAATGACGCCGAGCCGGCGGCACATCGTCACGAGCGCGGTCGAGCACAACGCGGTTTTGAATTATTGCCAGGCAGTCGCTAGGCAAGGTTGCGAAATGACGATTCTCAAGGTCGATGAGGAAGGTCATCTCGATCTCGCGGAATTGGAAAAAGCGATCCGGCCGGACACGGCGATCGTCTCGATCATGTGGGCGAACAACGAGACCGGCGTGATCAATCCGCTCGATGAAATCGCCGCGATCTGCCGCGCGAAAGGTGTCGCTTTTCACACCGACGCGGTCCAGACGGTCGGCAAAATGCCGATCAATCTTGCTGGGAAATATCTCCATTTTCTCTCGCTTTCCGGGCACAAATTGCATGCCTCGAAAGGCGTCGGCGCGCTCTTCGTGAATCGAAATTCCAAGTTTCATCCGATGATCATGGGTGGACCGCAGGAGGGCGGTCGCCGCGCCGGCACAGACAATGTCGCCTCCATCGTTGGCCTCGGAAAAGCCGCCGAGCTCGCGCTGCAAACGATCGCCGAAGAAAACACGCGGGTGCGCGCGTTGCGCGATCGTTTTGAAAACACGCTGCTCGCGCAAGTCGAAGATGTCGCGGTCAACGGCGCGCGCGAAGGCCGGCTGCCGAACACCTCGAACCTCGCCTTTCTCGGCGTCGATGCGCAGGCGATCCAGATCAAGCTCGATCAGGAAGGCGTGTGTTGTTCGTTAGGCTCATCCTGCACGACCGGCGCGGTCGAGCCGTCGCATGTCCTGCGCGCGATGCACCTGACGAACGAGCGCGCGCGGAGCAGCCTGCGGTTTTCCTTTGGCCGCTACAACACCGAGGAGGAGCTCGATCGCGTCCTCGAAATCATTCCGCGGACGGTACTCAGGCTGCGTCAGCTCGCGACGGCGTAATTTGCGATTGGCGACTGCGGACCCACGGACGCGCCAAATCATCTCTATTTGCCGCTGAAGGCCGTTTTATGTGAGCTCGGAATGACTTTGTGTGAACACAAGGCCGCTTTGTAGTAGGCCAAAACGACTTTGTCTAAGCACGGAACCGCTTTGCTGAAAGGAAGAATGATTTCGTGCACAGACAAAACGGCTTTGTTCGAAGACAAAGCCGGTGTCAGACAGGCAGCCCGGCAGTTTATGTGCAGATCGGCGGCCGCAGGCCCGCGTCTTTTTAGCTAACGAGAAGGCTCGTAGTCGTCGGTCGAGGCCTGCGATTGGGATGGCGGCGGAGGCGGCTGATGCTGGCCGCCGGCGTCCGGCCGATAATCGACACTCCGCTGTTCGCCTTCACGACGCGGGCCGCGTTCGCGACCTCCTCGACCACCGCGCCGGTCGCCACGATCTCCGCGATCGCGACGCGGGCCGCGGTCTTCGTGGCGTTCGTAGCGGTTGCCTTCGCCGGTTGACTGGGCGGATTCGCCGACTGTGGGCACGCCGGTTTCGATTTCGCCGCGTTCCTTGAGCGCGGCTCTGCGGGAAAGTTTCACCCGGCCTTTGTCATCGATGCCGATGCATTTGACCCAGATCATCTCGCCAATCTTCGCGACGTCTTCGGTGCGGTTGACTCGGAAATCTGCGAGCTCCGAAATGTGCACGAGCCCATCTTTGCCCGGGAAAACCTCGACGAAAGCGCCGAATTCCTTGATCGAAACGACGCGGCCGTGATAGGTTTCGCCGACTTCGATTTCTTTCGTCATGCCGCCGATGATTTCCTTCGCGCGCGCCATCGACTCGCCGCTTGTGGCGTAAATGTGGACGGAGCCGTCGTCTTCGATGTTAATCTCCGCGCCGGTCTCGGCCACGATGCCCTTGATCGTTTTGCCGCCGGGGCCGATGAGCGCGCCGATTTTCTCCGGATTGATTTTGACCGTCTCGATGCGCGGAGCGTATTTGCTCAACGACTCGCGCGGCTTGTCGAGGGTCTCGGCCATGATGGCGAGAATTTTTGTCCGCGCATCTTTGGCGCGCTGAATCGCTTCGGCCATGATTTTGTGGCTCACGCCGGGAAGTTTCAGGTCGAGCTGAAAACCGGTGACGCCGTCTTTCGTGCCGCAAAGTTTGAAATCCATGTCGCCGAAGTGGTCTTCCGAACCGATGATGTCGGTGAGCAGGTTGTAGCGTTTTAGATTTCCCTGTTCGTCATTTTCCGTCACGAGGCCGACGGAAATGCCCGCGACCGGCGTTTTGATCGGAACGCCCGCATCCATGAGTGCGAGCATGCCGCTGCAAACGCTCGCCATCGAAGTCGAGCCGTTCGATTCCATCACTTCGCTCGTGATGCGGATCGCGTAACGAAAATCTTCCTGGGCTGGCACGACCGGCTCGACGGAACGCTCGGCGAGCGCGCCATGGCCGATCTCGCGCCGGCTGGCGCCGCCGAAACGGCCGGTCTCGCCGACGCTGAACGGCGGGAAATTGTAATGCAGAATGAAACTCTTCGAAGTTTCGCCGCCACCGTAGGCGTCGATGTTTTGCGCTTCTTCGATCGGCGCGAGCGTGGCGAGGGCCATTGCCTGCGTTTCGCCGCGTTGGAAAATGGCCGAGCCGTGCGCGCGCGGGAGGACGCCGACTTCACAGGTGATCGGACGAAGGTCTTCGTAGCCGCGGCCGTCGACGCGTTTTTGTTTGTCGAGGATATTGGCGCGGAAAGATTTTTTCTGGATGTAATCGAAGGCCTGGTTGATCGCGAATTTGTCCGCGAGCGGGAATTTTTCGAGCACCGCCGCTTTCACTTCGTCGCGCAAACCGCCGGCCGCTTTGCTGCGCGCGACTTTGCCTTCGGTGTAAAGCGCGGCTTCGATCCGGCTGCCTGCGACCTGGTCGGCGATCTGGAGGATTTCCGGATTCACTTCGAGGAGCGGCATCTCGCGTTTTGATTTACCGACCTGTTGCGCGAGCTCGCGCTGGATGCGGATCATTTCCTTCGCGTGGGTGTGCGCGAATTCAAGCGACTTCACGAATTCCTCTTCCGGCAATTCATCGGCCGCGCCTTCGATCATAATGATGTCGTTCTCGGTCCCGACGTAAATCAGATCGAGATCGCTCTGCTCGCGTTCGTCGTGGGTCGGGTTGGCGATAAATTCGCCGTTGACGCGGCCGACGCGGACGGCGCCGATCGGGCCTTTGAAGGGAATGTCGGAAACGGTCAGCGCGGCAGATGCGCCGTTGATCGCGAGAATGTCGGGATCGTTCTGGCCATCCGCGCTGAGCAGGATCGAGATGACCTGCGTGTCGTAAAGATAGCCCGCGGGAAAAAGCGGCCGGAGCGGCCGATCGGTCATGCGCGAAGTGAGCGTTTCCTTTTCGCTCGGGCGGCCTTCGCGTTTGAAATAACCGCCGGGGAATTTTCCGACGGCCGCGGCCTTCTCGCGGTAATCGACCGTGAGCGGGAAAAAATCCTGCCCTTCTTTAATGGTGGTGGCCGAGACAGCGCTGGTGAGGACGATGGTTTCGCCGCACGAAACGATGACGGAACCGTCGGCGAGCTTGGCGATTTTGCCGGTCTCGATGTTGATCTGCGTGGACCCGATTTGGGCCGTGACTTTATTTTGCATATGGATTTCCTAGTTGTGCGAAATCCAAGCCGGGTCACCCTGATTGTAGGTTTTAAATCCGTCGCCTAACGAATGCCTAACGACGAAGCTAAAACCTAAACTCAAGGTGCACGATCGACTTGGACCGCGTTGTTTGAGTTAACGAATGGCTCGAGCGGCGCGCGACGAACGCGAGCAACGCCAGAGATTTTGCCCGCGGATTATTTCCGAAGGTTCAATTTCTCGATCACGCTCTTGTAACGATCGTTTTTCGATCGGCTGAGGTAATCGAGCAGGCTCCGGCGCGTCGCGACCATTTTCAGGAGGCCGCGGCGCGAGGAATGATCTTTGGCGTGACTCTTCAGGTGTTCGGTGAGCTGCGCGATTCGGCGCGTGAGAAGCGCGACTTGCACGTCGGCGCTGCCTGTGTCCTTCTCGTGGAGCTGGAACTCCTTCATGTCCATCGTGTCACTGCTTTCTGCCATAAACGAAGCGGGACTGTAGGCGATCTTTGCGTTTTAGCAAGGCGCGCGGCGCAGAACTCGATCGCGACTTGAAGCAAAAATATTTTCGCGCAAAATGCGGCGGTGAAAATTTCGAGCCACCGTTTCCTTTGCTTGATCGCCGCGGCTTCTCTCATCGGAACGCCGGCGAGCCGGGCGGTCATCCTTTACCGCACCGGCGATCCGGGCGCGAACACGACCGCGCCGACCGGCGACCTCGCGAATAGCGGCTGGCAGTTCGAAGGATTCTGGGGCGCGTTTCTCGGCACGCCGATCGCGCCGCATTTTTTCCTGAGCGCGGCGCACATCGGGCAGGCCGGCTCCGTTTTCACCTTTCAATCGGTCAATTACACGCCGGTGAAAGAATTCGTCGATCCCTACACCGACCTCGCGATCTGGCAGGTCGCGGAAACGTTCCCGACTTGCGCGCCGCTCTACACCAAGTCCGACGAAGTCGGCAAACTCGCCGTCGTGATCGGCCGCGGGACGCAACGGGGCGGCGAAGTTGACGTCAACGGCAACCTCGCGGGCTGGTATTGGGGCGCGAGCGACAACGTCGAGCGCTGGGGCGAAAACATCATCAGCGACATCGTGCCATACGGGCCTAACGATGACCTGCTTTACGGCACGTTCGACGCCAACGGCCTGCCCGACGAAGCCACGCTTTCGGTCGGCGATTCCGGCGGCGCCGCCTTTATCGAGGACAACGGCGTCTGGAAACTGGCCGGCATTCACTACGCGGTCGACGGGCCGTTTTACACCGACTCGTCGGGCGACGGCGAATTTTTCGGCGCGCTCTTCGACTCGCGCGGCCTCTATTATTCCGACGGCGGCAATCCGCCGAATTACATTCTCATTTCCGGCGACGCGCCCGTGCCGACGGGATTTTATCCGACTCGAGTTTCCTCGCGGCTGAGTTGGATTCTCAGCATCATCGGACCGCTCAATGTCAGCGGAAACAGCGGAACGCCGGCGCTCCGGGTCCATTAAAATTTTCCTCGAAACCGTCAGGCCCTTTCGTTTGCCTAACGATGCCTAACGAACATCACATCCGTCCGCGCCGCTGGTAAAAATGATAACGCTCAATAATCGAGCGGACGTATTTCCTCGTCCCGGGAAAATCTATATTCCGCTCAAAATCCCGCGGTGAAATCGCCGGCGCGCCTTCCCCGCCGGCCCAGCGCTGCGCACGACTCGCGCCGGCGTTGTATTCCGCGAGCGCAAACGGCGTCGGATCGCTCTGCGATTGCCAATGCGACATCGCGCGATGCAAATACCACGCGCCGGCTTCGAGATTCGTCTTCGGATCGAAAAGTTCCTCGACGCGAAAATCCGCCACTCCTTTTTCCTTCGCCCACTCCTGCGCCGCGAGCTCGCTCACCTGCATCAGTCCGCGCTCGCCTGCGCTTCCGAATTTTTGCGGATCGAACCGGCTCTCACGCCAGACGACCGCCTTCACCAGCATCGGATCGAGTTCGTTAGGCGCGGCGACCGCACGAATCAGATCGTCGTATTGCGCAAAACGCGCCGGGCTCAACCATTCGAACAAAGTGTAGGCCGGGTCGCCTGATCCCCACGCCAACAGCGCCAGCCCGACCCCGGCGGCGAGGAGCAGGCAAATGATCAGCTTGATGAAAAAACGGCTCATCGATTCGTTAGGCGCGGCCGATCCATCGCGACTGGATAAGTGCGGCGACGAAGCGGAAAGTCACCGCAAAGCAATTCACGCATCCTTTGGCTGAGCAATTAAATTCCACCAGATTCGTCCGCGTCATTGTCGATCGTTCGATTCGGCGCGAGCTCGACTACAGCGTACCCGAGCCGCTCGCAGAAAAAATCGTCGTCGGTTCGCGGGTCCGCGTTCCCTTTCGCGACAAGGCACTCCTCGCCACCGTCATCGCGACGCTCAACGACAGCGCGGCCGAAGGCATCAAGCCAATCGAGGCATTGTTAGGCGAAAAGCCCGCGCTGAGCGAAAAACTGATCGAACTCGCGCGCTGGATGGCGAGCTATTACTGCTGCCCGATTGAAATTGTCATGCGCAGTTTGTTGCCGCAGGTCATTCGTCGCGCCGAAGTCGGATGGAAAAAACAGCTTTTCGTTAGGCTGACGAAACTGCCTGACGAAAGCGAAATCGAAAAACTGCGGAAACGCGCGCCGCGCCAGGCCGACCTGCTCCAAGCCATCGCAAAACTTCCCGGGCCCGCGCCGGCGGCCGAGGTTTTGCGCCAGACTTCGCTCGATAATTCCACTCTGCGCGCACTCGTTAGGCGCGGCTTCGTCGAGCTGCGCGAGGAAGCCGTCGCGCGCGATCCGCACGGCGACGAAAAATTTCTCGCCGACTGCGAGCACGTGCTCAACGAAGAACAAACCGCGGCGATCAAGCTGATTTCGGCCGCTCTGGAAAATCCGGCCGAGCATCCGCCGATTCTGCTCCACGGCGTTACCGGCAGCGGCAAGACGGAAGTTTATCTGCAGGCGATTCGCGCCACTCTCGCGCGGGGCAAAAGCGCGATCGTGCTCGTGCCGGAGATTTCGCTCACGCCTCAGACCGTCGAGCGCTTCAAAAGCCGCTTCGCCGCGCAGCCGGATCTCGTCGCCGTTTTGCACAGCCATCTTTCCGAAGGCGAGCGGCACGACGAGTGGCAAAAAGTTCACACCGGCCGCGCGCGCATCGTCATCGGCGCCCGCAGCGCGATCTTCGCCCCGCTCGAAAACCTCGGCCTCATCGTCGTCGATGAAGAACACGAGAATTCCTACAAACAGGAGGAAGCGCCACGCTATCACGCGCGCGATGTCGCGGTCGTTAGGGCGAAAACCGAAGGTTGCGTCGTCGTTCTCGGCAGCGCGACGCCGTCGCTCGAAAGCTACGCCAACGCCGCGCGCGGCAAATACGTCTTGAGCTCGCTGACCCAGCGCGTCGATCAATGCCAGATGCCGCTCATGCGCATCGTCGATTTGCGCCAGGAACGGCGGAAGGAAAAAATCGCGACCATCCTTTCCGAAAAGCTCCGCGCCGCGATCGCCGATCGCCTGACGAAAAAAGAACAAACGATTTTGTTTCTGAACCGGCGCGGTTTTTCGACTTCGCTCCTTTGCAGCAACTGCGGCAAGGCCCGCGACTGCCCGAATTGCAGCGTCGCCCTGACTTTTCATCGCACGAACGCGCGCCTGAGTTGTCATCTTTGCGGCCACAGCGCCGCCGTGCCGAAGCGCTGTCCCGAATGCGGCGAAAATGCGCTGGTTTACGCCGGTTTCGGCACCGAGAAAGTGGAGGCAAACGTGAGCGCAATCTTCCCGCAGGCGATCGTTAGGCGGATGGACGCTGACTCGATGACGCGAAAAGATTCCTATCGCGAAACGCTGCACGCTTTTCGCGCGGGCAAGATCGACATTCTCGTCGGCACGCAGATGATCGCGAAAGGTCTGCACTTCCCGAACGTCACGCTCGTCGGAATCATCAACGCCGACCTAGCGCTGCACCTGCCCGATTTCCGCGCCGGCGAGCGCACGTTTCAATTGCTAACCCAGGTCGCCGGCCGCGCCGGTCGCGGCGAAGCGCCGGGGGAAGTTTTTGTCCAGACCTACACGCCGTTTTCGCCTTCGATTCAATTCGCGCGGCACCACGATTTCGCCGGCTATTTCGAGCAGGAGATGGAATTTCGCGAGCGCTGTGATTTCCCGCCGGCGACCCACGCGGTCCTCATCACGGTGCGGTCGGAACATGAAACGCACGCGAGCTTTTCCGCACAAACCCTGGCGCGCCGTTTAAAGGAAGCGTTGCCTAACGAATATAAGACTGGCGAACCCGCGCCGGCCCCGCTGGAGAAATTGCAGGGCCAGTTTCGTTTTCACATTCTCATCCGCGGCGAAGCGATCGTCCGCCTCAGCCGGCTCATTCGCGCGGTTCTCGACAAGCTTCCTTTTCCGGAAGACGTCGCCGTGGCCGTCGATGTCGATCCTTATCAATTGCTCTGACCGAAGGGCGCGCCGCGCTCTTGTTGCCTAACGAAATCGTTGCCAGCCGGCATCGTCGATGCTTATGATAGATTCTCGATGATCCAGGCGAATTGTCGGGCGCGTTTCACCGCAGCGGATTTTCAGTTCATCGTCCGCACGCTGGCGCGTTTGCCTAACGATTGCGTCTCGCTCGTCGAACTGCTCGGCGATGAGGAAACGCGCGACAGCGTGCTCGATCAGCCGCGCCTCGTGGACGCGATTCTTTGCCAGGGCGGGCAGCTCACGATTTCGTCGGCCTTTTATTTTTACGTGCTCGCGCGTCACGTCCTGCAGCGGGCGGGAATCAGCGACCGCAAACTTTGCGATTACGTCGCCTCGCTGCTCGAGACTTTTTCGCGCGCGAACGGTTTGCGTCCGCCGCACGCGAGCGATGACGAAAGCGGCGCGCAATATCTCACCGACATGCTGATCGCGCTCACGCGTGCGACCGCGGAGCAGACTTTTCTCCTCCGCGCGCACGTTGGAAATTATTCGTTGTTTATCAGCGGCATCTTTCACGAAAACACGAAACACCGTCGCGGCCGCGGCGCGCCCGACCTCGAGTTTTATGAAAAAATCGGCCGCACCAATTATCAACTTGTCGCCGGACACTCGACCGCGCGCCGCTGCGAGTTGAACGGCGTTTTCGAGGAACTGGCCGATCGTTTCCACGAAGTCCGGCTCGCGCTCAATCATCTTTCCGACGATCTGCTCAACCTCGACGACGACGGCAGCACGTCGCTTTTGCTTTGAGCGAAACGCTCTTCAGCCAAATCCAGCGGCTCTTCGAGCGCACCTACGCGCAGGTCGGGATCAACCTTGAAGATTGCCTCATCGACCAGAGCCGTTGCCGGCAATTGACGAAACTGGCCGGCGCTTCCGCGCGCGAATTGAGCGAGCTGGCGCGGACTTTCTTGCGCACGTCGGACGATCAGCTCTACGTCGGCATTTATTATTCCGACTGGCTCATCCGGCAGCTCGAGAATCACGATCCGCGCGCCGGCCTAACGAACGAAAATATCGCCTCGCTGATTGTTTTCGTGGAGGAAATCAATCACGCGCTCCATGCGGCCTTGCGTTTTCGCGCCGGCGAACGGCGGATCGCTTCGGAAAATTTCGCGCGCGACCTCGAACTGCAGGCGCGCGTCGACACCTATCTCGTCCTTTTGCTTTTCGTCGCCTTCTTTCGGAGCACGAAACGCGTCGCGCCGGCTGATCGCCACTGGTTGCGCCGGCATCTTTTCGTTAGGCAAAATCCGGATGCGTTTCGGGACCCAAATCTACGCCGGCGCTATCGCGAGACGACGGGGCTCGCATCGCGCTACACCCGTTTCCTCGACACGATGAGCGGCGAGCCGCGGCTGCGCGAGATTCGCGCCTTTCGCACGCTCGATTACGAAGCGAAAAAAGCGCGCATTCGCGATTTCGCACGCGCCGTTGCCTAACGAATGCAGATCGCGACTGAACGGTTGCCGATTTCGCGAAAACATCGGTTAGTTTAAAAAAATGAAGATGCTCGTTCTGTTCGCCGGCCTGTTCTGTTTTCTTTCCGGCTGCGTATCGTCCGATCCTGATCTGCCGACGGGCGGCGAACAGCAATTCGATCATCCGGGAACTTTGTCCGGGCCGCCGCCGCGCAATCCGCTCGACGCGCCCGACGAGGCGACGCTTCCGCCGGTGCCGGGGCAGTAGCGTGATTGCTCGAGCGGGCAATCAGTTCGCGGCGGTTGATTGCGAGATCGCAGTCGATAATCGGACGCGGCAACTCTACGCAACCGACGCGTCGATTTATCAAATCGAACCGGCCGCGGTCGCCTTTCCGCGCAACGTGCAGCAGGCGCGCGCGGCGATTTTGGCGGCGGCGAATGCCGGTCTCTCCGTCACGCCGCGCGGCGCGGGCAGCGGTCTTGCCGGCGGCGCGATTGGCGATGGATTGATCGTCGATTTTTCGCGGCACAATCGCCAGATCACGGAGCTCGATCTCGAGCGGGAGAGCGTGCGCGTCGGCGCCGGCGTGGTGCTCGATCAACTCAATACTTTTTTGCGGCCCCATGGTTTTTGTTTTGGGCCGGACGTGGCGACGAGCTCTCGCGCGACGCTCGGCGGAATGATTGCGAATAATTCCTCCGGCGCGCGCGTGCCGGTTTACGGGACCACGGCCGATCACGTCCGCGCGCTCGAAATCGTGCTCGCCGATGGACGCGTCGAGACGATCGCGGCCGATCGCCTGTCGTTAGGCAAAGAACGCGAGCGGATCGCGGCACTCGTTAGGCAAGTTGAGCCGGCGATCGGAGCGCGCATGCCGCCAGGGATGTTGAAACGCTGGAGCGGCTATGGATTACAGCGCTTTTCGCACGCGCCGGAGAATCTTTGCGAAGTTCTCGGCGGGAGCGAAGGGACGCTCGCAGCGATTTTTTCTGCGCAGTTGAAAATCGTCCGGCTGCCGCGCGAAAAAGGTCTCGGCCTGATTTTTTTCGACTCCGTCGCGGAAGCGATCCAGGCGACGGTCGAGCTGCTCGGTCTACGGCCGTCGGCGATCGAACACATCGATCGAATTCTTTTCGACCAAACAAGAGGACAACTCGAATTCGAAGCTGCGCGCCAGCTGCTCGAGCTCGATGCAAAACCGTGCGAATCGATCTTGCTCGTCGAATTCCAGGATGAGGTCGCAGAAAAATTGGCATCGTTAGGCAAACGTCGCCTCGGTTTGCGCATGACGATTTGCCAGAACCCGACCGATATCGCACTCGTCTGGTCGATGCGCAAAGCGGGCCTGACTTTGCTTACCGGCCGGCCCGGCGCGGCGAAACCGGTCACGGGAATCGAGGATGTCGCCGTACTGCCGCAGCATCTGCCGGCGTACGTCGCGGGCCTGCAATCGACCATGCGGCCGCTTGGTTTGGAGACTTGCTACTACGGCCATGCCGCGGCCGGTTTGCTGCATGTGCGGCCGGTGCTCGATCTGCATTCCGCGGCCGACATCGCGAAACTGCGACACGTGACGAGCGAAGTTGCCGCACTCGTTAGGCAATTCAAAGGTTCGCTTGCGGCCGAGCATGGCGTGGGCATCGCGCGGACGGAATTCATGCCCGACGAACTCGGCGCGGACTTGCTCGGCGCGATGCGCGAGATCAAGCGGATCTTCGATCCGGGCGATCTTTTCAATCCTGGAAAAATTTTGAGCGACGGCCGGTTCAAGCTTGATCGCGATTTGCGCTGGGGCGCGGATTATCGGATCGAGCTGCCCTTCGAACCGGTGCTCGCTTTTGCCGCAAAAGATCATTCCTTCGTCGGCAATCTCGAGCAATGCAACGGCTGCGGCGGATGTCGCAAAGATGCGCCGACGATGTGCCCGACCTTTCTCGCGACGGGTGAGGAATACATGTCGACGCGCGGCCGCGCGAACGCGATCCGTGCCGCGCTCGATCTGCGCGCGACCGGTGACGATCCGTTGCGCGCGCAGGAGCTCGACGATGCGCTGAGCAATTGTCTTTCGTGCAAAGCCTGCACGACCGAGTGCCCGTCGAACGTCAATCTCGCGTTGCTCAAGGCCGAGCTTTTGCACGCGCGTTACGCGCGCGATGGCTTGCCGCTACGAGTGCGAATGTTGAGCGATGTCGATTCGTTAGGCAAAATCGGTTGCCTTTTTCCCGCGCTCGCGAATGCGGCGCTGGATTTCGCGCTTGTGCGCGGCTGGATGCAAATGGCGCTTGGAATTTCGGCGAAACGTTCGTTGCCGCATTACGCGCGCGAACGTTTCGATCGCTGGTTCGTTAGGCGGAAAATCGCGCCGCGAAATGCTGCGCGCGGCAAAATCATTCTTTGGGACGACACTTTCGTCCGCTACCACGAACCGCATATCGGCATAGCCGCGGTTGCGGTGCTCGAAGCGCTCGGGTTTGAAGTCGCGCTCGCGCAGAACCGCAAATGCTGTGGCCGGCCGGCCTTTAGTCAGGGAAATCTCGACGAAGCCGCGCGCCTCGGCCGTCACAATTTGCAATTATTCGCTTCGCCTAGCGATGGCGCGCAGATTCTTTTTCTCGAGCCATCCTGTTATTCGATGTTCGTCGAGGATTATCGTGAATTGAAGTTGCCGGACGCCGACCGGATCGCGCAGCGCTGCCATCTTTTCGAGAAATTCATCGACGATCTGCTCGCGCGCGAACCGAATGCACTGACTTTCGAACGTCGCGCGGCGCAGGTTGCGATTCACGCCCATTGTCACGCGAAATCACTGCTTCAACCCGGATTCATGGCGCGACTGGCGGAACGTTTGCCGGGACGAAAGGCAACGCTGCTCGACACCGGTTGCTGCGGAATGGCGGGCGCGTTTGGAATGCTGGAATCCAAATACGAGCTGTCGCTCAAGGTCGCGACGCCGCTGATCGAGCAGGTGACAAACCTCCGACCGGACGGAGTCGTGGTCGCGTCGGGGACGAGTTGCCGGCATCAGATCGAAGATCTCGCGCAGGTGCATCCGAAGCATATGGCGGAATTGCTCGCGGAGGCAATCGTGCAACCAAATGGTTGCGCGTCGTTAGGCGCTCGTTAGGCGAAAGGCCTACGTTTTCGGCGGAGGCGCGGGACTCGCCGCGGCCTTTGCGGGGGCGGGCGGCGCGCCGGGCACGTTCGCGTTCGCGGGCACAGCGAGAATGTCAGGCTCGGTCCAGGATTCGCTGCGGCCGGCAAATTCTTTGCGCAGCGCGGCGACGCCTTCCGGTGTGACGGCGCTGCCGGTGTTGCCCCACGACGAACGTTCGTAGGTCAGAACGTCGGCGATTTTTTCATCGGTCAACGTTTTGTCCCAGGGCTGCATCACGGCCGATCCGTAATGCTGACCCTTCACGGTCAGCGGACCTTGCAAGCCTTTGAGCACGATCATGACCGGGCGGCGCGAACCGCCGTTGGCAAACTCGGAGCCGGCTAGCGGCGGATATTGTCCGGCGACGCCGAGGCCGTTCATCTGATGGCAGGTGGCGCAGTTGGCGGAGAAAATTTTTGCGCCTTTTTCGGCCGGAGTCAGCTCGGCGGTTTGTTCGGTCGCTCCGCCTGCGCCGGGATGAGCCGCGACGCGCGGCGCGTTGCCGAGATAATCGAGTCCATCGCCGCTCCAGTTTCCGGCATAACGGCCGAGGTAGGCGCCGCCGAAAAAAACGGCGAGGCCGTAGATCGCGATCAGCCAGAGCGAGAGCGGTTCGCGGCCGGCTTGCGGATCCAATTTTTCCCTAACGACGGCGGCGTGCGAAGCCTGCACGTCCGGTGTTTCGCCGTAGTCCATGCCCTGATGCGGCGGATTTTGCGAATGCGATCCGTTCATTTCTTCGCCTCCTTGGCCGGCGCCGCGGCGATCACGGGCGATCGCGCTTCTTTCAATTCGTGCGATTGATCGCGCGACATCAAATAGGCGACGAGACATTGCGCGTCGTAGGTCGGCACGATCTCCCAGCCGGTCGCGGGACTTTCGTCGGCGTCGCCGGCGAAGTTAAGCGAGTCGGGCGAAGCGATGCCGGAAACGCGGCGTTTCGTGTAGAGAAAACGATACGACGGCATGAGTGAATCGTCGGTGACGCTGCGCGGATTATAGAGATGCTGATGATGCCACGCGGCGGTGTACGGGAGTGGTTTTCCGTCGGCGGTCAATTGCTCCGGGTTCGCGACTAACGAGGGCGCGGTCGTGGCAACGTTAGGCGCGGGTTGATTTCCCGCGGCCGGCAACGGACTCGGCGCCGCAGCGACGGACGCCGGCGGGCTCGCGCCTAACGACGGGCTCGCGGCCGGCGCGGCGCCGCCAGTCGCTGGGGCCGGCGTGGCCGCACCGGCTTCCTGAAGCGCGGGACGATGGCCGACATTCGCGAGGTCGGGACCGAGGCGCGCTTTGCCGAGAAAGACGATCGGCTCGAAAATGTAATCGCGCGGCGCGCTTCGGCGCTGGCCCCATTTGCGTTCGAGATCGGCGCCGCCGTATTCGGGACGGACCTGTTGCGAATGACAATAAACGCAGCCGTTCGCGGCGTAGACCTGTGCACCGCGATGCACCATGCCGGAGAGCGGCGAAGGATAAACGTCGCCGCCATCTTCGTCGGTCTGCGGATTGAGGCTGCCGATCTGCGCGTTCGGGATGACCGCGAGGCCGAGCCAGGAAAAGGCGAAGATGCCGAAGACGCCGAGGAAAAGCGGACGCAAACCTTTCATCGCGTCACCTCGCTTTCGATCGGCTCGAGCGGATTCAAAAACGTCGGCACACTCGCGGTGCGACCGAAGCCGAGCAGCATCAAGCCAAAATGGAACGCAAAAACAAAATGCGAAACGGTTAACAACAATCCCGACAAACTTCGCCCGCGCAGATACGGCAGGATCGAGTCCGTGCTTTCGGCGAACGGCAACGTTGGATCATTCAAGCTCACGCCTTGCACAAATCCGCCGACGAGGAGGAGCAGCACCATCAAGCCAATGCCGTAAGCGGCCGACCAGAAATGCAGTTTGATGAGCGACGCGTAACGCCATTCGCGCCCGATCAACCGCGGCACGATGTAATACATCGAGCCAAAAATCACCATCGTGAAAAACGCGTAGAGCCCGAGATAAGTGTAGCCCACGCTCACCTCGGTGAAATGGACCACGCTCGCGACCGAGCGTAGTGACATGATCACGCCGACAATGCTGAAAGCGCTATAAGCAATCGCGCCGAAAACAGTGAAGCGCAGCGTCGGGCTGTAGCGCATGAGCGGGAAATGCCCGCGCATCGTCATGTGATGATTCAGGCCCACGGTCGCGACCGGAATGAGCGTGAGGATGGTCGCGGCGATGCTCGCGGTGATCATCCACGCCGGAAACGGCCCATCGATCAGGCGCTGCATTCCCGTCCAGCTCGAGAACAAAGCGAAGGTCCAAAAGCCGATCGTGGCCAGATAATAACTGTGCACCGGCCGGCCGATCACTTTCGGGATCATGTAATAGGCCGTGCCTAGTCCAATAGATCCGAACCATAGAAATAAGAGATTATTCGCAAACCACCAGTTGACCGCCCCCTGCAGCACGCCTTGGACCGGAAAAATAAAAAGCATCACCTGCGCGGCCGCGTAGAGCCACGGGAACCAGAGAAACGCGCCTAACAAATACCATTGCGTGATGTAGACATGCCCCGTGCGCCGGAAGCGGAACATGATCAGCGTCCACGTCATGATGAGCAGATAAGCGCAAAAAAGTGCGATCGCGGAATAGCCCGGAAACTCCAGCCACTCGTAGCCCGTACTGTGACCGATGAGAATTCCGATCACGCCCATGAGCACGCCAAGATTCCAAAACGCCGCGCCGCTGATGAGCAGCAACGGATGCCGCAACGTCGTGCGACAAAGACGCGCCATGAGCCAGATCGCCGTGCCCATTCCGGCCATCGAAGCCCAGCCGTAAATCAGGATGTCGAACTGCGCCGGGCTCACTCGTCCCCAGGTTAGAAAACTGAAATCGGCCAAAACATCCGGCGCGTGCAGTTGGAAAAACGCGAAGATGGCGAAGAGCGTCGAAAGCAACAGCCACGCGATCGCCGAGGTGTAAAAAACCAGCACCGGCAAACGCGTCGAAGCATCGATCAGCGCGCGCTCGACCTGCTCAACGTCGCCCGGCGTGATGTTCGCCGCGCTCAAAGGCGGTTCTTCGATTAATCCAGCGGGCGTATTCATCGTTCGATAGGCAAATTTTTCCTCGAAAGCGCCGGCGCGGATTTGCTTTTCGTTAGGCGACGTCCAAACCAGCGACGCCGCGGCATGACGAGGTCGGTCGCGCGACCAATCGGTTCCTCGTGATCGAAAATCACCGCCGCGTTTTCGTTGTAGCGCCGCAGATCGGCAAAAAAATCGGAGAAGCTCATGGTTTACGGGCGCGGCGGCGGAGTTTTTCCGGCCACCGGGAGCGGTGCGCCTGACGAGCGCTGGACCGGCGTCGCGGTCGGAGAGACCGGCGGAATTTCGGTTTGCGCTTGCGGCGCGGCGGCGGGCGTCGCGTTCGCGCCCGGCTGCGTGCCGGAGGCGGCGTTGGGCGGGTTCGCGACGCCGGTCGGCTGGCCGCGGATTTCGGAATTCAAACCTTCGACCGAAGTCGCTTTTGGCGTCGGACTCACGCTCGGCGCTGCAACTGCGGACGGATTTTTCGGCGGCGACGCGCCGGTTGCGCTGACCGGGACCGCGGATGGCTCCGGCGTCGCGATCGGGCCGGCAGCGGTCGGTTTCTTTTCCTTCAGATCGACGAGTTCCAATTGCATCGCGCGCTGCACCGGGATGTGCGCGACGCCCTTTGCCTGGTCGACCCAGCCGTAGGTATTCGCCGTTTTCGTCCACTCTTCGCGCGCGGTTTTTAATTTTTCCATGCGCACTTGCGAGCGGTCGACTTCGTAAGTCGAGCCGTGATGCATGGCGCCGAAAGTGATCGCGACGATCGCGCCGAAAAAAACAAAGAGCGCGACCGCCCAGAGCCACGTCCCGAGGAGAAAACGCGGCTGATCGGGATGAAGAAGATCGTCGTCGTTAGGCATTCGTTAGGCGAAATCTTAGTTCGTTAGGCGAAGCGATTCGATCAGGCGCGGATCACGCGTCGGGAAAAGCGAAGTTTTTCCAACAATCCGCAGGTAGCAAAAAGCGAGCGTGCCACCGATGCCGAGGAGCGGAAGAAAATCAAGAATGCTCAGGTGTACGCCGGTGCCGTGGAGTGCGGGCAGGACGACGACATACATGTCGAGCAATTGCATGCAGATGATCCAGGCCGAGATCGAGCAGAGCCAGGTGAGATGCTTTTTCGTGTAGCGCGGCAGGAGAAGGGCAAACGGAACGAAGAAGCGAAAGACGACGAGGAACCACGAGAGCACGTTCCACGATTCGGTGTTTCGGATGAGGAAGTATTGCGTTTCCTCGGGGATGTCCGCGTACCAATAGAGCATGTATTGGCTGAAGCCGATGTAGGCCCAGAAAACGGTGAAGGCGAGGAGCCATTTCCCCATGATGTGATAATGCTCGATCGTGACCACGCCTTTCAAATAACCGGCGCGTTGCAGGGCTGCGGTCACGAGCACGCAGAGCGCCATCGAGCTGCCCGCGGTGCCGGCGAAGATGTACGGGCCCCACATGGTCGAATACCATTTCCAGTTCAAACTCATCAGCCAATCGAAGGCGCCGAAGGTCAGGCAAAGCGCGAAGACGGGCAGGCCGATGAAGGCGGCTTTGCGCATCCAGACGGTGAACTGCGGATTGCCATCCTTGTCCTGCCGCACGGAAAACCGGCGGAGCAGATAAGCGACGATCGTCAGCGCGGCGAAGAAAAAAATCGCGCGACCGAGGAAAAATCCCCAGTTCAGGTAGCCATGTTTCGCGTCGTAGCTCGGATCGACGCCGAGTGGCAAATCCATCCAGCGATAAAGATATTTGCGCCAGAAAAGCACCGGCAAAAAGAGCACGGCGAGCACCGGAATGAGGAGCGCGATGTTTTCCAGTTGCCGCCTAACGACGACCGACCATTCCGCATCGACGACGTGATGAACGATCGTCCAAAACAAACAGCCGATGCAAAGGGTGAAGAAAAAAATGAAGCCGAAAAGCCAGGAAAAACTGAATTGCACCGGCGAAATAAATCCGCCGACGAGACTGAGGATGATCCCGACGATGCCGATCGCGCCGCAGATGAGCGACAAGCCGGCGAAACGGCCGTTCTCGAAATATTCGCCTTCCGGCGTGGGCAAAACATGGGTGCGGTCGCTCATTTTTTCGCCGGTGCTCCTTTACTCGTTAGGTCAGCTTGATGCTCGGGCGGCACATCCGCGGCGCCCGCGTGCTGGCTGCGTTGCAACGCGCGCAGATAGCAAATGATCGCCCAGCGATCGTGCACGACGACGCGCGGGCCGTAGGGATTCATGGTGTTTTTGCCGTGGGTGATGGTGTTGAAAATTTCGCCGGCGGCCATGTTGCGGATGCGGTTGTCCTGCAACGTCACGACGGTTGCGAGCCCGTATTGTTTTACGATCCCGTCGCCTTCCGCGAGCGGGCCGTGGCAGGGCATGCAATTGATATTGAAACGCTGCTCGCCGCGCTTCATCAGCGCCGGCGTCACCGGAATCGGAATGCCGGTGCCCCAGTTCGCGCCCATTTTGCCGGTGTTGTAATAATCGGTTCCTTCGCTGAAACCGAAACGCGGATCCATCGCCAGCTCGCCGCGCTCATCGACCGCGCGGCCCTCATCGTTAGGCAAGGGCATGCTGTAGCCGATCGGCACCGTCCCATCGACCGGTTGGCGCCCGCCGCGATCGTCGGCAAAAAATTCCAGCGGCGCCTGCGCGCGCACCTTCGGCTGACGGACCATGTCGGGAAAAATCTCGATCTCCGGTCGGCTGCTTCTTTGCCCGCGAAATCCGAAAACGGACAGCCAGGCGATGCCAACGAGCATGAAGATGAAGAAAAAGGCGCGCAGCATGTTCGTTATTCCTCGTGCACGATCGTGATGTGCTCGCCGCCGGTGCGCTCGAGCAGAGCGAGCGCGTCGTTTTCGCTGAAGTGCGGATCGCGCGCCTCGAGGACGAGGAAAAATCCGTCGTTCGTCACCCGCTTGAAACGGTTCCAGTTGAACATCGGATGATTCCAGCGCGGGAGCAGATTCATCGTCAGCATGGAAAGAAACGCGGTGAAGGCGGAGCAGAGAATCGTGAGTTCAAACATGATCGGGAAAAACGCCGGCACCGTCCAAAAGTTGTAAGGCTTCCCGTGCACGATGAGCGGGTAGAGATAAGACGACGGCCCAAACTCGAGCAGAATGGCGAAACAAAAGCCGGAAAGGCCGCCGATGAGAACGACCGCGCTGAGCCACGATTTGCCGAGGCCCATCGCGTCGTCCATGCCGTGGATCGGAAACGGCGAGTGCACATCCCAGCGTTTGTAGCCGGCGTCGCGCACGATTTTCGCCGCTTCGTAAAGCGCCGACGCGCTCGGATATTCCGCCGCCATTCCGTAAACACGATTGCCGCTCGGCGTCATCATGTGCGTTCCATGCCTCCGGCTTGCACGACATGATGCTCTTCCGGCGGGGCGTGATGCGGGTCAGCTTCGGGTAAAACAATTTTTACTTCCGACATCGCGATCATGGGCAGGAAGCGAATGAAAAGCAGGAAGAGCGAAAGGAAAATTCCGAACGTCCCGATAAACGTCCAGATATCGACCCAGGTCGGAATGAACAAGCCCCACGACGACGGCAGAAAATCGCGATGCAATCCGCCGACGATAATAATGAAGCGCTCGAACCACATGCCGGCGTTCACGCACATGCAGACGAAATAGACGACGTAGATATTGCGCCGGCACCATTTGAACCAAAACAATTGCGGCGAAAGCGAATTGCAGAACAGCATCCCGACCCACCAGTACCACCAGTAAGGACCAAAGATGCGGTTATAAAATGCGAAGCGCTCGTATTGATTCCCGCTGTACCAGGAGATGAAAAACTCCATGATGTAGGAGTAGGCAACCATCGAGCCGGTGAGCAGAATCACCTTCGCCATTTTGTCGATGTGCTGCGGCGTGATGATGTCTTTGAGGCCAAAAATCGCGCGCGCCGGAATCATCAGCGTCAGCACCATCGCAAACCCGCCAAAGATCGCGCCCGCGACGAAGTAGGGCGGGAAAATCGTCGTGTGCCAGCTCGGAATGACCGACGTCGCAAAGTCGAATGACACCGTGCTATGGACGGAGAGCACGAGCGGCGTCGAAAGTCCGGCCAAAAGCAGATACGCCATCTCATAATGGCGCCAATTGCGATTCGAGCCCCGCCAGCCGAGCGCGAAAATTCCGTAGAGAAATTTTTTGACCTTCGAAGTCGCGCGATCGCGCAAGGTTCCAAGATCGGGAACCAAACCGGTGTACCAAAACAACACCGAGACCGAAAAATAAGTCGAGACCGCGAAGACGTCCCAAAGCAGCGGACTGCGAAAGTTTGGCCAAATCCCGTACTGCGTCGGCACCGGCGCGAGGAACCACGCCATCCAGACACGACCGACGTGAATGCCCGGGAAAATCGCCGCGCAAATGACCGCGAACAACGTCATCGCCTCGGCCGAACGATTGATCGAGGTCCGCCATTTTTGCCGGAGCAAAAAGAGAATCGCCGAGATGAGCGTGCCGGCGTGTCCGATACCGATCCAGAACACGAAATTGGTGATGTCCCAAGCCCAGCCGACCGGCGAATTCAAGCCCCAGGTGCCGACGCCGGTCGAAATCTGGTAGCCGATGCAGAGCAAACCGATGATCGCGATTATCGAAGTGACCGCGAACGAAACCCACCACCAGCGCGGCGTCGGATTTTCGACCGCGCCGGAAATGCGGTTCGTCACCCAGTCGAAATTGCGCTTGTTCAGGACGAGCGGGACACGCGCGAGCGGCCGCTCGACCGAAGCCGAAGCTTCGCCCGCGATCACTTGAGGTGCTGTCGGTGCGCCGTCCATGCTTTAGAAATTTTTGCCTAACGACGACGCAGTCATCACGCTTTTTTCTCCGGACTGGCCACGCCGATCAAGTTCGCATCCGGCATTTTCGGATTCGGGTTGCGAATGCGCGCGAGATAACTCGTCCGCGTCTTCACATTCAAATATTCGAGCAGCCGATAATTCCGGTTCTGCGCCTTGATTTTCGAGACGCGCGTCTCCGGATCGGCGACATCGCCAAAAACGATCGCTTCCGACGGACAGGCCTGCGCGCACGCGCTCGTGAACGAATCGCGCGGGATGAGGGTCCGGTCGGACGCGCCCGCGCGGACGTGCGCGGAGATTTTCGCCTCCTCGATTCGCTGCACGCAATAGGTGCATTTCTCCATCACGCCGCGCATGCGCACGGTCACATTCGGATTTTTTTGCAGCTTGATCGTGTCGGCCGTCGTCTTCTCGGTCAGCGGTCCGAGATATTCCTGATAAACGGAGAAGCCGCCGATCTTTTCTTTGCCGATCGGGCGATTGTTGTAATCGAAAAAATTAAAGCGCCGGACTTTGAACGGGCAGTTGTTCGCGCAATAGCGGGTGCCGATGCAGCGATTGTAAACCATCACGTTCAAGCCCGACTCGCTGTGGATGGTCGCGTTCACCGGGCAGACCGTTTCGCACGGCGCGTTTTCGCAATGCTGACACATCATCGGCTCGTGCACGATCTCGGGATTTTGCGGCCACTGACCGTGGTCCTGATTGTAACGTTTCGCGCTCGCGTAATAGCGATCGATCCGCATCCAGTGCATCGCGCGGCCGTGCGAGACCTGAAGTTTGCCGACGATCGGAATGTTGTTTTCCGCCTGGCAGGCGATGACGCACGCGCTGCAACCGGTGCAGGTATTGAGGTCAACCGTCATGCCCCATTGCTGCGGGTCGGTCAGCGGCGGATGGGTGTAGAGCGAGGGCAATGTCGCCGGCAACTCGTCGTCGCCCGCGATTTTTTGCACGAAATCTTCGTCTTCGCGATAATGCTCGAGGGTCGCTTCGCGGACGAGGCCGCGGCCTTCGATCGAATAATGTTCCTGCGTGATCGAGAGCGGATAGGTCGCACCGACTTTGTGCACCTTCACGCTCGCGACCGCGCGACCGTCGGCGATGATGTAATGCGGATTCGAAGTCGTGCGCAAAAGGTAGGCATTGAAACCAGCGTCCTCGCCGACCGGCCCGGTGTGTTTGCGGCCGTAGCCTAACGGAATCGTGACCGAATTATCGGCGTGGCCTGGCAGAACGAGCGCGGCGATGACGAGCTCGCGCACGACCGGCGGCTTCGGCGGCACGGGCGGCTGGCCGGGTCTTGACGCTGGCGTCGCGCTCGGTTCGGTTACCGTCACGCGGACGAGATCACCATCCTGCACACCGATTTGATGCGCGAAATTCGGGCTCATCATCGCGGAATTGTCCCAGGTCAGCTTCGTGATTGGGTCGGGCATTTCCTGCATCCAGCCGTTGTTCGCGTAACGGCCGTCATCGACCGAGTAACTGCCGACGAGCACGATCTCGGGCGATTGCCACGACGGCCCGGGCGCGTTGCTCCAAAGAGTGTGGGCGATGCCGCCGGCGGTGTTGCCGTTGAATTTCGGCTCGCGATCTTTCGGCGTGATGTGGCTGGCAAAGCCGTCGTGCAAAAATCTCGACCAGGCGGTGTCGAAATCTCCCGGCGGATTCGTTAGGCGAAAAGTTTCCTGGACCAACTCGGGACCTTTCGCGACCGGCGCACCGCCGACCATCTGCAAAATATCGAGCTCCGAAATCCCGTCGAAAAGCGGCAGGATCATCGGCTGGATCGCGACGTAGCTGCCGCCGATGGTCAGGCCATCGCTCCAGTTTTCGAGATAATGCGACGCCGGTACGTGCCACTGGCTCGCGGCCGAGGTCGCGTCTTCGTACATGCCGAGCCTGACGACATCGGGCACGCGTTTTTGCAGGTCGATCCAATCGAGCGACTGCTTGTTCGTGCGATCGGGGGGCACGAGTCCGCGCGGCGCGTTGTAAACCGGGTCGCCGCCAAAAATGAAAAGCTGCTTGATGCGGCCGTCCTCGATCTCGCTCGCCAGTTGCACAACGCTGTAGGCGCGTTCCGTCTTCGGCATTTCGCGCACGAGCAAAGTGGTGCCGAGATTTTTCAACGCGGAATTCATTCCGTAAACCAGCATCTGCACCACGACCGGCTGATGCGCCCCGGCGACGACAAGGCTCGCGCTCGGTTTGGAAAGTAAATCGGCCGCGGCTTGGTTCAGCCAGCGCTGGTCGAATTTTGTCGCGTCCTCCGGCGCCTTGAGCGTGAGCAGGACCGAGGACAAGCCCTGATCTTTCGTCGCGGAAGCGATCTTGAGCGCGAGCGCGTAGGTGAAGGCCGGAATCTGGCTCGCCGGAAACGGCAGCCGATGATCGGCCATCGCGCCGGTGATCGTGTAATGATTCTCGACCACATAAAGGCGGTTCATCGAATCCTTCGCCTCGCGCACCCGCCGCCGCGCCGTGAAACCGCGCACGCTCGTGAGGTCGCCTTCGCCGCAATTCAGAAAATCGCTGTCGAGCGCGAAGACGATGTCGGCTTTGTCGAACTGCGGAATGAGCCGCGTGTCCTGACCGAAACTCATCTCGGTCGAGAAAGGTTGCGCTTCGCTCAGGAGCGGATCGTAAACGCACCAGCGCATTTTCGGGAACTGCTTGAGCAGCTCGGCGCGCAACCGGTCGCGCGTCGGCGAATGCGTCTCCTCGGCGAGAATGGCGAAGCTGGCGCCGCCGTCGGCCGCGATTTTCCCGCGCAGCTCGGCGAGATATTTTTCAAAACTGGCGCGATCGGACAGTTTATTCTGCCTGACGAATCGCTTCGAGCGCGAAGGATCGTAGAGGTCGAGCAGCGACGCCTGCGCGAAGGCGTCGGTTGCGCCGTTGCTCTCGGGATGAAGCGGGTTGCCTTCGATTTTGATCGGCCGGCCATCGACTGTCGCGACGACGAGCGGCATCGCGCCGTAACGCCGCGGCATCGCGCTCGCGTAGTAAAGAAATTTTCCCGGAATAACCCACTCGGCGCTCTTCGTGAACGGGACGAGATGCATTTCCGGTTTGCGGCAGCTCGTCAGGCCAAAACCGGCCAGGGCCATCGACGCGCCCATCAGTTTCAAAAAGCTCCGGCGCGAAACTTCGTCGCCTTCGAGCTCGTTCGCGCCCGCGGGAAATTCGCGCTCAAGCCAGCCGCGAAATTCCGGCGTGTCGCTCAGCTCGCCGAGTCCGCGCCAATATTGCCGGCCGGTCTCGTTAGGCGGGGGATGTTGCAGGATTCGTTTCATCGATGACACCCCTGACAATTTGTCGGCGGGATTATATTCCAGCGCTCTTTCAAGGTGAGGCCGATCTCCTGCTGCGTGAGATGCTGCTTCTTCGACCAATCTTCTTTCACGCCCGCGGGCTCGCCGTATTTCGCGACGAACGCCGCCGGCTGCACGTCCTCCGGTTTCCAATCGAGATTCGTGATCTGATCGTCGGGCCGCAGAAAATTTTCCGGCGCGCGGTGGCATTCGAGACACCAAGCCATGCTCAACGGCTTCTGATCGCGCACCACGCTCTCGTGATTCACGTCGCCGTGACAGGTGTAGCAACTGATCCCGCGGTTCACATGCGCGGAGTGATTGTAATAGACGTAATCGGGCGTGCGATGAATCTGCACCCACGCCACCGGCTGGCCCGTCGCCCAGCTATCGCGCACCGGTTGCAGCTTCGGATTTTCCTTCTGCACCTGCGTGTGGCAATTCATGCAGACCTGCGTGTCGGGAATGTTCGAGGCCGCCGTGACCTCGACCGCATTGTGGCAATAGCGGCAATCCATCCCGAGCTGCGTGACGTGGATGTCGTGCGGGAACGGCACCGGCTGGATCGGCTCGTAACCGACGCGCGTATATTTCGGCGTGTCGTAATACCAGGTCGCGCCGATCAACGCGCAGACGACAACCGTGCCGCAGACGCTGATCTTGAGCGGCAGCCAATTCGTCCACTTCGGAAAAAAATTCGCCATACGATCAGTGAACCGCCTGCCGGCCGGCCGCGGTCCGCCGCTTAATCAAGGCGAGATTTGGAAAGGATGAATGCGGCGACTTCAGAAAAATGAAACGAGTGGAGTGAAAGTTTTGCGTGCGCGAGTGCGGCCATTCTATGAATGGGCGTTTGCTTGGCAAAAGAATTTTTGAACAAGCCGAAATTTTTTCTGTCCGGCGAACGCCGGAGACTTTCGCGCAAAAACAGAATCGCTTCGCCTAACGAGTCAGCCTAACGATGAGGCGTTTTCCCGATCGCCGGGCTATTTCCAGCTCAGACTAAACAGGCTCCCGCGAAACTGCCGCTGCACCTGCTCGAAATCGGCCTTCCGCGCGACGATGTGGAAGCGCACCTGGGTGTCGCCAAGATTCGCCACCAGCGTGCTCGCCTCCAAATCCTGTCCGAAAAAACTGTAGCCGACCGTGACCGCATAAGTCGGCTGCCCGTGAATCTGGAGCGGATTATTTTCCGTGCTCACGAGCTCGATTCTCTCCGCGCCCGGCGGCACCGACGCGAGCGCCGATTGCTGCAACTGCTTCGTCGTCGCATCGTCGAAAACCTGCGGCGCGGTCAGTGGCGTTTGGGCCACCGTCACCTGGGCCTGGGCGGCGTGCGGCGGCGTCAAGCGCATCGTTGCGCCGTCGCTCGTCAGGTTCCAGTCGCGCGGTTTCTCGTAAGTAATCGCGTGACCATCCTGATGAAAAATGAGCTGCGGAAAAGTGACGCCGTCGAGTTTCCGCTCGCTCGGCGTCGGCGTGAAATCAATCGCGCCGCTCGCGCGCCCCGCGATCGCGGCGAGGAGAATCAGACTCGTTAGGCAAATGCGCATCGGCTTCTTCGGCCCGCGCAGCTGCCTTTCGAATCACTCGTTAGGCGACAGCGCGCGCCGCACTTTTTTCCAAAGCAGCTCACGTGCCGCCGCTATAACCCTGATAAGGTTTTGGCGGCGAAATAATCGTGCGCGCTTCCGCGACGAGCCGTTCTTCCTCCGGCAAAAGCTGCGCCGTTTTCGCCGCGTCGAGAAATTGCGTCGCCTCCGTTTTGCGTCCCGCCATCGCGAGCAGATAACCGTAATAGGCCGCGATCGACGGATCGCGCAGTTGCTCGCGCGACAAGGCGCCCATCGTTTTCAACGCGCCCGGCAGATCGCCGTTTTGATAAAGCGCGAACGCATAAGTCGAGGCGAAGGCCGCGTTCTGCGGCTGCTTCTGGTGCACCGCGCGCGCGAGATCGAGCGCGCGTTTGCGCTCGACTTTCAGGAGAAGCGCGACCTGCGCGAAATTATTTTGCACCTTGAGGTCGTTAGGCAAAATCGCCAGCAGCCGCGTCAGCGCGCGATAAAGCCCGGTCGTATCCCGCTCCTTCGCGTAATAGTTATAGAGCTGCTCGAGCGAATCTTTGGCTGTCTCCTCGTGATCGGCCAGGTTCCAAAGCACGCCCGCGCCCTTCGCGCCCCAGTTCCATTGAAAGGCGAGTGTCTCCAAAATTTTCAACCGCTCGACGTCGTCGTCGGCCTGGCTCACTGCCGCGTCCCAATTTTTTTCCCAGCCGGTCTCGTCGCCGGTTTCGTGCGCGACTTTCGCGAGCAGCGCGAGTCGGAAAGGTTCCGCGCGATCCCACGAGCCGCGCTCCAAAAGCGCGCGCAGGTTTTTCCAGTCGCGCAGTTGCACGTAGGAATCGGCGAGCGCGAAACGGAGCGCGACGTTGCTCAGAATTTCGTCCGGCAAACGCGCGCTCCAGTCGATCGCGACCAGTGCGAGGCCGTGTGCGTTCAACCAGCCGATCAATTTCTCCGCGCGCGCCGCCGACTTCGTCGAGTCGTTTTCGAGACGAGTCAGCGCGGCGGCAAATTCCGGCGCGTTGAAAGCCCGAAAAATTCCGAGCGCAAGCAGGCGGTCGGCGTCCGGCGCATTGGGCGCAGCCTCGAGTTGTTTCGCGAGCTCGATGCTCGCGCCGTCGTCGTGATGACGCATCGCGTCGCTCAACAAAACATGGAGCGCGTCGATCCGGACCGCGGCGTTGCTCTGCAATTTTTTCGCGAGCGCGAGACCTTGCGCGCGCGTCGCGGCATCGTCGGAACGGAGTTGAAACTCGGCCAGCTCGAGCTGGCGATGCGGATCGTCCGGCGCGAGCCGGGCCGCTTCGCGCAGGTGTTCGCCGGCGGTGGGATTGTCGTTTTGCAAAAGCGCGAGATGCGCCGCGACGCTCTGGAAATCGGCGTTCTTTTGTTCGTTAGGCAAAACTTTTCCGAGTGCCTCGGCCGCGATTTTCGTCTGCTGAAAACGGAGCGCGGTGCGCGCGAGCGCGAGCCGGTCGCCTAACGAATCGGGTACAATCGCGAGCGCGCGTCGCCGCCATTCGATCGCGGCGTCGCTGTTTTGTTTCTCTGCGATGTCGGCCAGCGTACGGCAGGCATCCACGCTCGCCGAATCGACGCTGTAGGCGCGTTGCGCGGCGAGCGCGGCCCAGCGCAGATCGTTTTTATCAAAAGCCGCGTGCGCCTCGCGCATCAGTTTTCGCTCGTCCCAGCGCACATAAATGCGCCGGCCACCCCAGCAGATCGCGACGAGCACGCAGAGCGCGGCGATGATGCCTAACGACAGCTTGACGTAAGCGCGTTCGGTTTTTTGAATGTGAAACTCGAGCGGTTCGTCAGTTGGGAGCGCCATGTCCGGTCGCGCGCGCCTCCGCAGGGTGGCGGGAAGGCTCGCAAGCTGCTAGGAAAATAGCATGTCCCATTCCATCGCGGTAGCGCGCGCGCCCGCTTCGTCCGCGACCGCGCCGGCGCGCGGGACAATGCTTCTCGTTAGTCTGGCCTTCGCGTTTCTCTGGCTCGAAATCATCGGTCAGCTCGCGAGTGAATGGTCGTTCAATCCGCAATACGGCTACGGCTGGACGGTGCCGTTTTTGGCCGCGTGGATTTTTTATCAACGCTGGAAAACGCGGCCTTTGCCTAACGAGTCGAGTTTTCCCGGCCTAACGATCGCGCTTTGCATGCTCGCCGCCGCGATTTTCTTTCCGGCGCGGCTCGTCGCGGTCGCAAATCCGGACTGGCGTTTGCTCGACTGGACGATGGCGCTGGCTGCCGTCGTGATTTCGTTAGGCGCGCTCGAACTCGCCGGCGGGAAAAACTGGCGGCGCCAATTCGCGTTTCCGATTTTGTTTTTTCTCGTCGCCGTCCCGTGGCCGGTGCAGCTCGAACAATTCGTCGTGCAAAATCTGATGCGCGCCGACGCCGCGATCACGATTCAATTGCTCAACGCGACCGGCACGATCGCCCTCCAGCACGGCAATGTCATCGAGCTGCGCACCGGCCAGGTCGGGATCGACGATGCCTGCACCGGCATTCGCTCGCTCCAGGCGACGATCGCGGTCGCGCTTTTCCTCGGCGAATTTTATCGCCTGACGAAAAGTCGCCGCGCGTTGCTCATCGCCGCCGGCGCGTTCCTCGCCTTCGTCTGCAATATCGGGCGCACTTTTTTTCTGTGCGAAGTCGCGGCGAACTCCGGGCTCAACGCGATCCAGCGCTGGCACGATCCGGCCGGATTCACGATTTTATTCATCTGCCTTTTTTTGCTTTGGGGAATGAGTTTGTGGCTCCAGCAGCGCGCGATTTCGGCGCCCGAAAAAATTTTGCCTAACGAATTTCATCCGCGCAATTTTCGCTGGCCGCTCGCGCTCATCATCTGGCTTTGCCTGACCGAAATCAGCGTCGGCTTTTGGTATTCCCGCGCGCGCGACGAGGCGACGAATCTCTCCTGGTCGGTCGTTTGGCCTAACTACCTACCGGATTTCCAACGCCGGCCGATTCCGACCGCCGCAACCGAACTCCTGCGCTACAATGAAGGCGGCTGCGCGATCTGGCGCGGCCCGGACGATCACCCGTGGCTGCTCTATTCTTTTCGTTGGCTGCCTGGCCGGACGGCCGCGCTTTTTGTGAAAAATCATCGGCCCGACATTTGCCTGCCCGCGAGCGGCCTGACGATGGAGCGCGAAGACGAGATTCGACTCGTTAGGCTAAACGGCGTCACCCTCCCGATTCGTTCCTACCGTTTCGATGATCGCGGACGGCCGGTGCACATTTTTTATTGTTATTCCGACGGCCGAACGTCCTACGCGAACGACGCCGAGGCCGCGGCCGAGGATTGGACCGCGCGCGGCCGTCTGCGCGCCGCGTGGGAAGGCAAACGCGAGCGCGGCGCGCGCATGCTCGAGCTTGCGGTTTGGAATTACGAAAACGATGCCGAGGCCAACGCTGCCCTCGAGCGCGAGCTTTCAACGATCATTCGCAAGGAATAAATTGGAAACCAGAAAGTCAGAAAAAATCTCCATTTTTTCTTCCTGGTTTTCTGGCTTCCAAATTCGTTCTTCCTCTTTTCGTTAGGCTAATTTGGCGGCGAAAGTTTGCGCTTTCGGAGCGCAGAAACGATTGTCGTCGGTGGCTTCCAGCAACGGCAAAAAAAACTGCGTCACCGCGCCGGCTGACCGTGGCTGCATCGAGATTCGCGGGGCGCGCCAGAACAATCTCAAGGGCATCGATCTCGATCTCCCGCTCGGGAAATTAACTGTCGTCACCGGCCCGAGCGGGAGCGGCAAATCGAGCCTCGCCTTCGACACGATTTACGCCGAAGGCCAGCGCCGTTACGTCGAGACCTTCAGCCCTTACACACGGCAATTTCTCGACCGCATGGACAAGCCGCGCGTCGACGAAATCCGCGGCATCCCGCCCGCCATCGCGATCGAGCAATCCAACCCGGTGAAAAGCTCGCGCTCGACCGTCGGCACGATGACCGAAATCAACGATTACCTGAAGCTGCTCATGCCGCGGGTGGCGCACGCTTTTTGTCCGAATTGCAGTCGAGAAATTCGCCCCGAAACGGCGAAGTCGATCGCCGACGAAATCCTGAAGAGCAGCTCGGGAAAAACCGGCTTGATTACCTTTTGGGTCGCGGTGCCGGCAAAGACCGAGCCGCACGAATTCTTTAAATTCATTCAACAGCAAGGTTACCTCCGCGTCTGGCTCAACGGCGAAGTCGTGCGGGCCGATGGCGACACGAAAAACCTTCGTCTCGGAGCGCGCGTGCAAGTCATTCAAGATCGCCTAACGATCAACCAGGAAACGCGCGCGCGCCTCGTCGAATCGCTCGAGACAGCGCTGCGTTTCGGCAAAGACCAGATCAATTTCGTCGATCTCGAAACGAAGGAAGCGCATCCCTTTTCGACCAGCTGGCATTGCGCCCATTGCGACCTCGACATTCGCCCGCCCACGCCCGGACTTTTCAGTTTTAATAATCCGTTAGGCGCGTGTCCGGAATGTCGCGGCTTCGGTCGCACCATTGGCATCGATTACAATCGCGCGATCCCAGATCGCTCCTACTCCATCTCCCAAGGCGCGGTGCGGGTTTTCCGTGGGCGGGAGATGGGCGAATCGCAGAATGATCTGCTCCGGGCCTGCGCTCGCGAGGAGATCAACATCGACACACCTTTCGAGGAACTGCCGCAGTGCGATCAGGATTTCATCATCAACGGCGAAAAGGGCGCGGGCGAATACAGCGAGGAGGATTACGAAAACGATCGCTGGTACGGCGTCCGCGGTTTCTTCAAATGGCTCGAAAGCAAGACCTACAAAATGCACGTGCGTGTGCTCCTGAGCCGCTACCGCGCCTACACCACCTGTCCGAGGTGCCAGGGCGGCCGTTTCCAACCGGAGACGCTCAACCATCGACTCGTTAGGCCAGACGCGATCGCCTTCACGCTCCCGGAATTTGCCGCCCTCCCGATCGCCGAAGCGCGCGATTTTCTCATCAGCCTAACGACTCCGCCTAACGACTCGGCGGCGGAAATGTTGCGCACCGAAATCGTCGCGCGCCTTCGTTACCTCTGCGAAGTCGGCGTCGGCTATCTCACGCTCGATCGCTCCACCCGCACGCTCAGCGGCGGCGAAGTGCAGCGCGTCAATCTCACCACCTGCCTCGGCGCGTCGCTTGTAAACACGCTCTTCGTCATGGACGAACCGAGCGTCGGCCTCCACCCCCGCGACGTTGGCCGACTCGTTAGGGTGATGCACAACCTGCGCGACAAAGGCAATACGCTCCTCGTGGTCGAGCACGAGGAAGCGATTATCCGTGCGGCCGACAACTTGCTCGACATCGGTCCCGGCCGCGGCGAAACCGGCGGCGAACTCGTCTACAGCGGAGCGCTGGAAAATTTCGCTGCGCCGCGTTCGCTCACCGCCGATTATCTGAGCGGAAAAAAGCGCATTCCGATTCCAAAATCGCGCCGCTCTTTTTCGCATACGCTCAAGATCAAAGGCGCGAGCGAGCACAATCTCCAGAACCTCGACGTCGAGATTCCGTTAGGCGTTTTCACCTGTGTGACGGGCGTTTCGGGCTCCGGTAAATCAACTCTCGTCCACGACGTTCTTTATCAGAACTTGCTCAAAGCTCGCGGTTCCGGAAACGAAGAAGCCGGCGCCTGCAAAAGCGTCACCGGCGCGCATCGCGTCGGCCAGATCGTGATGGTCGATCAGGCGCCGCTCTCGCGCACTCCGCGCTCGACCCCGATTCTTTATCTCGGCGCTTACGATCGCGTCCGCGAGGTCTTCGCGGCGCTGCCCGAGGCGATGGCGCAAGGCCTGACCGCGAGTGCGTTTTCCTTTAACTCCGGGAGCGGCCGTTGCGAGCGCTGCGGCGGGACCGGTTTCGAAAAAGTGGAGATGCAATTCCTGAGCGATCTCTACGTGCGCTGCGCCGAGTGCGAAGGAAAACGCTTCCAGCCACACGTGCTCAAAGTGAAACTGGAAGGTCGCTCCATCCACGACATTCTCGAGTTGACGGTGAGCGAGGCGGTGAAATTTTTCACGTCGTTAGGCGAAGCGGGCACGCTGGCGAAACCGCTCGCGGTCCTGGAGGAAGTCGGGCTTGGTTATCTGCGGCTCGGGCAGCCTTTGAACACCCTTTCCGGCGGTGAATCGCAGCGGCTTAAACTCGTTAGGCATCTTGCCGACAGCGGCGAGACGGGCAGGGCGAAAGGCGATCTTTTCATCTTCGATGAGCCAACCACCGGACTGCATTTCGACGATGTGGCACTTCTCGTTAGGCTGTTTCAGCGCCTGGTCGAAGCCGGAAATTCGATCATCGTAATCGAGCACAATCTCGAAGTGATGAAGTGCGCCGATTGGGTCATCGACCTCGGCTCGGAAGGTGGAGAAGAAGGCGGCAAACTGGTCGCGGCCGGCACGCCGGAGGAGGTCGCGCCGGTCGACGCGTCGCACACCGGCCAATATCTGCGCGAGGTTCTTTTCCCGGCTCGCGGAAGTTTCCCGCGGGACTTCGAAAACGTCATCGGTGATGAAGACGATGAATTATCTTTGCGCGTGGCCGAAGAGCTGGCGATTTATCGGCCTAACGAAAAGCAAGGGATCGTCATTCACGGCGCGCGCGAGCACAATCTCAAAAACATCAGCCTAACGATCCCGCGCGATCAGATCGTCGTGATCACCGGCCTGAGCGGCTCCGGCAAATCAACCGTCGCGTTCGACCTCCTTTTCGCGGAAGGCCAGCGCCGTTTTCTCGACAGCATGTCGCCTTATGCGCGGCAGTTTGTCGAACAACTCGAAAAGCCCGACGTCGATCTCATCGAAGGCCTCCCGCCGAGTGTCGCGATCGAGCAGCGCGTCACGCGCGGCGGCGGCAAATCGACTGTCGCCACCGTGACAGAAGTTTACCATTTCCTCCGCCTCCTCTTCGCTAAAACCGGCACGCAATTTTGTCCGGACTGCGATCTGCCCGTGGAAAAACAGACCCTCGCCGCCATCGTTAGGCAAGTTGAGACCGCCGCGCGCCGCGGTTCGCTCAAGGTGCTCGCGCCGCTCGTGAAAGCGCGCAAAGGTTTCCACACCGAAGTGGCGCGTTGGGCCGAGCGCCAGGGCTTCGACACGCTCTTCGTCGATCGCCGGCTCGTCGGGATCAAACAATTCACCAAGCTCGAACGTTTCAAGGAACACACGATCGACGCGGTCGTCGGCGCGATCGATGCGAAGCGCATTCTGAAGGCGCGCAATCTCGTGCAGCGAGCGCTCCAGATCGGCCGCGGGACCGCGCATCTGCTCGACGCGCAAAATCGCCTAACGACGATGAGCACCGAGATGAGCTGCCCGGGTTGCGGGCGCGCTTTTGAAGAGCTCGATCCGCGTTTGTTTTCCTTTAACTCGCCGCATGGTTGGTGCGAGACCTGCAATGGTTTCGGTGAAATCTGGAACGAAAAAGTACAGCGCGCCGAAGAGGAAACCGGCGAGTCAAAACTGGAAAACGAACTGAGCGCGGAGCGGCAGTTCGAATGGATCGATGAAGGCGAAGCGAAGCCTTGCCCCGATTGCCACGGCTCACGCTTGAATCCAGTCGCGCGGCACGTGCGCTTGCAGGGAAAAACGATCGACGAATTCAGCGCGCGCTCGGCCGCCGAGGCGCTCGCGCTCATCGGCAAGCTGCGTTTCCGCGGCACGCCCAAAATCATCGCGGCCGATCTCGTGCCGGAGATCGAACAGCGGCTCCAGTTCATGGAAAACGTCGGGCTCGGCTACCTCGCGCTCGGGCGTTCCGCGAAGACTTTGAGCGGCGGCGAATCGCAGCGCATCCGGCTCGCCGCGCAGCTCGGCTCGAATCTGCGCGGCGTTCTTTACGTGCTCGATGAGCCGACCATCGGATTGCACGCGCGAGACAACGTGCGGTTGCTCGAAACGCTCACGGCGTTGCGCAAAAAAGGGAATTCGTTAGTCATCGTCGAGCACGACGAAGAGACGATGCGGCAGGCCGATTACATCATCGATCTCGGTCCGGGCGCCGGTGTGAATGGCGGTGAAGTCGTCGCGGCCGGAACGCTGCGCGACATCAAAGAAGTCTCGGAATCGCAGACCGGCCGCTGCCTGCGCACACCGCTTTGTCATCCGGTGCGCAAAGTCCGGCGTTTGTTAGGCGAGGTCGAACATTGGCTGGAGATCGAGGACGCGCACGCGAATAACTTGAAGCACATCGACGTGAAATTTCCGCTCGGCCGCCTTTCGGTCATCACCGGAATTTCCGGTTCCGGCAAATCTACGCTCATGCGTTCGGTCCTGCTTCCGGCGGTGCAGACCGCGCTCGACCGCAAGAAAAAGGATGAAGCGAAAATCAAAGGCGCGGAGTTTCTCGAAGCAATCTACGAAGTCGATCAATCGCCGATCGGCAAAACCTCGCGCTCGACGCCGGCAACTTACATCAAGGTCTTCAACGAAATCCGGAGCCTCTTCGCGCAGCTGCCGGTCTCGCGTATGCGCGGCTACACCTCGAGCCGGTTTTCCTTCAATACCGAAGGCGGCCGTTGCGAAACTTGCAAAGGACAAGGCGTCCTCAAACTCGAAATGAGCTTCCTCCCGAGCAGCTATGTGCCTTGCGAAGATTGCGGCGGCAAACGCTACAACGCGCAGACGCTCGAGGTCCTCTACCACGACAAAAGCATCGGCGACGTGATGGAGATGACGATCGCGCAGACGGCGGAATTTTTTGCCGCGAACCACAAAATCGCGCGGCCACTTTCATTGTTAGTCGAGACCGGTTTGGGTTATCTGAAACTCGGCCAGCCGAGCCCAACCTTGAGCGGCGGCGAAGCGCAACGCCTCAAGCTCGCGACGAAATTAACCCGCGGAATCGGCCGCGCCACGAACGAGCGGATGCGCAAAATGCGCACGCCGAAATCAACGCTCTACCTCTTGGAAGAGCCGACCATCGGACTGCACATGGCCGACGTGGAATTGCTCATGAACGTCCTCCATCGCCTTGTCGACGACGGCAACACCGTCATCGTGATCGAGCACAACCTGAGCGTGATCGCGGAAGCCGATTACGTCGTCGACATCGGGCCGGAAGCGGGCTCGTTAGGCGGCGAAGTGGTCGCCGTTGGCACGCCCGAAGAGGTCGCGAAAAATCGCTTCAGCCGGACTGCTCCTTTTCTGCGCGAAGTGCTCGCGCAAGGCCAGGAAGTTGCCGCGAAAACAAAAGCGCCGCGCGCCAAAAACCGCGCGAATCACGTGTTGTCATCCTGAGCCGCGAAGACGGCGAAGGACCTCCCAATCTTTTGGCGGTGTCGTTAGGCAAAGCGCGCCACACAACCTTTGCGGGATGACAACCGCGAGGGCCACGCGCCGGCAGCGCGCGGAGCGATTCCGGCTATTGCCGCTCGCGCCAAAATCGCGGAAGCTCGCGCGCTTGATGCTCGCTTACTTTCTCGACGACTTCGACCCGTTCATCTTCCGGCTCTGGGACAACATCGGGCCGCGCTGGTACGGCTTCGCCTATGTCATGGCGTTTGCCTGCGGGTTTTGGCTCCTGCGCGTTTTGGCGAAACGCGGCTACACGCAACTGCGGGTCGAGCAAGTTGGCGACTTCATCACCTGGGCCGCGCTCTTCGGCGTCATGCTCGGCGGGCGGATTGGCTACGTGCTGTTTTATCGGCCGGAAATGTTGCGCGATCCGCTTTCGATTTTTCGCGTTTGGGAAGGCGGGATGTCGAGCCACGGCGGGATGCTCGGGCTGATTGCGTTCACGTTTTACTACGCGTGGCGACACAAAATTTCGTGGACCAATCTGGGCGATAATCTCGTCGTCGTGGCGCCGATCGGCTTGTTCTTTGGGCGCTGCGCCAACTTCATAAACGGTGAGCTCTACGGCCGCCTAACGAACGTGCCGTGGGCGATGCTTTTTCCAAAAGAGCTGCTCGATTCTGCGAACAGCGCCGAAGCCGAACGCGCGGTCACGATGGCGCGACAAATCGATCCCAGCCTAACGACTCCGGAAGCGATCGTGAACACGCTGCAAACGCACCCACTCGTTAGGCAAAAATTGCACGCCATCCTCACGCCGCGCCATCCGTCGCAGATTTACGAAGCGCTCCTCGAAGGCGTCGCCCTCTTCGCGATTTTGTGGCTCGTGCGCACCCGCACGCGTCAGCCTAACGGCGTCCTCAGCGGATTGTTTTTTGTTTGCTACGCCATCTTTCGGATCGTCGTCGAATATTTTCGCGAGCCGGACGCGTCGCTCATCGCCGGCTTCACCCGCGGACAATTCTTTTCCTTTTTCCTCATCGCGATCGGACTTGCCTTCATCGTCGTCGGAAAAATTCGCGATGAACAGACCGCGCCGATTTTTCGTCAGAAATAATCGCGGACGAATTTGCGCGCTTTCGTTTTGCGCCAGTTCCTCTATGAGTAAATCTGGATGACGAGCATGGTTTCGCCGGGATTTCTGGCGGCAGGCGGTCTCGTGTTTTCCTTCACGCACGCGACCGTCGCGGGGAAATTCGTCCTTCTGCTTCTCGCCATCGGCTCGATTTTTTCCTGGTCGGTCATGGTCACGAAAATGCGCGTGATCCAATTCGCGCGAAAACAAACCGATCGATTTCTCGCCGCGTTTCGGCAGGATCGCCAGCCGTTGCGTTTGTTTGAATCCGGCGCGCGTTTTCGTGGATCGCCAGTTTTCAATGTTTACCGCGCCGGGTGCGAAGAGCTGACTTTTCACCTGCTCGGCTCGGCTGAAATCGACGAGACCTTTCGCGCGCGGCTCGAGATCGCGGACAAAATTTCCCCGGCGCAAATGCACGCGGTCAACGCGGCGATGGAGCGCGCCGTCGGCGAGACCGCGCTGCAGCTCGAGTCGCAAATGATTCTGCTCGCGACCGCGGTGAGCGGCGCGCCGTTTTTGGGATTGTTAGGCACGGTCTGGGGCGTGATGGACACGTTCACCGGCGTGGCCGAAGCGGGCAGCGCAAATCTGGCCGCGATGGCGCCGGGCGTTTCGGGCGCGCTGATCACGACCGTGACCGCGCTCTGCGTCGCGATCCCGGCGATGTTTGGCTATAATTTTTTGGTCACGAGCATCCGCGGGATGATCGTGGAGATGGATAATTTCGCCGCCGAACTGGCTTCCGAATTCGAGCACAAATACGTCGAGCACGGCTCGCGCGTTTCCGATTTTCGTCGTTAGGGAGGAGAGAAAAGCGATCATGCGCCGCTACTCGAGTCGCACCAGCCTAACGACCCTCTCCGAGATCAACATCACGCCGTTGCTCGATCTCGCGTTTGTGCTGCTTATCATTTTCATGATCACGACGCCGCTGCTCGAGAACAGCAAAACGCTTGTCATTCCCTCGAGCGCGACGACGAATGCGCCGATCAATCCGGCCGCGGTCCAGATCCTCTCGATCGATCGCGACGGAGTCGTTAGGCTGAATGAAGAAATTGTCGCGCCTAACGAACTCGACACGCGGCTCGCGGCGCTCAAGCAAGCCGACGCGAACGTCGCCGTCATTATCCGGAGCGATCGCACCTTGCCGGTGCAGAAACTCGTTAGCCTGATGGACGCGTTGCAGCGCGCCGAGATCACGAAAGTCGGCATCGCGACGCAGGACGAGTCACAAGGCAGATGACCCGCGACGGGCGTTTCTGGCGCAACGTCACGATCATCGCGCTGCTTCACGTGGCAGTTTTGCTCGGGCTGCTCTGGTGGAGTCGCACGCCGGCGCGCGCGCCTAACGACATTGTTTGGATGGAAGGCGGCGCGGGTTCGGCGGGCGGCGGAAATCCTGAGCCCGTTTCCGAAGCGACGCCCCTTCCGGCGATGACGCGAGTCGAGACGCCTAACGAACCGGAAGAAACACCAACTCCGGAAGTGATCGCGACGCCGAAGAGCGAAATCGAAGTTCCTTCCGTAACTCCATCGGAGACTCCGAAGCCAACTCCGACTGCGACGCCAAAGCGCACTCCGACGCCGACGCCACGTCCGACACCGAAACACACGCCGAGACCAAAACCTTCCGCAACGCCAAAAAAGAAAGCGACGCCCAAACCAAAACCGACTCCGGACGAAGCAGCCGAAAAGGAAACAGCGCGGAAGAAAGCTTTGGCCAAAAAAGCGCTCGCAAAAAAGGAAAAGGAAACTTCGCCTAACGAATCATCCGACGAATCGCCTAACGAAAAGAAAACCGCCGCGGAATCCGGCAAAGGCGAAGCAAAAGGAAAATCCGGCGGCGGCGGTCACGGCTCGGGCGAAGGCGGCGCGTCGGAATTCGGCTGGTACGGCAACATGTTGCAGGATCGTTTCCACAGTGAGTGGATCCAGCCGACGTCCGTCGTGCACAGCGCGGATCTGACCGTGCTTCTGCAAATTCGCATTCAAAAAAATGGCCGCGTTTCCGATTACTCGATCGTCAAATCGTCGGGCAACGCGATCGTTGACGATTCGGTAATCGCGGCGGCAAAACGGGTCACGCAGGTTGATCCTTTGCCAGCCGGCCTGGGTGACGATTATTATGAGGTGAACATCAACTTCATCCTAACTTCCGGACAATGAAACATAACCCGATCTCGCTTGCCCTAACGATGCTTTGCCTAACGAGTGCTTCTCTGCGCGCTGCGCACGAGCTGCCGACGATCACCGTCAGCAAAGGCGACCGGATCAATCTCAGCGTCGCCGGCCTAACGGGAAGTGACGGCGCCTCCGCGACCGGCATCGTGCAAAAAGACCTGACGCTTTCCGGCCTTTTCAATCTCGGCGGGGCGAATGCTTCCTACACCGTCAGCGGCACGACGAGCGCCGGAAGCCTCGATGGAAAAGTCGCCGATCACAGCGGCGGGACGGTGCTTTCGAAAACCTACAGCGGCGACGCGCGCACGAACGCACACCAGTTCGCGAACGACATCATCCAGACGCTGACCGGCAACAAAGGTCTGGCCGGAAGCAAAATCGCGTTCATCGCCACGCGCACCGGACGGAAGGAAGTTTACGTCGCGGATTACGACGGCACGAACGTCAGGCAAATCACGCACGACAACACGATCAGCGTCCATCCCTCGCTTAGCGCGGACGGCCGGCGCATCGCCTACACCGGTTATCAGAGTGGCTACGCGGATGTTTATGTGATCGATCTCGCGAGCGGCGCGCGGAATCGGATCGTGAATTTTCCGGGCACGAACAGCGGGGCGGCGTTTTCGCCTAACGACGAGCGAATTGCCCTAACGATCAGCAAAGATGGCAATCCCGAGCTTTATACCGTCAACGCAAGCGGCGGCGGCGCGGAACGTCTCACGCACACGCGCGGCGTCGAGTCGGGGCCGACCTGGTCGCCGGATGGCTCGGAAATTATTTACTCCTTCGACGCCGGGACCGGTCCGCAACTTTATCGTATCTCGGCCAACGGCGGCGCGGGCCGCGAAGTTTCGACCGGTTACGGTTATTGCACCGAGCCGAGCTGGTCGCCCGATGGAAAAAAAATCGCCTTCAACGTGCGCAGCGGCGGCGAATTTCAAATCGTCGTGCTTGATCTCGCGAATGGCAGCAAACGCGTCGTCGGCACCGGAGAGGATCCGGCGTGGGGTCCGGACTCGCGTCACGTGATTTTCTCCGATGACGGCGCGCTCTTCATGGTCGACACCGTGAACAGCCAGAAAACGAAAGTGCTCGGCGGCCTCGGCAAAATCACGGAGCCGAGCTGGTCTCGTTAGGCTGTAGCCGCTTCGCTGCGCGAAGCGCGAGGAAGAATTTCGCGGCACGGATGAGCGAGCGAGGCCGGCTCTCACGCTTCGCACAGCGAAGCGGCTACAGCAGCGCGAGCGATTTGCCTTCGCGATGCGCGACCTGGTCGAGCGTGCATTGGCGCGGCGCCTTGTCTTTGCGCCAGCGCACGATTTTGGTGCCGTGCCGGAATCGATCGCCGGTAAAATGGTCGTAAGTCACTTCGACAACGATTTTCGGATCGACCGGCTCCCATTCGCCGGTGCGCTCTGTGCTCCAGCGGCTCGGACCACCGGGCGCGTTGCCGGTAAAGCCGGGGGCTTTGCGCAAGGCTTCAAACTTGTTCGTTAGGCCGGGTTTGTCTTCCGCTTTGAACGCGGAGGTAAATCCGACGTGATGCAACAGACCCGCGTCGTCGTAAAGACCGAGCAAAAGGGAGCCGATGACGCGCGCGCCGGTCGCGTAACGAAACCCGCCGACCACGCAATCGGCTGTGCGGATTTGCTTGATCTTCTGCATCGCCGTGCGCTCGCACGAGGCATAGGGCGCGTCGCGCAATTTGGCAATGATGCCGTCGAGATCGCCGCCGACTTTCTCGAACCATTTCTGCGCCCGGCGCAAATCGGTCGTGGCGGGCGAAAGGCGAATTTGCTTTTCGTTAGGCAAAAATTTCTTTGCGAACTTTTCCAGCAACGGACGGCGCTCAGACAGCGGCATCGCGAGCATCGATTTGCCGTCAGCATCCGCGAGCAAATCGAAGACAATGAAGATCGCGGGATGTGCGGCGGCGAGTTTTTGCACGCGGCTCGCGGCCGGATGCAGGCGGAGTTGCAGCTCGTCGAAAGAAAGCGCGCCGTCGATGGGGATGGCGAGCTCGCCGTCGAGGACGAATTGTTTCGCGGACACTTCGCCTAACGACTTCGCGACATCGGGAAAATAACGCGCGAGCGGCTGGCCGGCCTTTGATTGCAGATAAACTTCGTCGCGATCGCGGAAGGCGATGCAACGGAAGCCGTCCCACTTCGGCTCGTATTGCCACGCGTCGCCGACCGGGATTTCGTCGACGGATCGCGCTTCCATCGGCGGGAGCGGCGGCTGGAGCGACAACTTCATTTTGCGGCGTAACGGCGCGGCGCGAGCTTCGGCGGACGTTTGCCTTTTCGCACCGCGCCTTCGACTGGGATGTAGGTGAGTTCCGTCCGATCGGCGGCGCAACGCAGCAGCAAACCGCCGCGGCTCATGTCGCCGCGCCCGACGAAATCGGCCGGAAAACACAGACGCTCGCGCAGGATCTCCAGCATCACGCTGACATATTTCCCGGTCGCGATGCTGCCTAACAAAATCACTTCGCACTCCGGCGTCAGTTGCCTAACGAGTCGTTTCAGGTCGCGCTCGAGCGGGCGTCGGTAGCGCGGATCGTTTTCTTCGATGTCGACCTCGGCGAACTCGCGCAGGTCGCCTAACGACACTGCCATGCTCGCCGGCACGAGCCCGCGCGTCGGAGTAATTACGAGCACGCGCGATTCGTCAGGTAGGGCGAAGGCGTTCGCGTAAGCGAGCTTCCCGCGAAAATACAGACCGCTCAGAAAAGTGAAAACTTCGCCTAACGACACCGCCTCCTCGTTCCGCAACCGCCGCGCGAGCGCGAACTGCGCGCGATCGCTCAGGATCATTTGCGCGCGGCGACCGCCGGCGTAGGCAGGTGAAAGGAGAAACGTGCGGGTCATGAGCGAAGTGCGAAGCGGTCGCGCCTATTCTACACTCGTTTTGTGAAGTCGGGTTTTCTCGAAAAACTGATCGAGCGTCTCGGCCGGATCGGTCCGGAGGAGGTGCAAAATTACCTCCTGCGGCTGGCGCAGGAAAAAGGTTTTCTCGAGACGGTCTTCAACGCCATCCAGGAAGGAATCATCGTCACGGACGCGACCGGGCGGATCACTTATTTGAACGACGCGGCCTGTGATTTGTTCGGGCTCGACGGTGAGCAGTCGATCGGGAAACGGCTCGAGGAACGCGTCCGCGGTCTTGACTGGAAATCGCTCTCGCAAAGCGAATCGGCTATCAGCCGCGACATGGAAATTTTCTATCCCGCGAATCGTTTCATCAACTTCTACGTCGTGCCGCTGAAGATCGAGCGGCGTGCGGAGGCCGGGCCGCCTAACGACACTCCGGGCGCGACCGTGGGCCACGCGATGATCCTGCGCGACATCACGCAGAGCCGGCGCTCGACCCAGGAGACGATCGAGTCGGAGCGTTTGTCGGCGCTGACTTTGCTCGCCGCGGGAGTGGCGCACGAGATCGGGAATCCGCTCAACTCGCTCCACATTCACCTGCAATTGATGGAGCGCCAGGTGCGCAAACTTTCGGCCGGGGAAGAAAAGCGCGCGCTCCAGGATTCGATCGAGATCGCCCGCGCGGAGATCGAGCGGCTCGACTCGATCGTGACTCAGTTCCTCCGCGCCATTCGCCCATCGAAGCCGAACCTGCAGCGCGAGAACATCAACACGCTCCTGGAAGAGACGGTGCATTTTTTCCAGCCCGAGATCAAAGACCGCGACATCGTGGTCGAGACCGAGCTGCGCTCCGACCTGCCGCCGCTTCAACTCGATCGCGACCAGATGAAGCAGGTCTTTTACAACGTAATCAAGAACAGTTTCGAGGCCATGAAACGCCGCGGCATCCTGCGCATTCGCACCGACCGCGACGAGACCCACGTCAAGATCAGCTTCACCGACACGGGCGGGGGAATTTCGGCGGAAAACCTGAGCCGCGTCTTCGAGCCTTACTTCACGACCAAAGCGGCCGGCACCGGGCTCGGGCTGCTGATCGTTAGGCGGATCGTGCGCGAGCATGGGGGCGAGCTGGCGATTGAGAGCAGCGAAGGTCGCGGGCTCACGTTGACCATTCGCCTGCCCTTCGTCGATCGCCGGGTCAGGATGCTTCCCGCGCACGCGGAGGAAGCGAGCGCCTGACGCCTAACGATCCCCGCTCGCGAGGGCCCGCCGCTCCTCCTGCCGAAGGAGAATCAACGGCGCGAGCCGCCCGAAAAAGCGCACTACATAGTAAAGATAGATCGCGAGCCCGAGAAACTGCCCCGCGATCAGGTAAACATGACCGTGCCGGGCGAGAAAAAAGTCCGGCCACCGATAAATCGCCCCCGCGCAGCCCAGGTTAAAGATCAGGAGCAGCGGCATGAGCAGGAAAATATTCAGCCGCTGATCACGCGCGATCATTTCACAGAGCCGGCGGCTCGCCTCACTTGGCCGATCGGCCTCGCGCACATTCGTCATCCGCATGTCGTAGGCGAAGAGCACCAGGACGGCGATCGCGTAGAGCGTGCTCAGCTCAAACCAGGCTGTCGGATTGGCCAGGCAGGTGAAAAGCAGGCACTCCGCGAACGTGCAGGCGATGTAGAGAAAGTTGTGACCGAACTCCAGCGGCCAGCGGATAAGCGTGAGGGTATGGAGAATGGAGCGCGACCAGAAAATCAGGATGCTGCAAAGCCCGGAGAAAACATAGAGCCACGTGGCCGCGTCGCGCACGGCCAGGACAGTGCGCGCGTTCTCGATCAGGAAGGTCAGCGCGACCGCCTGCACGATGCTCGAGAGGGTCAGCTCGATATTCACCACCATGGCATCGAGCCCGAGGAGCGCGGGCGACATTTTCATCTCCTCAGGCAAACAAAAAATCGTCCCGCGGTCGATCCCGAAAAGCGGCCGCACGAAAAAATTCCCCGCCAGATCGCGCCCCGGATTCGAAATTTCCCTAAAGTTCGTTAAACTTGAACTAAGGCCATGTGGATCGTCCGTCTCGCGCTCCGGCGCCCCTACACTTTTACGGTCATGGCGATCCTGATCGTGCTTGTCGGCATGGTCACGATCTTCCGCATGTCGACCGACATCTTCCCGAGCATCGACATCCCGGTCGTGAGCGTGATCTGGAGTTACTCGGGCGTCGCGCCGGAGGAAATGGAGAAGCGTTTCGTGACCGTCTGCGAGCGCGCGATGACCACCACCGTGAACGACATCGAGCACATCGAGAGCCAGTCCTACAACGGCGTCGCCGTGATCAAAGTCTTCTTCCACGAAGGCGCGAAGGTTGAGGCCGGAGTCGCGCAGGTCACTTCGATTTGCCAGACCCTCATCCGCATCATGCCGCCGGGCACGACCCCGCCGCTCATCATCCAATATTCGGCCTCGAACGTCCCGATCCTCGATCTCGGCCTGAGCAGCGACAGCCTTTCCGAGCAGCAGCTCTACGATTTGGGGTTAAACTTCATCCGCACCCAGCTCAGCACGGTCCAGGGCGCGCAGGTCCCGCTCCCATACGGCGGGAAGGCGCGGCAGATCATGGTCGATATCGACCCGGCGAAGCTTTACGGCAAAGGCCTGAGCCCGGCCGACGTCTCGAACGCCTTTAACGCGCAGAACGTCGTCCTGCCCGCTGGCACGGAGAAGATCGGCGACCGCGAATACAACGTCCGGCTCAACTCCAGCCCGCGCGTCCTCGACGCCCTGAACGATCTCCCGATCAAGCAGGTCAACGGCGCGATGATCTATATAAAGGACGTCGCCAACGTCCGCGACGGTTTCGCCGTCCAGACCAACATCGTCCTGCAAAACGGCCAGCGCTCGGCCCTCCTCACCGTGCTCAAGTCGGCCAACGCCTCGACCCTCGACATCATCAAGCGGGTCAAAGCCGCCCTCCCGCATATCGAGGCCACCCTCCCCGCGAGCCTCAAGATCACCCAGCTTTTCGACCAATCGATCTTCGTCCGCGCGAGCATCAACGGCGTCCTCCGGGAAGGCGTCATCGCGGCTTGTTTGACCGCGCTCATGATCCTGCTTTTCCTCGGCAGTTGGCGGAGCACCCTCGTCGTCGCCACGAGCATCCCGCTCTCGATTTTGTGCTCCATCATCATTCTCGGAGCCCTCGGGCAGACGCTCAACATCATGACCCTCGGCGGCCTCGCCCTCGCCGTCGGTATCCTGGTCGACGACGCCACGGTCGAGATCGAGAACATCCATCGCAACCTCGCGATGAAGAAGCCGATGGTCCGGGCCATCCTCGACGGCGCCTCGCAAATCGCGGTCCCGGCTTTCGTCTCCACCCTTTGCATCTGCATCGTCTTTGTCCCGGTCTTTTTCCTCAGCGGCACGGCTAAATACCTCTTCCAACCCCTCGCCATGGCCGTCATTTTCGCCATGCTGGCCAGTTATTTCCTCAGCCGGACCGTTGTCCCGACGATGGTGAAGTTTCTCCTCACCGACCACCTCGACGAGCTGGACCTGGACGAAGGCCATGAGCCGGGAGAGAACGGTTCGCCGAGACAGAATGGCGCGAATCAGGCCTCGGAGAACGCTCCTTCGTCGCGGAGTGGCGCGGATCAGCCACAGAATCCCGTTCATCAGTCGTCGATGAACGCTCATCAGCCGTTGATGGACGTTCATCAGTCGCAGATGCACGCTCACCAGTCATCGGGGAACGCTCATCAGCCGCAGATTCACGCAAATCAGTCGCAGATGCACGCTCATCAGCCGTCGGAGAACGCTCATCAGCCGCAGAAGAACGTTCTTCAGCGGCAGTCGGGCGTTGGCGAAGACCGGCGGAAGGCGAAAAAAGGCCGCCCGAACGCCGTGATCGGCTGGTTCCAGAAGATTCACCACGGGTTCAACCATTATTTCGAGAAGCTGCGCGATCGTTACACGGAGGGGCTGCGTTGGTCGCTCGAGCACCGGCTGATTATTGTCGGGATCATGGTGGTGGCGACGCTGCTTTCCCTTTGCCTTGTGCCGTTCCTCGGGCGCGACTTCTTCCCGACGGTGGACGCGGGGCAATTCCGGCTCCATGTGCGCGCGCCGGCCGGGACGCGATTGGAGGCGACCGAGCAGCGCTTCTACGACGTCGGGCAGGACATCCGGAAGGTCATTCCCGCGGGCGAAATCCAGACCGTGCTCGATAATATGGGCCTGCCGGCGAGCGGGATTAACCTCGCCTTCTCCGATAACGCCACGATCTCGGCCGCCGACGGCGAGATTTTGGTCGCGCTCAATCCGAAGCACAAGCCGATCGCCGATTACCAGCGCATTCTGCGCACGAAATTGCGCCACGATTTCCCGGACATGAGCTTTTATTTCTCCGCGCCGGACATCGTGAGCCAGATTTTGAACTTCGGCATCCCGGCGCCGATCGACATCCAGATCAGCGGGCGGGACAAGGGCAATTACAAGCTGGCGGAGAAGATCGAGAAGGAGGTGGCGACCATTCCCGGGGCGGTCGATGTCCATATTCATCAAGTCGTCCACGGTCCCGATCTCCGGGTAAATGTCGACCGCACCCGCGCGGAGCAGATCGGGCTCACCCAGCAGACGGTGGCGCAGACGATGTTGATCTCGCTCAGCTCGAGCGGGCAGGCGGCGCCGAATTTTTGGCTGAATTACGACAACGGGGTCAATTACCAGGTCGCCGTCCAAACGCCGCAATACAAAATGGACACGCTCCAGGACCTGCTGAACACGCCGGTGATCGCGCCCAACCTTCCCCAGCCGGAGTTGCTCGGGAATCTGAGCACGATCACGCGGGAGGAGTCGCCCGTGATCGTGAATCATTACGACGTGCAGCCGGTCTTCGATGTGCTGGCCAATGTCCAGGGGCGGGACCTCGGCGGGGTGGCGGGGGATATTCAAAATTATGTCTCCGACGCCCAGAAACATCTCCCGCGCGGGACGCAGATCAATGTCCGCGGTCAGGTCGAGAGCATGAACCGGTCGTTCGAGGGGCTCGGTTTCGGTATCCTTTTTGCCATCGTGCTGGTCTACTTCCTCATGGTGGTGAATTTCCAGTCGTGGACCGATCCGTTTATCATCATCATGGCGCTGCCGGGCGCGCTCTGCGGGATTATCTGGATGCTTTTCATCACCGGCACGACGCTGAACGTGCCTTCGCTCATGGGGGCGATCATGGCGATCGGCGTCGCGACGGCGAACTCGATCCTGGTCGTGACTTTTGCGAACGACGAGCGTTGCGAGAAGGAGGGGATGAGCGCGACGGACGCCGCGCGCGCGGCCGGCTACACCCGGCTGCGTCCGGTGATCATGACCGCTCTTGCGATGATCATCGGCATGCTCCCGATGTCGCTCGGTCTCGGTGAAGGCGGCGAGCAAAACGCGCCGCTCGGCCGCGCGGTCATCGGCGGCCTGCTCGTAGCGACGTTTGCGACGCTCTTTTTTGTCCCGGTGGTTTACAGTTACCTGCGCAAAGGGGAGTTCACCTGCGACGAGGACGAGCAATTCGACGAAGAAGCCAACCGCGAGACGCAGGCGCAGCCGGCCTGACCGCCCGCGGGCGAAATTTTTGAGGATGGAAGGAATTTAATGGCGACCGAGACCGAAACGAAACGTCACGCGCCTCCCCGGCGTCATCCGCCCGTCCGCACGGTCGCGATCTGGGGTCCGATCGCGGTCGTGGCGGCGCTCTCGCTCTTTCTCGTGCTCGGGATCTGGCGGCATGTGCACGAGCGGCACGAGGAGCAGAGCTTCGCGAAACAAAATTCGCAGGTCACGGTCGAGGTCGCGAAGGTGAAGCGCGATACCAAGCCGCAGCAGCTCGTTCTTCCGGGCAACATGCTCGCTTACGAAGAGACGACGATCTACCCGCGCTCAAACGGCTACGTCGCGAAATGGATTGTCGACATCGGCGACGACGTGAAGCAGGGCGATCTCCTCGCCATCATCGAAACGCCGGAGGTCGATCAGCAGCTCGCGCAAGCGCGGGCCAATTACCAGCTCGCCGACCAGACCGCGCAACGCTGGACCGAGCTGGCCGCGAAGAAGGTCGTCTCCGACCAGGACCGCGACGAGAAGGTGACGGCGAAGCGGACCGCGCAAGCCGCGCTCGAGCAGCTCGAAAAGACGCAGGGCTTCAATAAAATCATCGCGCCTTTCGCTGGGAAGATCACCGCGCGCGATGTCGATGTCGGCGCGCTCGTGTCGCCGACGACGCCGCTCTTTAGCATCGCGCAGAGCGATCCGCTGCGGGTCTATGTTTACGTTCCGCAGTCCAACGCGCCCTCGATTCACGAAGGCGAGAAGGCGAAGGTCTCAGTGCAGGAATTTCCCGGGACGGATTTCGACGGTGTCGTGACCCGCACGGCCGGCGCGCTCGATCCGGCGTCGCGTGCGATGCAGGTCGAGGTGCAGGTGCCGAATCACGAGGGCAAGCTTTTCTCCGGCATGTACGGCGAGGTGCGTTTCCAACTCGTGGATAAAAACGCGCCGCTGACTGTGCCGGCAAACGCGTTTCTTTTCCGCACCGAAGGCCCCGAGGTCGCGACGGTGACGGATGAGAAAAAGATTCACTGGGCCAGGATCAAGGTCGGGCGCGATTTCGGCACCGAGATGGAAGTGCTCGACGGCCTGAAGGAAAATTCGCTCGTGGTCGTGAACCCGACGGACCAGTTGCAGGACGGCCTGAAGGTGCAGATCAAGCCCGCGCCGAAACCGAAGGGCGAGACTCCCGACAGCGGCGCGAAGAAGGATAACGCTGGCGCGAAGTAGCGCGCGGGCTTTTCTTTCGTGATGGAGGCAACCGTCCTGATCGTCGATGACGAGAAGCATACCCGCGATGGTTTGCGCAGTTTGCTCGACGACAAATACGACACCTATGTCGCGGCCGACGTGGCGAGCGCGCTCGAAGTCCTGACCCGCGACGAGATCGACGTCCTCATCACCGACCTGCGCCTCGGTGGTGAAGACGGGATGATGCTAATCGAGCGCGCGCTCAAGCTCCCGCATCCGCCGGTTTGCATCATGATGACGGCCTACGGCTCGGTCGATACCGCAGTCGAGGCGATGAAGCGCGGGGCGTACGATTTCGTGACCAAGCCGCTCAATCTCGACAAAGTCGAGATGTTGATCGCACGCGCGCTCGGCAGCCGCCGGCTCGAGGCGGAGAATCGCGTGCTTCGGCAACAGGTGGACGAGCGCTTCGGGCTCGAAAATTTGCTCGGCGAATCGGCCGCCTTGCGCGAAGTGCTCGACACCATCCGCCAGGTCGCGCCTTCGTCGGCGAATGTTTTGATCGAAGGCGAAAGCGGCACCGGCAAGGAGCTGGCCGCGCACGCGATCCACAACTTGAGCCGGCGGCATAAAGGAAAATTCGTCACCGTGCACTGCGCCGCGCTCTCGCCGACGCTGCTCGAGAGCGAACTTTTCGGCCATGAGAAAGGCGCCTTCACCGGCGCGCACGAACGCCGCATCGGGCGCTTCGAGCAGGCGAACGGCGGCACGATTTTTCTCGACGAGATCGGCGAGATCGACGCGAGCACGCAGGTGAAACTGCTCCGCGTGATCAGCGAAGAGCGCGCCTTCGAGCGCGTTGGCGGCTCGCAGACTTTGCACGCCGACGTCCGCCTGATCGCGGCCACGAATAAAAATCTCGAGTCGATGGTGAGTGAGGGAAAATTTCGCGACGATCTTTATTTCCGCCTCAACGTGGTCAAGATCACGATGCCGCCGTTGCGCGCGCGGAAGGAAGATATTCCGCTTCTCGTTAGGGCTTTTTTGCGTCACTTTGCAAAGGCGAATGAAAAACCGCCGCTCGAAATCTCGGCCGACGCGATGAACGTGCTCCTCGCTTACGATTGGCCGGGCAACGTCCGCGAGCTGCGCACCGCGATCGAGCACGGCGTCGTCATGGCGAGAGGCGCGACGGTCGCGTTGCGCGATTTGCCGCCGGCGATTCGCCAGACCGCGGCTTCGAACCTGCCCGAAGGCGTGACGCGCGCGCGCGGCTTCGACGAAAAAGCGAGCCCGCTCGATTTGCACGCGACCGAGCAGCGACTGATCGCCCAGGCGCTCGCCTCGACCAACGGCAACATCACCGCGGCCGCAAAAAAGCTCGGGATTAGCCGGCGCACTCTGCACCGAAAAATCAACGAGATGAATGCGAAGAAAGCGGCGGCTTCGCCTAACGAGAAGATTTCGTGAACATTTCCGCAATTTAGTTTTTGCCTAACGAGTAAAGGTCGGGTCAACTACCGCCAGTGAATTTCATCCAGCTCGCACGCCATGCCCGGTAGCGCCGATTTCATCCAGCGAAACATCCACGCGCTCGAAATGGGCCGCGCCGCCGTCTGGGTCCGGCGTCTGCTCGCCCTCCTGCTCGTCGTCGGCCTCGCGCTCTTTTATTTCATCCACGAATTTCGCGGGCTCGCGACTGCGCAAGCGATGGACCAGGCGCAGATCGGCCGCGAGCTGATTCGCGGGCACGGCTGGGCGACGAAATTTGCGCGGCCGCTCGCCGCCGGGCAGCTGGAGCGGCACGGCAAGGACCCGGCGCAAAAAGTTTGGATCGACACTTACAACGCGCCCCTCCCGCCCCTCATCGACGCGCTCGCGCTCCTGCCGGTGAAATCGCATCTGACGATGACGACGCGCGACATTCTTTACGTCGGCGACAAAGTCATCGTCGCGGTTTCGATTTTGTTTTTCCTCGCCTCGGTGGTGGTTTTGTTTTTGATCGCGCGCCGGCTTTTCGATCGTTCGCTCGCGCTCATGAGCTGCGGCCTGATTTTGATCTGCGACATGTTTTGGCAGTACACGCTCTCGGGTTTGCCGCAGATGCTGATGCTGTTTCTTTTCAGCCTCACGACTTACGCGCTCGTCCGCGCGATCGAGGCGCAAATCGGCGGCCAGTCGGTCGGCCGCTGGCTCGCGGGCGCGGGCGTCGGCTTCGGTTTGCTCGCGCTTTCGCACGCGCTCACGATCTGGATTTTCGTCGCCGCGCTCATTTTTTGCATTTTCTATTTTCGGCCGCGCGTCTGGGCGGCGGTGCTCGTGCTGCTGCCGTTTCTGATTCTTTATCTGCCGTGGCTGGTGCGAAATTATCTCGTCTGCGGCAATCCCGGCGGGGTCGCGATTTACTCTTTTTTCGATCAGATCGGGATGAGCGAAGCGGCCCACATGCGGCACACGCTGATCGATTTTAGCGGAATGTCGTTCGGCTTCTGGCGCGCGAAAATTTCCGGTAACGTGATCGATCAGTTCGGGAAAATTTTTCGCTACTTCGGCGGGAGCGTGGTCGCGCTTTTCTTTTTCGCGTCGCTCATGCATCCGTTTCGCCGCGCCGAAACTGCGGCGACGCGTTGGCTCGTGCTCGCGATGTGGGGCGGGGCGGTTGTCGGGATGGCGGTTTACGGCGTGACCGAAGAACAGGGCGTGGCGGCGAATCAGCTTCACGTCCTTTTCATCCCGATCATGACCTGTTTCGGGCTCGCGTTTCTGCTCGTGCAATGGAACCGGCTCGGGATCGAATACCGGATCGCGCGGATCGGTTTTCTCGTGCTGCTTTTTCTGATTTGCGGGCTGCCGATGCTGGTGACCGGGATTTTTGCGTCGAATAAATCGAGCATCCGCTGGCCGCCGTATGTGCCGCCTTACATTGCCGTCCTTAACCAGTGGATGCAGCCAAACGAAATCACCGCCACCGACATGCCGTGGGCGGTCGCCTGGTACGCCGATCGGCGCGCCGTCTGGCTGCCGGACAGCGTGCGCAGTTTCACCGAGCTGAACGATTACAACACGCTCGGCGGCCCGATCAACGCGATCTATCTCACGCCGATCAGCGGGAGCGGAAATACCTTGCGCGATATCTTGAAAGGCGAGTATCGCGACTGGGCGACGGTCATTTTGCGCAGCGTTGATCTGCAGAAATTCCCGCTCAAATGGGCCACCCTCCTCGGCCTCGAAAACGAGTGCCTTTTCATCAGCGATCACGATCGCCAGCACATCGAAAAGAAGTGACCGCTTCGAAAAAAATCTTCGGCACCGACGGTGTCCGCGGCGTCGCCAATGTCGAGCCGGTCACGGCCGAGACCGCGCTCAAGCTCGGCCGCGCCGCCGCCCATGTTTTCACACAGTTGAACCCGAGAAAACATCCGCCGGGCTTGCGGCCGAAAATCGTCATCGGCAAAGACACGCGCCTCTCCGGTTACATGCTCGAGAACGCGCTCGTCGCCGGGATCACGTCGTTAGGCGTGGACGTGCTTTTGATCGGCCCGCTGCCCACGCCCGGCGTCGCCTACATCACGCGCTCGCTCCGCGCCGACGCCGGCATCGTCCTCTCCGCTTCGCACAATTCCTACGAGGACAACGGCATCAAATTTTTCCGCCACGACGGCTACAAACTCGACGACGAGATCGAACAAAAAATCGAGCAGCTCGTCTTTGGCGGCGAGATCGATGTCGTTAGGCCGACCGCGGGAAAAATCGGTCGCGCCACCCGCATCGACGACGCGCTCGGCCGTTATGTCGAGTTTGCGAAAACCAGTTTTCCGCGCGGGATGACTTTGGAAAAAATGCGCATCGCTGTCGATGTCGCGAATGGCGCCGGCTACAAATCGACGCCCTGCATTTTGCGCGAGCTCGGCGCCGATCTCACGATCGCGCACGACGAGCCGAACGGAACCAACATCAACGCGCAATGCGGCAGCACGCATCCGGAGGAAATTCAGCGACTCGTTAGGCAAAGCGGCGCCCAGATCGGGATCGCGCACGACGGCGACGCCGACCGCGTGCTGCTTTGCGACGAGAACGCCGAGATCGTCGACGGCGACGAGATTCTCGCCATCGCCGCGGTCGACTCGTTAGGCAACGGCAGCCTCGCGCAAAACACTCTCGTCGCCACGATCATGAGCAACTTCGGCCTCGACGAAGCACTCGCCGCGCACGGCGGCAAAGTCATTCGCACCAAAGTCGGCGACCGTTATGTGATCGAGGAAATGGTGCGGCGAAATCTCAACCTCGGCGGCGAGCAAAGCGGCCATCTCATCTTCCGCGATTTCACCACGACCGGCGACGGCATCGTCAGCGCGCTGCAAATTTTGCGCATCATGCAGGCGAGCGGGAAGTCGTTAGGCGAATTGAAAAAATGCCTCGCGAAATATCCGCAGGCGCAGCGCAACCTGCGGGTGAAAGAAAAACCGGAGCTAGAATCTTTGCCAAAAGTGATGGAGCTCGTGCACGAGACCGAAAAAAAATTGCACGGTCGCGGCCGCGTCCTGCTGCGCTATTCCGGGACCGAGCCGAAGATTCGGTTGCTCATCGAAGGCCGCGAATCCGGCCAGATCGATCGCGAAGCCGATCGCATCGCGGACGCGATTCAGAGCGCGATCGGCGCGTGAGTCAGGCTTTCTTTTTCCTGCGTTCCTGCTTTCCTGATTCAGCAAAATGAATCTGTCGCAAGTCGTCGAAGCGCTCCTCATCAGTGCGCAAAAGCCGCTGACCACGCGTGAAATTGCGAGCGCGATCCAAGGCGCGGGCGACGACGACGAACTTTTGCCTAACGAATTCGCAAAAACAAACGAAGCCGAGATTGCCGCCGCGCTCGAGCAGCTCAAAATCACTTACATCGAGCAGGCGCGCGCCTTTCAGCTTCTCGAAAAAGCCGAAGGGTGGCAGCTCGCGAGCGACCCGGCCTGCGCGCGCTGGGTGCGGCAGCTTTTCCCCGCGAGCAAACCGGCGCGGCTCAGCCCGCCCGCGCTCGAGACGCTCGCGATCATCGCCTATCGCCAGCCGATCACGCGCGCCGATGTCGAAGCGGTGCGCGGCGTCGCGATCGAGAGTGTTTTGCAGACTTTGATGGAGCGCGGGCTGGTCAGAATCGCCGGTCGCGCGGAAGTGCCGGGCCGGCCTTTGCTCTACGAGACGACGCAATTTTTTCTCGAACACTTCGGCTTGCGCGATCTCGACGAATTGCCAAACGCCGAGGAACTGAAACGTCGCGAGCTGCCGAAAGCCGCCGTCGCGCCGGTCCCGGCGCCATCGTTAGGCGAACCCGTGCCTAACGAACCCGCGTTCGCGCCTAACGAATCGGCGACGACCTAGAATTTGGTTGCGCGATTGACTTGCGGGCGCATTTCCTCAACGATGCAGAGCAAATGAAGACGACTTTTGCAGTTTTCGTCCTCGCCGCGGCTTTGAGCGCGACGGGCACGCTTTCCGCCCAGGTCGCGACCGGCCGCGAAGGCAGCGACGAGCAACAGATTCGCAAGATCGAGCAGGACTGGCTCGAAGCGATTCAAAAACGCGACGCTTCGTATTTGGAAAAAATCGAGGCGCCCGATTTTATCGTCACCGGACCGGAAGGCCGGACGCTGAACAAAAGCGGCGACATCAAGGACACGACGAGCGGTGAGACGAATTTCGAACAGATGACGATCGACCATCTGAATGTGCGGATTCATGGCGACACCGCGATCGCCAACGGCGTCGCGACGGTCAAGGCGCGCACGAAAGAGCGGGACGAAAGCGGGCAATTTGCATGGACGGATGTTTTCATCCGCGTGCACGGCGAATGGAAAGCGGTCTCGGCGCAGGTCACGCCGATCCCGAATTCGCCTGAGGAAAAACCCGCGCCTAACGAAAAGCAGCATGAATAAATTTGCCCTCGGTTGCGGCGGCGTTTTGCTCGTCGTCGTTTTTATTTTGGTGATCGCAGCGATTGCGCTCGCGGGAAGTTACAATCGCCTTGTCGGATTGAATCAAAGCGTCAATCAATCGTGGGCGCAGGTGGAGAATGTTTATCAGCGGCGCGCCGATCTCATTCCGAATCTTGTCCAGACGGTCGCGGGCGCGGCCAATTTCGAAAAATCGACGCTGATCGCGGTGACGAACGCGCGCGCCAGTGTCGGCCGCGTGCAGCTCGATCCAAACAAGGCTCCGACCGATGCCGCGCAACTGCAGCAATTCCAAGCCGCGCAAGGCCAGTTGAGCAACGCGCTCTCGCGCCTGCTCGTGGTCAGCGAACGCTATCCGGAGTTGCGCGCGAACCAGAATTTTCTCGCGCTCCAGGCGCAGCTCGAGGGCACGGAAAATCGCATCTCGGTCGAGCGGGGAAATTTCAACAGCGCGGTGCAGGCTTACAACACGAGCGTGCAGAGATTTCCGACCGCGCTTTTCGCCGGGATGTTTGGTTTTCATCCGCGACCGTTTTTCAACGCGCAGCCCGGTGCGGAGACGGCGCCGAAGGTCAATTTTGATTTCGGCAACGCCAGCCCGGCGCCGGCGGCGACGGCCGCGGCCACGCCCTGACGAATTCGTTTTCGCCTAACGAACCGATGGCGATGAGAACGCGGCAATTTCTCGCGGCGATCGCGGTTCTTCTCGTCGCGTTGCACTCGTTAGGCGCGGAGACGATTCCGCCGAAACCGGCCGGCTATTTCAACGATTATGCCAGCGTCGTTGATCGTTCGACCGCGCAGGAGCTGAATGAAAAGCTCGCGCAATTTGAGCGCGACACTTCCACCCAGCTCGTGGTCGCGATTTATCCGACGATGGAGAGCGAATCGTCAATCGACGATTACACCCAGCGCATTTTTCAAACCTGGCAGGTCGGGCAAAAAGGTCGCAACAATGGCGCGGTTCTTTTTGTTTTCGTTCAGAATCACCTCCTTCGAATTCAGACGGGCTACGGTTTGGAAGGCGCGTTGCCGGACGCCACGTGTTTTGACATCACGCACAACCTCATCGCGCCGCATTTTAAACAGGGCGATTACGCCGGCGGCCTGCGGGCAGGCGTCGATGCCATGATGCAGGCCGTTCGCGGAGAATTTAAAGGCAGCGGCCGCACAGATATGGAAAAAGCAAATTCCGCGGGCAAGATCCCGATTGGCTCGATTATTTTTTTTACCATCGTCGCGATCGTCATCGCATCGCGATTTAGCCGCGTCGTTAGGCGCGGCTACGGCTATAGCGGCTTTGGGGGACCATTCGTCGGAGGTTTTGGTGGTGGCGGATTTGGCGGCGGTGGTGGTGGTGGTTTCAGCGGGTTCAGCGGCGGCGGTGGTTTCTCCGGCGGCGGCGGCGCGGGCTCGAGTTGGTAACGATGAAGACGAAAACTTTTCTCGCGAAGCTCGATCACGATCGCATCGTTAGAGCGATCGGCGAGGCGGAGAAAAATACTTCCGGCCAGATTCGCATTTACATTCGCCACGGCGCGATCGACGACCCGCTCGCGGCCGCGCGCGCGCAATTTCAGAAACTTGGCATGATCGCGACCCGAGAGCGCAACGCCGTTCTCATTTTCGTCGCACCGCGCGCGCAAAAATTCGCCGTCGTGGGCGACGAAGGCATTCACCAACGCTGCGGCGATGAATTCTGGCAGCAGCTGGTCGACGCGATGCGCGAGGATTTTCGCGCGGAAAATTTCACCGACGCGCTCGTCCATGCGATCCGGCAAACGGGCGAATTGCTCGCGCGTTATTTTCCGCGGGCGGCTGGCGACGGCAATCAATTGCCCGACGAAATCGAAGAAGGCTGAGCCCGCGCCGCGCGACTTGCAAAATCCGCGCGATGGTGTTGATTCCACGTCCGCCGCGAGCTTTTTAAAATCGCGCGCCGTTGGTCCCTGGGTCTCCGTCGCTTGATGTGAGACCGCGCTCGCCAGGGGAAACCCGGCGCTTTGGAAAGGATGAAGGAAAAATTGAGAAGGCAGAAGTGTCGTCGCGCGCCTTTGTTTCTTAACTCATCCTTCTGCCTTCTTACTTAATATCATGCCAGTTCGTTACGGACGTTTTGAAATGCCCAAGACCCTCACCAAAGAGGAGTCGTCGGCCACAGATACCTACGCCAAATTCACCGCCGAGCCTTTCGAGGCCGGCTACGGTCACACGGTCGGAAATTCGCTTCGGCGCGTGCTCCTCTCATCGCTCGAAGGCGCCGCCATCACCGCGGTGAAGATCACTGGCGCGCAGCACGAATTCGGCACTTTGCCCGGCATCGTCGAGGATGTGACCGACATCGTGCTCAATCTCAAACGCATCAAATTCAAGGCGAGCGATCACGAAGCGCGCCAGCTTTCCATCCACGTGAACAAGGAAGGCGAAGTGACCGCGGGCGACATTCAACTCGTGCAGGGTTACGAAATTCTGAACCCGAAACAGCTCGTCTGCACGATCGATCGCAAACACAAATTTGAAGCCGAGCTCGACGTCCGCGTCGGTCGCGGCTTCGCCACCGGCGACGAAAACAAACGGCCCGACCAGCCGATCGGCATCATCCCGATCGACTCGATTTTTTCGCCGGTCACGCGCGTCAAATACGCAGTCGAAAACACCCGCGTCGGTCAGCGCACCGATTACGACAAGCTCGTGCTTGAAGTCTGGACTGACGGCCGTCTCACGCCCGACGACGCGCTTCTCCAGGCCTCGGCGATTTTGCGCCATCACCTCGATGTCTTTGTGAATTTCAACGAAGACGTGATCGAGTTCGACGAAACCCCGGCCGGTGTTTCCGAGGAAAACGTCAAGCTGAAAAAACTGCTCAACATGAGCGTGAACGAAATCGAATTGAGCGTGCGCGCGGCGAATTGTCTGAACAACGCCAACATCACGACCGTCGGCCAGCTCGCGCAAAAATCGGAAGCCGAGATGTTGAAGTATCGCAACTTCGGCAAAAAATCGCTCAACGAAATCAAGGACAAGCTGCTGCAGCTCGGCCTTGGCCTTGGACAGAAATTCGATCCCGGTCTGATCGACCTCCCGATGGCCAGCAGCGACGGCGCGAATGGCGCGGACGAAGAGTAGTCGTTAGGCATTCGTTAGGCAAAAATTCGGCGGAGAAGCAAAGCATGAGACACCAAAAGAAAACCGTAAAACTCGGACGGACCGCGGAACATCGAAAAGCGCTGCTCGCAAATCAGGTTTGCAGTTTGATCGAGCACCACCGGATCAAAACCACGCTCGCCAAAGCGAAAGCCGTGCGCCCGCTCGCGGAAAAAATGGTGACGTTAGGCAAGAAAGGCTCGCTCCACGCCCGCCGCACCGCGCTCTCCGTCCTCCGGCAAAAAGAAGCGGTGAAAAAATTGTTCGACGACATCGCGCCGCGCAGTTCGGCGCGCAACGGCGGCTACACCCGCATCATCAAACTCGGCCAGCGCAAGAGCGACTCGGCCGCGGTCGCATTTCTCGAGTGGGTCGACGCGCCGCGCGTGATCGAAGAAGAGGCCGAGCCGGACGAAAAGGGCAAAAAGCGCGCGAAGAAATCTCCCAACGCGGATGCAGGCGCCGAGACCGATTCCAAACCGGTCAAGAAGGCGAAAAAATCCGACGCGAAGAAAACGGACGAGGAATAATTTTGCCTAACGAGGCGTTCGCCTAACGAAGAATCGTCAGGCGCCAGTCTAGCTTTCCGTCATCGGCGATCTCGAGGTGAGCCAGGCTCGCGGGCGCGCCGCGATTCGGCCTCGTCACGCAGCCGGGATTCAACCAGAGGATTCCATCCTTGCGTTCGTGACGCGGAACGTGGGTGTGGCCATGCAGAAGCACGTCGATGTTTTCCGGCGCGCGCGCCGGCGGGATGTGCACGAGGCGGAAACGGACTCCGTTGCGTTTCAGGTCGACGAGAAGCGGCCAGTCGAAATTCGAGTCGCAATTCCCGCGCACAAGCGTGAGCGGCGGCCCGCAATTTTCCAGCCTAACGAGAAGCTGCGGCGCGCAGACATCGCCGAGGTGCCAGATTTCGTCCGCGCCTTCCGCGAACGAATCCAATTTTTCCGGGAGATGATTGTGGGTGTCGGCGAGGACAAGAATTCGCATCGCTAAGAATGACTCTACGCGGAAGTCGCGTTGCTTCTCGGCCTAACCAATCTAACGTGCAGCCGTGTCATTTCAGAATTTCGGGCTTTCCCCTGAAGTCGTTAGGGGAACGCAGGCGATGGGTTTCACCGAGCCGACTCCGATTCAACTGCGCGCGTTTCCGATCATCCTCGCCGGCCGCGATCTTGTCGGCACGGCGCAGACCGGCACCGGAAAAACCGCCGCCTTCGCGCTGCCGATCCTGACCCTGCTTGGCGAGCACGGGAAATTTCGCTGCCTCATTCTTGAGCCGACGCGCGAGCTCGCGGCGCAGGTCGAGACGGCGTTTCGCGATTACGGACGTTTCACCAGATTGCAGGTCACGGTCGTGCACGGCGGCGTCGGCTACGGCAAACAGCGCGACGATTTGCAACGGGGGATGGACATCGTCGCCGCGACGCCGGGGCGGCTGCTCGATCATCTCGAACAGGGCACGATCAATTTTCGCGACGTCAATATTCTCGTGCTCGATGAAGTCGACCGCATGCTCGACATGGGTTTTCTCCCGGACGTGCGCCGGATCGTGAAACAAATCTCGACCGATCGGCAGACGCTGCTTTTCTCCGCCACCCTGCCGCCGGAAATCGAACGGCTCGCCGCGACGGTTTTGCGCGAACCGGAAACGGTCGAGATCGGCGCGCGTCGCTCGCCTGCGGAGACGGTGACGCACGCTGTCTATCCGGTCGCCGCCGAGCAAAAGTTCGATCTGCTCATGGCGTTGCTCGAGCGGACGAACTACGACAGCGCGCTGATTTTTTGCCGGACAAAGCATGGTGCGGATCGTATCGCGCACCAGTTGAAGACCGCGAAACACGCCGTCGCGGTGCTGCATTCCAACCGCACCCAGCGCGAGCGAATCGAAGCGCTCGAAGGTTTCAAGAGCGGCAAATACGAAGTGATGGTCGCGACCGATATCGCCGCGCGCGGCCTCGACATCGCGGGCGTGAGTCACGTGATCAATTACGATGTGCCGGAACATCCGGAGGATTACGTCCATCGCATCGGCCGCACCGGCCGCGCGCAAAATGTCGGCGACGCATTTACCCTAACGAACGGTGAAGAGCTGCCGGCGCTGCAGGCGATCGAGCGCTTTATCGGACAGAAAATTCCGCGGCTGAAGCTGGATAATTTTCCTTATCTTTACACCGCGCTTTTCGAGCCGGAATCGAGTGGCAGCGGCAAGCGCGCAATCGGCGGCGGACGCACTCATCGCGGCTATTCCTTCGGCCGGCGACGTCGTTAGGGCCTAACGAGTAAAGGACTATTTCGGCGCCGTCCAGCGGTCGACCCAGGCGTTGACCGTTTTATACCAGAGCTCGCTGTTCTGCGGCTTCAGCACCCAGTGGCCTTCGTCAGGAAAGTAGAGCATTTCCGAGGGCACCCCGAGTCGCTGCAAGGTCGTGAAAAGATCGAAGCCTTGCGAAACATCGAGCCGGTAATCGAGCTGGCCGTGCACGACGAGTGTGGGCGTTTTGAATTTCTCCGCCGAAAGCGCCGGCGACCATTTGCGATAAAGCTGGCGCTCCTTCCACGGCGGACCTTTGAATTCCCACTCCGGAAACCAAAGTTCTTCCGTCGTGCCGTAAGCCGACTCGGTGTTGAAAACGCCGTCGTGCGTGACAAGGCATTTGAAACGGTCGGTGTGGCCGAGAATCCAATCGATCATATAACCGCCGTAGCTCGCGCCCAGCGCGGCCTCGCGATTTTTGTCGATGAAGGGAAATTTTTTCTCGGCGAAATCGAGCCCTTTCATCAGATCGACAAACGGCGTCCCGCCCCATTGCCCGATCACGCCTTCGGTAAATTTCTGCCCGTAACCGGTGAGCCGCGCGGATTGATCATGACTATGACGTAGCCGTTGGCCGCGAAGAGTTCAGGATTCCAGCGATACGACCAATCGTCGCCCCACGCGCCTTCCGGGCCGCCGTGAACGAGAAACTTGAGCGGATATTTTTTGCTCGCGTCGAAGTCGGGCGGCCTAACGAGAAAGCCTTCGATCTCGACGCCGTCCGGCGCCTTGAAATGAAACGGCTCGAGCGGCTGCATCGCGATCTGCGCGAGGGCCGCGTCGTTCACGTGCGTGACCGCGACCGGTTCGCTTTTCTGTGAAATGTAGAGCCGCCAGATTTCGCTCGGCGACTGGATTGAGTCGCGGCTGAAGTAGAGAAATTTTCCGTCCGGCCCGGGCGTGAGATCATCAGCATGAAGTCGCGCCAACTCTTGCGGCGTCGCGTTTTCGGAAATCGCGAGCCGATAAATCGGCGCTTCGCCGTGATCTTCGGCGGTGAAAAAGATTGCGCTCGAATCTTTCGACCACGCGAAGCTGCCGACCCAGCGATCGAAGTTTTGCGTCGCGATCCGGATTTTTTCCGAGGCGCGATCGTAAATCGCGAGCGTGAAGCGATCGCTCTCGTACCCGCCACGGGCCTGCGAAAGCCACGCGATCGATTTTCCATCGGGCGAATAACGCGGGGTCGAATCGCTGCCCGGACTGGTGGAGATTTTCTTCGGTGCGCCGCCGGTCATCGGCACGACGAAGATGTCGTTATTCGTGCTCGTCGCGCCGACTTCGTCGATGTTGCTCGTGTAGGCGAGCTCCCGGCCGTCGGGCGAAATCGCGTACATGTCGGAGCCGCCTAACGAAAAGGGCGGAACATCGTGATCGCCCGGCGTGAGGTCGAGCGGCGCGGCTTTTCCATCCGGCCTAACGACGAAAAGGTGGCTGCGTTTGAAGTCGGTGTAAGCCGTCCAATGCCGGTAAAGGAGATGGGTGAAGATTTTCGCCTTCACTTTGCTTTTCTTCAGTTCCTCGTCGCGCTGCTGATTGCAGGCGTCGTCCTTGCAGTCGGGATAAACGTTCGAAACGAAAACGATGTTCTGACCGTCCGGCGACCAGATTGCACTGTCCGCGCCGGTCGAAAGCGACGTGATCTGGCGCGCGGCACCTGTCAGTTTTCCGGTCGCGGAATCGAAGTCGCGGATCCAGATTTGCGTCGGGTCAGTCGCCTTGGAAGTGAAAATAATTGAGCGGCCGTCGGGCGAAATTCGCGGGCGCTCTTCATCGTTAGGCGAATCGTTCAGCCGCCGCGCGTCGCCGCCCGCCGCGGGCACGATCCAGAGGTGCGATGTTTTTGTATTCGCGGCCAGGTTCACATCCTGGGCGGAAAACAAAATCCACTTTCCGTCGGGCGACGGGTCCGGTTCGCTCAATCTTTTCAACGACATCATTTCCTCAAAGGTGAAAGGATGTTTCGTCTTAGACTCGTTAGGCGAAGCGGCGAAGGCCGAAACGGCGACAAGACTGGATGCGATAAACAGGAATGATTTTCTCATAAGGCGAAAGTGACTCGCAGCATCGGCCAGCCGAGCGCCGGCGCAAACGTCGCGCGGATTGACGCGCGCCCGCGCTCTGCGCGAGACTCGCGCGATGGAATGCCCGGTCAATCACGAGCGCGCGCTGCAATATTACGGCGATTATCTGGGGATCGACCGGCTGTTGGAATTGCAGAAGCCGCTCAGTTTGCGCGAAGGAAAACTAATCGCGCATGACGAGATGCTTTTCATCATCATCCACCAGGCTTACGAGCTGTGGTTCAAACAAATCCTGCACGAGATCGCGGCTTGCGCAGAAGTGTTGAGCAAACCGACGGCCGACGACGACGGGCCGGACATGAACGTGGTCGTGCATCGTTTTCGTCGCGTGGTCGAGATTTGGAAACTTCTCAATCACCAGGTCGACGTGCTCGAGACAATGACGCCGCTGGATTTTCTCGAATTTCGCGAGCTGCTTCACGGGGCGTCCGGTTTCCAGAGCAAACAATTCCGCGAGATCGAGGCGTCGTTAGGCTTGCGCATGGAGAACCGGTTTAGGCCCGATTATTACAAGCACACCGACCTCGGCGGTTTCAACGAAAAGGACTTTGCCGAGATCACGGAATGGGAAAAACGGCCGAGCATTTTGCAGTTGGTCGAACGCTGGCTGGCGCGCGCGCCTTTTTTTGCGGAGGAATTTTGGCGCGAGGAGAAAACTTCGCCTAACGAGCCTAAGTCTGGCGAGCTGTCGCCATTCTGGACGCGCTATCGCGCGCTTTTCGAGCAGAGCCTTTCCGCGCGCGACGACAAGGCGGATTTGCTGCAAAGATTCGACGAGCTTTTTCTGCGCGCGGGCTCGGGAGATTTTTCGCCGACGGCATTGCGCGCGGCGCTCTTCATCATGCTTTACCGCGACGAGCCGCTCTGCCGGCTGCCTTTCAATTTGCTCAATGCTCTGATCGAGATCGACGAGCAACTGGCGAATTTTCGCTACCGGCATTTGCAGATGGTGCGGCGCATGATCGGGACCCGCGTCGGGACTGGCGGGAGCAGCGGCGAGCATTATCTGCAAGGGGCGGTGAACAAGAATTACATCTTCAAGGAGCTCGCCGGGATCATCACGTTCCTGATCGAGCGCTGTCATTTGCCGGTGCTGCCGACGCGGTTGCAGCGGGCGCTGCGATTTAGTTCGAGCGATCGCTAAAGCAAAGCGGCGCCCCCGGGCTGATGAAACCCGAGGACGCCGCGAGATTGCCTGGCCTAACGATCGGCGGCGGAGCCGCTCGTTAGGTCGCGTTCGTCAGGATGCCGGAACGACCGCGACGCTTTTCGCCGGTCGCACGTTCGACTTCGGCGTCTGCGCCTTCACCTTCGGCAAGGCCTGCATATGGGTGTAAGTCACCTTGCAGAGGATGCCGTGATCGATGCCGTTATTATCGGTGTAACGGCCGACGACCTGGCCCTGCTCATTGATGCCGTTGAGCGAGGTGAAGGAAGAGCCCGGATAATCGAAGACGTAGAATTCATCCGGCGGATGAAAGAGCAATCCGTGGGTGGCGCCGAGTTGGTCCGCGTATCGTCCGACGATCATGTTGTCGTCATTCATGCCGAAGAAGATGGTGCCAAAAGATCCCTCCGGATCAACCGAATGGATGGTTCCACCGTTATCGACATAATAGCCGTGGGTGATGCCGCCGCTGTCGGTGGAATAGCCGGTGTAGAGATCGCCGTCTGTCAGCTGGTAAGTGAGCGTATTAGCGGCCCCGGCGACTTCGATCGCCTTTAGCTTCCCGCCGACGTTGATGTAGCCATCCTGGACGCCGGAGCTACCAATATAACTGCCGCAAAAATCGCCCTGATTGTTCACTCCGAGGACAAGGGTAAACGTCGAATCCGGCGCATCGTAATCCTGGAACTGGCCCTTCTGAAGCAAGAACCCGTGATAGAGTCCGTCGCCGCCGATATAGTCACCGCAGACGAGGCGCGAATCGTTGATGCCGCGGCCCTCGGTGAGATTGCCGGCGTCATTCGGATCGACAAATGACTGGTAGCCGCCTTTGCTCGTGCGGACAAACCCGTAGGAGATGCCGCTCGCATCGACGTAGACGCCAACCGCGTCGCCCTCGTGATTGATTTTTTGCGGACGAGTCTGTGTGCCCGATCCGCCTGGATAATCAAAGGTCGTTATAACCTTGAGCCCGAACTCTGCTTTTTTGCCGTCCTGAGCGAACGCCATCGTGAGGGAGAGAGCGACGCCCAGCGTGATTTGCGCAAGTAGTTTTAGTTTCATGTTTGTTTGTATGGTTGAGGATTTCTGGCTAGGGATTTCGCATTTCTGTGTCAATCTTTTTTTTTGCGCCGCGATTCTTCCGTCCGAGTTTTCGAGGCAATCGCCTAACGAGCGAAGCAGTCCAAAACGCTCCTCCCCGCGGCCCGAATGGCGCTTTTTCTCCGACTCGTTAGGCAAAAAACAATCCCCGCGACCGGATCATTTTTCATCCTTGCCATTTTTGCTCTGCTTGAATAACAGAGGCGGATGCGCCCTACCCTCCGTGATCCCGGGAGCAGGGAAGACGGCTTTGCCGCGACCCGCTGGACAATGATTCTGGAGGCGGGCGATTCCGCGACTGAATCGCAACGCGCCTGGGACGCGTTATCGGAGCTTTGCCACATTTACTGGCGGCCACTTTATCTTTTCCTGCGCCGGGAAGGAATTGGCACGGAGGACGCGCAGGATCTGACGCAGGATTTTCTCGCGGAGCTGATTCACGACCGCAGCTATCGTCGCGCCAAACGCGAGAAAGGCCGTTTTCGTTCCTTTCTCCTCGGCGCGCTGCGGCATTTTGTGGCCGACGCGCGCGATCGTGCGCAGACGCAAAAACGCGGCGGCGGAAAAATTCGCGAGCGCTTCGACGAGCAGACAGTGGCCGAACTGGAGGCGCAGGTGCAGGCCAATATCGGCTCCGATGCCAGCGCCTTTTTCGATCGTGAATGGGCCGCCGCGCTTTTGCGGGAAACGTTCGATCGCCTCGCGGAAGAATGCGCGCTCACCGGCAAGAGCGCGCTCTTTGAAGGCTTGCGGCCTTACCTTATCGACGCGACTGACGAGGCTGTTCCCTACGAAAAAATTTCGCAAGAGTTGCATCGCGGCCCGGGCACTCTGCGCAGCGATCTTGCTCGCCTCCGCACGCGTTACCGGACCATTCTGCGCGAAGAAGTGCGCGGCACGGTGAACGAGGCTAACGAAGTCGATGACGAGCTGCGTTATCTCTGTCAGGTCATGGCCCAGACCTAACGACATCCCATGATCGGTTCCGCAAGCAATTTTCTCATCTGCGAAATCTGCGGGGCCAAGATCGAGACCACGGCCTCGGGAGATTTCGGTTGCATGGCCTGCTGGCTGCGCGCCGGACTCGATGGCACGGTGCCTAACGAGCCCGAGACGATTCCCGATTCCTTCGGCACCTACCGCATCAATCGCCATGAGGATGGCACTCTTTGGGAATTGGGGCACGGAGCGATGGGCGTCACTTATCGCGCCGAAGACGTCTCGCTCCGGCGCCGGGTCGCGTTGAAATTGATCAATTCCGATTTCGCCCGCCACGGCGGGGAGGCGCGCGAACGCTTTGTCCGTGAAGCGCGCGCCGCGGCCGTCTTGCGCCATCCGAACGTCGCGACGGTTTACCAATTCGGACTCGACGAAGAAACCGGCCAATGCTTTTGCGCGATCGAGTTCGTCGAAGGCGAAACACTCGAAGAACGGGTGCGGCGCAGTGGTCCTTTGGATGTCGCGACCGTGCAGGAGATCGCGCGGCAGATCGTCTCCGCCCTCGTCGTCGCGGAGAAACACCAGCTCGTTCATCGCGATTTGAAACCGGCCAACGTCATGATCGCCGCGGACGACCAGTCGGGCAAAGAGGTGGTCAAAATCATCGACTTCGGTCTCGCCAAGGCGTTAGGCGAAACTGCGGAGAAACGCATCCTGACCCACGGCGGATTTCTCGGCACGCCGGCCTTCGCCAGTCCGGAGCAATTGCGCCGCGCGCCGGTCGATGCTCGTTCCGACATTTACTCGTTAGGCGCGACTCTTTGGTACTTGCTCACCGGCCAGATGCCGTTTGGCGATGCGGCGACTCGAGAGCCGCCGATCGAGCAGCTCAAGACCGCGCATGTGCCGGCCGGCCTCATTTCGCTTCTGGTCTCGATGCTCGCGCCCGAACCCGCGGCGCGTCCCGGCGTGAAAGAACTCTCCGCGAGATTGGAGAGTTTGCCCCGCCGACGTTCACACGTGACGGCTTTCGCCGCCGCTGGCGCGCTTGTCGTGCTTTTCGTCCTGGCCTTTTACTTCCACGAATTTCCCGCGAGGCCGAAGCGCGAGATTCTTCCTCTCGCCAAGAGCATCGCCGTGCTCCCGTTCGAAAATCTGGGCGACGAAAAAGGAGACACCAGCTTCGCCGATGGCGTGCAGGATGAGTTGCTCACCGACCTCGCGCGCATTTCGGAATTGAAGGTCGTGAGCCGCACCAGCGTGATGCAATATCGCGGCGATCAGGCGCGCAACCTGCGCGAGATCGGCGAGCAACTCGGCGTCGCCTACATCGTGGAGGGCGCGGTCCAGAGATCGGGCAACAAAGTTCGCGTGACCGCGCAGCTCATCGATGCGCGTTCCGATTTGCATCGCTGGGCCCAGACCTACGACCGGCCGGTTGACGACGTCTTTGCCATTCAGAGCGAAATTGCGCAGAGGATCGCGGAGCAGTTGCACGCGAAAATCGCGCCGCACGAAAAGATCGCGATCGAAGAACAGCCGACCCATGATCTCGAAGCCTTCACCCTTTACACCGAGGCGAAGCTGTTGCTGGCCACGACCTCCCTGAATCCGCGCGGCAAACGGAACCTGCTCCAGGCGGCCCAACTGCTCGCGGAAGCGGTCGCGCGCGATCCGAATTTTCTCCTTGCCTGGTGCCTGCTCGCCAATGCCCATGACTCCCTTTATTTCCTCGGCCTTGATCGTTATCAGGTCCGCTTGTCGTTAGGCGAAATGGCGGTGGACACGGCGTTGCGCTTGCAGCCCGACGCGGGCGAGGCGCATCTCGCGCGTGCCCGGCATCTTTATCAATGCTACCTCGCTTACGAGCCGGCGCTGGCCGAGTTGGAGATCGCTCGCCGCGCTTTGCCTAACAATGCCGGCGTCTTCACTCTCGCCGGCTACATTTACCGGCGGCAGGGGAAATGGGACGATTCCAGGCGTGAATTCGAAAACGCGCTCGCGCTTGATCCGCGCAATATCTACACGCTCCAACAAGCCTCCCGCTCCTACGCTTTGCTCCGTCGCTATAATGACGCGGCCATCATTCTGGACCGGGCGCTGCTCGTCGCGCCGGCTAACATCGACCTCCGGATCGCGCGCGCCGAGATCGACCTGGGCTGGCGGGCCGACACCCGACCTCTTCACGCCCTCGTCTCGACAATCCTGGCGAAAGATCCTGTGGCCGCATCGGAGATTGCCGGGGCGTCTCTTTTCCTCGCCCTCTGCGAACGCGACCGACCCGCCACTCGGAGGGCGCTGGCCACTCTTGGCGACGGCATCTTTGGGCCCGATGCGATTCAACTGCGTCCCCTCTTTTGGCAAGGTCTGGCCGCCCGGGCGAGCGGCGATCGCGTCGCCGCCATCCGGGCTTTTACCGCAGCCCGGGAGGAGCAGCAGCGAAAGGTCGACGCGGCGCCTGACTTTGCTCCGGCGCTTTCCATCGTCGGCCTGATCGACGCGGGCTTGGGAAACAAAGCGGATGCAATTCGTGAAGCGCGCCGCGCCATCGAAATGCTCCCGATCACCCGCGATGCAATCGATGGCGCTCATCTGATCGAAAATCTTGCCACCGTCTACGCCTGGTCGGGTGAGCCGGACCTGGCTTGCGACCAGCTTGAAGCGGTCACCAAAATCCCAGGCACCTTGAGTTACGGGCAACTGCGACTTTCCCCGTTGTGGGATGATCTCCAAGGCCACCCTCGCTTCGAAAAAATCGTCGGCTCTCTCGCGCCCGAGGTCAGTCAATAGGAAACGATGTTTCGTCAACGGCAAAGCAGTTGGGCCATTGTAGGGCGGGCGCTCCGCCCGCCTCCGCGGATTTGGGCAACCGGAGCGGTCGCCCTACAACTAATTAGCCTAACGAGTATAAGACTCGACGCCGCAGTGCCGGTAACTTGCTGGGATGTCGCCTCCGATTTTAACGACAGCAAAAACCCCGACGCAGCGAATCCTTCGGGCGTCTGGAGTTACGGCTGGAAAAAGAACCTCACCGGCAGATTTTTTCTCGCGACCACACCTCTCAATGAGCCTCCCTCCCGGTCCGGCTGGAGTAGTGCGAGCGGAGGCCCGGCGGTCATCCGCAACGTGCGTCCGGTGGCAGTGACGGTTGGCGTTAACCGATTGGCGGTGGGAGCCGGCGCTCTCGATTTGGCTCCCGGACTGAATGGCGAATATGCGGTCGCGCGCTTTACCGCTCCGATTGAAGGAACCTACAAGGTCAGCGGCCAGTTTTACGCGCAGGATGACAACGACATCGGCACGACCACGGATGTCTGGATCCTGCCTAACGACACTAAGACAGGAGCCTTCTCCGGGAAGGTCGATTATCCCGGTGGCACGCCTGTCGCCAGCTTCACCAGCCGGCAGTTCCAACTGAAGAAGGGCGACACCCTGGATTTCGAGGTCGGCTACGGCGCGAACAAGGATTTCTTCTACGACAATACCGGCCTGACTGCGGTCATCGAGAAGGTGAAATGAAAAGCCGCGGCAGCATCGAACCACGAAGGACGGGAAGCGCACGAAGGTCTTCTCCCAACTCAAGATTACCCTTCGTGCTCTTCGTGCCCTTCGTGGTTCCACCTCTGGTTTTCTTCCTGGCGGCGATCACCGGCCTCGCGGCGGTCCCCATGACCTGCTGGGACGCCGCCTCGGAGTTTAACGACAGCGCGAACCCGGACGCGGCCAATCCATCCGGCCTCTGGAGCGCCGGCTGGAAACTAAATCTCACGGGGAAGTTCTTCCTCGCCACCACCGCTTCCAACGACCTTCCTCACGCTTCCGGCTGGGCCACTTCGAGTGGAGTCCCGCAGGTCGCTCATAACACTCATCCGGTTCCGGTGACGGTGAACACCAACCCGATCATCATCCCGCCCCGCGCGCTCGTCCTGCATCCGGGTCCGGACGGAAGTTACGCCGTTCTCCGCTTCACCGTCCCGACCGACGGCGCCTACAAAGTGAGCGGCCAGTTCTACGCGCTCGACGACAACGCCGCCGGCACGACGACCGACGTCTGGATTTTGCCTAACGAGGATAAGAGCAAAGCGTTCTCCGCGCGGGTCGACTACAAGGCTGGCGCGAAGATGGCCAGCTTCACGAGCAGGATGTTTCAGCTCAAGAAAGGCGACACCCTCGATTTCGAGGTCGGCTACGGCGGCAACAAGAATTACGAGTACGACAGCACCGGCCTGGCCGCGATCATCGAGAAGGTGAAATGAAAAGCCGCGGCAGCATCGAACCACGAAGGACGCGAAGCGCACGAAGGTCTTCTCCCAATTCAAGATTACCCTTCGTGCTCTTCGTGCCCTTCGTGGTTCAACCTCTGATCCTCTTCCTGTCGGCGATCACCGGCCTGCTGATCGAGAAGATCAAGTAATCCCACCCCCCTTCCAGAGCCGAAGCCCTCGCAGCGCAGCGCGAAAAAAACCGCCTCCCTCCGCACTTTCTTTGCAACGCCGGCCGAAAAATCCCGAAGGAATGGGTAACAACACAACGATTCGGTAAAACGGCTCATTGTCGCAACTCTGAAAATCTCATGAAAAAATTGCTCACGTTTTTAACTCTCGCTCTCTTCGGCATCGCCGGGTCACGCACGGTTCGGGCGTCATTCTATCAGATCGACAACGGCAGCGCGGAAACCGAAACCGCCCTTCACGATGCCTCGGGTGCTCCCACCGACTTCATCGCCATGAATCACTTCAACGTCACCGGAGGCAATGACATGATCGGCCAGGTGCAGATCGCCTGGGGTTCGCCGTTTTCGCCCGACCCGACCTTGAACGGCCTCTCCTACACCGTCGCCATCTGGTCCGACCCCAACGGCGATGGCGACCCGTCCGACGCGACGCTTTTGGCTCAGGCGCCGGGGGTGATTACGAACGCCGACACGAACACCTTCGATGTCACGCTTTTTAACTGTGTGCAGGTTCCGCAGAGCTTCTTTGTCGGCTTCCTCATCACGGTGAATAACCAAAATCCCGCGGGCGTTGATCTGAACGGCGGCTACACGCAGGACAATTTTGTAGCGGCGGCCACCTTTGGCAACGGTAACATCACGAACCTCACGAGCAATAACCTGCTCCCCGTGACCGCAGCCGGCAACGTCGGGATAGCGGGCAACTTTCTGATTCGCGCTGACCTCTGGGTCGTGCCCGAACCGCGCTCCAGCGCCCTCCTTATCTGCGGGGGAATGATCGCCCTTCTCGTTTGGCGGCGGCGGGTCGGCAAGCTCCGCCGTCCTTGCCCAAAGCTTTGGCCGTTCGCGTTCTGATCTCGAGAAAATCTTCAACCTTTTGCACTTTCTTTGCAACGCCGGCCAAAAAATCCCGAAGGAATGGGTGACAACCAGCCATCTGATGAAACGCCTGCTCTTTTCCCTTGTCGCTTTCCTGGCTGCCTCTTCCCCCGCCTTTGCCCAGTTCAATTGGGTCAACTGGAGTTATCCCACGAACAAGGCCGCGACCGCCAACGTCGGCGCCGGTACGGTAAATTTGAGCGTTACGGGAGCTGACATCAATCAAGTGGGCGTCAGTGATTATGGCATTCAGTATCAAGCCAGCTTCCCGTATACCCAGACTACCGGGCATTCGGCAGGGGCGCTGAATGGAGGAACATCGAAGTTCAGCATGGAGCTGGACTTTAACTCGTTCATGAGCACCGCCGGGTTAGTCCTCGCCATTGGCAACGTCCGCAAACAGCCAGGCTTTGCGGGATACGCGATCAGCGCTTTCGATGCTTCCAACAATCCGATTGCCCTGACCAGTTTCGGCCAATTTGGCGATTATGATTACAAATGGTTGCCGCCGCATCCCAACATTCACTTCACGGACGACCTATCTCTCAATACGAGCAACGGCAAACTTATTGTCACCCCTGTCACGGGAGGAAACGGTAATTCCGACATGTTGATCCTCTCCCTGCCGGCGGGCGTGAGTAAGATTGTCGTGAACCTGCAGAATCCGGCAAATGCATTGGCAGATACGATTGATTTCATGGTCGCGCCGCCGGCCGTGCCCGAACCCGCCTCGCTCGGCCTCGGCTTCGTTGGCGGAGTCGTAGCGTTCGTCGCCTTCCGTTGGAAAATCCGCCGGCGCGCCTCTTGATCCGTGCCAGCCTCCACACCTTCTGCGATGAAGCTCGTTTCTTATATCCCGGAGAGTAACCGGAGCGTTCCGAACGCTCTTGCCGATGTCGGGAAACGCCGCCGGAACGGTCCGCCGCCTATTATTGATATCAATAATCGGGTCCCGGCTGGTCCGGACGCGGTTCGCGACATCGGGAAACGCCGGCCGGCTGGTCCGGTCGCGGTTCGTCATGTCAGCAAATGGTCTCCGGGTGTCCCGGGCGACATTGTTCATACCGGGAGGGACCGTCGGGAGATCCCGGAGGCCTTTGCCCACGTCGCCACCCACAACCGGAACGCTCCTTTTTCGCTCGTTCATATCAATAACCCGCGATGCCGCAGGCTGCTCGCCGCTCTTCGCGGAAAAGAAATCCCCGCCCCTCGCCCTTTCATTGCCGCACCAACCAAAAAATCCCGAAGAACCATGTAACACCTTATGAAACATCAAACGCACTTCTCGATCTGTCTCGGTCTCGTCCTCAGTCTCGTCCTCGGGGCCGTGGCGCAGGCCCAATGGCTCAGCCACACCCTGCTGGTTAACAACCCTCCGACGCTGCAGCAGACCAGCGCCTTCTTCCCCAACGCGCCGGCCGGCTACGGCGGTCTGGTTTCGGTGACGGCGACCAACTTCGTTGACGGGACCGGCGATGGCTACGGGGGAATCGCGCCGACCTCTTACACTACCCTGAGCACCACCTTCACTTCTCTCTTCCCGACCAATCCCGGCGGCAGCTTTGATTACCTGTCGATGGGCTCGACCGACACCGGCGACACCTTCGACGTGAAGTTCGATTTCAACGGGCTGGCCAATCGTTATTTGCCCGCCGGAGCGGTCATGGCCTTCCTCGATGTCGATAGCCTGGAGAACGTGTCCAACTTGCGGGCCTACGACGCGAACGGGAACCAGATCACGACCGCGTGGCTGCAACCGCTGGCGAGCCCGCGGGACCTGTTCGATTACGCGGCCGGCAACAGCCTGACGCCCGGAGCGCAGGCGACCTATTCGCAGGTCGGAGGGGTCTATAACTTTCACGGCACGGCCACGAACGACACCTCGGCTTTCCAGGGTTTTGCCACCCAGTCAAATATCAGTTACTTCACTTTCAGCTACGATCATAACCAGGCGATCTTTGCCAACGCGCCGGGCGGTTATGGAATTGCCATCGGCTTCCCGGTGCCGGAACCGGCGACAACCTCCCTCGTTTTTGCCGGGGCGGCGGCGGGATTGATTGCCGGCTGGCGCAAACTTCGACGGAACGGCCGTCCCCGATCGCCGATGTCGCTCATTTCAACCGGCCCGTCGCCATTCCATCAGGAGAACTGAACCATGTCCGACCAACGCACCTACGACGCCATGCGCACCGCCAGCCTCGCCATCCAGGTCGATGGCGCCCGGGCGCCGGCCGATCCGATTAAATTCACCGCCATTTTCCTCGCCCTCGGCGGCAGCCGGCTCGCCGCCTGCCAGTCGGCCAATGCGGCCGCGGAAAATGCCGCTTCCGACGCGACCGGGGCGCGGGTGACCCTCGAGTCGGCGGTCACGCGCCTCGGCGCGCTCGATCGCAATGTCTTCAATTTCATCAAGAGTGTGGACGACGAGACCCTGCCGCCGGAACAGAAAGCCGCGGTCTTCGAGGCCTATCTTTTCCCCGGCGGCGAGCTGCGGGATATGGAAGACCAGGACCGCGTCCTCCAGATCGCGCGCAAGATTTCCGAGATCGCGGCCGGTCCGCCGCCCAGTCTCCCTGTCGCCGGGCTCGCTCCCGCCGCCACCGTCACCCGGGTCAATAGCTGGCTCGCGATTTACGACGGCAACGCGCTCATCGCCAATGGGGGCGATCGCGAAACGCTCATCGCGACGCGGAACGACAAGCGCGACGACCTGGAAAATTGGAACACGCGGGCGCGCGGCTATTACATTGCCGGGAGCGACGACGGCGAATACTCGAAGGAGCTGGCCAAGATCGGCCTGCAACCCAAGCGCATGCCCGGCGAAGCCCAGCCCGAGCCCAAACCGGACGCGCCGGGCACGGTCACCTTCGACCCCGCCACCCGCACCCTCACCGTCACCGCCCTTCCCGGCCACGCCACCTCGCTCATCGCCTACCGCCAACCGGCCGGCGGCGAAGTGGTCGAAGCGGGCGTTTCCACCGGCACGACCGTCTCCATGGTCAGCTACGGCCCGCTCATGCCGGGGGTCACTTTGGGCTTGCCCCAATATCACGGACAGTAAGGAAGGGATAAATTAGTTCAGTTTGGATTCAAAGTTAAGCGGGCTTTGGTAGTCAAGGCTGGAGTGGAGGCGGGTGCGGTTATAGAAGGTCTCGATGTAATCGAAGATG
>DASXEB010000019.1:0-323670 GCA_036490335.1 Chthoniobacterales bacterium
AGCAGAGAACTTCTCGTTAAACGAATGAGGTATGGCATAATAGCCTAACGAGTATATTACCTACTGCGGGGAAGGGTGCGGGGAGGGTCTTTAAAGACAATCGGCATCAAAGACAGTTCGAGTTTTCTCACATAAACTCCAGTTTTCCTAAGGCTGACCTGCAATCGCGGGGCGGTGCTCAATGCCTCGTCAGGTAATCGGAAAAGGTGAGCAGGAAAAGAATCGAGAGCCAGACCAAGCCGGCGCAGGCAAAGAGCCGCACGAGGCCCTTGTCGTAATACAGCTCCATGAAGAAGAAAACAATCAGCACGGTCTTGGCGATCGAAACTCCGAAGGCGAGGATGTCGTGCCCGATCATGCCCACGGGCAGATAGGCGCCGACCGCGGTTACGACGAGGAGAAGGATGAGCGCGACATAGATGACGAAAAGCGAGCCGTGACCAGGTCGATTTGCTTTTGAAGCAGGCATGCGAGGAGCCGGGATTATTTGCCGATCAGATACAGCATCGGATAGAGAAAGACCCAGACGATGTCGACGAAGTGCCAGTAAAGCCCGATGACTTTGACCGGAGTATGATAACTCTCGGTATAAGTGTTCTTGCGCGCCTTGATGTAAAGATAAGTCAGCGCAGTTAGTCCCACCGTCATGTGAACGGCATGCAGCCCGGTCATGGCAAAGTAGAGAAAGAGGAACATCTTGACCGCGTAAGGATGGCTATACTCGTTAGGCTGGAAGTTATACCAAGGCACGAGGTGATCGCCCGTGTCGAGATAGTATTCCAGTAACTTTAATCCGAGAAAGGTCGCGCCGAAAACAAATGTCGCGAGCAGAAAGGCGCGCAACCTTTTCGCGTTCCCATCCTGGATCGCATGCACCGCCAAAGCCATGAAGAGACTGCTCGTGAGGAGGACGAAAGTATTGATCGTGCCGATCCAGAAATAGAGATGACGGCTACCTTCGGCAAAACCATTGTGGTAGGTGACCCGGTAGATTCCATAACTCAGGAACAAGCCGCCAAAGAAAAGGATTTCCGTCGATAGGAATGCCCAAATCCCAAGAGTCGCGGCTTCCTCCTGCTGGCCCGGAGTTGCGAATTGCTCCGCCAAGGCGCTCGCGGCTGTCTCAGGCACGATTTGGTGTCTCCGGATAAGGATAATCGTAAGCTTCCTTGGTCACGATCGGGATTTCTTCGAAGTTAGTCCGGATAGGAGGTGACAAGGCATGAGTCCACTCCAGGCCGCTTGCGTTCCAGGGATTCTGCGGCGCCGGCCGGCCAAAGAAGAAGGACCAGATAAGGTAACAAAGCGGGATGGCATAACCCACCGCGAGGACAGAAGCTCCCGCCGACGATAAGACATGGAAGACCTGCCACTCCGGCGGATAAGCCGGATAACGTCGCGGCATTCCGAGATAACCGAGGATGAATTGGGGAAAGAAGGTCAGGTTAAAGCCGACGAAGATGACCGCGGCGGAAAACTGCGCGAGCTTCTCGTTATACATCCGGCCGGAAATTTTCGGCCACCAGAAATGAATGCCGCCGAGATAAGCCATGAGCATTCCACCCACCATGATGTAATGAAAGTGCGCGATGACAAAGTAAGTCCCATGGACATGCATATCGATTGCGAGGGTAGCGAGCGCGAGACCACTTAGCCCACCAATCGTGAAGAGACCTATGAAGCCGAGCGCGTAGAGCATCGGCGTATGGAAGAAGATGCGACCTTTGTAGAGAGTCGCCGTCCAGTTAAAGACCTTGATGGCCGAGGGCACGGAGACAAGGAAACTCAGGATGGAAAAAACAAGGCCGGCATAGATGGATTGACTGGCTACAAAAAGATGATGACCCCAGACGATGAATCCAAGGATAGCGATGGCGAGACTGGCAAAGGCGACAAATTTATAACCAAAGATGCGTTTGCGCGAGAAGCACGCGATTAACTCACTTACCACACCCATGCCGGGCAGGATCATGATATAGACCGCGGGATGGGAGTAGAACCAAAAGAGATGCTGGAAGAGCAACGGGTCGCCGCCCATGCTCGGGTTGAAAACGCCGACTCCGGTGAAACGTTCTACCGCCATGAGCGCAAGAGTTATCGCCAGCACCGGCGTGGCCAGGACAAGGATGAGACTGGTCGCATACATCGACCAGACAAAGAGCGGCAGCCGGAACCAGTGCATCCCCGGCGCTCGCATGGTGTGGATAGTTACAATGAAGTTAAGGCCGGTGAAAATGGATGAGAACCCGGTAATGAAGATACCAGCCGCCATCGCCAGGACATGGCCGTTCGAATAGACCGTGCTATAAGGCGTGTAGAAGGTCCACCCGGTATCCACGCCACCCGCGATAAGTGAGTAGAGAGTGAAGCACCCGCCCAGAATGAAGATATACCAGCTAAGAAGATTAAGACGCGGAAAAGCCACGTCCTTCGCCCCAATCATCATCGGAATAAGAAAATTGCCCAGCACGCTCGGGATCGAAGGAATAAGAAAGAACCAGACCATGGTCACGCCATGCAGGGTGAAGAGCTTGTTATAAGTCTCCGAAGTGACCAGGTCGGTGTTCGGTGTGACCAACTCTATTCGCATCAGCGTCGCCGCGATACCGCCGATAAGAAAGAAGAAGGTAATCGCGATGAGATAGAGAATTCCTATCCGCTTATGATCGTGAGTTGTTAGCCACGACTTAAGGCCATAGCCATCGTGAAGATAGTCGGGCTGCTTCGGATGCCGCGGAGGCTCGACTCCCGTGGGAGATTCTTCAATGAAGGTGGCGGCGCTCATGGTTGGTTCGATGTCGGCCGGCTCGCAGAGGGAGTTGGCGTCAGGCTTTTAATGTAAGCGATGATGGCCATAATATCCGGCTCGCTAATCTGTCCCTTATAAACCGGCATGATTGACTTATAACCAGCGACCACCTGCGCGGCCGGAGTTAGAATCGAGTCACGGAGATACTCATCGTCCGCAGTGACAAAAGTGCCGTCACTAAGCGGAACCTGCCGGCCATAGATGTTATGCAAGTCAGGCGCCGCGACCTGAGAGTTATCGTCGTGACAACTGCTACAGTTATGCGCACGAAAGAGCCGCGCGCCTGTCTGCACGATGCTCTCCGTATTCGCCCCCGCGCCGACGAGCCATGCCTGATAGTCTTGCGGTTTCATGACGTCGATCCAGGCCGTCATCTGCCCATGTTTGGTCCCGCAGTATTGATTACAAAAGACTCGAAAGCGGCCCGGCTCGATCGGGGTAAACCATTCTTCGGTGTACTTACCCGGCACCACATCCATCTTCGTGCGGAATGCCGGGACATAGAAGTCATGAATCACATCCTGCGAAGTCATGACTAACCGGACCGGCTGATTCAAAGGAACGTGTAACTCTCCAATCTCGTGCGGACCCTCTTCGTGCTCGATGTCCCAATACCATTGCAGGCCGACGACGTAGACAGTCAGCGCATTCTTCGGCGGGTTGCGCGCCTCTACGTAAACAATCGCGCCCCAGATGAAGAGGCCGATAAAGATCAGCATCGGAATCACGGACCAGACAACTTCGACCAGGTTATGGCCCGCCATCGACATCGTGCGGTCGGCATTCGATTTCGAACGGTAACGAATGAGACAGTATGTGATAGCGACGAAGAGTAGGACACATAGCAACGCGCTTAGGACTGTGATGGCAAAAAAAATCGCGTCGACCTGGCCGGCTTGCGCGCTGGCCTGTTTCGGCACGAAGGGAAGATCGAAAGCGAGCAGGTTCATGTGAGTGCTGACTCAAGCTTCCGCCGCCGACCGTCGCGCCAGAGCCAGTAACCAATGAATGCGGCCAGCGCGGTGACTGTAACTATGCAACTGGTCATGATGACATGCGCGATGAGCAGGCCATACTTACCAGTAAGGGGATTCCAGTGATAACAGAGCAGCAGTAAGGCCTGCACTTTGCTGCCAATAGTTTCATGAGAGGCGTCCATGACCGCTCGACGCAACTCGAGCGGGTCAAACTCAATTCCGTAAAAGTACTTCGACATCCGGCCGTCCGGACTCACGACCATGATGCCGCTCGGGTGCGCAAATTGCTTCGCACCCTTGTCGTAAAAGTAATGAAAACCCACGGCCTGAGCCAGCGCGCGGATTTGCGCCTCGTCGCCGGTGAGAAAGTGCCAGCCACGCGCCGTCTTCTCCCGTCCGTAAGTCTTGACATACTCTGCTTGCTTCCGAGCAGCCAGTTGCCATTTCTCTTTTGGGTCAATACTAACGAACATAACATCGAAGTCTTGTCCCGGATTAAGACGCAAATCCTGCAGAGTCCGCACGAGCGCACCTGTAACTACGTTACACATCAACCAACATTTGTAGTAACCTAGCTGCAGAACCACCGGTCGCTTGTGAAAAAGGGACTCAATCGTCACGACCTTCCCAGTCTCATCGCGAAACTTCAGCTCCAGCGGAATCTGCGCCCCGAGCTTTTGTTCAAGATCGGCGCGCGCCGGCAACTTCTGCTCCTCTGCGTGGAGCGGCGAGCTACACGTCGCGACGAGAGTTACAGTTACGAAAGCCCTAGTAAGACTTAGTGAGATCATGTATTTGCTCGCTTTGTCGCAAAGGTAGCATTTCCTGAGTGGGTAGCGGAAAAGCTGGCGGCGAACCGATCCGGGAGGGCAATCCTTCCGTAGCCACAAGCCGCATCGCGCGCTCGATCGGAATGGCAGCCACGCCATTCCTGCGATCGATCCAACGGTAAGTATGCAAGTGCGCGTAAGTGTCCCGGTTCATCCTGGCCCAATCCCGCGCGATCCCGCTTTCCGCGAAAGGCGCATGCCGAAAGCTGTCATCGAAACGAGTCATGACAGGGTTCCTTGGCTCGTTAGGCAGCGATGCCTTCATCCAATGCAGGATAACCATGACAAAGACAATAGTGAAGAAAAGACCCGCGACCGACATCGCGACCCATTTTGGTTTGGCGTCGGAAACTTCATGCCCTTCTTCCCTGGATTGAGAGCTAATCCTTTTCATGGATCGAATAACCGAAAGAGATAAATAACCCGAGCCGGTCTATGCATGACGACTTATCTTCTTTCGAGCATTACCGAGATAGAAAAAGAGATACAAACCACCTATCGCAATCGGCGCGACCAGGTCGATAAAATGAAACGCGATTCCGGTCGTGCGGAATGCCGGAATGATGAGCCAGTAGAGATAGACAATCTGGAAAAAGACAACTGCGGAGCTCACCCACGCGAAACCGCCGAAGTGTCGTTTCATTCGCCCAGAAAGCAGGAGAAGGACCGGGGCGACGAGATTTAGCAGGACAAGTCCGATAAGGAGGTAGTGCCAGCCACCCGCGTTGCGCTGAACATACCAGCTTGATTGCGCGGGCAGGTTACCCGACCAGATGATGAGAAACTCACCATAACTCAGATAAGCCCAGAACATCAAGGTAGCGAGCATGAGATTGCCCAGATCTTTCCAGGTTTTGGGATCCGAGTTATCTTCGTTAGTCAAAGGCCGAAGCCAGAGGGTCGCGGCGACGCTGAGAGCAAGTGCGGAAACACCCTGGCTGGCCATGAGCACGACGGGAAAGCCAGTCGAATACCAGTCCGGCTCAAGCGAAACGATCCAATCGACCGAGAGTAAGTAAGTCGTAAGGACATATGCAATCATCCCGACCGGGCCGGTCCACGGCTTATCCGTCCGGCGGCTCAGAGAAATGAGCCAAAGATACACGACTCCGTAGATAACTCCCCGAATGACGTAGCCGGCCGGACTTAGATAGATGGGATGTCTCGCAAACAGAGAGTTAGTATCTGCCCCAGCCCACGGGAATAGATCGTGCATTCCAAAAAAGAGCGGCATGGCGAAGAGCAACGCCCAGGGAATTGTCGCCGCGCCGGCCGATAACATTGGCTGCAAAGTGCGACCCCACTTTCCGCCGGTCATTTGATGGATGAAACTGAGAAGGAGGCATCCAAGGGCTGGATTCAACCAGGCGAGGACGGCAAAGAGATAGACGGGAAAAAACGTCGCGGGCCGCAGGATTGCAAGAACAATTGTAACTATCGCGGCAATCACGCCGATAACTCCGATGAGATTGCGGCGACTCATTGCGGTGACTCCTGGTTCAGCTTCGCCAGTTCGTCGACCGGCAGATCCTTCTCACTCGCATGCTGACTCCGTTGCAAGGCGCGGATGTAAGCGCTGATCGCCCAGCGATCTTCGACCCGGATAATGCTGGCGTATGGAAACATCGCACCATGGCCGTTCGTGATCACATCGAAAAAATGACCGACCGGCGCATTGGTCAGCATGGTTCCATGCATCGAAGGCGGCTTCGGAAAGCCCCGTTGCACGATGATACCGTTGCCATAGCCATCCGCGCCATGACAGTTAGCGCAGATAGCGTCGTATTGCTGACGTCCGCGGGCCAGGACGGACTTATTAATCGTCCATGGCATCTGCGTCGCGACGCTGCCATCCGGGTTACGGCCGGAATAAAGGAGTGAGTCAGCGTCTAACTTTCCCCGCCCGATGCTATGCGGCGGAGGCAGACGGGCGGACTCGGAGTTATCGAAGAACTTGCTTTCATCGAGCGGCTTTAGGCGCGTGCCTTTCGCAAGGTTATCGCAACCGCTCAATGCGACGGTGAGAGCACTCGCAAGAGTGAGAGCAATTGGGGCGTTCATTTTTCCACCGCCATCACCGAGATGGGATCCAGGTCGCGCAAGAAACGCTCGGTCGCGACGTAATCGAACCGCTTATCTTTTGCTCGGATGCAAAGGAAAAAACCATCCTGGCTCGCGCGCCGAAAATCCGGATGATTAAAGACCGGATGATAGACTCGCGGCAGTTTGGTCACGATAAAGAGAGAGAAAATTCCGCAGCAAACCGCGGCAAGAATTGTGAACTCGATGGTCACTGGGATAAGTCCAGGCCAGGAAGGAAGGGCGCGACCGCCGATGTTCATCGGATAACTGATGACGGTCGCGTAATACTGCATCCCGTAACCGAGGAACGCGCCAATGATCGCCCCGCAAAGCATCACGATCGGAATGCGCGAAGCCGGCAGATCAAGCGCATCATTAAGGTCTTCGATCGGAAAAGGCGCATAGGCATCAGTAATTTTATAACCGGCTTTAGTCGTTAGGCGGGCGGCCGCGATCAGCTCTTCGGCGGAATCAAACTCCGCCATAAGTCCGTACAGAGGTATGCTCGTTAGGTCATTTTGATTCATTCGATGTCCCTCTCATAAACGAGGCGGCGCACTTCGGAGATCGAGACAAGGGGCAGGAATCGAACGAAAAGAAAGAGCAGGGTCAGAAACAAACCCATCGACCCGATGAAGGTGCTCCAATCCCAAAAGCTGCCATGATAGATTGCCCAAGATGACGGGAGGTAGTCCCGGTGCAAACTGCCAACGACATTGAGATAGCGCTCCGTCCACATCCCGACATTCACCGCGCCCGCGACCAGGAAAAGAATAACCGGGCTGTGGCGCACGTATTTGAACCAAAGGAGTTGGATGAGAACGATGTTACAAACGAAAGTAATCCAAAATACCGGTGCGTAAGTCCCGAGCGCTTCGTGAGTGGCGTGGTACTGGTCATAGATATCCCCGCTGAACCAAGCCATGAAGAGTTCGCTGAAATGTCCGAAAAGAACAAACATGCCCATGGCCAGAAGCATCTTCGCCATGTTGCGAAGATGATTATCGGTAATGACATTATGCAACCGATAGATTGCACGTACTGGTATGACCAGAGTTAGCACCATGGCGAACCCGGAAAAGATCGCACCAACGACAAAGAACGGTGGAAAGATGGTCGAATGCCAGCCCGGAACAATCGTGTAAGCGAAGTCAAGGCCGACGATGCTATGCACGGAAATGACCAGGGGAGCGGCCAGCGCGGCGATGACTTTGTAAGTCGTCTCGTAGTGGTTCCAGTGACGGGCAGAGTTACGCCAGCCGAAGGACATAATGCTATAAAGTCGCCGCAAATACTTGCGATCCGTCCGATCGCGCAAGGTCGCGAGATCTGGCACGAGACCCATATACCAAAAGAGGATTGAAACCGAGCCATAAGTCACGACTGCGAAGAAATCCCACACCAGCGGACTTATAAATTGCGGCCATAACCCGAGCGTGTTCGGGTAAGGCATGAGATAGAAAGCGTATTGCGGGCGGCCAAGGTGTAAGACTGGGAAAAGCCCGGCGCAGGCAAGCGCGAAGAGGGTCACCGCTTCCGTGAAACGGTTAACCGAGGTGCGCCATTGTTGATGGAAGAGTAAGAGGACGGCTGATATGAAGGTGCCGCCCTGGGCAATCTCGATCCACCAGACATAATTGATAATCGCGAAGCCCCAGGCGACCGGAATGTTGATTCCCCAAATGCCGACGCCGCGAAAGAAGAGCCAAAAGAGTGACCCGACCAAGACACTCAGGAGGAGAAAGGCCAGGGCGAAACCGATCAGCCAACCCCAGCTTCGCTGCCGCTTGAAGACAATCGCGCTGATCCGTTCGTTTACCGAGTCATAGGTCTCTTCCGGGCTGATGACTCGATCGATCATGCGGGGTTAGTGACTCGCGCGAGATAGGTCGTGCGCGGCTTGGTGTTTAACTCATCGAGCAAGGAGTAGTTAACCGGCTCACTTTTCCGCTGGCTAACTCTGCTCCGACGATCCTGGATGTCGCCAAAGACGATCGCTTCGGCCGGACATGCCTGCTGGCAGGCTGTAACTATCTCGCCGTCGCGGATAGCTCTGCTTTGTAAGTCGGAAGCGATCCGCGCGGCCGTGATTCTCTGCAGGCAATAGGTGCACTTTTCCATCACACCACGGCGACGCACGGTGACATTCGGATTTTGTCTTTGCGCAAAGGCCGAGCCCGCGGGCGCGCTGTATTCGAGAAAATTGAAGCGCCGGACTTTGTAAGGACAGTTATTCGAACAAAAACGCGTGCCGACGCAGCGGTTGTAAACCATCGCGTTGAGACCTTCGTCATCGTGTACCGTGGCGGCGACCGGGCAGACGATCTCGCAAGGCGCTTTCTCGCACTGCATGCAAAGGACCGGCATGTGCAGAATGCGGGGCGTATCGGCCGATCCTTCGAAGTAACGATCGATGCGGATCCAATGCATCTCGCGATTCATCAAGACCTGCCTTTTACCGACAATCGGAATGTTATTCTCGGCCTGACAGGCGGAGATGCAGGCGTTGCAACCGGTGCAGGTGCCAAGGTCAACTGTCATTCCCCAGGCATAACGGCCCGGACCGAGCGGCGGAGTTTCAGGAAGAAGAGATGCTTTACTCGTTAGGCTAGCAGAAGCAAAGTTTGGCTTACCGCGAAAGGTCGCCGCGGAAGCGACGCGGATAATGTCGCGACCTTCCATCGAATGATGATGTTGCGTCGTCGCGAGTTCGCGGCGGCGTCCGGTTTTCTTGATCTCGAGACCGACAGCGAGCCACGGCGTGGTCGAATGCCGCAGTTGATATGCGTCGAAGCCGCAACCGTTGCCGACGCTGCCGGCCTGCGAGCGACCGTAACCGAGATGGATGGTGACGCAGCGATCGGCTTGACCGGGCAAAATCCAAATCGGCGCCTCGACTGTCGCGCCGTTGCAGCGAAGTTCGACGACGTCGCCATTCGTTAGGCCAAGTCTATCGGCCATCGCGGGAGCGATCAGTGCGGCGTTGTCCCAGGTCAGCTTCGTCAGCGGCTTGGGCAATTCCTGAAGCCAGCCGTTGTTCGACCAACGGCCGTCGCCGATCGTCGGATCGAGGCGGAAGAGAAGGTAAGTCTGGTTCGCTTCAAGTCGCGGCGCCGTTGGAGCGTTCGCTACGAGCGCGGCGCCCGCAGCGGGCGCGGAAAGTTTTCGCACCACGCCGTCGTGAGTCGATTCACGCCAGAGCGGCTCGAAGTCGTCGTTAGGCGCGCCGGCGCGCCAGGTTTCGCGAACAATTTCGTAACCGTCGGGCTGAAAATCGCCGAGCATCATCGCGAGCAATTCGTGCTCCGATCTGCCGCTGTAGAGCGGCGAAATTGCCGGCTGCAAAATGCTCGGCGTGCCGTCGCTTGCGAGGATGTCACTCCAGGTCTCGAGAAAATGCGCCTGCGGCAAATGCCAGCGGCAGCAAGCTGAAGTTTCGTCGCGATAAAGTGCCAGGTGCACGGCAAAAGTCGCCTTGGCGACCGCTTCGCGAAATTTCAGATCGAACGGCGCGGCGTAAACTGGATTCGCGCCGAGGATGAAAAGCTGTTTCACATTTCCGCTCTGGAGATTGCGCGCAAGATCCGTGAGTTGGTCAGGGGGCGCGGCGGGAAACCGCGCGCCGAGAGTTGCGGCGAGCGTTTGCACTTCGGGAGGTTCGCTCGCGCCGACGATGACGATTTTCGAACCGGTGAATTGTGCGAGGTCAGCCCGCAACTTTTCGGCAAACTGCTTTTCGGCGGCGTTCAAATTCTCCGTCGTCATTGCGCCTAACGAGTGAAGGACCGCCGCGATCCGGTCGGGCGCGGCAGGCAGGCGTTCGTCCGCCATCGCGCCGGTCAAAGTCGGCGTCGATTCGAGAACGTAGAGACGATTCGGATTCGCCTTGCCGTTCAGGACGCGGCGGCGCACGGCGAACTGGCGCGTGTAGCGCAAACTTCCCGGCAGCTCACTCAGAAAATCGCTCCCGATCGCGACGATCAGATCCGCTTTGCCGAGATCGTAATCCGGCTTTGGCGCACTCGCCGTCGCGCCGGCGGGCGACCATTCGTGCCAGCGCAATCGCGGATATTTCGCGAGCAGCGCCTGACGTTGACGCGCGAGCGTGGGCGACAAATCGGGCTCGGCCAGAATGCGTGTGCTCGCGCCGCCGTCGGCATCCATCTTTTGCAGAACGGCGAGCAACTCGGCTTGAAACGCTGGCCAACTCGAAATTCTGTTGTGCAAATAAGGCGCGAGCGAGCGATCCGGATCCCAAAGCGAAAGCACCGCCGCCTGCGTGATCGCGTCGGTCGCGCCGAGACTGTCGGGATGCGCGGGATTGCCCTCGATTTTGATCGGGCGACCCATTTCGGTTTTCACAAGGATGCCACGGCCGCGTCCGTGCAACGGCATCGCGGTTGCATAATAAAGCGGCTGGCCGGGCACGACGTTTTCCGGCTGTTTCACGTAAGGAACAATCTTGTCGGCCGGCGCGCGGGTGCAGCCGGTCACGCCGGCGAGCGCGAGTGTCGCGCCGAGCAATCCGAGAAAATGCCGGCGGCTCAACTGATCGTTAGGCCATTCCGAAGCGCCGGCCGGGAATTCCCGCTCGAGGAATTCGCGAAACTCCGGCCGATCCGCCAGCTCATCGAGCGAACGCCAGAATTGCGGGCCGGATTTGCCGTCGAGTTCCGCGCGCACTTCGGTTTTGCTCAGCGCGTTCATCGATGGCAGACCGTGCAATTGGTCAGGTGTTTCGTGTCGAGATGATAGTCGCGCGCGAGCCGCGGGCCTTGCGTCGCCTGATCGTTAGGCGGCTTCCAATCCATCGCAAAAATCTGCGCGACCGGGCGCAGATTCGGCGCGGGGTTGCGATGACATTGCAGGCACCATTCCATGAAAAGCGTCTGCGTTTTCCAGACGAGCGGCATCTCGTTGACCGCGCCGTGGCAGGTCGCGCAGCCGACGCCTTTGTTCACGTGGATGCTGTGATCGAAATAGACGTAGTCGGGCAAATCGTGGACCCGGTTCCACTTGATCGGCCTGTTCGTGTTGTAGCTCACGAGGACCGGTTTGAGCAGCGGCGATTGTTTCAAGATTTGCGAATGACAGGTTATGCAAGTCTCGGTCGGCGGAATGCCGGCGAAGGACGAAGTCGTCGCGGAAGTGTGGCAATAACGGCAATCGATTTGCAGCTCGCCCGCATGATGCCGATGGCTGAAAAGAACCGGCTGCGCCACCGGCATGCTCACGTCCGTCCAAACCGGCGAGCGATAAACTTCGTAGCAACTGAAGCCGCCGATGAGCAGCGCGATCGGGATGGAGACGACGAACGCCATGTAAAAGCGGTTCGCGCGCGGGCGAAAAACCTGCGGCGATTCCGGCGGCGGATCGCCTCCCTGCATCGGCGACTCAATCTCGGATTCGTCGCTCACATGGAGAATGTGCAGCCAGGTTGGCGGCCTTTTGCAAGACAGATCGCAAATGGTTACGCGGCGCGCTCAATCATGCCAATTATTCAAAACGTTCGTCAGTCCCGTCCGAGAAAGGTTCCGCAGAATATCGCCGCGACCGCCGCGAGCAAACCGCCCGCGATCCAATTGCGATGCAGATCGGTCCAAAGTTGCGGACTGTGCGGATGCGCGCGCACGTCGAAACGGCCATGCGCGCCGGGATCGACGTCGACCGGCTCGTAAAGATTATCCGGTTTATTGTGGTCGGCCTTTTCGTTCGTCTGCTGACCTTTCACGCCGGTGCGGCCGAGGTAAAGATCGCCGAGACGCGGAAACATTTTGTTGCCAATGATCGCGATTACCGTCGGAAGGCCGACGTAAATTTCGCGCCGTTTATTTTTCGAAGCGAAGACGATCGCGCGCGCCGCGACCTCCGGCTGATAAATCGGCGGGACCGGTTGCGACTCGTTAGGCAATTTGTTTTTGCACCAGTCGAATTGCGGCGTGTTCAGCGCCGGCATCTGCACCATCACCGGCACGATCGCGCTTTCTTGGTGAATCAATTCCGCGCGCAAAGAATCCATGAAACCCTGAATCGCGTGCTTGCTCGCGCAATACGCCGCCTGCAACGGAATGCCGCGATAAGCGAGCGCGCTCCCGACCTGCACGATGTGCCCGCGGTCGCGCGGCAGCATGCGTTTGAGCGCGGCGAGGGTGCCGTTGACGTAGCCGAGATAGCAAACTTCGGTAACGCGTTTGAATTCGTTAGGCGTGGTGTCTTTGATGAAGGCAAAAACGCTCGTCATCGCGACGTTCACCCAGACATCGATCGGCCCCAGCTCGCGCTCGACACGTTCCGCCGCCGCCTCGACCGCATCGGCATCAGCCACGTCGCATTGACAGATAATCGCCTTGCCGCCGAGCCGCTCGACATCGCGCTTCGCGCCCTCGAGCGCTTTCATTCCGCGCGCGAGCAGGCCGATGTGCGCGCCCTCGGTTTCGGCAAACATTCGCGCGGCCGCGCGGCCGACTCCCGCCGCCGCTCCGGTGATGACGATGACTCTTGGTTTGCTATTTTTCATACTGATTCCTTTTCGTCAGGGAAGAATTCGCGATGCGAAGCCGCTTCCGGATTATCTTCTTTGCCATGTCGCCTCCTTTTCACCTCGCCGTTAAAGACCAATCGCGCGCCCGCACAGGCGCAGCCTCATTTTGCGCTCGCGAATCACATTCACAGATCGCAATGTTTGTGCGGCTTTGTAGATTTCTCGCCCGGTAAAAACCTTGCCTAACGACTCACCGAGCGCTGCGCTTTCCTCCATCCCGAGACTCGACAAATTTTCCGGCTCGGTCGCGATCCTGGTTTCAAGTTGCGACGCCTTTTTCGACGCCTGGAAACCATTCGTTAGGCTGTTCGAGAAATTCTGGAGCGAATGTCCGCTGCCGATTTTCCTCCTGACCAATCGCCTAACGATAAGCTCGGCCCGATTGCAGACGATCCAGGTCGGCGAAGATCACGGCTGGTCGAACAACCTCCTCGCAGCGCTTCCGCGCCTCTCGCAATCGCACGTTCTCTATTTTCAGGAGGATTATTTTCTCACCGCGCCGGTCACGCTTGCGCAACTCGCGCGAGATTTTTCGTTCGCCATCGAATCGGATTCCGACTCGCTATGCTTCCGCGCGCGGCCGAAGCCTGATCCTGATTTCAAACGCTTGAACGAACGTTTCGGTGTCGTTCCGCTCGATTCCGACGGCCGCACGCGATGCCAGGTCACGCTTTGGAAACGGAGCGCGCTCCAGGCGATTTTGCGGCCTAACGAATCGGCGTGGGACTTCGAAGCCTGCGGCAGCGCGCGCACCGGCGCGATGCAAATTCTCTCCTACGAACGGCGCGAGAACACGCCGGTCCCATATCTCATGTCAGCGATCTCGCGCGGACTTTGGACAGGCGAAGCGCTCGCCCTTTGCCGCGAAAATGAAATTGCGATCGAGCCATTTTTCCGGCCGGAATTTTCTCCGCGGCCCTGGCAGCAGCGGATGCGTCGCGCGATTGGTCGCAGGCGGCTCGCGCGCGCTTTGCGTGCGCAAATGCCGAATCCGATCGAGTTGTAAAGATGCGACTCGTTAGGTGGAATCTGAGCAGTCGCGCGCGCGAACTTTCCGGCGGCGATGCGATCGTGGTTTCGATTCCGAAAAGCGGACGCACCTGGCTGCGTACTTTTTTGTGCAGTTATTTTTGCGGCAAAATTGGCCGCCCCTTCACGCTTGATCCCGACCGATCGGCGCAAATTCCGCGACTGATTTACACGCACGATCTTTTCGAGCAGCGAACCAAAACCGATTTTTGGGACAAGCTGCGCGGCAAATATTTGATCCCGCCTAACGAACGCTCGAGAACACCAATTATGCTGCTCGCGCGCGATCCGCGGGACGCGTTCGTCTCGCTGCAGGTGCAGCTGACGAGGCGCACGCGGGAGACGCCTGACGAACTGAAAGCGAAATCGGCGAGCGAGCTTTTGCGCGATCCGGCGTTTGGGATCGAGTCGATCGTCGCGGTGATGAACGCGTGGCTGCGCGAATGGTCGGGCCGCGACAATTTTTTGCTCGTGCGCTACGAAGATTTGCAGGCAGCGCCGCGGGAGAATTTTTCGCGCGTCGTTCGTTTCCTCGGAGAGAAATCAATCGACGAAAAGGCCTTCGGGCAGGCGTTGGAATTCTCCGACTTCGGCAACATGCAAAAGCTCGAAAGCGCCGGTGCGTTTGACTCGAAAATTTTGCGCGCGGGCGATGCGCGCGATCCGGAGTCATTCAAAGTTCGCCGGGGCAAGATCGGCGGGTTCGCCGATTATCTTTCGCCTAACGACCAACAATTCGCGGCCGCGGCGATGACGAAATTGGATCCGCGTTTTGGCTATCCGCCTAACGAGTCGTCAGCCAGTGACAAAAAAGAACGCCATCCCGAGCACGACATAAACCGCGAGTAAAAGCACGCCTTCAAACCAGGTCGTCTCGCCATCTTCCGCGATGGCGTTGACCGCGAACGAGACGGCCGCGATCGCGATCAGCTCGAGCGGATTGTCGAAGACAAGGTTCATCGGCCGGCCCATAAACCAGGAACCGAGCACGAGGACCGGCGCGACGAGGAGCGCAACCTGAATGGTCGAGCCGACGGTGATGCTGATCGTCAGGCCCATCTGGTCGCGGCGCGCGAAATAAATCGCGGCGACGTATTCGGCGGCGTTCCCGACGACGGCGAGGACGAAAACGCCGAGGAAAAAACTGGAGATGCCGAGTCGCGCGGCGGTTTGCGCGAGCGCGCCGGAGATAAGCTCGGCTTCCCATGCGGTGAAAATAGTTCCACCCAAAAGCACGCCTAACGACTGCCAGACCGGCCACGCCTTTTCCGCCGCGACCGCGTCCGGTTCCTCAAAAGCGAAGACGTCGCGATGCGTCACCAAAGTGTAAAGCAGGTTCGCAAAATAAACCGCGATCAACACGCCGGAGACGCCGAGACTGAGCCGCTCATCGAGGCGCTCGACATCGTTGCGCCCGAAAAGTCCGCGCTCGGTGTATTCGAAAAGTGCGGGCACGAGGAGCGCGATCATGACGAGAATGAGCAGGCTGGAAAGCAATCCGCCGCGCTCGCGTTTGAAACTTTGCCGATCGCGCCGCCAACTCCCCGCGATGATCGCGAGCCCGAGACCGAGCAGGCTGTTGCCGATGATCGAGCCGGTGATCTGACCTTTGACCACGCCCGCCGCGCCGGTGCGGAGAACGAAAAACGCGATGATGAGTTCGGGCGCGTTGCCGAAGCTGACGTTGAGCAATCCGCCGATCGCCCCGCCCGCGCGATGCGAGATCTGTTCGGTCGCGCGCCGGATCCATTCCGCCAGCGGCACGATCGCGAGCCCGGCGAGAAGGAATGTCGAAAGCGCTCCGCCGTGCCCGAGGTAAAACCAGCCGAGCGAAACCGGAATGAGGAGCAGCAGCCAGGTAAAAATCATTCGAGCAGCGATGAATTTGAGCAACTAGAGTGCCCGCGAGCCCGACGCGGCGCGAAACTTTTTTTCGCGGCGCTACTTCGCCTAACGAGAAAAGGACCGAGTCAGGGCGGCGCCTAACGATGCGACCACCACGCCGCCAGGGCGCAGGCGAGGAGCGAAGTCGTCAGCCAATCGAGCAACTGCCCGAGCACCACGCCGGGATGCAGCCTGATGAAGATGGCCGACTCGAGCGCAAACGGCGCCGCGATCGCGAGCCAAAGAATCGCTCCGAACCGAAGCGCGCCCAGCATGCCCGCGCCAAAAATCCCGGCGGAATTTTGCGCGAGATAAATATAGAGCGTCGCAATCGCGAGGCAGGCGACAAAATGGAGCGCGACCGCGATCGCGTAGCTGCGTCCATTTTCCGGACGCCACGTCGCAGGCGTTTGCTTTTGGAAGCGATGAAAAATTACGCCCATCCAGAGCCAGCTCGTAAAAACATTCAACAGTCCGGCGAGCGCACCGGGCACGAGGGCGATCTCGAGCGTCTTCATCTGTGGAGAAGAGGAATCTGTCAGTCCGACGAATCCTTGTCAGCAAAATTGCGCTGGCGAAGTTATTCCGATGTCCGGCCGCGCCACGATCAGCGACAAAGCTCTGCTCGCACGACTGCATCCACGATTGCGCGATTGGTTCCGCGCGACCTATCCCGCTTTCACCGACGCGCAGTTGCAATGCGTACCGGCGATTCTCGCGCGCGAATCGATCCTGCTCACTTCGCCGACCGGCAGCGGCAAAACGCTCGCCGGATTTCTCGGTGTTTTCGATCACGTCCTGCGGGAGCTCGAGGCCGGCGCGCTGTCGTTAGGCGTGCGCTGTCTTTACGTCTCGCCGCTCCGCGCGCTGACTTACGACATCGGGAAAAATCTGCGCGCGCCGATCGCCGGCATGGGTTTGGAAAAGGAATTGCTCTTGCACGTGCGCACGGGCGACACGAGCGCGAGCGAGCGCGCGAAATTCCGGCGGAAGCCGGCGCATTTTTTGGTCACGACTCCGGAAAGCCTCGCCGTTCTCCTCGCGCAGGAAGGCTCGGCCGCGGGCCTGACGAGTTGCCGTTTTGTCATCGTCGATGAATTGCATTCCTTCGCCGGGAACAAGCGCGGGGTCGATCTCGCGCTCTCGCTCGAACGGCTCGAAGCGCTCGTTAGGCTGCCTAACGAAAAGCCAATTTGCCGCGTCGGCCTTTCCGCGACCGCGGCGCCGCTCGATGTGCTCGCGCGTTTTCTCGTCGGCGACGATCGCCTTTGCCGCATCGCGCAGGCGAAGGTCGAGAAGGAATCGATCGTCGAAGTCTTCTCGCCGATTCGCCGCAAACCATATCCGCCGGCAGGCTACACCGGCGTGCGCCTTTACGCCGAGCTGGCGGAGTTGATTCGCTCGCGGCAATCGGTGCTCGTTTTCACGAACGTGCGCTCGGCCGCGGAACAAATCGGTTTGCGCTTGAAAGAACTGCTGCCTGATCTCGTCGACCGCATCGAAATTCATCACGCGTCGCTCGATCGCAGCGTCCGGCTCGAGGTCGAGGATCGGCTGAAAAACGGCGAGCTGCGCGCGGTCGTTTGCTCGACCAGTCTCGAGCTCGGAATCGACATCGGCGCGGTCGATCTCGTCGTGATGGTGGCGACGCCAAAAGGCGTCTCGCGGGCGATTCAGCGCATCGGGCGCTCCGGACATTCGCTGAACAAAAGCAGTCACGGCGTGCTCGTCGCGACGAACATCAACGATCTCGTGGAAGCGACTGCGACTGCTTTACTCGTTAGGCAAAACGCGCTCGATTCGATCAAGATTTTACAAAAGCCGAACGACGTTCTCGCACAGCACATCGTCGGGATGGCGGCGCTGCGGCCGATCGAGGTCGAGGACGCTTTCGCAGTCGTTAGGCGCGCGTTTCCTTTTCGCGAATTGGAGCGCGACGAATTCGACCGCGTGCTCGTTTATCTTTGCGGCGGCGGCGAGTCTTTGCAGAGGCAATACGCCGGCTTGTTCGGCAAAATCGCTATCGTGGATGACACGATCACGCTCGCGCATCCGCGGGTGACGCGGGATTTTTTGCTCAACATCGGCACGATCGTTTCGGAAGGTTTCGTCAGCGTGCTCCTCGGCCGCCGGCGCCTCGGCTCGGTCGAGGAAGGTTTCATCAAACAACTGCAACCGGGCGATCTTTTCGTGCTCGGCGGACGAGTCGTTAGGCTGATCGAAAGCGGCGTGATGGAGGTTTTCGTCGAGCGCGCGGATGGACAACTGCCGACGATTCCGCGCTGGAACGCGGCCAAGATGCCGCTCACTTCCGGGCTCGCGCGCGCGGTGCGTAAGTTGCGTTTCGATCTCGACGAAAAATTGCGCGACGGCTCCGACGACGCGGCGATCGAGTGGCTGGTCGAGACCTACCAGATCTCGCTCGCGAACGCGCAGCCGATCGTGGAATTTTTTCGCGCGCAAATGGCGATCTCGGAGCTGCCGGTCGGCGAAAAATTTCTCATCGAGCTCTATCGCGAAGGCGAGCACGCGCATTATTTTTTTCACGCGCTCATCGGTCGGAGCGCGACCGACGCGCTCTCGCGCATCATCGCGTGGCGGGTGCGCGAGCGCGTGGGCGGGAACGCGCTCGTCACGATCGACGACTACGGTTTTCTCCTCACGCTCCGGCGTTTTCAGGAGCTGCCGCTCGCGCAATGGCGGAGTTGTTTTCGCCGCGCGGAAGCGGAGGAAGATTTGCAGGCGGCGCTACGCGGTTCGGAGTTGGTGAAATGGCAATTTCGCGGCGTGGCCCAGACCGGGCTGATGGTGCCGCGCAATTTGCCTAACGGAAAGCGGCAGCCGCGGCAGATGAGCTGGAGCTCGGAAGTTCTCTTCCGCGTGCTCGAGCAGCACGAGCCCGATCATCCGCTGCTCGAGGAAGCTTACCGGCAGGCGACGCATACTTTTCTGGACGCGGAGACGGCGTTTGCTTATCTCGACAAATTGCAGCGCTTCGATTGGAAACTGCGCGAGCTGCCGGTGGTCTCGCCGTTTTCGTTTCCGATTTACGCGAGCAAGATCAAGGAAAACATGATGCTGGAAGATCCGGCGACCGCGATCGAGCGGATTTATTTCGAGATGTACGCGCGGGTCGAGCAGGCGACGACGGCGAAGTCGTGAACTTCAAGGATCATTTTTCGAAACAGGCGGCTGACTACGCGAAGTTCCGTCCGCAATATCCGCGGGCGCTTTTCGAGTTCATCGCGGCGCAGGCGCCTAACGATAAGCTGGCGCTCGATCTCGCGACTGGAAACGGCCAGGCGGCCCGCGGATTGGCGGAATTTTTTCAACGCGTGATCGCGCTCGACGCGAGCGCAAAACAAATCGCGAACGCGCAGCCTAACGATCGCGTCGAGTATCGCGTCGCGCCGGCGGAAGCGACCGAGTTGCCGGCCCAATCGTGCGCCGTGTTGACGGTGGCGCAGGCGCTACACTGGTTTGATCTCGACCAGTTTTATGCCGAGGCGCGGCGTGTCCTTTTGTTTGGTGGCGTGATCGCGATTTGGACTTACGCCGAGCTGCAAATTTCGCCGGAAGTCGATCGCGTCGTCCGGCATTTTTACAAAAATGTGGTCGGTCCATTCTGGCCGCCGGAACGGACGATTGTTGAGCGCGGTTATCGCGATTTGCCGTTTCCTTTCGAGGAAATCAAAGCGCCGCAGTTTCAAATCGAGAGCGAATGGTCGCTCGATCATCTCCTCGGTTATTTGCGGACCTGGTCGGCGACGCAGCGTTTCATGGCCGCGAATGGAAACGACCCGGTGGAGACGGTCGCGCACGAGCTCGCGGCGGCGTGGAATTTGAACGGAGCCCGTCGCGCAGTCTGGCCGTTGACGACGCGAATCGGCCGCGCCTAACGAGTCGCAAAAATAAAGAGGGCGGCCCTTGCGGACCGCCCCCTTTCCGTCGAGCAAGCAGCCTCTCCCTTAGCTTTTGCTCTGCGAAACTACTTCGTTGAGTTTGAAGATCGGCAAGAACATCGCGATCACGATGCCGCCCACGATCACGCCGAGAAAGACGATCAACAGCGGCTCGATCAGCGAGGTCAGCGCGTCGAGGAGCGCTTCGATTTCTTCGTCCCAGAAGTCGGCCATTTTTTCCAGCATGGTATCGATGCGACCAGTCGATTCGCCGGCCGAAACCATCCGCACCATCATCGCCGGGAAGATTTTTTTCTTCGAAAGCGCGATGGAAAGATTGTCGCCGCGCTCCACATCCGCGCTGACGTTTTTGATGCTCTCCTCGACGACATGATTGCCGGACGAGCCGCCAACGATGTCGAGCACTTCGAGGATCGGAACGCCGCTGCGGATCAGTTGCGCGAAGGTGCGGGCGAATCGCGACATCGCGATTTTGTGCACGAGCGGACCGAAGACTGGCAACTTTAACTGCCAGCGATCGGCAAATTGCCGCCCGCGCGTCGAACGCAGAAACGCGCGCGCGCCGAAGAATGCGCCGCCGACGCCAAGAATGAGGAAGTACCATTTCGCGCGAACGAAATCGCTCACGTCGATCAGGAATTGCGTCGGCGCCGGCAGGTTCGCGCCGAAATCCTTGAAGATCTCGCCGAAGACCGGCACGACCCGGACGATGAGAAACGTCGTGATCAGAAACGCGATGGAAATGACGATGACCGGATAAGTCATGGCCGATTTGATTTTCTTGCGCAGCCGGGCGCTCGATTCGAGGAAGCCGGCGAGGCGATCGAGAATCTCGGAAAGCAAGCCGCCGTGTTCGCCCGCCTTCACCATGCTGACGTAAAGGCGATTGAAGACGCGCGGATGTTTCGCGATCGATTCGTGAAACGTTTCGCCGCCCTGAACACGCGAGGTCACGTCACTGATGACGTTTTGCAGATTCTTCTGCCGTTTCGGATCGCATTGTTCGTAAAGCGCGGTCAAGGCCTGGACGAGCGAGATGCCCGCCTCGATCATGGTCGCGAGCTGGCGCGTGAAAAGAACGAGGTCGGTTTCCTTGACGGTCCAGACCTTGTTTTTGCGGCGCGCGGCAGCGGCTTTTTGTTGAAGTGAAAGTACCATGAGCCCGCGGCTCATGAGACTTGTGACAGCGTTGTCCTCGTTGATGGCGTCTTGAATACCGTTGACGATATTGCCGGCGCCATCGCGAGCTTGATAGGAGAAGCTTAGCATAGTGTTTATAGTTTCTATACTCAATATAGCACCTCGGATGCCAATCGAGCCACCGTTTTAAATTTTTTTTCTGGGGCGGTCGAAAGGCAAAAACCGTCAGCGCTCGCTGCCGGCAAAATCTGGTTCGTTAGGCGAAACGCCCGGCGATTATTTTTCGAGTTCCGCAATCCGCCGGGAATGACGGCCGTTTTCAAAATCGGTCGTCAACCAGATGCGCACGATCGCCAGCGCCATCTCCTCGCTGATCATGCGCTCGCCTAACGAGAGCACATTCGCGTCGTTGTGCTGGCGCGAGAGGCGCGCCGTTTCTTCATTCCAGCACAGCGCGCAGCGAATCCCGCGCACCTTGTTCGCCGCCATCGCTTCGCCGTTGCCGGAACCGCCGAGCACAATCCCGCGTTCGCACTCGCCGCGCGCGACCGCTTCCGCCGCGGCTCGGATGAACTTCGGGTAATCGACCGGCGCGGTGCTGTCGGTGCCGAAATCGACCGGCTCGTGGCCTAACGATGGCAGGAGCGCCTTGATTTTTTCTTTGTAAAGAAAGCCAGCGTGGTCTGAACCGAGGGCAATTTTCATTTCGTTTTTTCCTTTCGATTTGTCAGGCGGGATGAAGCTTTGCGAGCTGCTCCCAGAGCGCCCGCTCGGCTTCGTTCGGATTTTTCGGCACCGCGATTTGCGCCGTCACATAAAGATCGCCGCGCGCGCCGTTCGCGGTCGGCAGGCCGCGCTCGCGCAATCGAAAACGCTTGCCGCCCTGCGTGCCTGGCGGAATTTTCAAACGGCGCTCCCCTTCCAAAGTCGGCACCTGCAATTCCGTGCCGAGCACCGCGTCCCACGGCTCGAGCGTCGCCTCGTATATCAGGTCGTTGCCTTCGACCGAAAAGTCGGGATGCCGCGCGAGGCGCACGCGCAAAAAAAGATCGCCGCTCTTGCCGCCGCGCGCGCCCGCTTCGCCCTGGCCGGCGAGGCGAATGCGCTGGCCCTCGTGCACGCCGCGCGGAATTTTCACCTGATATGTTTCCGTTTTGTCCGAGCCGCCGCGGCGCAGCGTGACCTGTCGCTTCGAACCTTGCAGCGCCTCTTCCAGCGTCACCATGATGTCGGCCTCGACATCGTGACCGCGTTCCGCAACTGGCGTGCGCCGGCCGCCGCCGAAAGCCGATTCGCCGCGACCGCTGCCGAAAAACGCCTCAAAAAAATCGCTGAAGCCGGTCCCGTTGAATTCAAACTCGACTCCGCCGTTCCCGCCAGGATGACGACCAAAACCGCCGCCGGCCCGGCCCCAATCTGGCGGCGGTTGAAATCCGCCGGGCTGATTCCAATCGGCGCCGAGCTGATCGTATTTCGCGCGCTTCTCCGCGTCGCTCAGGACTTCGTAGGCTTCGTTGATCTGCTTGAATTTTTCCTCGGCGGCGGCCTTTTCCTTCGGCTTCGCCACGTCGGGATGATGCTGGCGGGCGAGTTTGCGGAAGGCGCTTTTGATTTCCGCGGCGCTGGCGCTTTTGGACACGCCTAAGGTTTCGTAATAATCGCGAAATTGAACCGCCATAACCGCGGCAAAATTTCCAGCATCGGTCGGTTTGCGCAACCGCGGCGACGCGGAAACGAGGCGGAAGAAAAATCTCCGCGAGAAAAAACTGCCTAACGCCTAACGATCAACGAGCGCGACATCGGCCGGCGCAAAACTGAATCCACTCCCGCTCGTTTGCCGCAACGATCCCAGCACTTCCGCGAGGGCCTGCGAGGTCGCGGTGGAATAAAAGCGCACCAGCCCAACCGTCGTGCGGCCGCCGAAAACCGTGATCATGATCGTGTCGTCATCGACCGAGTTCATGAAAATGTGGCTGCCGTTTCCCTGATGATACAGGGCGTTGAACTCGACCTCGCCGATGCGCCGCGCCAGCTCGCGCGTGGCCGCGAACGAACCGGCCGCGAGCGCGCCGATGATCGTGACATCGAGCACGGTGACGTCGCCAAATTGCGAAATGACGTTGCCGCCGCGATCGATCACGACCGTGAGATCGGCCTCGGCTTTTTGCAAAAAATCGGCGAGCAGGCCGTCAAGCGTGGCCACGTTCTCGATCGTTAAAGCTGGAATGTTGCTCATAATGTTGCCGCGGTTTGCGGTGAGTTTGCCGGTTCCGCCGCGACCGCGGCCGGGCCGGAGGCGGCGAGAATCGAGGGCGACTCGCCTTGTTTGTTGAATTTGTGGAGCAACAACTGCGCGACTGCATTGAGCGACGCGAAAACATTCTGGCCCGTGCTCGAGACGACCTCGAAACTCTGCACCCGCCGCTTCCGGTTATTGAGCAGGAACTCGAGATATTTGATCGGCGCGATGTTCGTCAGGTCGCGTTTGTTGTATTGCAGGACGTAGGGAATTTCATCGAGCGCGAGATTTTGCTGCGCGAGATTTTCCTGGAGGTTGTGGAAGCTCTCGACGTTCTCCTCCATTTTTTCCAACTGCGAATCGGCCACAAAAATCACTCCATCGACGCTGCGCAAAACAAGCTGCCGGGTGGCGTTGTAAATCACCTGGCCGGGCACGGTGTAGAGCTGGAACTTGGTCACGAATCCTTTGATCACGACCGCGTTCAGCGGCAGGAAATCGAAAAAAAGTGTGCGGTCGGAGGCGGTCGCGAGCGAGACGAGATCGCCGCGATTCGTCGGGTTGATGCGCTCGTGAATGTAGGAAAGGTTGGTCGTCTTCCCGCAAAGGGCGGGCCCGTAATAGACGATCTTGAATTGGATTTCGCGGCTGGCGTAATTGATGATCGACATGGCGATTCGTTAGGCGTTAGGCGTTAGGCGTTAGGCTGGCTGGTTGCGCATAAATTTTTCCCAGCTCCTGGGTGATGTGTTCGAGGCGATCGCGCGTTTCGCTGGCGAACTGGTCGGCTGAATGAACGGCGGCGAGGCAAATGCTTCCGTGCGCGAAAAAGCTCACCGGCGCCTTCGTGTAAAAAATCGTGATCGCGTGCACGGCGCCGAGGCTCAGATCGACGATCGGGCGCTCGAGCCGTCGTGCGATTTCGGGCGCGACCGCGCAAAGTTTGTCCGCGCCCAGCTCGGGCGGGATGTTGCTCGCGAGGCTGAGGCCGTCGGAAAAAATGATTGCGCAAGCCTGCACGCCCGGCAGTTGGCTGAGGCGCGCTACGACCCCTTTCGGATCGAGTTCCTCATCGGTTTCGAAGAGTGTCTGAAGCGGCGTCCGCATCACGCGCGGCTCGGCGACCGGCTCGGGCGCGACCTCGGAAATCGCCTCGTTCGATTCGAGCGGGCTTGCTTTCGCGATCGGCCCGGAGGGGGATTGCAAACGCGCGGCATCTTCCGCCGCGTGCTGGCTGAAGGGAGTCTCGAAGACGTGCGCGATTTCGGTTTCTTCCTGGTCGACGCGCAGGTTGAGCGACTCGTTAGGCAAATGCTCCAGCACTTCCGCGAGCGGGAGCGAAATCGGCAGCCCGCCTTCGTCGAGCACAAAGAGCGAACGAAATTCCTCCGGCATGGCGGCGTGAAATTGCGCCGGCGAAATCTCCACCTTGCCCGAGGCGAGCTGCGGCTTGATGAGCGAAAACGCGAGCTCGATTTTGGCATCTTCCGGCACGTGATCGGTCGAGCCGGTGAGCTGAAAGGGCGGAATCGCGCTTAGCACTTCACGCAGCGACAACTCAACCGGCGGACCCTGCGCGAGCACGAACGGAGCGGCGGGCGCGAGCGACGGGAGCTTGATCCGCGCCGGCGCGGGCGCGAACGGCGAGGGCAAAGAAATGGGAACGGGCGGCTCGCTTGAGGCTGGAACTCGCTCAATTGCGGGCGCACCCGTTCCGTTCGAGGAAATTGTTGGCCGGCTCGGTCGGGCCGGGATCGGCGGCGAGGGCAGGTTGCCCGCGGGCGGCATGGGCAGGCGAATGGTCGCGACCGGCGGCGGCGCGAGCGGCGAGGGCAGCGGTTCGTTAGGCAAATCCTGGCCTAACGAGATCGGTTTGCGCGCGGGCGGAGGCGCGCTCGGCGGAACAAACGGTGAGGGGACTGCAACCTGCCCGCCTAACGAACTCGGAAGCGGCGGCACGATTTCCGGCTCGGCCCCGCGCGCACTTTTCGGCATGACGGTCTTGCCGAAACGTTCCGAGGCCGGTTTTTCGATCGGCCCGCGCGGCTCGGTTGCGACGAGCGCGGCCGGGGGCGCTTCCTTTTCTTTTTTCAACAGGCGTTTGAACGAAAAGTTCATTAGTGGTCCTCCGCGGTGACGCGCCAGACTTCCTCCAGCGTGGTGATGCCTTCGAGCGCCTTGTCGATTCCGACCATGCGCAATGTTTTCATGCCTTCGGTGATGGCCTGGTTTTTGATCACGGCGGCGGAGGCGCGCTTGATGATCAACCGGCGAATCGCTTCGCTCACGGGCAGCGCTTCGATCACCGCGGCGCGGCCGGAGTAGCCGCGGCCCTTGCAGCGATCGCAGCCGGCGCCCTGATAGAAAACCGCGCCTTCCGTCGGCTCCATGCTGAGGCGCGCGAACATTTCCGGCTCGGGCACAAATTCCTCGCGGCAATTGAGGCAGACGCGCCTAACGAGTCGTTGCGCGCAGGCCATGATGACGCTGCTCGAAATCAGGAACGGCTCGATCCCCATGTCGTCGAGTCGTGCGATCGCGCCGGCGGCGTCGTTCGTGTGCAAAGTCGAGAGCACCTGGTGGCCGGTGAGCGCGGCCTTGACCGCGATGTCGGCCGTCTCGTTGTCGCGAATTTCGCCCACCATCACGATGTCCGGGTCCTGGCGCAGAATCGAGCGGAGCGCGGTCGCAAAATCGAGCCCGATGTCGGGACGGACTGCGACCTGGTTCACGCCCATGAGCTCGTACTCGATCGGATCTTCGACCGTCACGATGTTGTAATTCGGGCTGTTCAGCTCCTGCAAAACGGAATAGAGCGTGGTCGTTTTGCCGCTGCCGGTCGGGCCGGTCACGAGGATCATCCCGTGGGGCGCGTCGATCGCCTTGCGGAAACGCGCGACCGTTTCGTCATCCATCCCCATCGTCTCCACGCTGCCGGCGAGCGCCGATTTATCGAGGATACGAATGACCACTTTCTCGCCGTGCTGCGTGGGCAAAATCGAGATACGCAGATCGACGTCCTTGCCCATGACCTTGATCCGGAAACGTCCGTCCTGCGGAATGCGGCGCTCGGCGATGTTGAGGCCGGCGAGAATTTTGATGCGCGAAGTAATCGCGAGCTGCAGCGCTTTTGGAGGCGACTCGGCCGCGATCAATTCGCCATCGATGCGGTAGCGCAATTTCAGCGTGCGCTGGAACGGCTCGATGTGAATGTCGGACGCCTTTTCCTTGATCGCCTGCGCCAGAATCAGGTTGACGATCTTGATGACGGGCGCGTCTTCCGTGTCGCTCGCGAGGCGGTCGAGATCGATCTCCTCGCGTTTGTGCTGCTGCACTTCGACGTCGTTTGCGACCTCTTCCGAGACCTGCTTCAGCACCTCGCTCATGTTCGCGCCCGCGTTGTGCACGCCGCTGAGCGATTCGCTGACCGCGCGTTCGGTCGCGATCATGGGCACGATCTCGAGCTCGACCCGGCGTTTCAGATCGTCGACCGCGAGCACGTTCGTCGGGTCGGCCATGGCGACGAAAAGCTTGTCCTCGAGCCGCGCGATCGGGACGAGCTTGTGCGCCTTCGCCATCTCGCGCGGGACGAGATTCATGATCTCTTCCGGCACCCGCACGCGCGACAAATTGATCGGCGGCGTGTTCAGGCAACGGCCCATCGAGAAGGCCATGTCCTGGTCGCTGACGAATTGCTTGTCCGTTAAAATTTTGAGGAGCCGTCCGCCTTTGCTCTTCTGAATCTCGATCGCCTCGTCGAGCTGGCTCGGCAAAAGCAGGCCATCCTCGATCAGGACATCGGCGATCCGTTCGCCGAACGATTTGCTGCGCACGCTCATCGTCGGGCTACCCACGTGGCTCCAATCGGTAAACTTCCTGCAGCGTCTTCATGATCGCGCTCGGCTTCGCCAGGTACCACGTGACCGTGTAATCGAGCGACTGCTGGACCGCTTCGCGCGCCGCGGCATCGAACGGATTGCAGACCGCGATCATGATCGTGCGGCTGATGAGATCGAACGGAACAAAAAGCCGGCTGATCGCGAGATCGTCCGGCAACATCCGCACCACCTGACGATCGATGTCGTAATATTCCAGCGGGACGTAGGCGAACTTCGTCCGGTCGATCAAGGCCGAGAGAATGCGATCGCTTTTTTTCTCGTCGCCGTCGCACAACTCGGAAAGAAGCGAGCGAGCGATCAAATGCGCCGGCATGTCCTTGTTCGCCGCCTTCACCGCCGCGAGCGCGGCGTTCACCTGCTCCTCCGGAAACATTTGTTGCACGATCAAAAATTTTGCGAGCTGCTCGTTCCCGACCTCGGCGTCCGCGGCCGAAATGCGCTTGCGCAACTGGCCGGTATTGCGGCCGCCGATCTCGGCCAGGCTCCCCGGATCGGTCGCGCCGTTGATCGCGCTTGAAGTGTCGGGCGTGAGCACGAGCGAATTCTCCGCCCGCGCCTCATCCATCGTCCGGCCCGCCTGCTGCATGCGGCTCTCGATCTCACCCATGAGCGCGAGAATCTCGGGCGCGTTCGGATCCTCGCGCAGGACCGCTTCGCCTTCCTGAATCGCGAGCGCATAGGCCCCGACGTTGAAATAAGCTTCGGCCAGACGGCGCGAGATGCGGAGCGTGTCCTCCGCCTGATTCAGCTTCTGATACGCCTCCTTCAGGATGCGCAACGACTGATAATCATCGGGCTGTGTTTGAGTGATGGCCTCAAACATCTCGATCGTCTGACCGATTTGATTACGCTCTTCCTCTGACAGTGTGTGTTCCAGCACGCCAGAGGTAAAAGCTAGAAGCGTGCCTCTACCGCCAGCGATCTTGGAAAAAAGATCAGCCCGCGCAGTCGGCACGGCGTGCCGCGAAGAATGTCACAAAAATTTCTCTCATAAAAATTTTCGCGACCCGCTACACTACGCGCCGCATGATCCCGCGTTTGCCTAACGACGAGCACAGCACGGCATTTACCCTTGTCGAGCTTCTCGTCGTCATCGGGATCATTGCCGCGCTAATGCTTCTGCTCGCTCCCGCATTCACGACTATTAGTCAGGCGGGAAATCTCACCAGCGCTGCGGCGACAATAAAGGGCGTGATCGAACAAGCGCGTAGCACCGCGATGGCGAGTAACACCTATACGTGGGTTGGATTTTACGAAGAGGATGAGTCGAAAGCATCCACGACTCCTCCCACGCCGGGCAATGGGCGGTTGGTTCTATCGGTCGTAGCGTCGAATGACGGCACGAACGTTTACGGATCGGCCAGCAGCGGCTCGATAGATCCCACGAAACTCCGCCAAGTCGGAAAGCTGACCAAGATTGAAAGTGTTCACCTACCTCTTTTCGCGGTAGGCGATGGAACTGACGACACATTCGGCACCCGTCCTACGCTTGAAGATGACGGTGCCCCCGCCGGCTATAACTATGGCCGATTTGGGGAGCTGAACGGCACGAGTCCAAATACCGCCCCCTATACAACTCCATTTAACTTTCAGTATCCCGTCGGTAACCCGGCGCCAGCCGTTCAGTATACCTTCAATAAGCTGCTTCAATTCAGCCCGGTCGGGGAAGCGCGCGTTAACGGCAATACCTATAATATTCGCCACGTCGTTGAAATAGGATTGATCCAAACGCACGGGAATGTGGTGCCCACTCCGACAGGCGGTGTCGGCACCTCCGCGGCGACGTATGCGGGGAACGTAGTTGCGCTACAGATCACGGGTTTCGGCGGAAACGTCAAAATCTACACACGATGATGACTCGACGCTCTCGGCTTTTAGCCTTCTCGCTTGTTGAAGTCACGCTTGCATTGGGAGTCTCAGCCATTTCACTGATGGCCATTTTCGGACTGCTCGCGACCGGCACGCAGGTGAATCACACGGCCTTCGAACAGACGGCTTCTACTGATCTGTTGACTGCAGTTATTGATGACCTACGAGCTGCTCCATCTACAGCCGGAACTTCCGTGCAGTTTGGCATTGTTATTCCGCCCAACCCTGTTTCGGCGGCGACTAGTTCGACATTATACTTTGATGCCGACGATCAATCCTCTACGTCGCTCGCCTCCGATTCACGGTATCGGGTTGTCATAACCTTTCTGCCCAACAGTGGAAAGCGTAGCGCCACCCTCGTCAACTTACGGGTAAGTTGGCCCGCTGCTGCGGACCCGACCAATGTAAATACGGGCGCAGCGCAGATGTTTGTGGCTCTTGACCGCAACTAGCTTATGCGACGCCGTCGTGACGCTTTTACGCTGGCCGAATTGTTGGTTTCAATAGTTGTCCTCTTACTCATCGTAGTGATCGTCAGCCGAATGATCAACAGTGCTGCCAGCGTCGTTACGATGGGAAGCAAGAGAATGGATTCCGCTAGCCAGGTTAGACCTGTCTTTGAGCGCATGGCGATCGACTTTGCTCAAATGGTGAAGCGACCCGATGTCGATTACTATGTGAAGTCTAACTTGGATCCCGAGACAGGTAATGACAGAATAGCCTTCTTTTGCAGCGCTGATGGATATTCGACGGTGGCCTCGCAGAGCTCACTCTCGCTGGTAGCATATCGAATTAATTCTGACCCTAGTTCTTCGTCCCTCAATAGGATGCAACGAATGGGGAAGGGGCTTGTCTGGAACGGTGCTTCAACTAGTGAAAAGCCCATACTCTTCGGCTTGCAGGCAATCTACAATAACTGGCCGTCGGCAACTGATAATACGACGTTCGATGCAGATTATGAGCTGTTCGGACCCCAGATTTTTAGGTTTGAGTATTTCTACCTTTTAAAGACAGGCCTCATCTCTGACCAGCCCGGGGCCAACGGAATGCAGGACGTGTCCGCCATCGCGGTAACTGTCGCGACCGTTGATCGAAAAAGTAGCGGTCTCCTTTCGAGCTCCCAACTCACCACGTTAAGTGGGAGACTTAAAGACTTTGATGCCTCCGAAAAAAATTACGACCTCACTGTGAGCTGGCAAAACACGCTCAACGGCCTAACCGATATGCCGCGAACCGCAATAAACGGCGTTCGAATCTACCAACGATACTTTTATTTGGCGCCCACAAAATGAGATTGTCGAATTTCGCCAAAGAGCGTGCCGCCGCTTTGATCATAGTGCTGGCATTTCTCGCCATACTCAGCGTGATCGTCGTCGCATATCTCTCTCGGACGGCCACCGATCGACAGCTAGCCCACTCAGCATATAACGATGCGCGCGCCGATACGCTCGCGCGGGGCGGACTAGACGTTGTGGTAGGCGACTTGAAGCAAGAAATTCTAGACGGCTCTAATCCTATCACGCCGTCGCCGACTCCTTCCCCCTCCGGCAAAACCCTCTATGTTCCGCTTACTCCCGCGAATATGGTGCCGGTTCGCAGCGGAACACCCAGCTCGGGCGCCACCCCGATTCCTAACCTAATAAGGATAAGTATTCGCGACAACTCCGCTAGCGGAACGAATCCGATGCCCTCTCCCGGAGTTCCGTCGCGGGCGTCAGCATTAAGCTCGGCTCCGTCGCCTTCTCCGTCTCCTATTGTCGCTAAGCTGGGGGAGATAACTCTCGCGCGATGGAACAAACATTATCTCGTACCAAAGCTTAATACTGGGGACGACAAGTCTGATCCAGTGACTTCCTTCCCCGCTCCTGACTGGGTCATAGTAACGACGGGCGGACCGAAGGAATTCACGGCATGGTCGAATTCCATTAGTGATCCTACAAGTTCGGACTACGCCATTGGTCGATACGCATATGCTGTCTACGACGAAGGCGGTCTACTTGACGTCAATGCTGCTGGCTATCCGTCGAACATGGATCTAATCCAGTTGGGTCGAAAGGGGTCTCTAGGTTTCGCAGATATTACGGCAGTTGGTGTCGCGAACGCGACGAGCGACGATCCTAAGCAGGGAGATCGGATCGCTGGCTGGCGCAGTTACGCATCTGCCCAGCCTACGGTTGATGACAGTGGTTCGTTTCCAAACTTCACCTTTACAACCGGGTCGGGCGGAAGCGTCGACAAGTATTTCGATCTCGTCCGGACTGACACCACAGGTTTTATGACTACCAGTGGAACCGTTCTGAATGGAGGCTCAGACCAGAAATTTGTTAATCGACAAGAGCTATTGAGCTTTAGAAGTAAGTCGCAGTTCTCCACTAACAGCCTTCAGTATCTAGGAACGTTTTCGCGCGAGGTAGATGCAAATGTACCCCAGTGGAGCCCATCGACGCCTGACAGTGTCAATCCAAACTTCCAACTCCTCAAAGTGACAAACAGCTTTCTTAGGAACGACGGGAGCCAAGCCGCTGTCGGTGATCCTTACTTAAACAAGCGATTTCTTTTGGAGCGCCTCAACTGGCTTAGCTACAAAGGTCCCACTGCTACGAGGACTATACCTACGAGCCAACCTGGATCCTCGACCGACCCTGACTATGACATGTGGCTACTTGTAAGCCGCTTTGGTTTATCCGCCAGTTTTCTCCAGCAGGGTACGGCTGATAACATACAGAAATACTTCGGGCTTACTTGGGATTCGACGAACGAACGATGGAATTATGTCGCGCAAAGTGGGACGTTGGTTTCATCGATCGCGCATCTCGAGGACATTCGCGGCACTCGCGACCCCGACTTCTTCGAAATCCTCCAGGCTGGCATTTTGGATAACTCTCTGGGGAGCGCTTCGTCGCCGGATGACGCGCTTCCCATTACGCACCAGCAATCCAAGATGCTCCAGATCCTCACTATCACCGCAAATTTGATTAGTCAGAGCAGAGTCGACTCTTTCCCCGTCCGAATCGCTGGCAGCGTGGGAGGAATTACGATGGAAGCGTCGGGTGCGACACGGCTACCCTATCTCAGCGCACTCGCCGCCTGCCCTGTAGCGGGAACGGGACCCACCGGTGGCATGAACTGGTTTCTCATTCCGAACCTTTGGGATCCATTTCGCGATAACTGGGATCTAACTGAGACCAATGTCAGTAGCGTATTAACGCCAGCATATCTTCGTCCTCAAGTTCGGATAAGAGTTATCGGCACCGCGAGCTTTGGAAGTATCTCAGGAGCGGCTGAAAGTGGAAGTGTGAGCGGAGCAACTGCGTTCGGCACGCAAATTTCTGGAATTGATACCAACTTAGTTTTGAAGACAGCCGATGCCACCTTTGGTCGAGATGGACACCCGCAGGCATCTCAACTCTCCACTTCGGATTGTGTGACTGCTCCGACAACATACACAACGACCACGTCTCCCACCTCCGCGACGGGTTCATGGAACAGTATATCCCGACCGAAAAGACCCGATGGAAGTGTGCCGGGCACTGCTAACTTCGTCGTATTCCGGTTATCTTGCCCCGGTTCCAGCATCCCCATAACATCTCTTGGCGCGAATCCCGTTCTTACACTCAATCCTCAGTTCCAAGTGCTGATGGAGTACCAGTCGCCTAACGGCTCTTGGTATCCGTACTCGTTCCTACAAGGCAACAACGCTACCAGTACTTGGATCAATCCTAGTTTAAGCCTAACGACGGTCTTTAGCACGTATGGTAACAATACCTCGCCGCCGTCTACCTTCCCGACGATTCTTAGTTCTAGCGCCGCAACATTGTGGGATATGACAACCCTCTGGCGAGCTCCAATGTTCGCGAAAGCCGACCCAAGGAGCGTGCGGTACAATAGCCAAATCGGAGTAGTGGCTTTGGCCAGCCCACCAATGAGCCAATTCAACGCGGGTATAATTGGCTCTATCTGGCCAGACACGTATGCAACTCCTCCGCCAATGTACACTTCTGCTTTCCCAGGCCCTAGTCCAAGCCCCAACCCTAACCCTGCAACCTATTCCCAATCGACAGGCGACAATGCCCCGGCCCACTCAAATCCATATAATGAGAATACAACAACAACGGCATCGGTCCGACCTATTATTATGAATAGGCCATTCCGCGATGTTGGCGAAATGAGCTATACATTTCGCGATGAGCCGTTCAAGACACTGGATTTTTTCTCTTCGAATAGCCCCGACGCCGGGCTGCTCGATCTTTTCTCCGTAAACGAATACGATGACGCGTCGGGGATGAGGGCGGGCGTAGTAAATCTAAATAGCCGGCAATCTGGAGCACTGACTGCCGTTCTCTGCAACACGATCAGGCGCGAAGACACTGCGCGAACGATGAGTACGACGACAACTCCAACGCCTTCACCTCAGCCTTCGCCATTAACAATTTCTCCTTCCACTGCGGTCGCCACCAGTATAGTTGCGCAAACTTTAGAGACTCCTGCAACAAATAGAGGCGATTTAGCCCGTCTCGAAGCAAACGAGACAGGGTTAGGGCCATCAGTACAGAAGACCCAACGGGACTCGGTTTCACGAGCATTAGGGGAGGTTGAGCAATCCCGGACTTGGAATCTGTTGATCGATCTAATCGCTCAGCCTGGAAAGTATCCGCCTGGGTCTGCTGACTTGACTCAATTTATTGTCGAAGGGGAGAAGCGCTACTGGCTCCATATCGCGATCGATCGTTTTACCGGGCAGGTCGTCGATCAGCAGCTCGAAGCCGTTGAGGAGTAATCGCGCTGGCCTAACGAGGCTGCCTAACGAGTAACGGCAGCTCGTTCCCGCAGGTTGCGATTTGCCGGAGCTAACTTGTCGGCGCGGTCGGTGTGCCGCCGGTGGTGCCGCCGCTCGGAGGGGTGATGTCGCCGCCGCCGCCGCTGGGTTTCTTTTTGCGGTGGCCGGTGTCGATGGTTTTGCGCAGGCCGTGGTATTGGCTGTAGAGGGTGGGCTGGGTTTCTTTGAAGCTTTCCATCAGGCCGTCGAGGCGCTCGTCGCAGATCATGCCGGCGCGGTCGAGCTCCTGGCCGATGAGTTCGCCGTTGGTCTTGCGCCCCTTGATCGCGTTGCGCGGGGTGGGAATGGAGAGGCGGTAGGCGTCGATCCGGTCTGGAACGCGCTCAGGGTGGCGGCGGTGACGGGGTAATCGGTCAGGTTGGCGAGGGTGTCGTTGCCCGCGTCGTGGATGACTTGGGCGACGTCGTCTTTTTGGTCGTCGCGCGCGTCGTGAAACTTGGTCGGGTTGACTTTGACCCTGGCTTTGAGGGCGAGGTCGCCGGCCTCGCTGGCGTAGGCGCCGATCGCGCCGGCGACGACGTAGGTGGTGGCGATCATTTGCCGGAGCAGCTCGGCCTTGGCCTGGGTGATGCCGGTGTTGTTGGTGCCTTGCAAGGCGGCGAGCGCATCGATGAGGGCGACGCTGTCGGTCAGTTTGCCGGCTTGCACGCCGAGGACGGGCACGCTGGTAAAGGCGCTGGCGTTGTCGCCAAAAAATACGCTGATGGAGCGGTAGCCGCTGAGGCGGTTTTCTTCACGGTCGTTCATAATTTTTTGATTCTCTGGCCCTTTTAAAAGCAGCTTCCGTGCGAGGCGGTGAAGAGATTTTCGGTCTGGATGGGGAAAGCGTGCGACGGCGAGGCGCCGTCACCTACGTGCGCGAGGGGGGTTTCGGGTTGGGCGCGTGGCTTTCCCGAGCGGGCGTGGGTTGTTCCGGATTGCGCGGGGCGGGTTCCGGGTTGCGCGCGGGGCGGTTCTTTTTGGGCGCGCTTTTTCCCGGTTGGGCGCGGGGCGTCCCGGGTTGGGCGCGCGGTCTTCCGGTTGGGGCGGGCGGCCTTTCGGTTTGCGCGCGCCTGCTTTCTTTTTGCGCAAGCAGCCGTCCGGTTTGCGCGCGGCGGGTTCCCGGCCGGGCGCGGGACGGTTCGTTTCGCGCCAGAAAGGTTTTCCGCCGATGCCGGGGAACCTCGCCCAATTTTCCGGCGAACTCGCGACAATCCCGCGTTCGAAGCGGCTTGGATAACCGCGATGTTACCTGATTTTTCTTGCTTTATTTCGATGTCATCGCACGCTCCGCGCATGAAAAACAAATTTCTCCTGACTCTCCTCGGCCTGGTCTGCGGCGCGATGGCTTTGCCGGCGGAGCAACCGCCCAAGGGCATCAAGGAAGTGACGCAGGATTTCGCGGTCATGCCGGATGGGACGCATTTGAAATGGGACCTCTTTCTCCCGGCGACGAAGGGGCCGTGGAATGTGGTGCTGGTGATCCATGCGGGCGGTTTCCGCACCGGGGTGCGCGGGCCGAAGAATGTGGCGATGGACATGGCGACGGCCGGTTTTGTCGGGGCGGCGATTGATTACCGGCTGGATGCGTCGTCGAATCTGCTCAAGACGCAGCCGTCGCCGGTTTATGCGTCGCCCGCGAATCCGAACCAGGAGCAGGACATCGAGGCGGCGGTGATGGCGGCGCGTTTCCCGACGAGTTCGCCGCTGCAGGGCAAGGTGACGGGCTGGGTGGGGGTGATCGGCGGCTCGTCGGGCGGCGGTCACGCGCTCTGGGTGGCGGCGACGGGGACGCTGAGCGATTGGCGGGCGAACGCGGCCGCGCTGCTCTCAGGGCCGTATGAGTTCGATGACGAGGCTTCGCTCGACAGCACGCAATTGCTCGGTTGCGACATGGAGCTGAGCTCGTTTCGCTCCGATCAGACGAAGTATTGTCACACGAGCGAGACGAATCCGAGCCTGACGAAGCTGCATAACGGCTCGGCGATTTATCAGGTGCAGAGCGATGTCTCGCCGATCGATATGATCGCGACGACGCTCGATCCGATTACGCCGAATCAGATCGACGATCTGCGCGACCGCGAGGATTCGGTCGGGGCGACGAATTATATTTACAACAAGATGGACGGGTGTCTGCACGCCTACAATTATTGGGACGAGCCTTACGTAGGGGCGAACCCGCCGGAGACGGTGGCGCAGCAGGTGGCGAATTTCTTTCTCGATCAGGTCGGGCAGTAGCTGCTGGCGGGAGGAGGCGGCGGAGCGCGCGCCAAAAATGTTGACGCGGCGGGCGGGATGCTCTTGGCTTCCCGGCCATGAAACTCGCTCTTCTCTCGTTCGCGCTGCTCCTCCCGCTCGCCGCTCCATTCGCCCAGGCCGCCAGCACGGCGGACACGCAGTTTGAGGCGATCGCGAAGGCTTACATCGAGCAGTCGCTCGAGCGCAGCCCGGAGGAGGCGACGGCGCTGGGCGATCATCGTTTCGACGCGCGGCTGACGGATTATTCGCCGGAAGCGTTCGCGAAAGAGACGGCGGCGGCGCACGAGTATCGCGACCGGCTGCGCAAGATCGATGCGTCGCTCCTGACGGGCCCGAACAAGATCGATGCGCAGATTTTGAAGGACTCGATCGATTACGAGATTTTCCAGCTCGAGGAGTTGCGCGAGTGGGAGTCGAATCCGCTGGTTTATAACGAGAGTCTGGCGGACAGCCTTTACCTGCTGGTGGCGCGGGATTTTGCCCCGGCGAAGGAGCGGATCGCGAATCTGAAGGCGCGGATGGAGGCGATCCCGGCGGTGATTGTGCAGGCAAAGGCGAATCTGAAGGCGCCGCCGCAGATCGATACGAAGGTGGCGATCGATCAGACGCAGGGCGCGATCTCGCTCGTGAAAGAGGGTCTCGCGCCGTTGCTCGATCAGGCGCCGGAGATGAAGAAGGAGCTGGCGCCGTTACAGGAAAAAACGGCGGCGGCGCTGACCGATTACAAGAAGTGGCTGCAAAACGATCTGCTCCCGCGCTCGACCGGCAACTTCCGGCTCGGGGCGGAGAAGTTTCGGCGGAAGCTGCATTTCGCGCTCGCTTCCGACATGCCGATGGAGGAGGTGATGTCGCGCGCGCGGGCCGATCTGAAGAAGACGCAGGCGGAGATTTATGAGACGGCGCTGCCGCTTTACAAAACTTATTTCCCGCAGGCCGACGCGGCGACGCTGGCCGATGAGCACAAGGTGACGGCGGCGGTGCTGGACAAGCTGGCGGAGCAGCATCCGAACGACGACACGGTCGTGGCCTACGCGAAGAAGGTTGTGGGCGAGGCGACGGCGTTCGTGAGGGAGAAGAATTTTGTGACCGTGCCTAACGAGCCGCTCGACGTCATTGTCATGCCGGAGTTCAAGCGCGGGGGCGGGATCGCCTATTGCGATTCGCCCGGGCCGCTGGAGAAAAACGGCAAGACGTTTTTCGCGATCGAGCCGACACCGAGCGACTGGTCGGCGGCGCGGAAGGCGTCGTTCTTTCGCGAGTATAACAACTACATGGTGCACGATCTGGTGGTGCACGAGGCGATGCCGGGACATTATTTGCAGCTCCAGCATTCGAACCAGTTCAAGGCCCCGACGATGGTGCGGGCGATTTATCAAAGCGGGAGCATGATCGAAGGCTGGGCCGTGTTCATGGAGCAGACGATGGCGGAGGAGGGTTTCGGCGGTCCGGAGGTGAAGATGGAGCAACTGAAAATGCGCCTGCGCGTGATCGTGAACGCGATCCTCGACCAGAGCATTCACGCCGGGAACATGAGCGAGAAGGAGGCGATCGACCTGATGGAGAAGGAGGGTTTCCAGCAGGAAGGCGAGGCGGTCGCGAAATGGCAGCGGGCCGAGATCAGCTCGACGCAGCTCTCGACTTATTTCGTCGGCGTGAGCGAATGGATCGACCTGCGGGCGCGGGCCCAGGCGCGGGATGGAAAGGCTTTCGACATGAAAAAGTTTGACGATACCGCGCTCAGTTTCGGGAGTCCGCCGGTGAAATATATTCGACAGGAAATGGGGCTCTGAGCGGCGAAGCGCGGCGCTTTCGCCCGGGAAAACGGCCGGCGGGAAAAGTAACGCTTCCCAAGAATCCCGCGTTGGTGTTATAAAATCCATAATCGACTTATGGGTTTCACTTTTCGCTTTCGTCCGGTCGTGGCCGCCGCGCTCCTTGCTTGTTTCGCCTCCTTTTCGTTAGGCGCGTGCGAGCAAAAGGTCGTGCTCGTGCCCGGCGAGGATGACCTCGTCGTGCTCAACGGCTGCGTCATTTCCGCGGTCAATTATCTCGCGGTCGTGAAGACGCAGCACAGCCTGGAACGGAATTTCTGGGCGAAGATTCTGCTCGTCCGTTACAAGAATCATCCCGCCGGCCACGCCTATTGCGTCTGGGAAACCGACGGCACGATTTACGGCTACGATCGCAATGCGGGCTCCTTCCCGATTCCGATTTACACCCGCGAGCCGAAGGTGATCGCAACCGTGCTCGCGCAAGGTTTGTCGAAGGTGCTGGGCGAACAGTTGCTCGTCGCGAGCGCGCAGTTCGTCGAGCCGACGAAGAGCGATCTCTACAAGTTCTAGCCGCCGTCGTTAGGCAAAAAAAACGCGGCCGTCGCTGGCCGCGCCGCAAAGCTTAGGAACTGCAAGTTACGATATATAGTTTCGGTTTTGACTTCCCAGCTTGCGCTTTTCCTTTTAGCAACGGTCGTGCCACCGGCGGCGTGCGCGCGCTTTTGCTTGATAATCGGCCCGGAAAGTTCCTTCTTCTCAGGCATGAAACTGATCCGGCTCGCATGCCTCTCCGTTTTGATTTCCTGCGCGACGCTCGCCGCTTCGCCGGCCAATCCTCCGGCCGACGCCAAGATCACGAAAAACGAAGCCGAGCATATCGCGCTCAAACAATTCCCGCACGCCCACGTCACCTGGTCGAAGCTGGAAAAAGTTTCCGGCCAGATGGTCTGGTCGCTCGAGATCGCGCAACCAAACGGAAAGAACGAACGCGTCACGGTGGACGCGATGAGCGGCCGCGTGATTTCGCCGGCCGGCAAACAGCCGTAGTCTTCCCCTAACGAGTGCCTAACGAGTCGACGCCCGGCTCAGGGTTTCCCCCAAATCTGCTCGAGATAGCCAACCCGGCCCGAGCCGACATGGTAGATTTCGAACGCTGTCGGATTTTTCAGGTAATACTTCTGATGATATTCCTCCGCCGGGTAAAACGGCTGCCGCGGCAGGATCTCGGTCACGATCGGTTTGTCGAAGCGGCCCGATTTCGCGAGCCGTTCCTTCGAAGCTTCGGCCGTCTTTTTTTCCGCCTCGTCGCCGTAATAAATCGCCGCCTGATAGGACAGCCCGATGTCGTGGAATTGCCCGTCGGCCTGGGTCGGATTGATGTTACGCCAGAAAATATCGAGCAGTTGATCGTAGGAAATCTGCGCCGGGTCGTAGGTCACTTCGATCGACTCGCGATGCTGCGTTTTGTGCGCGGAGACGAGCTCGTAATTCGCCGTCTCTTTGCTTCCGCCGGTGTAACCGACCACAGTCTGGGTCACGCCTTTGGCGTGATCGAACGGCGGCTGCATGCACCAAAAACAACCGCCCGCGAAGATGGCGGTTTTGGTTTCGGCTTGCGCGCCTAACGAAAAGCAAGCGGCCGCGATGATGAAAACAAAAGTCGAGAAAAATTTGCGCATGGTTATCGAATAAGAGTGGACATCTCGAACGATTATTCCAGCGCAACTTCGATCGGCGCCGGCGCGCGCGCGGTCGAGTTGATTCCGGCGGATTATTTTTCCACGATCGATCTCGCGGAGATTTTTCCGCAGCCGGCGCCGGTCCAGGTCGATCTCGGCTGCGGCGACGGCGCCTTTCTCGTCGCGATGGCGCAGAAATTTCCCGAGCGCAATTTTCTCGGGATCGAGCGGCTCCTCGGCCGCATCCGCACCGGCTGCCGTCACGCCGCCCGCGCGCACTTGCCTAACGTTCGTTTTTTGCGCCTCGAATTTCTTTACGCCGCGCAGTTCTTGCTCCCCGCCGGCTCGGTCGAAACCGCGCATCTGCTTTTTCCCGATCCGTGGCCGAAGAGCAAACATCGCCGCCGCCGCACGGTCACGCCGGAATTTCTCGATGCCGTTCATTGTATTCTTGCGCCCGGCGGGCGCCTGCGCATCGCGACCGATCGCGAGAAATATTTTCTGGCGATGCGCGAATTGATTCCGCCCGCGCAGTTCGAGGAAGTTTTGCCTAACGATGACGAAACTTTTCCGCCCACGACTTTTGAAACACGCTTCGTGGCGGAAGGATTGCCGATTTACCGGCTGGAACTGCGAAAAATTTCCTGACCGAGGAATGGCGTCGCGCAAAAACCGTCGTTAAAGAATTCCAACTTCACTGCGCCGGTTTCATCCTGTCGAAAAAGTTTGATCCCGCGCGCGCGCACCTGCTCCGCCCAAGCGTCGGAAATTCTTTCGCGCGCCGGAAAATCGACCGAGGTCGCCACGATCAGCTTCGGCTGAACTGCGTCGAGGAATTTCCCCGAACCGGACTGCGCGGAAACATGCTGGCCCTTGATCAGGATGTCGCTGCGCAATTCTTCAGGTTGCGCGAGCAGCATTTCCTCCGTTTTCAGTCCGCTGTCGGAAACAAAAAGGACGCGATAACGGCCCGCGATGTCGAGGCGCACGACAAGAGCTTCGTCGTCCGCGACCCGGCCTTTGAAATCGCGCGGCGGATGCAAAACCTTCGCCACAATATCGGGCGCGACCGAAAACGAATCGCCCCGTGCGACAAATTGCCGGCGCGTCTGCCTAACGACTAACGAATGATGAATGCGCGAGCGATCCGGCGCCGCGTTGTCGATCACAATCCGCGGATCAAATTCCGCGAGCACAGCCGGCGCGCCGCCGACGTGCAGCGAATCGCCGTGGCTCAAAAGCAAACCGTCGAGCCGGTTCACTCCGCGCGAATGCAGATAATCCCGCACGAGCGTTTCGAAATCGCGCGCGCTTCCGCAGTCGAAGAGCCAGTCTCGCCCGTTCGCGCGCACGTGCACGGCCGCGCCGGCGCCGGCATCGAGCACCGTGATCTCGGCCCGCGCGTCGTTAGGCCAATGCGGATGTTCGACGTAGATGTGGCCGTCCGGCACTTGCGAAAACAAATGGACGAGGGCGAGAACAAGACGCGACAAAACCCAGTTCGCGTTGTTGAAAACGACCGATAACCAGCTCGAGAAAGACGCTGCGATGAGCGACAACATCGCGATCGCAAGAATGCAAAACGCAAGCGGCACGACGGCAAGATTCGCGACGAGCGAAATCGGCGTGAACAGATAAAAATACCACGCGATCAGAATCGCCGAGCCGATCCATGCCGCGGCCGAAATCGAGACCCCGCGCGCGGTCCAGTAGTATCCGGCCTCGAGCACAAGACGCGGTTTTGAGACGAGGCTGCGAGGCAGAAACGGATCCGTTTTTCCAAGACGAAAGAGCGGACGAAAAATCGTGTTTTGAAAAACAATGATCGCGCCCACAACCGCGAACGAAAGTTGAAACCCAGAATGGAAAAGTTCGTTCGAATTGACCGCGAGAATGACAAGCGCAGCCGTAGCGAGACTGTTGAGCGCGAGCACCGGCCGGTCGAAAAAAATCCCGCCTAATAAAATCGACGCCATCGTCGCCGCGCGCAGACTCGAAACGTGCAGGCCCGTTATCGCGGAATAAAAAAAGAGAAACGGAATGATGACTGCGGCCGCCGTCCGGCGCGGCAGTTGCACGAGGCGGCCGAGCAGCCAGAGCAACTGCGCGATAATGCCGACATGCAATCCCGCGACCGCGAACAAATGCAGCGTCCCGGTTTGCTGAAACGGTGCCTCGATGTCGTCGCGCGTTTCGTGGCGCAGACCGAGCGCCATGCCGCTGATGAGCGCGCCGACGTCGGGCGAATCTTCGAGCCCGCGAGTGAGGGTCGCCTGCATCCAGGCGCGCGATTTTGCGGCGAGGCGCAGAATGAAATTTCCCGCGCGCGGCCTCACGATCACGCCGTCGTCCGGGTAACGCGCAAAGAGAGAATCGTAAACATCCTCGCGCGCGAGATAAGCGCGCATGTCGAAGACTCCCGGATTTCGCTCCGGCGGGATCGTCTCGGCCAGACTCGTTAGGCGAATTTCGTCGCCAAGCTCCGGCTCGCCTTTCCAGCGCACGCGGACGGTCGCGTGACAGGTTTCGCGTTTGCCGCCGAGTTCAATCGTGTCGAGGCGCAATAAAAAGGTTGCATAATTTCCCGAGACTTTCGGCTCGGTCAGGACTTCGCCGGTGGCAACGACAGGGCGTTTTTGCGGGCCGATTTCCCCGGCTAATTTCCGGCCGGGCGAATCCGTGATCTGGACCGCGTGCAGCGCAAAAAAAGTCGCCGCGACCAGACCGTAAATGATGAATCGTCGCGGTTGCCAAAAACTAACGACTGCAAGAATCGCCGCGGCAATGCAGACCGCGTCGATCGCGAGCGGCCGCCATTCCGCGAGACAAATTCCCGCGACCGCCGCGAGCAAAAGCCCGACAAGCGGCTGGCGGCGAATGTTCCGGGTCGTCATTTTGCCGCGGCAAAATCATTCGTTAGGCTGAGGGGAAATGGGCGGGACGATTGCTTCACCGGCGTTAGTTTATATGCTTGGCCGATAGTGCCGACTCCTTTTTCACGGCCGAAGCGCGCGCAGGTGACGCGCGCGGTTTCGCGCAACGGCGTAAAGCAATCGGCCAACACGATCAGCCTCAAGCCGGGCCTCGACTGGCATAAACGAAACTTCCTCACCGAAGTTTTGATCCCGTCGCTTTTCACGAAACGCTCCGGCGCGCGCGCGCATCCACCGTTTCCGAAAGTCGGGCCGCGCGACGTTTCCATCACTTGGATCGGACACGCCTCGTTTCTCATCCAGATGGCGGGGGCGAATGTGTTGATCGATCCGAATTGGTCGATGTGGCTGAAGGTGATCAAGCGGCTGAAGCGGCCCGGCCTGCTTATCGATCATCTGCCCTCGATCGATTTTGTCCTCGTGACCCATGCACACTTCGATCATCTCGATCGGCGCACGCTTCGGCGAGTCGCGGCGGACCAGCCGATCGTCGTGCCGACCGGCGTCGGGAATCTTGTCCACGATCTTGGTTTTAACGTCGTGCACGAGCTCGCGGAATGGCAGCAGGTCCAACTCGGCCCGCTGCGCGTCTCGCTGACCCCTTGCGCGCATTGGGGGGCGCGCCTGCTCGCCGACCGGCATCGCGGCTTCGGCGGGTTCGTCATTCAATCAAACGTTCGTTCGATTTTTCACTGTGGCGATAGCGCCTACTTTCCCGGCTTCAAGGAAATCGGGAAACGCTTCCCAATCGAAATTGCGCTCCTCCCGATCGGCGCCTACGACGCGCCCAGCCGCCGCGAAGTGCACATGAATCCCGAGGAAGCAGTGCAGGCTTTTCTCGAGCTCGGCGCGCGCACGCTCGTGCCGATGCATTACGGCACTTTCCGCCTCGGCTATGAACCGATGGATGAGCCGCCCGAGCGGCTACGCTCGAGCGCACGCGCTCGCGGCGTGGAAAAAAATGTCATCGTCCTGACCGAGGGTCAGCCGGTGGTTCTTTAATCTTTTGCTCGCGCGCACCGGACGACGCTTCTCGTTAGGCAATGTTGCCGGCGCGTTCGCGGCTGGCGGCGTAGTCCTCGTTTTTTGTGCGCTCCTCCTCTGGCACAACCCGAAACTTTTTTGGAACGACGACTACGAAATTTCCATTCTTCCCGTTTTCGCCGACGTCGCGCGAAGCTGGTCGGAAGGTCACTGGCCGCTGCTCAGTCCTTATTCGTGGGTCTGCGGAAATCTCGCCGGAGAATTTCAGTACGGCACCTTCTCGCTTTTCGTTAACGCCGCCGTCGTTCTGATCTGGAAATTTCCGCTCGCCTTTGCGGAACAGGCCGCGGCGCTTTCGACGGCGCATCTTTTCGTCCTCGCGGCCGGCGCGTTTATGCTCGCGCGCGACCGGAGCCTAACGATGCCGCTCGCGCTCATGGTGGCGCTCGTCGCGGCGCTCAATGGCTGGATGATGTGCTGGGGCGCGACCGATTGGTTCGGCGCGCTCGGTGCGTTTGCCTGGCTGCCGTGGGCGTGGTGGGGGATGGCGCGGACGCTCGATCCCGCGCGGAGCAAATGGCGTTTTCTTTGGCCGGCGCCTTTCGTTTATTTCGTCGTCACGGGCGGATTTCCCTACACGGTTTTGATGCTCGCGCTCGTCGCGCTTTGGCTTGCTGCGAAGTCGTTAGGCGAAACGCGGCGGCTCCCTTCCCTTTGGCCGCTCGCGCTCGGATTTGCCCTCGGGCTCGGATTGTCCGCGCCGGCCTGGCTCGCGCTTTTCGATTACATCCACGGCTCCGCGCGCGGCGAACAGGCGGACGCGCTTTCGCACTGGCAATGGCTCGTGCCGCCGGCCGCGCTGCCCGGTTTTGTCTGGCCGGCGTGGACGGTTGCGTGGTCGGATTTCTCTTCTCACGCCGTCCCGCATCCTGCCATCGAGCTGGCCTGCGGGACGGTGCCGCCGCTCGCGCTTCTGGGCGGCCTGATTTTTTTGCGTGGCCGATTCGTTAGGCGAATGAAATGGGAACTGGGCTTGCTTCTGCTCGTCCTGCTCATCGCGATGCTGCCGAGCGCGAATGTTTTCCGATGGAGTTTTCGCTGGCTGCCGCTCCTCCATCTTGTGCTTGCGCTCGTCGCCGCGGAAGCACTCGCGCAATTTCGCCTAACGAACGCGTCGCGCTGGTTTTTGACCCTGCTGGTGTTCGCTTCGCTCCTTTTCACCTACCTGCGTTTGCCGACCAACACCGGCGTGCCGAGATATCCATTCCCATCCAGCCTAACGAGTCCGAGTCCGCTCGATCCGGCGCGCCTCTATCTCAGCATTTATCCACCGCCGGAAATCGCCGACCGCGCGGAAAATCATCCTTCGCCGGTCGGCGAGATCACGCGTCCCGGGAGCACGCCGATGTGGGCCGGGCTGCGCTTCGTCAATGGCTACAGCCCGATTCGCGGCGCGGGCGTCGCGCGCGAATTTGCCTCTTACACGCATGGCGAGATCGACCCCGGAATGGCGGAATATTTGCTCGGCTGGGAAGCTGCGCCTAACGAACTCCTTGCCCAGATCGGTGTCGACGGAATCGTCGTCGCGCACCCGATCGTGCTCGCGCCCAAGCCATCGTCGGAGTGGAAAATGGTTTACGAAAATGGCGAAGGCCGGGTTTATCATCGGATCGGAAATCCGATCGCGCGCGTGCGATCGATCGCGTTGCCTAACGAACACCTGGAGTCCGCGATTGTGCAACTGCTCGAGGACTCGCGCGAGAAAGTTGTCGCCGATGTCTCTGTGCCGCCGGGCGCGACACCGGCCGCGATTGTTTTTTCGCGACCGTTTTTCGATGGCTATCGCGCAACGCTCGAAGGAAAAAAACTCGCGGTCGATTCGTTCCGCGGTCTTGTGCCGATGATCAGGCTTGCGCCGGGCGCGCAGGGTCGCCTAACGATGATCTATCGGCCGTGGTGGCTACTTCTCGGCGGCACGATGGCGAGCGCGAGCCTGCTTTTTTTCCTCGCCGCCGTCGGTTGTGCCGCGCGCGGGCAATTTCAATAAACGTCGCGCCGATAACGTTTGTCCGTCTTCAGTTTTTCGACGTACTCGTTCGCTTCTTCAACGCCAAGACCGCCCTGCTGCTGCACGATCTGGCGGAGCGCGGCATCGACATCTTTCGCCATCCGTTTGGCGTCGCCGCAAACGTAAAAGTAGGCGCCTTCCGCGAGCCACTTCCAAATCTCGCCGCCCGCGCCGGTCATTCGGTCCTGCACATAAATTTTGTGCGCCTGATCGCGCGAGAATGCGGTGTCGACGCGCGTGAGCAGACCATCCGCGACGAATTTCTCGAAATCTTCACGGTAAAAATAATCACTCCGCTCGCGCTGGGAACCAAAGAAGAGCCAATTTCTGCCGCGCGCGCCGAGAGCCGCGCGCTCCTGCAAAAAAGCGCGAAACGGCGCCACACCGGTGCCGGGACCGACCATGATGACGGGCGCATCGCTATCTTCCGGAAGATGAAATTTCGATTTGCTCGGAAAGACGGGGACGGGCGAATCGTCGCAGCGTTCGGCGAGAAAGGTCGAGCAGACGCCTTTCCGTTTTCGGCCGTGACTGCTGTAGGTGACGACGTCGATGATCAAATGAACCGCCTCCGGGAATGCTTTTAAACTCGAGGCTACAGAATATAGCCGAGGCTGCAATTTGGAGAGCAGGCTAACAAATTCCACAGGCGCGAATCCGGCCGAAGGATGCTCGGTCAGAAAATCGATGATCTCCATACCCCAAAGATAAGTCTCGAGATCCTGTTTCCGTTCCGGCGCGAGGAGCTCGTTGAGGAGCGGGGCCGCTTGGGCGCGCTCGGCGATCGCGCGCAAAAATTTCGGCGTCGGCTGAGTGATGCTGTAATCGCGAAACAAGGCATCGCGCAGAGTCGTGGTCGCACCTTTGTAAGTCGGCACCCCCTCGTCGCCTTTCGCGCAAAGGGCCTCGAGAATTTCCTCGACCAGATCGGGAGAATTCGTCGGATAAACCGCGAGCGATTCACCGACTTCGTAACTAAGGCCGGAGCCGGCGAGCGAGAGCTCGAAGTGGCGCGTATTTTTCTCCGAGTCGGGCGCATTGAGCCGGCGATTGACGAGCATTTTCGCGGGAAAAGGATTGGTGCGGGAATAGGCCGGAGCCATCGTGTCGTTAGGCATGAGGCGGAAAAGTTCCGCGCGCGCCGCAGCGTGACAAGTCTTTTTCGCGGCCGAAAAAACACGCGCGCCTTTCGCGAGCCGCGATGGAATAAAGATGCCGGACGAAATTCTCGATCGCGATTTTTCGCTCGCGCACGCCCTCCTCCGCGTCGGGCTGGGCGTCGATCTCTTCGTGCATGGTCTGGCGCGTTTGCCGGAGCTCGGCGCATTCGTCGGCCACGTGCAGCAGGCGATGGCGAAAACGTAGCTGCCGGTCCCGCTCGTGACCGCGACCGCCTGCGCGATTCCTTTCGTCGAATTCGCGACCGGCGCGTTGCTCGTTCTCGGCTTGTTCTTGCGGCCGGCGCTCGTGATCGGCTCGCTCCTCATGATTGTGCTCATGTTCGGGATTTGCCTCGCGCAAAATTGGACGGTCGCGGCCGAGCAGCTCGTTTACATGTTCGTCTTCGCCGCGCTCCTCGCGAGCGCGCGGCACGATCGCTACTCGATCGACGGCTGGCGTCGCCGTTAGGTAGAAAATTTCTGCCTAACGAAAAGCGTTCAGCTGAGAAATTCCGCGAGCGGTTCCATCGGCTCGATGTGCGCGCAGAAAATTTTGAAGGCGGCCAAAATCGGGACCGCGAGCATGACTCCGACGATGCCCCACATCCATCCCCAAAAAGTGAGCGAGAGCAGCACGAGCACCGGATTGAGCGTGAGCGAACGTCCCATCACGAGGGGCGTGATGAAATTTCCCTCCAGCGTCGCGAAGACAAAATAGACCGCCGGAAAAAGCAGCGCGTAACTGAAGCTGTCGAAACTCAGGACCGCGCCCAGGGTCATGCAGATGATTCCGGTGAACGCGCCGAGATAGGGGATAAAATTGAGCGCCGCGACCATCGCGCCCCACATCGCCGGGTTGGGCAGGCCGAGCGCGCCGACGGCCGCGCCGACCACGAAACCGAGGCAGCAGTTGATCACGGTGACGGTGAGAAGATAACGCGAGATCTGCGTTTCGATCTCGTGCGCGATCACGACCGCGCGCTTTTTGTCGGAAAGCGTCGGCATGAGCTTGATCAGTTTGCCGAGAAAAACGCCGTCGTAGGCGAGCAGAAAATAAAGCAGGATCAGCGTCGTCAGCGCACCAATGACAAACTCCGGCGTGCCGACGACAAGCTCGTCCGCGATCGGGTGCTTCTGAATTTCCACTGTCTGCGTTTTCGTCGGCGCAGCCGGAGCGGCGGCGGCAAGATTTTCAATCGCGCCACTCGCCTGCTCGACTTTCTCCATCGGCTTGCGCAAAGCCGAGAGACGCTTTTGCAATTGATGCATGCTCGAAGGCGCGCGCTCGATCCAGCTCGTCGCCGGCGCGGCCAGAAACGAAACGCCGTATCCAAAAAGCGCGACGACCGAGAGCAGCAAAAGCGCGGCCCCGAAGTAGGGCGCGATTTTGATCTTCGCGAGCGAGCGAACGATCGGGCGCAACAGATAACTCAGCAGCAGCGCCAGCACCATCGGGAGGAGGAGCGAGCGCAAAAAATAAATCGTGTAGAAAATCGCGAGCAAAAAGAGCCCGGTCGTCGAGACGGAGCGGACGTCGAAAGGCCGGTGCAACAGATCGTGCAGGCGCAGATGCGGTTTGACGACCTTCGCCTCTTCCGTGTCGGCGTCGACCGCGGCGTGGGCCGGCTTTTCCTCGAGTTCGATCTCCACTCTTTCGTAGATTCGGCGGCGGCGAGTGTTTTACGCGTTCGCGCCCCACAATCCGGCGGTTGACGCGCGACCGCAACACGCCGTTCAGTTCCCGATGCCCGCCGCCGCCTTACGCGCTTTGCTTGAGCAGGCGATCGATTACGCGGGGCTTTTTCCCCCGGCCGGCCTTGCGCTCGAAACCGCGCTGCAAAATTTTGCCGCCTATCTCGACTCGGATGAAAGCTGGATGCTCGGCGCCTTCGTTTTGCCGCTGCGACAATTTTCGGCCGCAGCCGATTTGTTGCCGTCGCTAAAACTATCGCGGCCCCTGCGCGTCTCCGCGCTCGCGCCGAAGGATTCGGATGGGTCCGATCTCGAAAAAATTCTGGGCGAAATGCGCCATGCGATCGCAGGTTCCGCGCGCGACGGAAAGATGACTGTTTCGCAGGCGGAAATTTTGTGGCCGAAAAACGGAGCGAATGACTCGTTAGGCGCAAACGCGGAGTCGTTAGGCAACGCAGGCGTGAAAATCTTCTGGGAAGCACCCGCCGTTTCCGCGGCCGAAACGATCGCGAGTCTCGCCGGCCACGCCGACGGCTTCAAACTTCGCACTGGCGGCCTGACCGCCGACGCGTTCCCAAGTGATGAGTTGATCGCGCGCGCGCTCGTCGCAACCGCGCGCCATTGCGTGCCGATCAAATTCACCGCCGGGCTGCATCATCCGGTGAAAAACTTTCACTCGAGCGTGCAGACAAAGATGCCCGGTTTTCTCAACGTCCTCGGCGCGGGTGTGCTCGCGCTCGAGCATCGCTGGGACGAAGCGCAAACCGCGCAAATGATCGCGGAGGAAGACGCGGTGGCGTTTGCCATCGACGAGGAAAATTTTCGCTGGCGCGACTGGAAAATCGCGACCGCCCAGATCAAGACGCATCGCCGTTTCGTGACATCGTTAGGCAGTTGCAGCTTCGACGAACCGCGCGACGATCTGCGCGCGCTCGGTTTGTTGTAGAAACAGGCGAACGCCCAAACTTCAGTCTTCCAAATGCCGCTTCGTTCCTTCATCGAGATCGCGACCGACTCCGATTTTCCGCTCGAGAATCTGCCTTTCGGAATTTTTCGGCCTAACGATGGGCCCGCGCGGGTCGGCGTTGCGCTCGGCGATTTTGTAGTCGATCTCGCGGCGCTCGAAACCGCGGGATTTTTTCGCGAGGCAAATCTCGGCGACAAGATCTTCGCGAGCGATGCGCTGAATAATTTTCTCGCGGTCGGCCGTCCGGCCTGGCGGAAGACGCGCGAGATTTTACAGGAGCTTCTCGCGGTCGATAACGCGACTTTGCGTGACGACGCGTTGCGCGGACGCGTTTTTCACCGGCGAAAAGAGGTCACGATGCAGTTGCCCGCGCGAATCGGCGATTACACCGATTTTTATTCGTCGTATCATCACGCTTTCAATGTTGGAACGATGTTTCGCGGCCCGGAGAACGCGCTCATGCCGAACTGGCGCTGGATCCCGATCGCGTATCACGGCCGCGCCAGCTCGATCGTGCCGAGCGGAACCGACGTGCGCCGTCCGCGGGGGCAAACGAAAGCGCCCGATGCCGCGGCGCCGACTTTCGGGCCGAGTCGCGCTCTCGATTTCGAATTGGAAACCGCGTTCCTGATCGGCCCGCCTAACGAACTCGGCGAACCGGTGCCGATCGCGCGCGCGACCGATCATATTTTCGGTCTCGTGCTCATGAACGACTGGAGCGCGCGCGACATCCAGACCTGGGAATACCAGCCGCTCGGGCCGTTCCTCGCGAAAAATTTTTGCACGAGCATTTCGCCGTGGGTCGTGACACTCGACGCGCTCCAGCCCTTTCGAAAACCGCTCCCGGCGCAGGAGCCGGCGCCGTTCGATTACCTGCGCGCGCCAAGCGATTTCACTTTCGACATTCAACTCGAGGTGCAATTGCAAACCGCAAAAATGAGCGCGCCGCAGACGATCACGCGAAGCAATTTTCAGAATCTTTACTGGAGCATTTCGCAGCAACTGGCGCATCACACGGTCGGCGGATGCAATTTGCAGCCGGGCGATTTGCTCGCGAGCGGCACGATCAGCGGCGCGGCGGAAGATGCGCGCGGCTGCATGCTCGAGCTGACCTGGCGCGGCGCGAATCCGCTCCAACTGCCCGGCGGCGAGACGCGCAGATGGCTCGAAGATGGCGATCGCCTAACGATCGCCGGCTGGGGCGAAGGCGACGGTTATCGGGTCGGCTTCGGTGAAGTGACCGGCAAAATTCTGCCGGCGAAAAATTCCGCCTAACGAATCAAGCCTAGCGGCGGCGGCGCACGAAAAGGTAAGCGCCTAACAATACCGGGCCGCCCAGCAACGCGAGCGACGACGGCTCGGGAATACTGGTGATCGCGAGATTATTAAAATAAAGATTATTCGTGTTGGAGCCATCGTCGGTGCCGGAATTATACAGATTAAATCCAGTTGCGAGGCCCGTGTAGGTATTGGAGTTCCCGGAAAATGAGTTGCCGTCGAAAAGAATTGTCCAAGTGCCGCTGGTAAGTGTCGTTTGGGTAAAGGCCAGACTAAAGACGGCCTGTGAATCGAAGGTCAGACCAAGACTCGTTCCATTAACTTGGTAGTCGTCGCTTCCCACGTTGAAATTGAAAATCTGAGTCCCGTTGTCTTCGAGCGAGAAGCCCTTGTTTCCATTGCGAAAGTTGACCGAGATATCGATCGAGAAGGTCTGCCCCAGCGTGAGCGGTGCGAGGAAGTTGCGGCTGGCATTGGCGAAGGCCGAACCGGGATTTGCATAGATCCCGAAGGATTGGCCGGCGGTGTTGATGTTGCCGGCCCCCGCCGTCGAATCGCCGAGAAAATAGCCGGCGAAGTTTGTGATGCCGTCGTTGTTGTTATTCGTCAGGTCCCAGGCGTCGAAGGTGCCCGTGGTGCCGCCGTTGGTTCCGTTCGTCCAACCGCTCCATAAGCGGGGTCGGCTGCGTTGTCTGTTCCGGGAACCGCCGCAAACGCCGGAACGCTGAATCCGACGACCAACAAAAACAGAGCAAGTTTTTTCATATTTTTACCGACACGTTTCCGATTTCGGCGTCTGTTTTCTCAGAATCGGAAAAGATTGTCAAAATTTTTCGGTTGCACGATTGGCCGATTGCCTTCATAAAAGACGCTCGCGTGCGCCGATCTCTTCTTTGCCTAACAATCATTGCGAGCGGATTTGCCTCTTGCCTAACGAATGCGAGCGCGGCCGGGAACGATTCTTCCGTCACACGGTTTGTTTACAAAAACGCCGCCGGCAAGATCGAGTCGGTCAGGGTCATCAACTCCTACACCGGCAAATGGACTCATCCCTTCACGACTGCGCCGGCGAAGCGTGGCGGCGCGCAACTTGACCCTCTCCTCATCCGCGCCGCGACCATCGCCGAGGAGCGCGCGAACGCGCATTCGAAGTCGCGCTGCTGGCATTATGTAAAAGAGGCGCTGGTCGCTTCCGGCGCGGTCAGCTCGTATCCGCGGAGCGAATATGCGCGCGAGGCGGGCGACGAACTGGTACGCAGTTTCGGCTTTGTCCGGCTGTCGGTGCGCGATCCGTATCAAGCGCCGGTCGGTTCGGTGCTCGTTTATGGCTCCGGCCGTTCCGCCGGTCATGTCGAGATTCGCACCGCGACAGGATTCGCGAGCGATTTTCGCGCGGCGACGCCTTCGCGCCGGCCGTTGATCGGCGTTTACGCGAAGATTTCTCCGCTGGCGAAGCGGAGGTTCTTCTAAAAAGGCGACGGCGTCGCGACCAGAAACCAACTGATCATCGCGAAAGCGATCGCGATCTTGCCGATGAGCGCGGCGAGATTGCCTAACAATGCGCCCCAGCTCGCGCGGCCGGCTTCAACGAGCCGCTTTCCGCCGACAATCTCCCCGGCGAGAGTGCCAATGATCGGCCCGAGCAACAAGCCGGGCAGTCCGAAAAAAAATCCGACAACTGCGCCCAGCGCCGCGCCGAACATTCCCCAGCGCGTCGCGCCGAAGCGCCGCGCGCCGAGCCAGCCGCCGAGAAAATCGATCACGTAGGACGCGAGGAGCAGCAGCGCGAGCAAAACGAAACTCGAGCAGCCGAGACTTTTTGCCGGCCCGAGCATGACCCGGTGAATGACCGCCGCGAAAAAGATGATCGTCGTGCCGGGAACGATCGGCAGGACGGTGCCGAGCAGGCCGACCGCCATGAGAAAAATCGTGATCGACCACCAGAAAAGTTCCACGAGCGCGAAAATAACCGCGGCCTGAGCGAACCGCGAGTCGTTAGGCAAACACAGCCGCCAGCTTGACAAGCCAACTGCTGTCCGCGAGCCTCCCCGTCCACAAAACCGACCCATGGCCAACACAAAATCCGCCGCCAAACGCGCCCGCCAAAATTCGCGCCGCACCCAGCGCAACCGGAGCGTGATCACGAAACTTCGCTCCCTGAACAAGCGGCGCGCGAGTGGAAAAACGGAAGACCATCGCGCACTTATCTCCGCGCTCGACAAGGCGGCCAAGCGCGGGATCATCCACAAAAACGCGGCGCGCAGGCGCAAGGCCCGCCTGCTCAAGGCGGCCCGGCCGGCCGCGGCCTAACGAGTTTGCCCGATTGGAAAAGGGCGTTGCATCTCGCCGAGAACGGTTGAGTTTTTGATCATGATTCCTGCGCTTTTTCTGATCATCGCCACGGTCATTTATCGGATCGCCTCGGCGATCGCGGTCGCGCACGGCGCGAGCGCGTGGCTTTCGAACTTCGCGCCGCTCGCGGCGATTGCGCTTTGCAGCGCGATTTATTTTCCGGGCAAATACAAGTTCGCCGTGCCGTTTGCCGCGCTGCTGGTTTCGGATCTTGCGCTTGATCTTTATTACGGCGCGTCGTTCGCCGATCCGCTCATTCTTTGCCGCTACGCGGCCTTCGCGCTCGTCGGTTTGCTCGGACTGACGATTAGCCGCAAGGCGTCGTTAGGCAAAATCGTCGCGGCATCGTTAGGCAGCTCGGTCTTCTTTTATCTCGTGACCAATTTCGTTTCCTGGCTGACCGATCCCGGCTACGTGAAAAATTTCGCCGGCCTCATTCAATCGCTGACCGTCGGCCTGCCGCAATACACGCCAACCTGGATGTTCTTCCGCAACTCGCTCGTGAGCGATCTGCTTTTCACTCTGCTTTTCGTCGCCTGCATCCACCGCAGCGCGATCGCCGCGCGCCGGCCGGCGATGGTTCCGCTCCCGAGTTAATCCAAAATGGCGGCGCCCGGGCAACGCGACGAAGTCGAGATGCTCGCGACGATGTTGCTCATCCGCCGTTTCGAGGAACGCGCGAGCCAGCAATATCAGGCGCAGAAAATCGGCGGCTTCTGCCATCTTTATATAGGCCAGGAGGCGGTCGTGACCGGCGCGGTCGCGGCGACGCGGCCGGACGATTACATCATCACCGCCTATCGCGATCACGCGCATGCACTCGCGCGCGGGACGAGCGCGGATGCCTGCATGGCGGAGCTTTTCGGCAAGGCGACCGGCTGCTCGCGCGGGCTCGGCGGCTCGATGCATTATTTTGATAAATCGAATCACATGTATGGCGGCCACGCGATCGTCGGCGCGCATGTGCCGCTCGCGGCCGGGATGGCGTTTGCCTCGAAATACCGGCACGAGGATCGCGTCACGCTTTGCTTTTTCGGCGACGGCGCGATCAATCAAGGCAGCTTCCACGAAGCGCTCAATCTCTCCGGCCTTTTCAAACTGCCGGTCATCTTCATTTGCGAAAACAATTTTTTCGCCATGGGCACTTCGGTGAAACGCTCGACCTCGCTCGAACAAATCGCCGATCGCGCGCGCGGCTACGACATGCCGAGCGTGATCATCGACGGGATGAGTTTTCGCGAAGTGCGCGACAAGCTGAGCGAGTTGATCGCGTCCATCCGGAAAGATCCGCATCCGGCGTTTGTCGAGGCGCGGACTTATCGTTATCGCGGCCACTCGATGTCGGACCCGGCGAGTTACCGGACGAAGGAGGAGCTGGAAAAATATCGGCTGGAAGATCCGATCACGCGTCTGCGCGCGCAACTCCAGCGCGAGGGAGTTTTGACGAACGAGCAATTCGACGAGCTCGACAAAGAGGCGAAGGAAGCGGCGATGAAGAGCGTGAAATTTGCCGAGGAAAGTCCGGAGCCGCCGGTTGACCAGCTCTACGATTACACTTTCGCCAACGGCGCCGCGGCCGCGGTCGCGCCTAACGAAAAGCAAAAACGCGCGCGCAAAAAATCGTGAGAGAAATCACTTATCGCCAGGCGTTGAACGAAGCGCTCGCCGAGGAAATCGCGCGCGACCCAAACGTTTTTCTCATGGGCGAAGAAGTCGCGGAATACAACGGCGCCTACAAAGTCAGCCAGGGTTTGCTCGATCGTTTCGGGCCGTCGCGCATCATCGACACGCCGATTTCCGAAAACGGCTTTGCCGGCCTCGGCATCGGCGCGGCCATGGTCGGGCTGCGGCCGATCGTCGAGTTCATGACCTTCAGTTTCTCGTTCGTCGCCTTCGACCAACTCGTGAACAACGCGCCGAACATGCTCACGATGTCGGGCGGACAATTCAACATCCCGATTGTTTTTCGCGGGCCGAACGGACCGGCGCATCAACTCGGGGCGACCCATTCGCACGCGACGGAATGTTTGTATGCGAATGTGCCTGGCTTGAAAATATGCACGCCCGCGACGCCGCGCGACGCGAAGGGCCTGCTCAAGACTGCGGTGCGCGACAACAACCCGGTGCTCGTGCTCGAGTGCGAACTTTTCTACAGTTACAAAGGCCTCGTCGAACCGGAAGATGAGGAGTTGCTCATACCGTTAGGCAAAGCGGAAACGAAACGCAAAGGGCGCGACGTCACGATTGTCTGTTACGCGCAGACTTTGCCGATGGCGCTGGCCGCCGCGGAGACTTTGGCCGGCGAAAAAATTGACGCGGAAGTTTTGGACCTGCGCTCGATCAAGCCGCTCGATTGGCCGGCGGTTTTTGAGTCGGTCACGAAAACGCATCGCGTCGTCATCGCGGAACAGGACCGGCCGTTTTGCGGCGTTGGTTCCGAGATTGCCTACCGGATTCAGCGGGAAATTTTCGACGAGCTCGACGCGCCGATTCAACGCGTGACGCAGGAAGAAGTGCCGATGCCGTACAACGAGGCGCTCGAAAAAGCCGTGCTCCCGAGCGCGGAAAAAATCGTCGCCGCGGTGAAAGCGATTTGTTAAGCCTAACGAAAAGCCTTTTCCATCATGCCTGAAATCCAAATGCCAAAACTGAGCGACACGATGACCGAAGGAACGATCGTGAGCTGGAAGAAAAAAGTCGGCGACCAAGTCGCGGCCGGCGAAGTGCTGGCCGAAATCGAGACGGATAAGGCAACGATGGAATGGGAGGCGACCGACGACGGCGTGCTCATTGAAATTTATGTGCCGGAAGGTGGCAAGGTCGATGTCGGCGAGCGGATCGCATTGATCGGAGACAAGGGCGAAGAGACCGCGCCTAACGACAAGAAAAAAGAACCCGAGAAAACCGCACCGGCCAAGACTCCGGAGAAAAAAGCGACGCCGAAAGCTGAGACTGCGCCGCCGGAAAAGGCGGACTCGGGGCGCGTGAAAGCTTCTCCGCTCGCACGCAAAATCGCCGCGGAGAAGAATGTCGACCTAACGAACGTGAGCGGCAGCGGACCGGGCGGCCGGATTGTGGAGAAAGATTTGGAAGGTAAAGGCGCGGCGGCGAAAGCGAAGAAAGAAAGCGCGCGCATCAATCTCACCGGCATGCGGAAGGTGATCGCGGACCGCCTCGTCTTGAGCCTCGGTCCGATTCCGCACTTTTACCTCAACATCGAGATCGACGCCGAGCCGCTTACGCGCATCCGCGCCGAATTAAAATCCGCGGGCGAGGAGGAAGACACGGCCAAGATCACGATAAACGATTTCATCCTCAAAGGCGCGGTCGCGGCGGCGTTGCGCGAGCCAAAAGTGAACGCCGCTTTCGACGGCGACGCCATTATTCAATACGGCGAGATCAACCTCGCGGTCGCGGTCGCGATCGACGAAGGCCTGGTCACGCCGGTAATTCACGCGGCGCAAAATAAATCGCTGCGCGAGATCAGCGGCGCGGTCAAAGACCTCGCCCATCGCGCGCGGAACAAGCGCATGAAGCCCGAAGAATTCCAGGGCGGCACGCTCACCGTTTCGAACCTCGGCAGTTACGGCATCGATTATTTTTCCGCGGTCATCAACCCTCCGCAGGCCATCATTCTCTCGATCGGCACGGTCGTTAGGCGGCCGGTCGTGAGCGATACCGGCGCGATCGTCGCCGGCCATCGAATGAAGATCGGAATGAGCTGCGATCATCGCGTGGTCGACGGCGCGATCGGCGCGAATTACCTGAAGGCGTTGCGGCAGCTCCTGGAAAATCCTTCCCTCCTTCTGCTCTAGCAGGCCCGAAAATCGCTACTCCAGATCGCGTGGACACAGAAGCTCTTGTCGCCTGGGCGCTCGACAACGCCCGCACGCGCGAGCAGCGCCTCACCGTCGAGGTGCTGGTCGAGCAAGGCATTCGGCATTGGAACTCGAAGCGCAAAATTTACCACTCGGAGTCGCTGGAAGAGTCCATGGCGCGCAAACGCGAGCGCGAGCTCAACCCCGCCTACGAGCCGTTTTATAACGAGGAAGGATTGCGCCAGACCGCCGAGTCGTTGGCCGATTTGAAAAACTGGTGGCCGACCGGACACACCATCGTCAACCTCGACGCGCTCCCCTTCTTCCCCTCGCTCGAATGGGTTTGGATCCACCAATGCCGCGTCATCGACCTCTCGCCGCTTGCCCGCCTCCCCGCTTTGCGCAAGCTCCTCCTCGGATCGTTAGGCTCCGACTTCGGGTGCGGGCCGACCGAGGACTACACCTCTCTCGGCCGCTGCGCGAGCCTGCGCGAGATCACCCTCGGCTTCGGCGCCACCTGGCCCGACTTCACCGGCTTCGAGCGCCTGACCGAACTCGAAATGCTCGAGATCAGCGGCAACCTAAGCGCATTGCCCCGCGGCCTGACCTTTCCGAAAGTCGGCCGGGCCAAGCTCTATTGCCGCCCGCTCTACGTCCGCAGCGTCGCCGACCTCCCGCTTTTGCCCGCCTGCGAATCCCTCACCCTTTTCGGCGCCGAGCAACTCGACGGCATCGAAAACATGCCGCGCCTGCGCAACCTCACCCTTCTTGGCCACTGCCGCAGCTTCGCCCCGCTCGCCGCCCTGACCGACCTCACCTGGCTGAAAGTTCAACCCGACGCCGAGGTCGACCTCGCCAAACTCCCGCGCGACATCGGCCCCATCGCGCACCTCCCCCAACTGCGCTTCTTCGAGATCGGCCCCCTTTACGACATCTGGCGCGACATGCCGCGCGACTACGCGCCGCTGGCCGAAGCCCCCGCCTTGCGCGAGCTGAGCGTGCGTTACTGCCCGCCGGTGCAAATGGAAGTCGCCGCCATCCAGGCTGGCCTTGTACCGTGGGACGACGTCTTCCTCCTCCCCGAGCCGCGCCCGCTCCCGCCCTTGCGCATGATCATGGCGCCGCACAATCTCAATCCCACCCACCACGTCGACCAGCCCGACCCGGGCGATCCCGGCCTGATCGACCTCGGATTGCGCGAATGCGAAGGCCGCTGGGTAACGCATTTCGCCCAACGAACCATCGCCGAACGCCTCGGCAACAGCGACTGGGGCGAGGCCAAAGCGAACGGACTCCACCGCGGCATCAGCATCACGATCCAATCCTTCGACGTCGTCGAGCGGCTCCCCGAAATCGTCGAAGCCACCCGCGAAATCCTCGCCCGGCTCCGCGCCGATTACCTCGCCACCTTCGGCATTCACCTCAAAATCAAGCCGCCCACTCTCACCCCCGCGCAGCAGGCGGTCGAAGACAAATGGCGCGAGCAACAGGACGAAGAATACTTCGACCAGGTCCGGCGCGACCAAGCCGAATACCTCGAACGTCTGCACGAGCTCGAATTAAAAAAGCAACAAGGCCTCGAGATCGACCCGGACGACTTCTCACCCTCACCCTACGGCGCCCCGGCCAAAACACCGGCCGGCGCCGCGGCCGAAGACGACGAGCCAGAGTTCGAGATCGACGAGAACGACGACGAAGAAGATGACGGCGGCATCGCCATCGCGACCGACCGCGATCCCGAGGTGGACATCTTTACCGAGCACGATCACCCCCTCTACGACAGTTACCTCTGCGCCGGCTCCATCACCCTCGAAGAAATCTGGTTCTACAGTCACTTTCGCGGCATCGCCTGCCACCTCATGCAGCGCGAGCCCGACCGCGAAATCCCCGACGAGAAGAAAGACGAGCCGTAGCGTTGCAGCGGACGCTAGGGCGCCGACGGCAGCTCGCCCAACAACTCCGCGATCTTCCCCTCCAGCCCATCATCGTGCGTGATCCCGGCCGGCTGGCGCGCCAGGCGCGCCGCCTCCGCCAGCGGCCGCGCCCGCAAAAGAAACCCCCGCGCCACCTCCGGGTCCCCCTCGGCTGCGTGCACCCGCCCGATCTCGAACAAACACTCCGCCCGGCCGTGCACCTCCGACCAGACCAGTTGCGGACCCGGTTTCTTCAACTCCACATCGCGCCCCTCCTCGATGCAGGCGAGCGCGCGCGAGAAATAACCGATCCGCTCCTTGCCCTCTTCCGTCCAGGTCGCCAGCGCCTCCCAGCAGATGTAAGTCTCGATCCCCTGCGCCGCCGCCTTCTCCACCGCCTGGCGGAAATTTTCCGTCACATGGCGGCGCATCACATCGTCCGGCGGCTCGCCCGGCATCACCGCCGGCATCAGCCGCTGCAAGAACTCCATCAGCGCCTCCCCCAACTCCCTGCGGACGGCCCACTCCTCCGGCGGAACCCGCGGATCGCCCTCCTCACTCATGCTGGAGGCGCGAGCTGCTTCAACCTCCGCACACTGCCCGTCGTCGTCCCGGTCAGATCCCGCGTCCGGCTGCTCGAGAATTCGTTATTCACACCCAACATTCCACTCGATCCCGCACGTCACAGCGTGCACGAAGCCGCTCCCATTGTAAACCAACCCGGCACTCGATCTGCGCAGGTCCCGAGCGCCGCGACCTTGCCCGATCGCGGCCCCTTTCTTCTGCGCCCGGAAATTTCCCGCCTAGGCCTGCGGCGGAGGCGTCTTCGGTTTACGCACCGACTTTTTCCGCTCGCTCGTGCGGGTGCCGCCGGCCATTTCGTATTGGTTGCTGTCCTTGCCGTATTTCGAGCCGACCCCGGCCAGCATTCGCACCGACATCGCGTCGAGCGCGTGTTCGTCCGCCTGGATCGTATCGAGCTGGCTATCCAGCGTCGAAAGGTCGGTGTTGTAATCGTCGTTCAGGTCGTTGAGCGCTTGAATCTGCGCCTGATAAGCGGCCAGAGTTAGACCGTTGCCGAGATCGAGCGCGGGATCGATCGATTTGAGGTCGTTCGCCCGACCGGTGGCGAATTCCACCGCTGCTGATTTTCGTTTGAGACGTGACATAACTTTCTTTCTAAGGTTATGCCCCGGGGAATCTCTTTTCTTAGGGAACGCCGGGGCGGGTTGATTGAACTTTCGTATTCAGGGCAGTTTCTTTTGCCTTTGGCAAGACAAAAATAAAAGCCGTCTACCTGACTCCTGCATTTGCGTACCCGGCTTTTGGTCGCGGGTACCCGACTTTTGAATTCGGGCACCCACCTTTTGCTCCCGTCTACCCAACTTTTACTTTTGGGTACCCAAATTCTAATTCCACGAACCCGGCTTTTACTTTTGGGTACCCGACTTTTGATTCCACGAACCCAACTTTTGATCCCGGGTGCCCGACTTTGGGTTCCGGGGAAGGTGGCGTCGCCGCCGAGCCGATCTTGACGAGCCGCGCGCCAGAGCTAGCCTTGCCGCCGGCAATGGAGTTTGCCTTTCCGCGAAAGGGAAAAACCGCCTGCCCGTTCGAGGCTGATGACTCCTGTGTGCGCGTCGATGCGCGGCAGGAGTTTTCTTATGCTCTCATATCTTTACGTCAGTCTCGGTGGCGCTCTCGGGAGCGCGGTCCGCTTCTGGATCTCGGGTTTGGTCGCGGAACGTTATGGCGAGACTTTTCCGCTCGGCACTTTGCTCGTGAATGTGAGCGGTTCGTTTGTCATCGGGATTTTCGCCGCGCTCGGGCGGCCGGAAGGGCGGCTTTTCTTCAGTCCGACGGCACGGATTTTTTTCATGCTCGGGGTTTGCGGCGGTTACACGACGTTCTCTTCTTTCAGCCTGCAAACGTTCGCGCTCGCCGCCGATGGGGAATGGTTTCGCGCCGCGGCCAACGCTGTTCTCTCCGTCCTGCTCTGCCTCGTCGCCGTCTGGCTCGGTCAATTCGCGGTTTCGTTTTTGAACAAGCTCTAAAAAATCATGGATGTGCCAAAAGACGCGGTCCTGCTCCGCATTTTCATCGGCGAGAGCGATCGCTGGAAACATCAGCCGCTCTACGAAGCGATCGTGATGCGAGCGCGCGAACGGCAGCTTGCCGGCGCCACTGTGCTGCGCGGGCCGATGGGTTTCGGCGCGGCCAGCCGCATTCACACGGCGAAGATTCTGCGCCTCTCGACCGACCTACCGCTCGTCATCGAGATCGTCGACAGCGAGGAAAAGGTGAACAGTTTCCTGCCCGAGCTGGATGAGATGATGGGCGGAGGGCTCGTCACTTTGGAGAAAGTCCGCGTCGTTCATTATCGCGAGCATTGACGGAAGTTCGTTAGGCAAATGGCGCCGGAGATTTCGTTCCCGTTGACAATCCGCGCTTCGAATCTCTACTGCTTTCGTCGGTCGCGCCTGCGCGAATACCCCGTGGTGTAACGGTAACACAGCGCCCTTTGGAGGCGTTATTCATGGTTCAAATCCATGCGGGGTAGCTCAAACGCGCGCCACATAAACGCCCTCAAACACGACCGCGGTTTCGTCTTCCGTTTCAATCGCAGACTCGAGACGGATGCGCGCTTTTCCGTTCGCGGCAAAGTCGGCGCGAAAACGGGCGCCGCGTTCGTCGTCCGGCCACGCGCAAACCGCGCGGAGGGTCCCGCGCACCGGCCGGCGGAATTTCAGCGCGCATTCGCTCACGACCACGTGCGCGTCGCGCCGGCCAAGCTCGAGCCAGAGCAGGCCGTAACCTGCGAGCATCGCGAGCGCGGCGAGGCTCCCGCCAAACGCGGTCCCGAGATGATTGTGATTCGCCGGCAGCGGCGCGGTGAGGACGAGTTTCTTCTTGTCGTAACTTTCCACGTTCACCTCCATCGCGCGGGTGAGGGGAATTTTCGCGTGCAGAAACGTCGTCAGTTCCTCGCGCGCGCCGGCGTTCATTGGCCGGGAGTGTCGTTAGGCGACGGCGAGACCGAGGGCGAAATGGCCGGCGATGGCGAAACCGAAATTGTCGGCGACGCCGACGGCGAGGCCGACGCACTCGGTGTCGGAAAAGCAAAGGTGGGCGAAACGATCGGCGTCGGACTCGGCGAAATCGTCGCCGTCGAACTAGGCGTCGCGGTCGGTGACGGCGTGGGCGTGGGCGTCGGAATCAAATTTTCCCAGTGATGCAACGGCACGCTCGCGCCGCCCATTTCCTGGAGGAGCGTCTGGCAACGCGCCTCGATTTTGTCGAGATCGGGGGGCCCAAACGGCTTGTCCGCCGTGCCGGGAAAAATCAGGTAGGTCACTTTCAGATCGCTCACCGGCCGGTTGTTCGCGGTCGCGAGCGCATTCACTTCCCGCGCGATGCGGAGCGATGCTTCGCCCACGCGATCGTTAGGCCCGATGTCGCCGATGATCGCGGGATAAAGCTGGCCGTTGACCACGACGATCGCGTAATCCCCGATCTGCCCGCCATCTTTCGCCCGCGCGAAAATTCCCGGCACGACAATGTAGGGATCGGTCGCCGCGATCAAAAAGCTGAAGCGCTCGAGCGAGTCGACTTCCTGGCGCATGCGCTGAATCCCGATGCGGAGATCGCGATTGCGCTCGCTCGTCAGGCCTTTGCGCGCAAACTCCGCTTCGTAGCTTTGCAGCTTCTCCTCCGACGCGGCGAGGAACTCGTTAGGCTGGGCCGTCTTTTTCTTCCAGCGGTAACTGGTGAACGGTTTGAAATTCGGCGAGCCGCCGGGACTAACCGGCAAGCGATCGGGATCGGAGCCGTCCGCATCCACGTCCATGTCCGCCTGGAGGAGGAGCGCCTTGCGTTTCGTCGTCGGATCGCGCAGCGCGAGGATGGTCTGGCAATCGTAAAAATTGTGCCGTGACAAAAGTTGATCGAGCCGCACAACATTGGCGCGCAGGCCCTGCACTTTGATGTCGTAAAGCTCGCGATAAAGGGGCGAGACCGGATCGGGCGGAAGGGTCGCGGCCAGCTTCGGCAGGAGCGCTGGAAGTTGCGGCGTGACTTTGGCCAGCTCCTCGAGAGTCTCGTTAGGCGCGGGCACGCGCACGTGAAGATTTAGATCGATGACGTAACTCTCGGGGTCGTCGCGCTCGGTCGTGGCGTCGCGGCCCGGCGTTGGGTCGACTTCCGCGTGGAGGATGATGCCGCTCCAAAGTTTCGCCACATCCGGGTGGCCAGTGACAACCGGCGTTCGCCACGGCGTCGGAGTTGGCGGAGGCGAAAACAGCGGCCGCAGGAATGCCGGCTCGCTGCCCAGATGTTCGCGCGTGAGGCGCAGCCGCTCGAGCGAAATCCAGCGCAACACAATCGCGCCGAAGACGAGGAGAAAAAGAAAAAACGCCAGCCAGCGCAGTGTGCTCAGCCGAAATTTGGCCACGCGAATCGGCTAGCGCCGGATCCAGGCGACGATCGCGAAAACCACTCCGGCGATGCTGAGCAGCGCCATGATTCCATCCGGCATGATTTTGCCGCTGCGCAAAAATCCCGGCACAAAACGCCCGGCCAGGAGCAGCGAGACGATGACCGCGATAGCGAGCCCGAGGACCGCGTGAGCCGGCAACAAAAAGGCCGCGACAAGCAGCAACGCGCCGCTGATCGAACCGGCGATGATCGAAGCCGTGCTACCCGCTTTCACATAGCCGATGACGCCGCCGAGAATCGTCAGCAGACCAAAAACGATAAAGTAAATTTTGGCGGGAAAAAACATCGCGCTCCAAGCCCGGGAATTGGTTAAGCCAGATCGCGCGGCCTGTCCAGTTGCCGCCACTGCTTTGCGCAATCGGCCGACAATGTGTATTCAACAGCACATTAAGTAGCTAATGATACAAAGTAATCTTTTTAGTTGCCTGAAAGGCGATTTCCTGATTTCCTCTTTCGCGATGGCCCGTTCCAACGCCAAATCAGCCGCCAAACGCGAATCCGCCCTGCCTCCGCGTCGGACGCGGGAGGAGCATTCGCAGGAAACGGCGCAGGATTACGTCGAGATCATCGCCGATCTCATCGCGAACACGGGCGAGGCGCGGGTGATCGATCTCGCGCGACGCCTCGGGGTCACGCACGTCACGGTCGCGCGCACGATCCAGCGGCTGCAGCGCGACGGGCTCGTCACGAGCCTGCCTTATCGCTCGATTTTTCTCACCGGCAGCGGCCGCAAACTCTCCGAGGAATCGCACACCCGGCACGGCGTGGTCGTCGATTTGTTGAAGTCGTTAGGCGTGCCCGAACTGGTCGCGCAATCCGACGCCGAAGGAATAGAGCATCACGTCAGCGAGGAGACGCTGCAGGCCTTTCGGAAATTTCTCCGCCGGCAAAAACGCGGCCGGAAGAAATAGCCTAACGAATCCCGCGGCGAGTTCGTTTAGCCGAGACGAAAACGCAGATCGCGAATCACGCGGGTGCCGAAACGCTGTTTCAGTTTGCGCAGAATCTGCGGCTTGTTCACGCGATCGAGCTCGTAATGGAGCGCGGGCTGGAGCACGTGCACGTAAAGCACGCCGTCGCGGAGCGCGATCGGCGCGGAATGCTCGGCCAGAAAATCGCCGACCAGCGCCTTCCAGGTCGCGAGCACTTCGCGCTCCTGCAGCCGTTCGCGGAGGCCGAGTTTCGCCATCACTTTCGGGAGTAAATCGGCGATGGCTTGGGCGCGGTCAGGGCGCGGCGGATCGGATGGAAGGCCGCGCCATTCGGCGATGACGGCGCGGCGAAGCGAGCGATTCATCAGGCAGAATTTTGCGCGGGCGGGGAAACTACGGCAAGGAATTTGAATTGCTCGCGCGCTTGCTTAACGAGACTTTTCGCGCCTAACGAAAAGTGCCGGCTAGTATTTTCGCCGCATGTTGCTCGGCAAAATGTTCAGCTCGGTGCGATATTTCGCGACCGTGCGGCGCGCGATCGGGATGCCGCGCTTGCCCAGAATCTCGACGATTTCCTTGTCGCTCAGCGGCGCGCTTGGCGATTCGTTGTGAATCAAATCGAGGATCGTTTCCTTCACGCTCGTGTTGCTGACCGATTCGCCGGTCGAAGTTTGATAGCCGGGTGTGAAAAAATATTTCATCTCGAACACACCCTGCGGCGTCGAGATGTATTTGCCCGAGATGGCGCGGCTCACCGTCGTCTCGTGCACGCCGACGGCTTCGGCGATTTGCACCATCGTCATCGGCTTCAAATGCGACGAGCCGTGCTCGAGAAATTCCTTCTGCCGATCGACAATCTGGTGCGCGATGTTTGAGATTGTCTGCTGGCGCTGGTGGATCGATTTGATGAGAAATTTTCCGCTGCGGATTTTGTCGCGGATGTAATCCTTCACTTCGCCCCCGCTCCCGTCATGCGACATGATGTCTTTGTAAGTGTTGCTGATCCGGAGGTGCGGAATTTGTTCGCCGTTGAGGATGATTTGGTATTCGCCCTGGATTTTTTCCACGGTAACGTCGGGCAGAACGTAATTTTGCGGCGCTTCGGCGAAAATCGCGCCCGGCCGCGGATCGAGCCGCGCAATGCTGTTCGCATATTTCTGCACCTGCTCGACGCCGATGCCGAGGCGGCGCGCGATCTCGGGGAAACGGCGTTTGCCGAGATCGACCATGTGATCGGAGATGATCCGATACTCGACGCTCGATTGTTTGCCTTCGCGCTTCAGTTGAATGAGAAGGCACTCGCGCAAATCGCGCGCCCCCACGCCCGGCGGATAGAAGCTCTGGATGAGCGTGAGCATGACCTCGAAATCCTCTTCCGGAATGCCGGTATTCATCGACATGTCCTTCGGCGTGCTTTGCAGAAAACCGTTGTCGTCGATGTTGCCGATGATGAGCTCGGCCGTCTTGCGATCGTTCCCGTCGAGTGCGGTTTGATTGAGCTGACTAACGAGATGCTGCTGGAGCGTTTCCTGCGTTTCGATCGAATCGAAAAAAAACTGCCGCTTGTCTTCGTCCACTTTCGAGCGGCCGCTGAAGCTGCCCGATTGCGCCATGTAATCGCGCCATTCCTCATCGAGCTTCGCGAGCTGATCGAACTCCTCCTTGAATTTGTCTTCCTCGGTCGGCGACTCGCTCACCTCGCGTTCTTCCGCGGTCGGCTCGGCTAATTCCTCGAGCACGGGATTGGTTTCCATCTCCTGCTGGACGAGATTGCGCAGCTCGAGCAACGGCGCCTGCAGAATGAGCAGGCTCTGTTGGAGCTGCGGGGCGAGGACCTGGTGCAGCGACAGATTTTGCGATTGAAACATCCCCGGACCAGCCATGCGCAGAGCCTAACAACGGCCTCCCCGCTCGCAAGCAAATTTCACGCCGCGAGGCGCGCGGAACGTGACTTGCTCTTCGTTAGGGCAAATTATTTGCCTATGAAAAAATGGATTCTCATCGCGACCTGCGCGCTTCTCAGCGGCGCGGCGAGCGCGCAATCGCCCGCGGCCGACGACGCAAAACGTCTCGAAGATTTGATCAAGCTGGTCCGCGCGCAGCAGGCGCAGATCGCGCAAAACCAGACGCAGATCGACGCAAAGCTCGCGACCATCGCTGAGACCATTCGCATCGCGCGCATCTATTCCAGCCGCGGTCGTCGCTAAAAATGAAAACACTATTTCTTTCCGCGATCGTCGCGCTCGCTCTGCTTCGTTTCGCCACCGCGCAAACGCCCGCGCCGGTCATTTTGCAAGCCGCGAACGCACCGCCGGCCGCCGCCGCGGCAGCCACGCCGAAAGCGCAAGCCGCGAGCGACGCGCCCGACCTCAAATCGATGCTCGGACTTTTACAGGAGATGCAAACCGCGAACACGGAGCTGCTGCAAAAACAGCAGGCGACGTTGCAGGCGCTCGACGATCTGCAAAAGGCAGCCGAGGAAATCAAGAGTTACGGCAAGCGTTCGTAAGCGCGCCTGTTTTGCCTAACGAGCGCCGGCGTCGCCGGCACTTCGTCGCTCAAGTCGCGTCACGCGCCATTCGTCATCGCGCGACGCCGCTCGTCACTTTTTCGCGGCGGCGCGCCGGCATTCGCGGTTTGCTGATGATCATGAAACTACTCATCGGCTCTTTTGCCGCCGCGCTTTTGCTCGCGGCTTCATCGTTAGGCGCGGACGCGCCCAAACTCATCGACGTCAAAGTCACCGGCCACGGCAAACCGGTCATCTTCATTCCTGGCCTCGCCTGTTCCGGCGCGGTTTGGGACGACACCGTGAAACATCTGCAGGACAAATATGAATGCCACGTCGTCAGCATCGCCGGTTTCGGCGGCGCGCCCGCGGTCAAAACCGACGACCTGATCGGCAACGTGCGCGACCAAATCATCGCTTACGCGCGCGACCACAAACTCGCCAAGCCCACGATCATTGGCCACAGTCTCGGCGGCTCCCTCGCGCTCGCGATCGGCGAAGCGGCGCCTGATTTGCCGGGCGACATCGTTTCGGTCGATGGCCTGCCGTTCTTGGCCGGCGTCATGTTTCCCGGCGTGACCGATGCGGCCGGCGCAAAAAAAGCGGCCGCGGCGATAGGCGCGATGATCGCGCGAGAGACGCCGGAGCAGTTCGCGAACTATCAGCGCGGCGTTTCCATTCCGGCGATGGTGACGCGGCCGGAGGACGTCGCGCGAATCGCCGACATGTGCGGCAAATCCGATCCCGCGACCGTCGCGCAGGCAATGAGCGAGTTGCTCGGTCGCGATTTCCGGCCCGAGCTGGGCAAAATCAAATGCCCGATCCTCGTTCTCGGCGCACTCGCCGGTTTGCTGCAATACGCGCCCGAGGCGGCGCTCGAGCAAAATTACAAAACGCAATTCACGAACGCGCCGCAGACCCGCTTCCAATTCTTCGAGAAATCGAAACACTTCATCATGGTGGACGATCCCGCCGGCTTTTATGCGACGCTGGACAAGGAACTGGCCGCGCACTGATGCGCGCAGCACAATCAAACAACCATGAACAACATTTCTTCGATTGTTAACGCGATTCTTTGGTCAGCCGCGATTATCGCTGCGGCCCTGCTCCACGCGCCGAACGGCCTAACGATCGCAATTTTGCCGGCGCTGGCGGTTGGCTCGCTCATTCTCGTCAACCGCCGTCCCGCAAATTCTGCCTGCCGACAATCTCGTTAGGCAAAAATCCCGATCATGCAAAACCGCTCCACGCCGCCGCGACCGCGCGCCGCTTACTGGTGGTGCCAGGTCGCCGGCTGGGGCGCGTTTTTTCTCGTCAACATCTTCACCAGCGAAAGTTTTCTTTCGCCGAGCTGGCGCCTCACGACCGGCTACCTCTTCCTCAGCGCGCTCGGCGTTCTCCTCAGCCACGGTTACCGCGCATTTCTGCTCCGCCGCGGCTGGCTCGAGCTGCCGGTGCCGAAACTCATCCCGCGCGCCGTCGCCGTGAACCTCCTCCTCGCCGTCGTCCTCGTCGCGCTCGTCACCCTTTACTTCACCATCCTGCCGCCCTCGGGCCAATGGTATGGCAAACACGGCCTGACCGCGCTCTTCGCCACCTGGGCGGTTTTCGTTTTCAACAGCTTCATCATCTTCACCCTTTGGTCGGGGATTTATTTTGGGGTCGCTTATTTCCAACAACAGCGCCGGGCCGAGATCGAACGTTACGAGGCGCAGACCGCGCTCGCCGAGGCGGAATTGCGCGGCCTGAAGAGCCAGCTCAACCCGCACTTCCTCTTCAACTCCCTCAACAGCCTGCGCGCCCTCGTCCTCGAAGATCCGGCCCGGGCGCAGGAGGCGATCACCCAGCTTTCCGCCATCCTGCGCTACCATTTACAGTCGGGCGAACGGTCGCTCGTCCCGCTCGCCGAAGAGATCGAAACCGTCGAGCAATATCTCGCCCTCGAGCTCATCCGGTTCGAAGATCGCCTCACCATCGAGCGCGCGCTCGACCCGGCCGCGCTCGCCTGCCTCGTCCCGCCGCTCGCTTTGCAGACCTTGGTCGAGAACGCGATCAAGTACGGCGTCTCGCGCGAGACCGGCGCGAACCGGATCGACCTGTCCGCCGCCGTGCGCGGGGCCGATTTGCAAATCGTCGTCGGCAACACCGGCAGTTTGCGCGCCGCCCACAACGGCTCGACCGGCCTTGGCCTGACCAACCTCCGCACCCGCCTGCGCCTCCTCTTCGACGGACGCGCCTCGGTCGAGCTGCGGGAAAATTCCGCCGGCCGGGTGGAAGCGCGCCTCATTCTCCCCGTCGCCAAAGAATGAAAGCCCTCCTCATCGACGACGAACGCCTTGCCCGCGCGGAGCTGCGCCGGCTTTTGCGCGCCCATCCCGAGATCGAGATCGCCGGCGAAGCCGCCAACGCCGCCCAGGCCGAGGAAAAAATCCGCGCCCTCCGGCCCGACCTCATTTTTCTCGACGTGCAAATGCCGGGCCGCAACGGCTTCGAGCTCCTCGCGGAACTGGGCGACGCGCCGCGGGTCATTTTCACCACCGCTTACGACCAATACGCTCTCAAGGCTTTCGATTTTGGCGCGCTCGATTATTTGCTCAAGCCGATCGAGTCGGCCCGGCTCGCGAAGGCGCTCGAGCGTTTGCGCGAGCCTGAGGAACCGAAGTCCGATCCGAAAACACCGGCGACCGCGAGCGAGAATCTGCTCGGCGAAAACGACCAGGTTTTCCTGAAAGATGGCGAACGTTGCTGGCTTGTGCGCGTCGGCGAGATCCGGCTCCTCGAATCGGAGGGCAATTACGCGCGGGTTTTTTTTGCGGAAAACCGGCCGCTCATTCCGCGCTCGCTCCAGACGCTCGAGACCAGGCTCGATCCGCAGGTTTTCTTCCGGGTCAGCCGGCAGCACATCATCAATCTGCGCTTCGTGCGCAAAGTGGAGCCGTGGTTTGACGGCGGGCTCTCCCTCTGGCTCGGCGAGCGCGATCCGCAAATCAAGGTGGCGCGCCGCCGGGCGCAGGATTTGCGGGAGCGGTTGAGCCTTTGATCGCGGACGCTTCGCGATTTCCCAGCTCTTCCCGCGGGCTGCTGACCGGTTCCGGCCGGCTCCTCCGGGTTTCCCTTGGTTTCCTTCGAGTTCCTCCGGGTTTGTGCACCGCTCCTCCGGTTTTCTCACGGGCTCCTCGCAACTCCCCACCGCTTCCTCAGAGTTCCTGATGGGTTCCTCGGAGTTCCTCACGGGTTCCTCGGAGTTCCTCACGGGTTCCTCCGAGTTCCTCACGGGTTCCTCCGAGTTCCTGATGGGTTCCTCCGAGTTCCTAATGGGTTCCTCCGAGTTCCTAATGGGCTCCTCCGAGTTCCTCACGGGTTCCTTGGAGTTCCCCACCGCTTCCTTCGAATAAAAAAATCGTGCGTCCGGGGGCGTTTCCGAAATTCCACGTTTTCTTTCCGCGTCCCGATGGTTAATTGAGCGCTCGCATGGCCGACGAACGCAAAACTCTCGAAGAACGCGCCCAGATGACCGATCTGGAGCGACTCCGCCATTCCGCCGCCCATGTGCTCGCGACCGCCATCCTGCGCATCTGGCCGGAGGCGCAGTTTGCGGCCGGGCCGCCGGTCGAGAACGGCTTCTATTACGATGTGGAATTGCCGCACCGCATCTCGCCGGAGGATTTCGAGAAAATCGAGGCCGAGATGAAGAAGGAGATCAAGGCGAACCATCCTTTCGAGCGGGTTGAGGCCAGCCGGGCGGAGGCGCTCGCGCTCGCCGAGGCGGGCGAGCTGGGCGCGCTCGGGCCGCGGCCGGGGGCGAGCAAGTTCAAGCTCGATATCATCTCAGGCATCCCCGAGGGCGAGCGGATTACTCTTTATCGCAACGGCGAATTCACCGATCTTTGCGCCGGGCCCCACGTCATGCGCACGGGCAACATCGGCGCCTTCCGCCTCACCCACGTGGCCAGCGCCTATTATAAAGGGGACGAAAAGAACCCGCAGCTCCAGCGCATCTACGGCACCGCCTTCAAAAACAAAACGCAGCTCGATGAGTATTTCGCCATGCTCGAGGAGGCGAAGAAGCGCGATCATCGCAAGCTCGGGAAGGAATTGCAGCTTTTTGCCTTCGATGACGATGTGGGGCCGGGTCTGCCGCTCTGGCTCCCGCGCGGCGCCGCCATCATCGAGGAGCTGGAAAAGCTGGCGAAGGAAACCGAGTTCGCCGCCGGCTACCAGCGCGTCCGCACCCCCCACATCGCGCGGGAGAGTCTCTACCTGACGAGCGGCCACCTCCCCTACTACGCCGAATCGATGTTCCCACCGATGACTTTGCGCGATCACGGCGATGAAAACGGGCCGGAGAACAAGTACTACCTCAAGGCGATGAACTGTCCGCACCACCACAAACTTTACGCCGCCGTCCCGCGCAGTTACCGCGACCTGCCGCTGCGGCTCGCGGAGTACGGCACGAACTACCGCTACGAACAATCGGGCGAGCTCTTCGGACTGATGCGCGTGCGCTCGCTGCAGATGAACGACGCCCACATTTACTGCACGGAGGAGCAGTTCGAAGAGGAATTCCGCGCGGTGAACGCGATGTATCTGAAGTATTTCAAGCTTTTCGGCATCGACCGCTACGTCATGCGCTTCTCGACGCACGACCCGGCCAAGCTCGGCCAGAAGTTCGTCGACAACTCGCCGCTCTGGCTCAAGACCGAGGCGATGGTGCGCGGCGTCCTCCAGCGCAGCGGAATCAACTACATCGAAGTGCCTAACGAGGCCGCGTTCTACGGACCGAAGATCGACGTGCAGGTCTGGAGCGCGATCGGGCGCGAGTTCTCGATCGCGACGAACCAGGTCGATTTCGCGGTGCCGCCGCGCTTCGGGCTCGTTTACAAAGATCGCGACAACACCGAGAAAACGCCGCTCTGCATCCACCGCGCGCCGCTCGGCACGCACGAACGGTTCATCGGTTTTCTGATCGAACATTACGCCGGCAACTTCCCGCTCTGGCTCGCGCCGGAACAGGTGCGCGTCCTCCCGATCGGCGACGAACCGGCGCTGGTCGAGTACTCGCGCGCCATCCAAGCCGAACTCCGCGCCCACGAAGTCCGGGCCGAGCTCGACGCTTCGACCGATCACATCAAGGCGAAAATCTCCGCCGCCGAGCAGATGAAAGTCCACACCATGCTCGTGATCGGCAATCGCGACATGGAAGCCAGCGCCGTCAGCGTGCGCGTCCATGGCCAGGGCAACCTCGGCGCCAAACCGCGCTCCGAAGTCATCGCCGAACTCCTCGCCGCGATCAAAGAACGCCGCGCCTGATTGCTCGCGATGGAACTCGATCTCGAAGGCGAGCACGCCGACCGCGCTTACGCGATGCTCGTTTCGCTCGTCACGCCGCGGCCAATCGCGTGGGTGACTTCGCTCAGCCGCGATGGGAAGTTGAACGCGGCGCCGTTCAGCTTTTTCAACGCGCTCGGGGCGAATCCGCCAATCGTCGGATTTTGCCCGGGCGATCGCGACGATGGCGAGCCGAAGGATACCGCGCGCAACATCCGCGCGACGCATGAGTTTGTCGTCAACCTCGTCGACGAAGGGGTCGCGGAAGCGATGAACCAGACTTCCGCCTCGCTCCCTTACGGCGAGAACGAATTGGCCGCCGCTGGCCTAACGACCGCACCTTCCGCGGCTGTGCAGCCGCCGCGGATTGCCGAGGCCCCGGCCAGCCTGGAATGCGCCGAATGGGGAACGCTGCAGATCGGCGGCAATCGTCTCATCATCGGCCTGGTCAAGCGCGTCCATGTGCGCGACGAATTGATCGATTCGCAGACGCTACGCATTCGGAGCGAGCGATTCCATGTCATCGGGCGCATGGCGAGCCCGCATTGGTATTGCCGCACGCGCGATCGCTTCGAAATGATCCGCCCGAAATAGCACTTCCGCATCGCGCGCCCGAAACGGTTTTGCTTCCGATTGCGCGGATCTGGAGTTAATCCTGAACGGATATGAAGCGTTCCAAATCCTGCGCCGTCGTTTTCATCTGCGCCCTCGCGTTTCTCGCTCATCCGCTGGTCAGCCGCGCCGGCCTTTACGGCGACGAAGCGGCGAACACGAACGGCGGCGCGCTCAACGATCAGGATTATTGGTGGACGAAGTTCGACATGATGATGCTCGACCTCGCGATCAAACAGCATCAACCCGAAGGCCGGATCGCGGCTGATCTCGCGAGCACGAGCCGGCGCCTCGACGACCTCGCGAAGAAATATCCAAAGCACGAGGAGATCCAGAAATGGAAGGCGCGGGTCGCCGAGGTGCAGGCGAAGATCGATCCCAATGCCGATCGCCAGAAAAGTTTCGGGCCCGAATGCCCCTGGGATGAATCCAACTTCGCCCAGCTCTGGGTCAATCTGCATTGGGCGCACGCGGCTTTCGACGCGAAGGATTACGACACCGCGCGTTCCTGTCTGCAGAACGTGATGCAGAATTACGAAATCATGCTGCGCCCGGATCGGATGAAAAATTACCCGGACGATCTGCGCAAATGGGTGATCGATTCGAAGCCGGACGCGGACGCGCTCGAAAAAGCGATCAAGGAAAAGACGAATCGTTAGGCCGCGAACGACCGCGCGGTTCTTTACTCGTTAGTCACGAAGCGGTCTGGAGCGGGAAAAGCTGCCATGCCGCGAGCAGCAGAGAGAGCAGCATCCCGACCGCGCAAAGAACGATGCCGATGATCTGCAGCGCCATCCGCCCGAGATATGGCCGCGAAAAGAGCATCCGCGAACGCGTGTAATCCCGGCCCGGCTCCAAACCCGTCACCCGCACAACGAACGCGCCGGGCGATTGTGCGATCACGTTTCCGATCGGCACCCGCATGGTCGTGACGCCATGGACCGCGCCCTGACCGCGCATGTAGCCGTATTTGAGTTTCGTCGATCGGCCCGTTGTTTTTTCCAGCACCTCGAATTCCAGATTCCGATAATCGGTATCGAAGCGCGAGGTCTCGATCAGCAAAATCATTTCGCCCGGCGCGCGAATCGTCACTTCCTGTTCGGGTAGCAACGGCGCAGTCGCGAGGATTTGCTCGCGATTGCTTCGCAACAAACGCATCACGACCCAGATCAGCGCGACGGCAAACGCGACAAACAGAATGCTCGCGCCGAGAAGCAGGCTCCACGATTTGACATTCATGCCGTCGCGATTTTGGCGAAAGTCGAGACACCCGGCGAGTACGAAAGCGACGGCTTTCCGCTGTGCTCCGGCGTTGTCCGAGTGTTAAGGTGCGACGTGCAGTTGCTCCCGACCCTCAAAAAACAATTCGGCTACGACACGTTTCGTCCGTTGCAAGAGGAGATCGTGCGCGACGCGCTCGCGGGGCACGATGTTTTCGCGCTCATGCCGACGGGCGGCGGGAAGTCGCTTTGTTTTCAATTGCCGGCGCTGCTGCGCGACGGCCTAACGATCGTGGTTTCGCCGCTCATCTCGCTTATGAAAGACCAAGTCGATGCGCTGCAGGCGAGCGGGATTGCGGCGACGTTTTTGAATTCGACGCTGGAAGGCGACGAAGCGCGGGCGCGTCTGCGCGGCTTGCACAACGCCGAGTTCCGGCTGCTTTACGTCGCGCCGGAGCGGCTCATGCTCGATTCGTTCATCGAGAAAATTCAGAGCTGGAAGATCGCGCAGATCGCGATCGACGAAGCGCATTGCATCAGCGAGTGGGGCCACGATTTTCGTCCGGAATATCGCGAGCTGGCGAAGCTGCGGAAACTTTTGCCTGACGTTCCGATCATGGCGCTGACGGCGACCGCGACGACGCGGGTGCGCGAGGACATCGTTAGGCAATTGAAGTTGCACGAGCCGCAGATTTACGTCGCGAGTTTCGATCGGCCGAATCTCACCTATCGCGTCGTGCCGAAGTCATCGGCTTACGAACAGCTTCGCGAGTTCGTTAGGCAACGGCCTAACGACAGCGGGATCGTTTATTGCGCGAGCCGCAAATCGGCTGACGCGATCGCGACGAAGCTGAACGCCGACCGGATTTCCGCGCGACCGTATCACGCCGGGCTCGAGCCTAACGAACGCGCCCGCCACCAGGACATGTTCCTGCGCGACGACGTGCGCGTGATCAGCGCGACGATCGCGTTCGGGATGGGGATTAACAAACCGAACGTGCGTTTCGTCGTGCACTACGATTTGCCGAAGAACATCGAGAGCTATTATCAGGAAACCGGACGCGCCGGGCGCGATGGTTTGCCGAGCGATTGCGTTTTGCTTTTCAGCGCGGGCGACGTCGTGAAACAGACGCGATTTATCGAGGAGAAGAGCGAAAACGAAGCGCGGATCGCGCGCGAGCAATTGCGGCAGATGGTGCATTTCGCGGAGACGCGCGAATGCCGGCGCACGACGCTGCTGCGCTACTTCGGCGAGGAGCGGCCTAACGAACCGTGCAACGGTTGCGATAATTGTCTCGAGCCGCGCGAGACCTTCGACGGCACGATCCCGGCGCAAAAATTTCTCTCCTGCGTCTGGCGCGTGCAGCAGAAAAGCGGGTTCGCCTTTGGCTTGAATCACATCGTCGAGGTGCTGACCGGCGCGGACACGGAAATGCTCCGGCAGCGCGGGCACGATCAGCTCACGACTTACGGGATCGGCCGCGAGCTCGATCGCAATGCCTGGTGCGCGATTGGGCGCGAGCTTTTGCGGCTCGGCCTGGTCGAGATCGCGTCGGATAAATATGCGGTCCTGCAAGTCACGGCGGCTGGTCGCGAAGCATTGCGCGCGCGGACGCAGATCACCCTAACGACGCTGCCGAAAACGCGGCCGCCGCGGGCGCGAAAACGCACCGGCGAGATCGAGTGCGACGAAGCGCTCTTCGAAAAATTGCGCGCGCTTCGCCGCACGCTCGCGGACGAACGCCATGTGCCGGCTTACATTGTTTTTTCCGACGTCGCGCTGCGCGAAATGGCGCGCAGTTATCCGACCACGCTAGCCGCGTTTCGCGTCATTCCCGGGGTCGGCGAGCAGAAGCAAAAAGATTTCGCGACCCCGTTTCTCGCGGCGATCAACGAATTCCTCGAAAACAATCCGCGGCAGGAATTCGACGACCCCGACGCATTCGTTAGGCCGGCGCGCGTTCGTTAGCCGGGATTTTTTTCCACCTTGGGCAGCTCCTTGTGCGGGAGCGTGCCTTCGAAAACCTGGATGATGGCGTTGCGGAAAACATTCAGCACCGTCGCGATGATGGCCGGTTTGGGATTGTCGAAAGTGCCGTGGATCGGGACGTGTGTGCCGAAGCGATTTTCCGAATGGCTGCGAATGAGCTGGGTCAATCCGCCGACGATCGCCTGCCAGACAAAATCGAGTGGGTTGTCGGAGTCGTGCTTGATGCTGAAGATCGACATGTTGTCGAAAACCGGTTCGACGTAGCCGTCGAAGTGGCCGTTTTTGGAGTTCAATTCTGTCGCCATGCGTAGCGTGCCTTTCTCAAACGTGATCGAGGCGTAGGCCTTCGCGAAATCGTTCAGCTTCACCAGCGGCAAATCCTTCAGCTCGGTCTCGAGATTGAAAGTCGGCTTCGCGGCGTACGGATCGAGATCGATTTTGACGCGCAGATCGCCCGCGCGCAGCGGTCGCGCTTCCATCTCGACGTGCGCGTTCAAAGTCTTGGAAAGTTTCTCGCTGTTCGTCAGGTTTGTCGCAACGATCCGCACCCGATCGAAGACGACGTCGACCTTCGGCGTGCGATGATAATCCCGATAATGCACTTCGCCGTCCGCAACGCTGAAGCGATTGATTTTTAGCGGAAAGAGCTGCTTCACTTTGGTGGTCCACGGCTCTTTCAAACCGGCCTGCGCTTGAGCTTCGTCGGGCGCGTTGACGAAGTTGAGCTGCGGCCTGACGACATTGATTTCGCCGACGAAGGAGCCGTGGAAAAGCGCCATCCATTGCACGGAAAGATCCATCAGCGGCGCGGAGAAAAACGGCACCGGGACTTGGCCGGTCGTCTTCTCGATTTTGATCCCGTAAATTTTGTAGGCGCCGCGCCAGAGCGCGATGCCGATGCTGTCGACGTGCCCGTGATATTCACCGACGTGGTCGAGCGTTTTGTTGACGTAATTGCGCACCCAGATCGGCAGCATCACGTGCACGACGATGACGGCGACCGCGAGGACGACGAGGAACCAGAAAAGTTTCGAGCGATGGAGCGCTTTCATTCAAAAGGGAAGAACGAAGCGCGATGCTAAATCGGTCGTCATTCCGAGTGCGGCGCAGTCGAGCCGCAACCGGGACAACGCGCCCCGGCATTTGAAAATCGCGGTGAACATCTCCGCGAGACCGGTTGAGATTCGGGGAAGACGAACTGCTCTCGGCGCGAGTTTAACTGGTATCGCGAAGAGTTTAACCAATATCTGGACGAACTTCGCTCACCTCGTCGGAATAGTAATCGCGCCAGCCGCGAGTTTAACCAGGATTCGGGCGATACGATTCAATATCGCGCCAAGACGAAGTCATATCGTGGCGATATGAGTTGATATCGCGACGATATTAAGAGGGGTTGCTCCGGGTCTAATTCAATATCCCGTAGATGTTTACCAAGCATCTACTCTTTTTGCGGCTCTGATTCCAGGGCAGAAACTGGGCAGGCGAAGCGTTCCGCCCCCTTATTCGCGGCGTCCGCTCCGCTAGATTCCTGTTTACTTGCGCGGCCTTTCCCGCTCTGCTATCCGAACTTTTCACCGGAAGGCACACCGCTATGTCGCAACTCGAGCTCAGAAATTCGCCTAACGAAAAGCCGGGCGTCGTTACGCGGCCAGTTTTTTTCGCCCAATCCAGGCTGGCCCAGCGATGAACGCGAACGACCGAGGCAACGAAAGCAGGCGACCCGAGCTGACCCTGCGCGGTCTGATCGTGGGCGTGCTGATCACGCTCGTTTTCACGGCGGCTAACGTTTACTTCGGGCTCAAAGCCGGGCTGACGTTTTCGACTTCGATTCCGGCGGCGGTGATTTCGATGGCGATTCTGCGCGGTTTCAAGGACGCGACCGTGCAGGAAAATAATATCGTGCAAACGGTCGCGTCGGCCGCCGGCACGTTGTCGTCGATCATTTTCGTTTTGCCGGGCCTGATCATGATCGGCTGGTGGACCGGGTTTCCGTTTTGGATTTCATTTTTGATTTGCGCGCTCGGCGGAATTCTCGGTGTCATGTATTCGATCCCGCTCCGCCGCGCGTTGGTGACGAATTCCGACCTGCCGTATCCGGAAGGCGTCGCTTGCGCCGAAGTGCTCAAGGTCGGAAGCGGCGGCGACAAGGAAAATGCCGCCGATGTCGAACACGGTCGCTCGGGTTTGCTCGCGGTTTTGTGGGGTTCGATTGTGTCGGCGGTTTTCGCGATCATCGTCGCGACACAAATCTTCGGCGCGGATGTCGCGCAAACATTTCGCATCGGTCGGCGCGGCGCGGTCACTGGTTATGATTTTTCGCTCTCCTTTGCGCTGCTCGCGATCGGTCACCTTTGTGGCATTTCCGTCGGCATCGCGATGCTCATCGGCACATGCATCGGCTGGGGCTGGGGCGTGCCGCATTACTCCGCGATCGCGGGCGATATCACCACCGCCGCCGCGCAACTCGCGCAAAGCACCTGGAGTCACAAAGTGCGCTTCGTCGGCGCGGGCACGATCGGTGTTTCCGCGATTTGGACTTTGGTAAAATTAGTCAAGCCGGTCGTGCAAGGTCTGGCCGGCGCGATGGCCGCGAACCGCGCGCGCAAAGCCGGCAAAGCCGACACGCTCCCGATCACCGAACGCGATATTCCGATCGGCATCGTCGGCGTGATCACGCTCGTTTGCATGTTGCCGATCGGCTGGGTGCTCGGTTCTTTCGCCACCACGAGCGGTCTCGGCGCGCATCTCACCACGCTCGTTATCGGCGGCGTCGTTTACGTTTTTTTGATGAGCTTTTTTGTCTCGGCGGTTTGCGGTTACATGGCGGGACTGATCGGTTCGTCGAATAGTCCGCTTTCCGGCATCGGCATTCTCGTCGTGATCGGCGCGGCGTTGCTCCTCGTCTTCGGCGTGAAACCGTATGTCTCGCCGGATGCGGGCAAAGCGCTGATGGCTTTCGCGCTTTTTACCACTGCGGTCGTTTTCAACGTCGCCGCGATCGCGAACAACAACCTGCAAGATCTCAAGACCGGACAGCTCGTCGATGCGACTCCGTGGAAACAGCAGGTCGCGCTCATCATCGGCGTGCTCGCGGGCGCGGCCGTCATTCCGCCGGTGCTGAATCTCGTGAATCAGGCCTACGGATTTGTCGGCGCGCCGAACGCGACCGCGCATTCCCTGGCGGCGCCGCAAGCGGGATTAATTTCCGCGCTCGCGAAAGGCGTGATCGCCTCGGATATCGATTGGAGTTTAATCATCACCGGCGCGCTCATCGGCGTCGCCATTATTATCCTCGATGAAATTCTCGCGCGCACCTCGCGACATCTGCGCGTGCCGCCGCTCGCGGTCGGGCTCGGGATTTATCTGCCGACGGCGAGCACGCTCATGATCGTCGTTGGGACGGTTATCGGCTGGCTCTTCGACCGCCGCGCCGATCGCACCGCGCGCCCGGAAGCGACGAAACAACTCGGCGTGCTGCTCGCGTCCGGTTTGATCGTCGGCGAAAGCATCATCGGCGTCGTCCTCTCGGCGATCGTTGTTTTCTCCGGCATCGCCGCGCCGCTCGCGCTCGTCGGCGCGGGCTTCGAAACGGCCGGCATCATCGTCGGCGGTCTCGCCTTCTTCATCATCACCTTCGTGCTTTACCGATGGGTTTTGCGCATGGGCATGGGCCGGACGGTGTAAGGTGCGACTCGTTAGGCACGCTCGCGGCGGCTGATAAATTCGCATGCTAAAAATCGATCCGCGCAATCCGCCTAACGAAATGCCGGACATCGTGGGCTCAAAGCCGACGAATCCGCTCGCGGCAAATTTCAAGCCCTACATCTCGCCCGCGACGCGGATGCGCGAGCTGACGCCGTTTCCGCTTATCCTCGGGACATTGTTAGGCGCGGGTTTTGGCGCTTCGTCGCTCTATCTCACGCTCAAGGTCGGTCTGACCGTGAGCGCGTCGATTCCGGTCGCGGTGATTTCGATTTCGGTTTTTCGCCTCCTCTCAAAATTCGGAATGCGCGACGCGACGATCTTGCAAAACAACATCGTCCAGACCGCCGGTTCCGCGGGCGAGTCGCTCGCCTTTGGCCTTGGCGTGACCATGCCGGCAATTCTCATTCTCGGTTTCGATCTGGAAATCGTGCGCGTGCTCCTCGTGGCCATGCTCGGCGGATTGTTAGGCATTCTCATGATGATCCCGACGCGCCGCGCGCTCATCGTCGATCAACACGGAATTCTGAAATATCCCGAGGGCACCGCGTGCGCGGAAGTTTTGAAAGCCGCGGCCTCGCGCGAAGGCCTCGACACTCCCGAGACGGCGGCGGAAGCAGTCAGCGGCGGCAAAATTATCTTCAGCGGTTTCGGCATTGGCTTTCTCTATCAGGCGGCGATGAACGCCTTCAACGCCTGGAAAAATTCGCCCGAGAAAATTTTCGGCGCGCCGTTCAAAGCCGGTTCGATTTCCATGACGATCGAGCCGGCATTGTTAGGCGTGGGCTACATCATCGGGCCGCGCATCGCGTCGATCATGTGCTCCGGCGGCGTGCTTGCCTACCTCGTCCTCATTCCGGCGATCAAATTTTTCGGCGACGGCCTAACGAGCGTGCTCGCGCCCGGCACAAAATTAATCAGCGCGATGAATCCGGACGACGTGCGCGAGGCTTACGTCCTTTACATCGGCGCGGGCGCGGTCGCGGCCGGCGGGATCATCAGTTTGTTTCGCTCGTTCCCGACCATCTGGCACGGCATGCGCGCCGGGCTCGCCGATCTGCGCAGCGGCACGGCGCGGAAAGAAATGCTTCGCACCGAGCAGGACCTTTCCATGAAAGTCGTGATCGGCGGTTCGATCGTGCTCCTCCTCGTCATGATGATCGTGCCGCAACTCGGCCTGCAATGGAATTTGCTCGGCGCGTTTCTCATCGTCGCGATCGGATTTCTTTTCACTACCGTCTCGTCGCGTCTCACGGGGGAGCTCGGTTCGTCGTCCTGCCCGACTTCGGGAATGACGGTCGCAACATTGCTTTTGACCTGCCTCGTTTTTCTCATTGTCGGCTGGACTGGGCCGAAATATTTCGTCACCGCGCTTTCGATCGGCGCGATCGTTTGCATCGCCTCGTCCAACGGCGGGACGACTTCGCAGGATTTAAAAACCGGCCATCTCATCGGCTCGACGCCGAGGTCGCAACAAATCGCGATCCTCTTCGGCACGCTCGCATCGGCGGTCGTCCTCGGCCCAATTCTTCTTCTCCTGAATGACGCCTACACCGTTTACGTGCCGGCGACGACGTTCCAAAAAATCGAAGCCGGCGCCACGCCGCCGCGCGTGCAGGCGGCGAATCTTCCCGCGTTCAACGAGCAGTGGAAGCCCGACACGACCGGACATTATCGCCTTTTGAAAAACGAAAAGGGCGGCGCGAATTCGATCGTGCCCGGACTCGACGCCGGCGATTATTTGGTCAACGACGTGGGTGAAGTCGTTTACAAGATCGAGCAGAATTTTCCCGCCAACCTGCGCGCGCCTAACGACGCCGCGCTCGGCGCGCCCGAGCACATTAAAGGCGAACAGGCCAACACCGACTCGCGGCTTTATCGCTCGTGGCAACGGGCCGATCCCGCCGGCGGCGCGTCGCAGCGCTATCTCGTGAACGATCAGCGCCAGGCCGTTTACCTCGTCGATCCCGGCATCAACGGCACCCATCGCACACGGCCCGACGGCTCGGCCGTGACGAAATTCGACGCGCCGAAAGCGACCCTCATGTCCTACATCATCAAAGGAATTTTGGGCCACAAACTTCCGTGGGCGCTGGTGCTCTTAGGCGTGATGATCTCGATCACGCTCGAGATGAGCGCGATTCCGTCACTCGCTTTTGCCGTCGGCGTCTATCTGCCGCTCTCTTCGTCCACGCCGATTTTCGTGGGCGGCATGATCCGCTGGCTGGTCGATCGCTGGCTCCGCAAGCACAAATTCCGCGCGCGCAATCTGAGCGGCGACGAGCTCGTCGCGGAAGGCGACAAAAGCGCTGGTGTCCTGCTCGCGTCCGGCTACATCGCGGGCGGCGCCATCACCGGCATCATCATTGCCGCCATGAACATCGTGCCGAGCCTGGCCGCGCAAAACGACCGACTGACTGCCTGGGCCAATGCGCACAATCCATTCTTCAACGGCCCGAACGCCGACTGGCTCTCGCTTCTTCCCTTCGGGATTTTGTGTGCGCTGCTTTACCTCACCGGTCGCGACGTCCTGCTCGCTTCGCGAAAAAAATCCGCCTAACGAAAAGCGCGAACCCCGCGTCGCGCCGGAATATTTCCTGCTCCTTTCACGAGCATGGACGCGATCGAGCAGATTCGGGATTTTCAAAAAAACACAATCGGGAGTCACGCGAACAAACACGTGCATCTGCCGATGCCTGCGCCGGCGGATACGCTGGCGATGGATGACTCCCACTCCGCCTTTCGTGACGTCCTCGAGGGCGTCGCCGGCCAGGCGGCCGAAGATCAGCTTCGCCTCGCGCAACAGGCGCTGGCGCAGATTCGCGAATCGGTCGTCATCACCGAGACCGTTCTCGAAGAGCCGGGCCCGCGCATTCTTTACGTCAATGCCGCCTTCACAAAAATGACCGGCTGGTTGCCTAACGAAGTCGTCGGCAAAAGCCCGCGCTTTTTGCAGGGCCCGAAAACGACGCGCAAAACGCTCGATCGTTTGCGCCGGTGCCTAACGAATGGCGAAGCCTTCGAAGGCGAAGACATCAATTACAAAAAAGACGGCTCGGAATTCTGGATCGACTGGTACATCGAACCGCTGCGCGGGCCTGACGATGAAATCAATTACTGGGTCGCCGTGCAGCGTGACATGACCGAGAAACGGCAACTCATGGCGCAGCTCCTCCAGGCATCGGCCTCCTCGCCAGCGGCATCGCGCACGATTTGAACAACGTCCTCGCGCCGGTTTTGATGGGCTGCGAGTTTTTGCGCACGCAAGTCGCGACCGACGATGCGCGCGAATTCATCGGCCTCGTGGAAGGCTCGGCCAAGCGCGGTGCCGGACTCGTTAGGCAAATTCTTTCTTTCGGCCGCGGGATCAGCGGCGCGAGCAGCACGCTCGATCCGCGCCACATCGTGCATGAAGTCGCGAAAATGGCGCAGGCCACTTTTCCGAAACGCATCGAGGTGATCGACAACGCGCCGGCCGGTTTGTGGAATGTCAGCGTTGACCCGACGCAACTGCACCAGGTCGTGCTGAATCTTTGCGTGAACGCGCGCGACGCCATCGATGGCCCGGGAAAAATCGTCCTCGGCGCCGAAAACCTCGAACTGAAAGATTCGTTAGGCACAATCCGCGGCCTGCTCGCCGCCGGCTCTTACGTGAAACTTTCTGTCAGCGACAGCGGCACCGGCATGCCGCCTTCGGTCGCGGCGAAAATCTTCGATCCGTTCTTCTCCACCAAAGCGCCCGGCAAAGGAACCGGCCTCGGCCTTTCCACCGTCGCCATGATCGTCGACGGCCTCGGCGGCGCGATCGACCTCGAAACTGGAGAAGGTAAAGGCACGACTTTCTCGATTTATCTTCCCGCCATCATTGAAACTGCGGACGAAAAATCCGCCGCGCCTGACGAACTCCGCCGCGACGGCGGCGGCCGCCGCGTGCTTATCGCCGACGACGAAGTCGCGGTCGCCGCAATCATGCGCGAAGTGCTCGAATCGGCCGGCTATCGCGCGCGAACGGCCGCGAGCGGCCTCGAAGCCCTCGCCGTCGCCGAGGAAATGCAGCCCGATCTCGCCGTGCTCGACCTCATGATGCCGGGTGCGAACGGCGGCGAAGTTTTCTTCGATCTGCGCGAGCGTTTTCCGGAGATGCCGATCGTTCTCATCAGCGGCCTTTCCGCGGAGCAGGCCGAGGTCGAAGTGCCGCAAGCGGCCGCGTTTCTCGAAAAACCTTTCAGCCACATACAACTGCTCGAGACGATTCACGACGCACTCGCGGTTCGTTAGTCGTTAGGCGATTTTCGCGACGTCGCGGAAACGTTGCTCGCCACCATTTTCACACGGCAGCAAAGTCGCGGCGGGATGGAAGCCGTGGCCGCAGAACGCCGCACAATTTCGCGTCGCTATTCGCCGCGAGTGCTGGGCCTCGTCCTCGCCTTGCACCTCCTTTTCGGCGGACTCGCAGCGGTCTGGGTGGTCGCGAGATATTCCGCCGGTCGGCAACTGACCTTTCGCGCCGGTCCGCCTTCGCCTAACGACGCCGAGCGCGCACTCGAACATCGCGTGCAAGTGCGAAAAAGATCGGCGATTGCCCGGCCGCCCGCAGCGGCGCCGCAGCGCGTTCTGACCACGGCTGCGACTAAATTCACCCTCCCGCCTTTGCCGGAAATCGAGTCGCCGAAAATTTTGCCGGCCGCGCCGCAAATGCTCGCCGCGCCAGCCGCGTTCAACCTGGCCGCAAACGGCCGAACGAACGGCCGCGCCTTCGCCGGCTCGGGAGCTGCGATCAATTTTTTTGGAATTCGCGACGTCAGCCAAAGCGTTGTGATCATGATCGATGTTTCCGATTCGATGTTCACTCGCACCGGCGACGCGGTCGGAGGCAAACTGATCAGGCACGGAAGCGAGCAAAGTTTTCAGCTGGTGCGCGACGAAGCCGTCCGGCTCGTCAACAGCCTAACGAGTGCGACGCGCTTCGACATCATTCGCTGGGCGGGCTCGGCGCGCGCGTGGCGGCCGGCGCTGGTTTTGGCGACGGACGAAAATAAAACCGCCGCCATCGCGCAGATCGAAAACGAAATCGATTACAAAAGCGCGAAGCCGAAAGGGCGGCCCGGCGGGACGCGACACGATTACGCGCTCGAGCTCGCTTTTTCGCTCCGGCCGCAGACGATTTACATGCTCACGGACGGCAACGCGACCGAGGCGATTCCTCATCACGGCTTGAAGGAAATTCCCGCGAACGAACTTTACAAAATCGCCGAGACCGGACAGAAAACGCTGCCGCAACGCGCGCGGCTGCACACGATTTATTACCTCGACGCGGCGGATAAAAAAGAAGAGCGCGAGATGTTGCGACAACTGGCCGCGCGCAACGGCGGTCAATTCCAAACCGTCGAAGCGAAGGATCGGAAGATCAGGAAAAAAGACGTTCGTTAGGCAAAATCAACCGCCCTGCACCGGCGGCATGATCGCGATTTCTTCGCCGGGGTCGAGCACGTGATCGCGCCCAACAAATTCCAAGCCAGCGCCGATCAGAATCTGGCGGTCCCATTTTTTCAAATCCGGGTGCTTTGCGTAAAGCTGCATGAGCAGATCCGCGACCTTCGCATCGCGTGGCAACTCGAGGCGCTTCTCGGTCGCGCCGACGAGGTCGCGAAGCTGCGCGAAGAAGCGAACTTCGACGATAATTTTAGATTCGTTAGGCATCGTTAGGCAAATCGATCAGCTCTTTTCGCAGCACGCCGACGCAGGGCAGATTGCGATAGCGCTCGCGATAATCGAGCCCGTAACCGACGACGAATTCGTCGCGGATATCGAACCCGACGTAATCGGCTTCGACCTCGCGCAGCCGCATTTTTTCCTTTCGTAAAAGCACGCAAATTTTCACGCTCCGCGGCCGCGTCGCGCGCAATTTTTCGACGATCGCCGCGAGCGTCACGCCGGTGTCGAGGATGTCGTCGAGAATCAAAATGTCGCGGTCCGCGACGTCGGGGAGCGCGATTTGTTTGAAGACCACTTCGCCGCTCGTCCGCGTCGCGCCGTGATAGCTCGCGACGCTCACGCAATCGAGTTTCAGCGGCAGCGGGATGCGCCGGAGCAGGTCGGCCATGAAAATCAAACTGCCGTTGAGGACCGCGATGACGGTCAGCTCGCGCGCGCGATAATCGACGGAAATTTGCGCCGCGATTTGGTCGAGCCGGTGCAGGATGGTCGCCTCGTCGAAGAGCACGCGCTCGAGATCGGCCTGCATCTTTTAATGGGGCACATCTTCGGCCCGGCCGCATCCACAACGTCAGGGCCGCGCGACGACCGCTTCGAGCTCGCGCGTCAATTTTTCATCGGCGCCCAGCGCGATTCCGCGCCGCCTTAATTCGGTCGCGCGATTCTTGTCGCCGGCTTTCTCCGCGGCCCGGCCGGCATTCAGATAAAGAAGCTGCCGATCGCGTGGTCCGAGCTTGTTCGGATTTTTTTCGACCCGCGGGACGAGATCGGCGAGGGCCCGGAGCGCGATTTTGCCTCGCGCCAAAACAGCCGGAAACGCTTCGTAAGTCACCGCGCGCACGAGCTGGACCCGGGCGTCGTCCGGCGCGGCGGCGGCGGCTTCATCCATAAGCGCTTCGCCGCGGCGGAGCGCGTTGATCTTTTCCAGGCCGAAGCCGAGATCGCGGCTGCGCAACGTCGAGGCGCTGCCGAGATAAACGCGCGCCAGTTCATCGTTAGGCCGAAGGGCGAGCACCTGCTCGAGCCGGGCGATGCACTCGTTTACCGCCGCCGCGTCGCCGCCGAGCGCACGATCGTAAAGCTGCGCGATTTGCTTTTCGTTAGGCGAAGGCGCGGCGAGCAAAGGCAGCGCGAGCAAAATCGCGAGCGACGGCCCGAAACGCAGCATCTAAGATTCTCGCGATGCCTGCGCACAGCGCCAGCTTTACGATTTCGACTCGCGGCAAAGGCACCTACGAAATTACCGACCGGGTTGAAGCCGAAGTGCGACGCAGTGGCATCGTCGTCGGCGCGATCACGGTATTCGTTAGGCACACGAGTTGCAGTTTGATCATGATGGAAAACGCCGATCCGAGCGCGCGGCGCGATCTCGAAAAATTTTTCGAGCAACTTGTGCCGGAAGATACGTCCTGGTTCGAGCACACCGCAGAAGGTGGCGACGACAGCACCTCGCACATTCGCGCCGTACTCACGCGGGCGAGCGAAGTTGTGCCGATCGGGGACGGCAAAATGCAGCTCGGCGCCTGGCAGGGCATTTTTCTTTTCGAGCATCGGCGCGCGCCGCACCGTCGCGAGATCATTCTCAGCGTCATTGGCGATAAGATCGACACTTGAGCTGAATTCGTTAGGCTAGGTTTCGAAAAATGCCGGGCGCAATTTCTAATCATCATCGCGCGCTGCGCGATCGCTGGGAAATTCCCGCGGTCGACCAGATCATGGTCGAGGAACGCGCGGCCGCCTTCACCAAACGGAGCATTAAGACTTCCGCGAAGCTGGCCGGCCTCAAGCTCGCCGTCTCGATGATGGATCTGACGACGCTCGAAGGAAAAGATACGCCGGGCAAAGTCGCGTTTCTCTGTCGCAAGGCGATGCAACCGGCCGCGCCGCGTTACGATGTGCCGAGTTGTGCGGCGGTTTGCGTTTACTCGGCGTTCGTTAGGCACGCGAAAAAATTTCTCGGCGATTCCGGCGTCAAGGTCGCGTCGGTCGCGACCGCGTTTCCGACCGGATTGATGCCGTTGAAGTTGCGGCTCGAAGAAGTGCGGCGTGCGGCCGGAAATGGCGCGGATGAGATCGACATGGTGATCGATCGCGGCGTTTTTCTGGCGGGCGAATACGATCGCGTTTTCGACGAAATCGCGAGTGTGAAAGAAGCCTGCGGCGCCGCGCATTTGAAAGTGATTCTCGAAACCGGCGAGCTTCAGACTTACGACAACGTGCGGCTTGCGAGCGAAATCGCGATGCGCGCCGGCGGCGATTTTATCAAGACTTCGACCGGGAAAATTTCGCCGGCCGCGACCCTGCCAGTTACGCTCGTGATGCTCGAAGCGATTCGCGATTATTTTTTCGAAACCGGAATTCGTATCGGAATGAAACCGGCCGGCGGGATTCGCAACGCGAAGCAGGCGCTCGCCTATCTTGTGATGCTGAAAGAAACGCTGGGCGACGACTGGCTGGCGCCGGAGCTGTTTCGTTTTGGCGCGAGCTCGCTCCTCAACGACGTCCTCATGCAGATCGTGAAAACGATCGACGGAAATTATCAGAGCGCGGATTATTTTTCGCTGCCCTGACGAATCGTTTTTCCTCGGCCTTTATTCGTTAGGCAAAACCGCGCCGGGCGACGATTCCTCTGACTCGGAATTCCGCCCGAGCTGTTCGAGCAACTCGATCTGGATCTGCTGAATCTCGAAAAGCCGGTTGTATTGCTTGCGCAAAAGATGATCGAGCTTCTCGTGCAGATGCCGAATCTCGAGCTCGGCCTTGAGGTTGACCTTGTAATCATTTTCAGCGCGGGCGCGATCGCGCGATTCGCTCCGGTTTTGGCTCATCATGATGATCGGCGCCTGCAACGCCGCGAGGCAGGAAAGGATCAGGTTCATCAAAATAAACGGATACGGATCGAAGGCGCGTGTCGCGAGGATCGCAGTGTTGACGACGATCCAGACGAGAAGGATGCCGCCGAAAATGATGATGAAAGTCCAGCTTCCGCCGAAGGCCGCGATCCGATCGGAAAGGCGTTCGCCAAACGAGAGCTCGGTCTCGAATTGTTTGCTGATGTTCTCGGAGAGAATCTCGTGCGCGCGCAGGCTTTCGACGACTTCCTGATCGAGCGCCGATAATTCGCCGATCTCGTCCTGCAAAACTTCCTTTACATAATCGCGGCGAAAACGGCCGAGATCATCCAGGCAGATGGACGCCTGCGGATCGAACTGCGGATTTTTTCGCTGGATAAATTCGAGCAGAGACGGCCGAATCAGATCGGCGCTCACGATCGCGGCCGGCGGTTTCGTTTGCTCGCAAATCTGGCATCGCCGTTCCGCCTGCTCGTTCACGCAAGGACTGAAACAAAGCGCGCGCCGCTTGTCGACTTCCTCTTGAAGCGCGCGGCGCGAAACCTAAGCTGGCTCATGCGAGCCTCCGGCGTTTCTGATTTTGCCTAACGAATGCGCGTGCTCGCGATCGATGCCTCGCTGCGCAATTCCGGCGTCGCAATTTTGGAGACGAACGGCGGCGGAAAATTTCGCGTCCTCCATTTCGGCGTCATCCATAACGCGAAGACGCTGCGCATGTCCTCGTGCCTCGTCGCGATCCGCGATCGGCTCGCGGAATTAATCCAGATGCACGAGCCCGATTGTTGCGCGTTGGAATCGGTCATCTACGTGCAGAGTTACAAGACCGCGATCACGCTCGGCGCGGCGCGCGGCTCCGCGATCATGGCCGCGGCGGAGCGCGGTCTGCCGGTGTTCGAATACGCGCCGAAACGAATCAAGCAGGCGACGGTCGGGAAGGGCGCCGCCGACAAAACGCAGATCGCGTTCATGGTTCGGGCGCTTCTTGGCCTAACGATCACGCCTAACGACGACGCGGCCGACGCTCTCGCCATCGGCCTTACTCATCTGCGCGCGCAGGAAAGCGCGCGGCTCGGGTTGCCGGAACAATTGCGGATATGAAACCGCCGTTCGAGACGCGTTGGTTGGGGCGGGTTGACTTCGCGGACGCGCTCGCGCGTCAGGAAAATTTCGTCCGGGCGAAACGCGCCGATCCGGATTTGCCTAACGAACTCTGGTTGCTCGAGCACGAGCCGGTTTACACCATCGGTCGTACGCCGGACCAATCGAGTTTGCGCGGCGCAACGCATTTACCGCATCCGTTGTTTCCGATCAATCGCGGCGGCCAGGCGACTTATCACGGACCGGGTCAGCTCGTCGGATATTTTCTCATAGACCTTCGCGATTACGGTCAGGATCTGCATCGTTACCTGCGCTGGATCGAAACGTTCCTCATCGAGCTGCTCGCGTTGCATCGGATTTTCGCGCGTGCGCGCGAAGGCCTCACCGGCGTCTGGGTGGAAAATCGCAAGATCGCGTCGATCGGCGTCGGCGTGCGGCATTGGATCACGATGCACGGTTTCGCGCTCAACGTCGCCGGCGACCTCGCGCCGTTTGATGCCATCACGCCGTGCGGTATTGCCGATGTTACGATGACTTCGATCGAAAGAGAAACCGGCCTCGTTTGTCCGATCGAAATCGTCGCCGCAGAAGCTGCGCGCCTCTCGCAAAATCGCATCGCCGACCTCGCACCGCGCGCTTGCCGCTCGACAGAAAGAAGCGCCGCGTTTTAATGCAGCATGGCGATTCCACTGGAAGACAACTTCACCGACATCATCAGCAAAGCGCAGCGCGGCCGGGAGATTTCCGACAGCCAGCTCGCGGAAAAATCCGGCGTGAGCGCGGAGGCAATTCGCCGTCTTCGCGATGGCGAGTTTGATCGCGAAACCATCGACAAGATTGCGCCCGTCTTAAGACTAAATGCGAACGCGCTCGCCGATCTCGCGGAAAACAAATGGCGGCCGGAAGAGATCAGCCTCGACGGCCTCGCGCAGTTCACGACGCCGTTCCACGGCATGACCGTGAACGCGTATCTCGTCTGGGACCCGTCGAGCAAAGCCGCGATCGCGTTCGACAGCGGCGCGGATTGCTCCGGACTGCTGGAGAAGAGCCGAAACGCCGGCCTGAAGATCGATTTGATCCTGCTCACTCACTCACATTCCGATCATGTCGCCGATCTCGATCGTCTCGTGAAGGCGACCGGCGCGCCCGTTTATCTTTCCGACCGCGAAGACGACCCGCGCGCGCAGCCGCTGACCGAAGGCGAGAATTTTTCAGTGGGCGGCCTCACGATCGAGCCGCTGCTCACCTCCGGACATTCCGCCGGCGGGATGACTTTTTTCATTCGCGGCCTCGATCAACCGGTCGCGATCGTGGGCGATTCGCTCTTCGCCGGCTCGATGGGCGGCGGGAGCGTTTCCTACGAAGATGCGCTGCGCAACAATCTTGAGAAAATTCTCACTTTGCCTAACGACACCATTCTTTGTCCCGGCCACGGCCCGCTCACGACCGTCGCGGAAGAGAAAAAGCACAACGCATTTTTCGCCGGCGCGACCGAGCTTTCGACCGGCCTCGATTAATCTTCTCAATGAACATTGGATTTGTCGGAGTCGGTCGGATGGGCACAAACATGGCGCGGCGTCTGCATGAGCGCGGCTTTCACATCACCGCGCTTTACGATGCGCAGCGCGCGGCGACAGAGCTCGCGCAGGAGCTCGGCAGTTTCGCCAGCCAGTCGTTAGGCGAAGTCACGTCCGCGGCGGAGGCGATCATTACGGTCGTTTCCGATGACGCCGCGATGCGCGAAATTTTTTCCGCGCCTAACGACAACCTGCTCGCCAACGCGACCGGCAAATTGTTCATCAACTGCGCGACGATTTCGCCCGACGTTCACATCGAAGTCGAGACGCTCGCGAAAAACGCCGGCGCGCAAACGCTCGAAGCCTGCATGGCATCGAGCATCACCCAGGCACGCGAAGGCTCGCTTTATCTCATGTGTGGCGGCGAGCGCTCCGCTTTCGAGCGCGCCGAGCCGATTCTGCGCGAGCTCGGCTCGACTATTCGTTACATCGGCCGAGCCGGCGAAGCCGCGAAGGTGAAGGCGCTCGTCAACATGGTCATGAACGTCAACACCGCCGGTCTCGCGGAAGGTCTCGGCCTCGGCGACGCGCTCGGTCTCGACCTTACGACGCTGCGCGAAGTTTTTTCCCAGACCGGCGCGGCCTCGCGTGTTTTGCAAACGGACGGCGAAGACATGCAGAATCGCGATCACGCCTGTTTTTTTTCCGCGGCGCACGCGGCGAAAGACAGCGGGATCGCCCTTTCGTTAGGCAAAAAGGCGGGACTCGATCTCCCGCTCGCGCGCGCCACCAAGGCGCAATACGACCGCATGATCGCCGCGGGTCTGGGCGATTTGGATAAGTCCGGCATCGCCGAACTGACCTTCAAAAATCGCCGGCCTAACGAATGATCCGTTCCGCGCCGGCATAAATGTTCATCGTCTCGCCGCGCAAAAATCCGACGAGCGTCTGATTGTTCGCACGCGCGAAATCGACCGCGAGACTGGTCGGCGCGGAGATCGCTGCGATGAGCGCGATGCCCGCGGCGAGCGCTTTTTGCGTCATCTCAAACGAGACGCGGCCGCTGAGGAGCAAAATATTTTCGCCGGCCGGCAATGCGCCGGCCAGCAGTTGATGTCCGATCAATTTGTCGAGCGCGTTGTGCCGGCCGACATCTTCGCGCGCGAGGAGCAGCTCGCCGTTCGCGTCAAACAGCGCGCAGGCATGCAACCCGCCGGTGCGCGCAAAAGTCGCCTGCGCCGCGCGCAACTTTTCCGGCAGGCCGAGCAAAGTCTGCGCGCGCACGCGTGGCGCCGCGCTGATCGGCGCGAACTGCCGCATCGCCGATTCGATCGTGGCTTTGCCGCAAATCCCGCAGCTCGACGAACTGAAAATGTGCCGGCTCAATTTCGCGAAATCGAAATCGCTCGGGTTCGTTAGGCTGATTTCGATCACGTTGCCGTGCGCCGGATCAATCGTCGGACAAGCCGTGATCTCGAAAATATCCGATCGCTGCCTAACGAGTCCCTCGGTCAACACAAAACCGGCGGCGAGTTCGCGATCGTGTCCCGGCGTGCGCATCATCACTGCGACGCTCCGTCCTTCGATTCGAATCTCGAGCGGCTCCTCGATCGCGACCTCATCGGATTGTTCGCGCGGTGGTTCATTTCCGTTTTGTCTGACGATTTCAACCGCAGACGCGGTTTCACGGTTCGCGTTCATAGATCGGCGAGCGTATTGAGATTCTTGAAAAGCGCGGCTTCGTCTCCGGCAAGCTGGCGGGAGACGAGCAGGTTTTGTTCGATCGCGGCGCGCACAAAGTTCTGCATCGAAAAATCTGGCCGATGCAACGCTGCGCGGGCAAGTTCGGCGCAACTTCGCGGATAGATCGCGGCCAGCGGCTCGAAATGATCGGCGTTTCGCGGCACCACTCCACGACGATCGTCGCAGTCGGCGAGGAGCGTTTTCAAAAAGCGTGTCGTTAGGCGCGGGAGATCGATCGCGAGCACGACGAGATGCGGCGAAGCGCACTTCCGCAAAGCCGCCGCGAGGCCGCCGAGCGGACCGGCGTTTGGAATTTCGTCCGCGATCACATCGCAGCCGTTCCACTCCGCACGCGGCGAAGCGGCGATCATCAACTCGACAGGCAACAACGCGCGCAACGTCGCGAGCTGGCGGCGCCAGAGCGGCTCGCCATCGATTTCGAGAAATGCTTTGTCGCGACCCATGCGTGTCGATTTTCCACCGGCGAGCAGCAGCGCGCTGCAGCGCATCGTTAGGCGAGTGCAGTCGAAAGCCGCCGCAGCTCGGCGTTGCCGACGTGCAGTTGGCCATCCGTGAGAATGCGCGCGCGCAGACCACCGCGCTGCGCCAGAAATTCTTCTGAGCCTGGCGCAAAGGCGACGTCCATCCACGGGCACGGTTTGCAGTGCGCGGTGCCGCGAAATTGAATTCCTTGCAAGACGAAATCGTGGCCGATCAAGTCGTTCAACTCGACTCCTGAAACAATCACGTTGCGGCGCAAAACGCCGGGAGATTTATTCGTTAGGCGCATTGTTTGCGCCAGTTCTTCGAAAACTTCGCGGGAAAAAAAAGTGACCTGTCCCTGGTAGTCGTCGCGGAAATCAAAAAAGCGGTCGCCCCGGATTCCGCGGCCGGCGACGCATTCGATTTCGGTTTTTTCCTCGAGCGGAAAAGCGTCCGGCTCGCGGCCGAAGTGGCCGAAGTAATTGTGTCCGGGTGAAATGAAAATCTGTTCGATTTGCATCGTGAGATCGCTACAACATCCGACGCGCGCGACACGCCGCAACTTGAACTCGCCGCGCTGAACGCGGACGTTTGCTCTTCCGATGAGAACCGTCTGGCGCGTCTTCGCCTATCTCAAACGCTATCCCTGGATGGCCGCGGGCACGCTCGCCTGCGCGGTCGTGAGCACGCTCATGATCATTGTCTTTCCGGCGGTGACGAAGTTTCTCATCGACGACGTGATCGCGGGGCATCGGCCGGATTTGCTCCTCCCGATGGTGGCGCTCGCGCTCGGCGCGTTTTTTCTTCAGGACCTGCTCGATGGGCTGCGGATTTTGCTCAACAACAGCTTCGAACAAAAAGTGATTTTCGATCTGCGGAGCGATCTCTTCCGGCACATCGAACGACTGCCGCTGCGCTGGTTTGATAATCGCGCGACCGGCGACTTGATCACGCGCGTGGTCGAGGATGTGAACTCGGTCGAGCGCGTGTTGATCGATGGAATCGAGCAGGGGGTGGTTGCGATTTTGCAGGTCGCGATCGTGATCGGGACGCTCTTTTATTTTAACGGCCGGCTCGCGTGGTGGGTGCTCGTGCCGGTGCCGTTGCTCTTCGGCGGCGCGCTCGGCTACACGCTCACCGGCCCGAGCCGCTATCGTCCGCAACGGCGCGCGGCTTCGGCTTTGAATGCGCTCCTGCTCGACGATCTCGCGGGCATTCGCCAGATCAAATCGTTCGTTAGGGAAATGCAGGAGCACGCACGTTTTAATCGCGCAAGCGATACCTTGCGCGTCGCGACGCTGCGGATCATGCGCGCGTGGGCGCTTTACAGTCCGTCGATGGATTTTGTCAATTCGTTAGGCCTGATCCTCGCGATTTTCTTCGGCGGGCGCGCGGTTTTGCGTGGGGAAATGCAGCTCGGCTCGCTCGTTGCCTTCATCACGTTGACGAGATTTCTTTACGAACCGGTGACGCGTTTGCATCAACTCAATCAACTCGTGCAAGCCGGGCGCGCGGCCGGCGAACGCGTTTTCGAAATTCTCGACGAGCCGGAAGAGCCCGGTCTCGAAACCGGCGCGCCCGCGGGAAAAATCGAAGGCGACATCCATTACGACGACGTCAGTTTCGCTTACGCGCAGGGGTTGCCGGCGCTGGCGAACATTTCGTTTCACGCGCGGCCGGGCGAAACGATCGCGCTTGTCGGCGAGACCGGCGCGGGCAAGTCGACGCTCGTCAATCTGCTCGCGCGTTTTTATGAATTCACCTCCGGCGCGATCACGATCGACGGCCGGCCGTTGCGCGACTTCGCCGTTCCCGCGTTGCGCGAAACCATCGGCATGGTCACGCAGGAAAGTTTCCTTTTTAACGGCACGATCCGCGAAAATCTGCTCCTCGGGAAACCGGAAGCGACCGAGGCCGAACTCTGGGACGCGGTCGAGGCGGCGAACGCGCGCGCCTTCATCGAACGGTTGCCGGACAAGCTCGACAGCCTCGTCGGCGAGCGCGGAGTGAAGCTGAGCGTCGGCGAAAAACAGCGGCTCTCGATTGCGCGCGCGTTGCTCAAGGATCCGCCGATTTTGATTCTCGACGAAGCGACCGCGAGCGTCGACACGGCGACCGAGCGGCTGATTCAACAGGCGCTGGAAAATCTGATGTTCGATCGCACCTGCATCGTGATCGCGCATCGGCTTTCCACGATCGTGAGAGCGGATCAGATTCTCGTGCTCGATCACGGCAGAATCATTGAGCGCGGAACGCACGATGAGCTTTTGTCGTTAGGCGGAAAGTACGCGCGGCTTTGCGAGCAGAGTTTTCTCGAAACCCCGAGCGGCGACGAAGAATCGCCGACGCAACTGGTGGCGAATTGATTCGTCAGGCGGAAGCTTCGGTCGCGTTTTGCAGTTCGGAGAAACGCGCATCGATCTCGCGATAACGCGCTTCGCATTCGCGCAAGGCGCGGCGTTCTTCGGCCAGGCTCTGCTCGAGATCGGCGATGCGCTCGTGCAGATTGATCGCCATCGAGGCCGCGCCCGGGCCGGAAATTTCCATCGACTCGTTAGGCTCGTTCTGCATTTCCGGCAGCTCGCGCAGCCGGCGCCGCGAGCCGTCGCACGAATTGATCACGAACGTTTCCTCGCCGATTTCGCCGAGCCGCATGAACTCGCGCACCGCGCCGAAAGTGGTCGGCCCGTAATAGCGTTCGCTCGTCACTTCGACGAGCCAGTCCATCCCGAGCTCGGGAAACATCGGCGCCTTCAACCACGTTTCCTGGTCCTGGGAAATTTTATCGTGCGGCGCGATCTGCGCGCGGTCGGCCCAGCGGCGCATCTGCGCGAAGTCGAGCGGGCCAAAAACGCTGCCGTCGGCGTGCTTGCGCAGAAACCAATTCTGCCCGCCGGCCGTTTCCATCACTCGTTAGGCGAGGCTGTCGGCGACGGCGTTGGCGCGCCCGGGATGGCGAGCGTTTGCCCGATCTGCAGCTTCCGATCGTTCTCGATGTGATTGAGTTTTTGCAGATCGGCGATCGTGACCTTGTACTGGCGTGCGATCGAGGTGAGCGTTTCGCCTTTCGTCACGACGTGCGTCGCACCGCTGCCATTCGTAGACACAGCCGCGGCCGCGGGCGGCGCCGGTGTCGGGCTTGTTTCAGGAACGCCGACGGTTTCGCCGCGGCTCTGTCCGACCTCCTGCTGCAATTTCAGAATCTGCTGCGAAAGCGCATCGATCTTCGTGTTCTGGTCGTCAATTTTCTTGCTCAAAATCTCGAGCTGCGACAACTCGTGCGCGCCTCCTTGCGCGCGCGCTACGTTGTTCGTTAGGCAAAAAGTGGCGACGCAAATCGCGACCGGAAAAAAGCGCGTCATCGCGCAAGCTTGGCATCGGCGCGCTTGGGTGGCAAGCCGCGCGCGGTTTGCAAATGTTGGTAACCGTCGGTAATTTTTCCCATGCCAGAGCGGACGGAAAGACCGGTGGCGCCGGTGCCATGGGGACCGCGGGAGGGAGACGGCGGCGGACCGAAATCGCCCGATGTTTCGAAGCCGGACACGCGCGATTTGTTGAAGAAAATGCGCAAGGTGGATCCCAACCAATCGAAGCGCTATCGACAGCGCACGGGCCAGTGACCGGCGACTCGTTAGGCGAAGCGGCGGCTGATTTTCCGGCGTTGCTGCGGCGGCGCGGATTGTTAGGCGTGGCCAATTCCGGCGGCGCGACGGCGCCATCGTTAGGCGAAACAAAATTCGTCCCGACGCAGGCGACGACGATTCTCGCTTTCAAATTTACCGGCGGCGTTTTGGTCGCAGGCGATCGACGCGCGACGGCGGGCAACACGGTCGTTTACGATCGCGCCGACAAAGTGCTCGAGATCGACCGGCATTCGATCATGGCGATCGCGGGCGTGCCGGCGACGGCCTGGGAAATGGCGCGCGTGCTCGAGCATTCGTTTCAATATTTTCGCCGCACCCAACTCCAGGAAATGAGCGTGGACGGCAAGGTGCGCGCGCTCTCGAAATTGCTGCGCGATAATTTTGGTTTCGTCATGCAAGGCGTCGGCGTGGTCGTACCGATTTTTGCGACTTACGATTTTGCCGGCGAAGGCCAGGCGCGGCTTTATTTTTATGATGCGATGGGCGCGAATTTCGAAGTGACGGAATATGCCGCGACCGGCTCGGGTTCACCGGCAGTGCGTGGCGTTTTGTTTTTCGAAAATCGCTGGGGCAAAAAACCGCTCCACAAATTGAAGGAAGAAGAAGCGGTCACGCTCGCCTTGCGCGCGCTCGACACGGCGGCCGAAGCCGACACCGCGACCGGCGGCGTCGATCGGCAGGCGCACATTTTTCCGATCATCAAAATCATTTCGGGCGATGGAATCAAAACGCTGCTCGACCGACAGATCGCATTGCGCTTCAAACGCACCGTCGCATGATTGAAGAGCCGTATCGTTGGGTCGAGGCGATCGCGAACCGTCGCGAATACATCGAGACGCAGCTCGCGCCCGGCAGTCCGATCGCGGCGTTGAGTTATCGCGACGGGATTTTGTTTGTCACCGTCGGCCAGGGCCGGCAGAAACTTTTCGAGATTTACGATCGCATCGCGATGGGCGCGATCGGGCATCCGGGCGACATCGAGCGTCTGCGCATGGCCGCGATTGAGCTCGCGAGCACGGAAGGTTTCACCCGTTCGGCCGCGGATGTTTCGTTGCGGCGGCTGGCGTTTTATTCTTTGAGTCCGCTTTTGAAAACGGCTTTCGAGCAGGTTTATGGCGCGCCTTATCTTGCGCGGATGATTTTCGCGGAAGTCGGCGATTCCGCGCCTAACGATTTGTTTTTGCGGATCGAATACGACGGCGCGATTGCGGCTCACGGCGCGAAACAGCCAAGCTTTTGCGCGATCAGCGGCACGACGCGCGGGACGGAAGCGATGGAAAAACTGTTGCAGCGCGATCACGATCCGAGCGCAACCCTGAACCAGGCGATGAACGTCGCGCTCGACGCCTGGAGCGCGGGCAGCGTGCCGCCTAACGAAAAGGAAACCGAACTTCCCGCGCAGGCGACGCTGCTCGCACATCGCGAGGAGAAATTGCGCAGCGCGACAATCGAAGCCTGCGTGCTCGAACGCCACGTCGCGGCCTCGATTCGTTACCGGCAAATCGCCGGCGAAGAATTGCGCGCGCTTGCCGCCTGACGAATTTCGCGGCCAAATTCCGGGATGACGATGCGGCGCGCGCTTCCCTGGATTGGGCTGACGCTGCTCGCGATTTCATTTGTCTGGTTCGTCAGGCTCTCGTCGCGTCCCGTTTCGCCGCCGCTGCACGCGAGAGTGACGGCAAAGAAAAAGCCGTTCGTCATCGTTCTCGATCCGGGTCACGGGGGCGATGATTCCGGCGCGATCTGCGGCACGATGGTGGAAAAAAATCTCACGCTCGACGTCGCGTTGCGCGCCGACGCGCTTTTGCGCGCGGCCGGTTTTCGCACTGTGCTGACGCGGACGGACGATCGTTATCTTTCACTCGCGGATCGCGCGGCGGCCGCGAACCGCGCGGAGCATTCGCTCTTCGTCAGCATTCATTTTAACGACGACGCGCGGACGGCGGCTTCGGGCGTCGAGACGTATTTCGCCGAGCATCAACCTTCGGCGCCGGGCGGGATGTTTGGCTGGCTTTCGTTCCTGCAGGCGGCCGACGACGAGCCGTTGCTTTCGGAAAGCGAAAGTCTCGCGCGCTTCTTACAGGCGGCGTTGGTCGAGCACACGCGGGCGGTCAATCGCGGGACGAAATCGGAACAGTTCTACGTTATCGCGAACGTGCGGCACCCGGCCGCGCTTGTGGAAGGCGGTTTTATCACCAATCCTTCCGACGTGACTAAGTTGGCGAGCGCGGATTATCGGGAACAGATCGCGCGTGCGATCAGCGACGGGATTTATCGCTACCGGCAACTGCTTCAGCCTAACGAACCGACCCTCGCGCTCGCGGCGCCACCCTCTGAATAATTGGGCCGGGAGAAGCGTCGAATTCGCTCCAATGAAACGAACCGGGCTCGCGATCTTTTTTTTTCTCGCAGCGAGTGCGGGCGTGTTGCGCGCGGACCAGACGACCGCGGAAGTGCAGCGGGCGTTGAAGGACCAGGGATTTTATTACGGCGAAGTGAGCGGCGAAAAAAGCGCCGACACGACCGCGGCGATCCGCCGTTACCAGATTCGGAATGGCTTGCAGATCACGGGCGAGATCGATGCGGAAACGCTTCACTCGTTAGGCGTGGGCGCGGGTGCGCGCGCAACTCCGCAGGCGGAAGCGGCGCCCGCGCCTAACGACAACGATGCTGGTCAATCCGCGGAGATTCCGGACGAAAATGCGCCGGGTTCGGCCGCGCCAAATCCTGGCGCGCCGCGTTATGACGCGCGCGGGATTTTTGGCGGGACGCCGTATGAAATCGCTCCGGTCGATGTGCAGCGACACGTCATCGTCGGCGCGCAGGCGCTGCTCGCGCGCTGGGGTTATTATCGCAGTGGGATCGACGGCGAATTTGGGCCGGGTACGGCGGCGGCAGTGCGCGCCTTCCAATTGCGAATGGGTCTGCCGTCCGACGGCCGGCTGAATATGGAAACGCTTGCTGCGCTCGGTTTGCTGCCCGGTCAGCGCGGGCCGCGCATGCTGCCGTATCGGCGGCGTCCGCTGCCGGCGCCGATTTATCGCGGGCAGTGGGTGCCGGGTTGATGATTCGTTAGGCGCGATTTCAGTCGCGCGGAAATTCCACCTTCTGCAAAGTCGCGAAGACGGTGCCGATGAAAACGCCGGCTTCGATTCGCAATAAAAGCCGATCCTGGTCGTCCGAAAGCCAGACCGTCGCGCGTTTGAATTTTGTGTGCGGCTCTAGCTCGCGATCTTTGCCGATTTTGCTCAACTGCAAATTGAGCTTGATCGCCTTGAAGGTGCCGGCGTTGAGCGTCACGCTCTCGCGGCCGACGACGGTGACGGTGGCGAGATAGGCATTCGTCGCCGGGTAAACGACAAGGCGCTCGACGCTGCCGTCGGCCAGCGGTTGGCTGCGGATGTGGAGGAGCGCGGAATGAAGATCGAAAAGTCCGGGAAAGAAAAAGCTTTTCGGCGAGGGCGGATGTTTTGATTTCGTGTCGGTGCGGGTGCGGATGACGCCGGCGGAATTGAAGAGCAGATCGGTCGTGATGGTTTTGCTGCGCAGCTCATCGACCTGATGCATCGAGATCGGCCGCAAGCTCGCCGCGTCGGCGATGGCGCGGTGTCGCACGTCGAAACGCCAAAGCGCGCGGACAATGCCGATGGTCTGGCCGGCGCCGTCCAATTCCAGACGGCCGTCGTTTTTGCGGAAGCGAATTTCGGCGTTCGCGGCCACGATGTCGTTCCAGCCGAATTGGTAGGTGGCGCGGAACGGACGCGGGTTGGGAAAATTTCCGCGCGTCGCCGGGCTGACGGTTTTCTCCCAATCGGCCGCGAGCGCGGATTGCGCGACGAGCGCGAGGCAAATCGCGATCGCGAAACCGGCGCGTGCGCGAGGGACCACGAATCCGATTTTTCGATCGTGAGAACGAAGAGGTAATTCGGGTTCCATGAGCTCCGAGTTTTTTCGCGACGAACCGGCGAAGCGCCGCGCGCCGTGAAGAATCGCGCGCAGCTTCCCCGCAGACCAGCGCGCTTGCAACCCGAGTCGCGTCACTGCAAAAAAAAACGCACGCGCGCGGCGTGCGTTTTCTCGGAAAACTAAGCGAATCGTCAGGGTTTGGCTTTCGCCGGCGAAGCGCTGGCCGAAGGTTTGTTCAACTGCGCGATCACGTCGTTGGTGAAATCGTAGCTGTCGCGCGAATACATCACCATCGGCACGCCGTTCAGGCTCACGCCCGATTTGTCGAAAACGAGGTCCATGTTGTCCGCTTTGACCCGCGTCATGACGACGTCGGTGATTTCCTTGACGATGCCGTCGCGCATGCGCACGGCCTGCTCCTGCAATTGTTTTTCGCGAGTCTGGCGGAACTCGTTGATCTCTCGCTCCATGTTTTTGATGCTGGCGATTTTCTCGTCGCGGTCTTTCGCCTTTTGCGTTTTGGCGTCGGCGCTCAAGGCCGGGGCTTCGAGCTGCTGGTTGAGCTTGTTGATTTCGTCGAGCGCTTTTTTGTAGGCGTCGGCGCGATCGTCGTATTCTTTTTTCGCGGCGTTTTTCGCGTCGTTGATCTTGGCTTCGGCGTCCTTGGTTTTGTTGTATTCCTTGAAGGCGCGATTCATGTCGATCGTCCCAATTTTCAAGGTTTGCGCGAAGGCCGCGCCAGGCAGCGCGAACGCAGCGAGAACGGCCAAGAGGGTCAGTTTTTTCATAGATGTAAGGTCAGACTGGTAGTCGGGAAGGCCTTAGACTGCAAGTAGCGGTTGGCGTTCAAAATTGGTAGCCGACGTTGAAGTTGAAACGGCCGCCGTGATCGTTCGACTGACCTTTCTGAATTGGGAAGCCGTAATCGATGCGGAGCGGGCCGATCGGCAAATCGAGGCGGAGACCGATGCCGACGTCGTCCGCGAGGTTGCTCGAGCCGAAGTCGTAGGAGTCGACGTTGACGAAGCCGGCGTCGAAGAAAGTGGCGAAGCGGACTTTGGGAATGATCGGGAAAGTTTCCTCGATGGTGAAACGCGCGAGGGTCTGGCCGCCGAGTTGATCGCCTTGCGAATCGGTCGGCGCCACGTCGCGGTAATCGAAACCCCGGAGGTCATTCGCGCCGCCGAGGAAGAGGCGATCGAAGATCGGCACCTGCGTTCCGCTGCCCCATGTGTCGATGACTGCGACCTCGCCGTTCAGGAGCAGGATGTTGTCGAGCGGGAAGAGAAAATATTGCGAGGCCTCGGCGTCGAACCCGTAGGTTTGGACATCGCCGCCGAGGAATCCGCCCGCGATATGGGGCGTGATCGAAACGCGATGGCCGTGCCGGGTAAGGAAAACATTGTCGCGCGTGTCGTAAACGAAGCTGGGCGTGATCTCACTTTTTATCTGCGAGCCTTCCTGCGATAAAATCGCCGCGTCGGTCGTCGTGATGTCGTAAATTTCGATGTCCTCGAGCCGATAGGTCAGATCGATATAGGTGAAGGCGCTGAGCGGCGTGCGCGCATTGACCGAAAAACCGTAATCGCGTTCGTCGTAAACCGTGCTGAGAAAGTCGGCGTCGTGATAAAAAAGCTCGCCGCCTAACGACAGGTGATAGCCGAGAAAATATGGCTCCGAGAGCGAGACCGAATAATCCTGCCGCTCGGAACCGAATTGCGCGCGGACGCGAAACTTTTGGCCCGCGCCGGTGAAGGAGGGCCAGTTCGTGATGTCGAAATTGCTCTGCGAAAATTCGACGAAGCCGATGATGCTGTCGATCGTGCTGTAGCCGGCGCCGAACTGCAGCGAGCCGGTGCGTTTTTCATCCACCTGCACGAGCAAATCTTTGCGGCCGGGGATGCCGGTATCCTGCGGGAAGGTCTCGACGCGGTCGAAATAGTTCAGGTTTTCGAGACGCTTCTTCGAAACGTCGACGCGCACGGTGTTGTAGATGTCGCCTGGCGAAACGAGAATCTCGCGGCGGATGACTTTATCCTGAGTGCGGGTGTTGCCGACGATGTTGATGCGCTCGACGAAGCTGCGGTCGCCTTCCTTGATGTCGTAGGAGAGATCGACCAGCCCGGGCCCGGCCGGATTTCCCTGCGGTTGAATATCGACATCGACGAAACCGCCCGCGCCGTAGCCGTCGTTCATCGCCTTGGTGTCGTCCTCCAGTCCTTTCGGGCTGTAAACCGAGCCTTCCTTCATTTTCACGACCGCGCGCAGACGTTTTTCGTCCGTCGCCTGCTGGCCGCTGAAGCTCAGTTTGCGGACGTGATATTGAATGCCTTCCTTGACCACGATGACGATCGTCATGCCTCGCTTATTGTGTTCCTGCCGCACCTCCGGGATCGCGATGTCGATGTAGCCGTGGTCCTGGTAAAACTCGCGGATGCTGTCGAGATCCTGCTGCAATTGCGTCTGGTCGAGCCGGCCGGATTTATCGACGAAATAAAGCAGCGTCTTCGCCTTCGTTTTCATTTGCGAGCGCAGTTTGCGATCGCTGAAATGGGTGTTGCCTTCAAACCGGATCGCGCGGATCGCGCCTTTTTCGCCTTCGTTGATCGTGTAGACCGCGCGCGCGGTTCCCTTTTCCTCGTTGTTGACCACGCGCAGTTCGACGGTCGCGGCGGTGAAACCTTTGCGCTGATAATAATCGCTGATCGCTTCGCGGCCGTCCTCGAGTTTGTCGGCGTCGGCCGCCGCCGGGAGCTTGAATTTTATCTGCGCCCGGATTGCTTTCGCGCTCAGTTTTTGCGCGCCGTCGATCTCGATCTGGGTGATGAGCGCGCGCGTCTGGATGATCACCTGCACGTGGACGCCGTTGCCTTTCGGCTCGCCGTAAATGCGGACGTTTTGCACTTTGCCGGTCGCGTAAAGGCCGCGGATATCTTCGCCGACCGTGGTCTCGGAATAGGGCTGGCCGACTTTCGTCCGCATGTTCGCGAGGACGCGATCTTTCGCGATCGTTTGCGGGCCGGCGTAGGTGACGTCGATCGAATTGACGATCGCGCCTTCCAGACCCTGGGCGCGGCTTTGGTGGACCGCCCCGAGCATCCAGCCTAACGACAGCAAAAGGGCGAACAGACGACCTAACGAACAGAAATTTTTCATAAAAAAGGCGCGGCCCGCGATCCCGGCGCGCTGAATGTGGCGTACTAGATGGGTAATGGGAGCGATCTCGTCAAGGCGGAATCAAAAGAAATGCCGCGACCGGCCGGTCGCGCCGCGCGCCGTTTTCGCGCTCGCGGGTCGCTTTTCGAGGAGGGAATTTGCGCGGGAAATTTCGTTCTCTGATCGCGCGGCGAGCTGGCGTCCGCGTTCGTTAGGTCAAGGCAATCGCCTTAAACGAGCTGACCGAATCGTCCGGCCCGGCTGCGGTGAAAAAGCTCTCGTAAAACCCCGGGCCGAGGTCCCAGTGATCGCCCTTGTAGTATTCATCCCGATAAAAACGCCAGACACCGCTGACGACGATGAGCGAGCTGATGCGATCGTTCCAAAAATCGCCAAGATAATGAAAGCTCAGGTTCGTCCGCGCGTAGGCGCCTTTGAAGCCGATGTGATCGTAAACGACCAGCTCAGGCAGGCGATACTGGCCGTCGGTCACGTGCGGCTGCGGGTCGCAGGCCGCGCAGGCGTGGTAGCTCAGCGGGCCGACGTTCCATTTCGTGTCGATGATCGCGCCGTTGTCCGGCGACAGCTCGGTTTTGGGTATTTGTCTCATAAGCGCCTTTTGGTAATTCGCATTTGAACAGCCCCGCGCACGCTTGTCGAGCGCGAGATTTTTTTCTAGAGGCCGTGCTCGCGGTTGTCCGAGCGCAGCCGGATCGTCTTCGTCTGCAAATCGTGCGACGCGCGAATGAAGCGGACGGTTTTGCTTTTCGCCCGCATCAAGACCGAATGCGTGATCGCGTTTGCGCCCTGCGCCTTCACCCCGCGCAAGAGCGCGCTGTCGCTGATCCCGGTCGCGCAAAAAATTATATTTTTTCCATTCGCGAGATCGTCCGCGAAAAAAATGCGGCCAAGATCAGCCTCGTGACCTTCGGCGATCAGCTGGTCGCGCTCCGCCTCATCGCGCGGCCACATTTTGCACTGCATGTCGCCGCCGAGACATTTGATGCCCGCGGCCGCAAGGACCGCTTCGGGCGCGCCGCCGACCCCGACGTAAAGATCGATCCCGCTTTCCGGATACGACGGCGCCATGGCCGCCGCGATGTCGCCATCGCTGATCATGCGCAAGGACGCGCCGACGCGCCGAATTTCCGCCAGGATTTCCTTGTGCCGCGGCCGGTCGAGCATCATGACGACGACATCCTGGACGCGTTTGCCTAACGCCTTCGCGACCGTGATGAGCGTTTCCTCGATCGGGCTTTCGAGTTTCAAAGTCTCGATCCCGCTGATCTTCATTTTGCGAATGACCGACGGGCCGTAAGCGAGCTTCATCATGTAAAACGACGGGATGTCGCGCAGCGCGACTTTCACGCCTGCTTCCGGACTCGCCGCCGCGATGCAACTGATCGAATTCGGCATGCCCTTCGAGATGTTCGTCGTGCCGTCGATCGGATCGAGCGCGATGTCGAACTGCGGCGCGCCCGGCAACCACATGCCGAGTTGTTCGCCTTTGAAAATTCCCGGCGCATCGTCCTTGATTCCTTCGCCGATCACGACTTCGCCGCAAATGTTCATGAGATCGAACATCCCGCGGATCGCGTCGCAAGCGGCGAAATCGGCTTTTTCTTTTTCGCCGCGGCCGAGCCAGGCGAGCGCGGTCAGCGCGGCTGCTTCCGTCGCGCGCACGAAATCGAATTCGATGATGCGCTCGATGTCGGCGTAATTTTGTTTCGGGATCCGCATCGGCTGAGGTTGGCAAAGTTACGCACGCGTGACAAGGTGCGCGCCCTATTTTTGTCATCCCGAGCGCAAACGAGGGACCTCGCAAACGTAGGCGTAGCGTGGCGTTTTATTGTGCGCGCAAGAACGCTTGCGAGGTCCTTCGCTCCGCTCAAGATGACAACCGGCACTTGTCGTTAGGCGCTCGGGCTGCGAATAGGAATTGATCGGCTCGTTAGGCGAAGCGATGAAGGCCGCGCGTTTTCCATCCGGACTTGGTGCGAGACCGCGCGCGCCCATCGCGATCGTGGTCAGCAATTTTGCCGCGGCGCCTTTTTCCGGCACGACGTAGAGCTCCGTCTTGCCGGTTTTCTGTTTGTTCGCCGTCACGCGCACAAAGGCGACCCGCGCGCCATCCGCCGACATCTGCGGATCGCCGATCCAGACGAAGTCGAACAGATCCTTCTCCGTGATGTGGCGTTTGTTCGGCGCCGGCGCCGCGACCGCGGACGGAGTCAAAGCGATGTGAAAAGTGCGAACAAGAGAATTCGATGTCTCATAATTTCAATTTACACGGCGCAAACCGGCGCAAGGAACCCATCCGCCTAACGAACAACTTCGCGCGCGTTCGAATCGAGGGCGCGACGCTACAAAAACAGGCCGGAATGCGATAATGATTTTCGTTTTCTTCACCCGGCCAACTTTTTGTTGCGCGGCGGCGGAGTCGCCCGTTACTCTTGGCGCGCATGGCTCGTTTTTTACCGTTCGCGGCGCTGGCTGGTCTGATTCTGGTTTTTAATTCCTGCCAACGGCATCACCTCGGCGAATTGCCCGAGCTGCAGCGCGAGCATCTGCATCCGCTCGAGACGGCCGCGGCGGAAAAAAAGGTGCTCGAGCCGACTGGGCCGAGCGTTTCGCCGACGCCGGCGAATTTTTTCCCGAAGAGCAAACCCTGACGAGTGCGCGTTTTTGCCTGACGCCTAACGAATCAGCCTAACGAAAAGCGTCATGGCCAAGCAGCAATACCTCACCTCGCCGCCGAAGATCACGACCATGCCGCCAGGCGTGCCGTACATCGTCGGCAACGAAGCGGCGGAGCGTTTTTCCTACTATGGGATGAACTCCATCCTGACCGTCTTCATGACCAAATATCTTTTGGACAGGATGGGTCATCTGAGCGTGATGCCGGCGGCGAGCGCCGAGGCGTGGTATCACACTTTCGTTTCCACCCTTTACTTTTTGCCGATCCTCGGCGCGGTCCTGGCGGACGCGGTCTTCGGGAAATTCTGGGTCGTTTTTTGGTTGTCGATTGTTTATTGCGGCGGTCACCTCACCCTTGCGCTTATGGGTTCGCCGGTCGCGCACACGATCGAGCCGCGTTACCTGCTCGCGGTTGGTCTGCTCCTGATCGCGCTCGGCGCCGGCGGGATCAAGCCGTGCGTCTCGACGAACGTGGGCGATCAGTTTGGCGAGTCGAACAAGCATTTGCTCACGCGGGTTTTCAATTGGTTTTATTTTTCGATCAACGCCGGCTCCGCGATTTCGACCTTGCTCATCCCGTGGCTGCTCGCGCCCTTCAAAGCCTCGCCTGATCTGGCCGCGAAATTGTCTCCGGCCCTGCTGCATTTTCTGGAAAGCCCGCGCCTCCACAGTCCCGATGTCGCGTTCGGATTGCCCGGCGTTTTCATGGCCCTCGCCACCCTTGTCTTTTGGCTGGGCCGCAAAAAATTCGTCCACATCCCGCCGGTCGGTCTGCGCAAATACGGCCGCGAAGTTTTCAACCGCCGGACCGGAAAGATTCTGCTCAACCTTCTCATGCCGGTTCCTTTCGTGGCGATGTTTTGGGCTCTCTGGCAGCAAAATTTTTCCTCCTGGATCGTTCAGGCCGAGAGCCTGGATCGGCATTTGTTTGGGATTAATTGGCTCTCCTCGCAAATCCAGACGGTCAATCCGCTTTTCATCCTGATCATGCTGCCGCTCTTTTCCTATTGGGTTTATCCGGCGGTCGAAAAGGTCGTGCGCCTGACGCCGCTGCGGAAAATCGGCGCGGGCCTCTTCGTCACCGCCGCGTCATTTTTGATCGTGGCGATGATTCAGACGCGGATCGACGGCGGCGCGCATCCGCCCGTGATCTGGCAGATTTGGGCCTTCGTCGTTTTGACCGTGGCGGAAACGCTCGTCTCGCCGACGCACCTCGAATTTTCCTACACCCAGGGCCCGGTGAATTTGAAATCGCTTTGCATGTGCACCTATCTTTTCGCCATTTCGTTAGGCAACGTCTTTACCGCCGGGGTCAATTTCTTCATTCAAAATCCGGACGGCACGGTGAAGCTGCAGGGCGCGCATTATTTCATGTTTTTCGTCTGGGTCATGCTCGGAACCGCAGTCCTTTTCCTTCTCGTTTCGCCATTCTATAAAGGTCGCACCTATTTGCAGGATCAGACCGAGGTGACCGGCGAGGCGGAGCCCGCGGGTGGTTTCGCCATTCAGCCGGAAGTGTAGCTGCACTTGTTTCCCTTTCTGGAAACACGGGATTGATTTTCGCCAACAAATTTCGCTGCCGGCGTTTTCGTTAGGCATGATTTTGCTCCGCGCCGGAGAAGCTTTCCGCTTCGCGCTGGCCACCGCCGCGCTCCCGTGCGACTTGTGGCAAGGGCCGGCGAAAATCCCTTGAAGTGCTTCGCCGCGTCTTTTTTTGCGCGCATGTCGAAGCTGCGAATCGTCCACTTGGAGCCTAACGAACGCGAAGCCGCGCTCGTCGCCGCGGAGCTCGAGCGTCACGACATCGAGTGCGCGATCGAGCGCGTCGCGACTGAGGCGGAATTCGTCAGCGCAATGGCCACGCCGGAGATCGACATGATCCTGGCCGATCGCTGCGCGCCGCCGCATTGCGATTGCGCTCGCGCGCTCGAGCTCGCGCGCATGCAGCGGCCCGACCTGCCGTTCATTTTCGTCATCGGCGACGAGGATTACGACCAGGCGATCGCGACGCTCGAGGCTGGCGCGAACGATTTCGTCCTCAAGGATCATCTCGCGAAACTTGTCCCCGCGGTCCGGCGCGTCCTTCGCGAAGCGCAGACGCGGCGCGATCTCGAAAATCTGCGCGGCGAACTTTTGCAGCACGCGCATCTGCTCGATCTGGCGAGCGACGCGATCGTTATTTGTGACGCTTCCCGAGCGATCACTTATTGGAATCGCGGAGCGGAACGGATCTACGGCTGGAAACGCGAGGAAGCGTTCGGCCAGAACGTGGATGAGCTGCTGAAAACGCGCGCGGCCGAAACGCTCGGCTGGTTGAAGGAAACTTTTCGCGTCGAGAATCATTGGGAAGGCGAGCTTTGGCAGACGCGCCGCGACGGCACCGAGATCGTGGTCGCGAGCAGTTGGACGCTGACCGACAACAAGTCGAATTCGCCCTGGCTGCAGATCAACGCCGACGTGACCGAGCGCGTCCGCGCGGCCGAAGCGTTGCGCAAAAGCGAGGAGCGTTATCGCCAGTTTGTCGATGAAGATTTGACCGGCAACCTGATGATGAAACCGGACGGCACGATCGTGACCTGCAATCCGGCGTTCGTGCGAATTTTCCGTTTCGGCTCGGCGCAGGAAGCGCAAAAGGCAAATTTCTTTTCGCTCCTGCGCTCGAAAAAAGAAGGCCTCGAGCTGCTCGCCGCGCTCCGGCCTAACGACGGCGTCGAGCGAGATGAAATCGAGATGCACGATCGCGACGGCGACGCGGTTTATGTCGCGGCGCGCTTCACGGGCACATTCGATGACGCGGCCACGCTGACGGAAATAAAGGGCTACCTTTTTAACGACACAAAACGGAAGCGGCTCGAGCGCCAGCTCATCCAGGCGCAAAAAATGGAAGGCCTCGGCACCCTGGCCGGCGGCATCGCGCATGACTTCAACAACATTCTCGCGATCATCCTCGGCTACACCACGCGGGTCGAAGATTCGCAGAACCAGCCGGAGCAACTCACGGACGCGTTGCGCGTCATTCGCGAAGCGGTCGCGCGCGGCGCGGCGCTCGTGCAGCAACTGCTCACTTCCGCGCGGCAGACCGAGGCGCAGTTCGCGTCCACCGATCTCAATTCCCTCGTCGGCGAGATGGAGCACATGCTCGCGGCGACATTTCCGAAGACGATCAGCTTCGTTTTGCAATTGCAGCGCAATCTTCCGCTCGCCAAAGCGGACCGCAGCCAGCTCCACCAGGTGCTGCTTAATCTTTGCGTGAACGCGCGCGACGCGATGCCCGACGGCGGCACGCTCACGCTCGAGACCGGCACGACTTCCGGCGCGCAGCTCGGCGAATATTTCACCGGAGTGACGGCGGAAAATTACGTCGTCATGCGCGTGATCGACACCGGCGGCGGCATCAGCAAACAGGTCAAGCCGCACATTTTCGAGCCGTTCTACACCACGAAAGAGCGCGGCAAAGGCACCGGCCTCGGGCTCTCGGTTGTTTACGGCGTGGTCAATAATCATCGCGGTTTCGTGCAGGTCGACAGCGAGCCGGGTTACGGCACGACCTTCAGCATTTATCTCCCGCTCGAAGGCGTCGGCGAATCAGGCAACGGCGCGCACGCGAAAGCACCGGCCGGGCTGAACGATCGCGCGCGCACCATCATGCTCGTCGAAGATGAAGAAATGTTGCGCGGGCTCGGCGTCCTCATGCTCGAAGGCGACGGCTATCGCGTGCTCGCGGCCAAGGACGGCGTTGAGGCGGTCGAAATGTTCACCGCGCACGCCGACGAAATCGGCCTCGTCCTTTGCGATCTCGGCCTGCCGCGACTCGGTGGCCGCGAAGTTTTCCTGAAGATGAAAGAGATCAAGCCGAACGTGCGCGCGATCGTCGCGAGCGGTTATCTCGAGCCGAACATTCGATCCGAAATTCTCAAGGCCGGCGTCATCGACACGGTGCAAAAGCCGTACGACTTTCGCGATATGCTCGAAAAAATTCGCGCCATCATCGGCCAGCCGCAGCCGGATGACGACCAGCCGCAACTTTTTTAGCGAAGCCGCATGACCGCGGCTTTCCGCTCGCATCATCGCACTCCATTCACGCTCGGCAGGGAAGCGGTGCGGGCGAATTTCTGGCCGGCGCTGCTCATTCAGGCGGCGATGCTCGCGCTGCTCCTCGCGTATTATTTCAGCCTAACGAGTCGCGAGGCCTTCGACGCGCTCGCCCTTTTCAAGGCGCGGCATCACTGGCCGTTTGTTGTCCTCGCCTCGATTTTTGCCGGCGCGATTCTGCCTGAAATTTTTCTCGTGGCATTTTTTCAGCGCGGTCGTCTGACGAAAACCAACTTCCGCAATCTGCTTTTCACGATTCCGATCTGGGCGATCGACGGCTCGATCGTCGACCTGCTTTATCGCGGCGAAGCGGCATTGTTAGGCAACGTCGTCACCGTGCCGGTCGTGATTGGAAAAATCTGCATCGATCAATTCGGTTACAATCCATTTTTCGCCGATCCCTTCGGCGTCCTGACCTACGAATGGAAAAACAGCGGCTTCAGTTTCGAATCGTTAGGCCGCGCGCTTACCTGGACGCATTATCGCGAAAAAATCATCCCGACACTGTGCGTGACCTGGGCGGTCTGGATTCCGCTCATGGCGATTATTTATTCGCTGCCGCTCGCGCTCCAGTTCCCGCTCTTCAGCCTCGCGCTCACTTTTTGGGTGCTGCTCCTGACTTACATGACGAATTCTTTTGCGAAAATGAGTCGCGCGCCTCGCGATCCTGATCTTCAGTCAGCGCCGGTCGCGGAGATCGTTCCATGAGAGCGCACGAAATTTTCCAAAACATGTCGCCCGCTCTGAGCGTGGAGATTTTCGGCTACCTGCAACGCGAAGAGAGACCGGTCCTGAAAGCCGCGACCCAAGGGCTCGCGCAACAGCGCAAGCTGCGGGCCGTGTTTGTCGAGCGCAAGCCGCCTAACGAACGCTTCGCCTGGCTGCGCAACGCGGTCTCAAACAAAATCAGCGATCTTTACGCCCAGCATCTTTTGCGGGCGTGGCTGGCCGGCGCGCATAAGCAGATGCTCTGCGATTTTCTCGACTCGCTCGGCGTGGAGCATGATGACGAAGGAATGTCCGCGCAGCTGCCAGATTCTCCGCCGAAGGAAAAACTTGCCGAAGCGCTCGCGCAATTGCTCGCGAAATATCCGGCCGAAGCGGTCGCGGTTTATCTGCAGGCATTTCACGACCTGGAGGGCGAGGCGACCTGGCCGCCGTTGGGCGAGTTGTTGCGCGAAGACGACCGATTGAAATTGGGCGCGCTCTGATTTTCGCTCTGCGATCACGCCGGCGTCGGCAGTTTTATTTTGCCCGGAGAATCAGAGCCCGCGCCACCCCAGAAGAATGACGCGGACTCCTTTATTCCCCCCAGAACATCTTCTAATGTAGCAACACGCATGCCAAGAAAGGCTGCGCGGCAAAATTTTCAGCGCACTTCCACTTCGATCGGCAGAGAATGATCGATGTTGTAAGTGCCGCGATCCGGATCGCGCTCGAGCGGCTGCACCCGACCGAGCGCGTCGGTCGCTCTCGCCATGAGAATTTTTTTGCCCGCTTTTTTTGGAGTGGTCCACGGAAATTCCCAAAGCTGCCAGGCGTTTCGGACCGGCTTGCCTAACAATCGCGCTTTTTTCCAACTGGCGCCGCGATCGTCGCTCACCTCGACTTTCGTCACTTCGGAATCGGCCGTCCAGGCCGCGCCTTGCACCCAGATTTTTGCATTCGCGGGCACGACTTCGCCGACTTCCGGCCGGGAAATCTGCGCCTTCACCGGCACCTCGCCGAGTTGTACCTGGACGGGAAGAATTTTGTGCCGCCGTTCCCAGATTGTGTATTCGATGGTCTGATAAAATCCCTGGAACGGATCCTTCGTCACGATCACGCGGCAGAGCCATTTTACCGCCGCCATTCCGTACCAGCCGGGCACGATCGCGCGCAGCGGCGCGCCGTGCGTATCGCTCAACGGCCGGCCATTCATCTCGTAAGCGAGCAGAACATCGTCGAGCGCTTTCTCGAGCGGAACGCTGCGCGCGTAACGAATCTTTCCCGCGGGCCGCGGCGGCTCCTTGATCTCGCCTTCGTCCGCGCCTTCGAGAACGACTTCGAGTGCGCCCTTTTTTACACCCGCCGCCGCGAGCAGATCGGCGAGGCGCACGCCCGTCCAGGTCGCGTTCCCGACCGCGCCGAGCTGCCATTGCGCGCCTTTCACTTTCGGCATTAGGAAAACGCGATTGTTCCCGGCGCATTCGAGCAGCGACGTCGTGCTCTGCGCGGGCAGCGCGCGCAGATCGGCGAGGCGAAACGTCCGCGGCTTTTTGACTTCGCCTTCAATCGTCAGGCGCCATTTTTTCGCGTCGATCTGCGGAATCGGAAAATGACAGCGCACATAAAAATTTTCGTTCGGGGTCAAAAAGCGATCGAGGGTGCCAAACGGCATCTCGAGATTGACCGGCTCTTTCTCGATGATCTGAAAGCCGCGCGCCGCCACCGCCGCATTACGGAACCGCTCCAGCGCGGGATCGGTCCTTTGTTCGTTAGGCAATTTTTTTCTGCTCATTTGGATTCGTCCTGCATGATGAAACTGACGTTGCCGCTGACCTCGAGCTGCGCGGATTTAACTTTTTCGATCTCGTCTGTTTTGGCATTGAGGCGCAAATCTTCGATGACATCTTCCTCGGCGATGCTCTCGCCCCGCATCGCTTTTCGCAGCAATTTCCCATCGCGCACGAGCGCGACGGGATGGCCTTTGACCATTCGCGAAAACGCCGGCCAGCGAGAGACCACGGCGGCGAGGAGGCGGTGGGCGAAAACGATCACCGCGACGGCGCCAATGGTGGCGAAAAACGGCGCGTTACCGTTGACCGCGCGGGCGAGGACCGAGGCGATGACTACGAGAAGGACGACGGCAAAGGGCGATTTTTTTGTGAGCGAACGCCGATCGCTCACCCGCACGAGAATCAGCGCCGAGACGAAAACAATCAGCCCGCGCAGACTGAGCTGGGCGAAGGTGAGCTGGCCCGGCGGGAGCCCGAGGCCAAGCCAGGCCGCCATCCAATCGTGAAATTGCGCCATGGAATTGGATTCGAGCTTGCCCGCAAAAATGACGGTTGCAAAGGCAAACGCAGCCGCCGAAAACCGCGCCGAATGATTCGCGAAGAAGCGGATTATCGGCTATCTTTCCTGTCCGACATGGATCAGTTAACGATTGAAAATTTACACGTCGCGATTGGCGACCGCGAGATCATTCGCGGGCTTAGTTTGAGCGTTCCGCGCGGCGAAGTGCACGCGATCATGGGGCCGAACGGCTCGGGCAAAAGCACGCTCGCGAAGGTGCTCGCGGGCCATCCCGATTACACCGTCACGGCCGGAGCCATCGCGATGGATGGCGAAAATATTCTCGAGCTCGAGCCCGATGAACGCGCGCGCAAAGGTTTGTTCCTCGCTTTTCAATACCCGAGCGAAATCCCCGGCGTGACGATCGCGAATTTTTTGCGCGCGGCGGTGCAGTCGCGTTTGCCCGAAGGCGAAGAACTCGAGGCCACCGATTACTACGCCCGGCTTTACGAAAAAATGGATCTCCTTGCGATGGATCGTTCGTTCACCTCGCGCTCGGTCAACGAAGGATTTTCCGGCGGTGAAAAAAAGCGCAACGAGATTCTGCAAATGGCGATGCTCGAGCCGAAATACGCCGTGCTCGACGAGACGGACAGCGGCCTCGACATCGACGCGCTCAAAGTGGTCGCGCATGGCGTCAATTCACTCCGCGGCCCGAACCTTGGCGTGCTCTTGATCACGCATTACCAGCGGCTCCTGAATTACATCGTGCCCGATCACGTGCACGTGATGGTGCGCGGCCGGATCGAAATGAGCGGCGGCAAAGAACTCGCGTTGCAGCTCGAAGAAAAAGGCTACGACTGGGTCAAAGAAGATGCGGACGAGCCGGCGCTCGCCTAACGAACAAACCTAACGACAAATTTTATGGTTAAAGAAACAACAGCCCTCGATATCGAACGGAACATCGGCAACTTCGCTTATCCTGAAACGCACACGCATGATGCCGGCGTTGGTCTGACCGAAAAAACGATCCACTACATTTCCGATGTGAAACAGGACCCGGATTGGGTGCGCAAATTTCGCCTCAACGCCCTGCGTGTTTTCCAAGGCAAACCGATGCCGACGCATTGGGCGAGCAAGGATCTTGAGGCGATCGTCTTCGACAACATCCGCTATTATTTGAGCGGCGGCGTGCAGCCGAAACGCAACTGGGAAGACGTGCCCGACGACGTGAAGCGCACCTTCGAGCGGCTCGGGATTCCGGAGCAGGAACGCAAGTTTCTCGCCGGCGTCGAAGCGCAGTTCGATAGCGAAGCGGTTTATTCCAACATCAAGAAAGCCGTCGGCGAACAGGGCGTCATCTTCGTCGGCAGCGCGGACGGTTTGAAGAATCATCCGGAAATTTTCCGGAAATGGTTCGGCAAAGTCATCCCGACCGGCGACAACAAATTCAGCGCGCTCAACAGCGCGGTCTTCAGCGGCGGCTCGTTCATCTACGTGCCGCCGGGCGTGAAAGTGAAGCATCCGCTGCAGGCTTACTTCCGCATCAACGCCGAAAATTTCGGCCAGTTCGAGCGCACGCTCATCATCGTCGATGAAGGCGCCGAGCTGACTTACATGGAAGGTTGCACCGCGCCGAAATTCAACACCGCGACGTTGCACAGTGCGGTCGTCGAGCTGGTCGCGCTGAAGGGCGCGAAGATCCAATACATCACGGTGCAAAACTGGTCGAACAACGTCTTCAATCTCGTCACCAAACGCGGCCTCGCGCACGAAAACGCCGAGGTAAAATGGATCGACTGCAACATCGGGTCGCGCCTAACGATGAAGTATCCCGGCGTGGTCATGAAAGGCCGCAAAGCGCGCGGCGAAGTCATTTCCATCGCGCTCGCCGGCGACGGCCAGCATCAGGACACCGGCGCGAAAATGGTTCACGCTGCCGACGAAACCACGAGCAATATCATTTCCAAATCGATCAGCATCGGCACTGGCCGCGCGACTTATCGCGGACTCGTCCACGTCCCGAAGCATCTCAAGAACTGCAAGAACAACACCGAGTGCGACGCGCTCCTCATCAGCACAAACAGCCGCACCGACACGTATCCCGCGATCACTGTCCGCGGCACCGGGAACGCCGTGCAGCACGAAGCGAGCGTCAGCCAGGTTTCGGCCGAGCAGATTTTCTACATGCAACAGCGCGGACTCACGAAAGCGCAGGCAATGAGTTTGAGCGTAAACGGCTTCGTCAACGATCTCGTCAGGCAATTCCCGATGGAATATTCCGTCGAGCTGAAGCGCCTGATCGAACTTGAGATGGAAGGCTCCGTCGGCTAATTTCGCCGGCCAGATCAACGCAGAGTCACGGCGGTCTTTGGCCGCCGTTTTGCGTCTCACGTCATGAGTAATCCGTCAGCTCTCCTCGAAGAAACCGCAGCCGCGGCGGCGGAATCGGCGGGCATTCTCGGCGGAGCCGGCGAACGCAACGCCGATTTGCCGGCGTGGTTTCGCGAACAGCAGCGCGCGGCCTGGATCGAATTTCAAAATCTCCCGCTGCCGACGATCAAGGACCAGGCCTGGCGTTTTTCGAACGTGAAAGCGCTCGATCTCGCGCCATTTCATTTGCCTAACGAAAAGCCGACGGACGCAAAACGGCGCGAACTTCTCGAACGTTCGGCGGAATTGGAAGAAACCAGCGGCCGCCTCATTTTCGCCGACGATCGCGTGCTCGAACGCGACGCGCTCGCCGACAATTGGCGAGCGGCCGGCGTCATTTTCCAACCGCTCGAGCGCGCGATAATCGAACACGAAGACTTGTTCCGCCGGCATTTCATGACGCAGCCGGCAACGTTAGGCAGCGCAAAGTTCGCCGCCTTGCATCAGGCATTCGTGAGGTCGGGAACATTCCTTTATGTGCCACGCGGCATCGAGATTGATTTGCCGCTCGAAACTTTCCATTGGTTAGGCGGCGAGAACGTCGCGATTTTTCCCCACACGCTCCTCGTCGCGGAAGAATTTTCCAAAGTCACGCTGGTCGAACATTTCCGCTCGGCTGATCGCAACCGCGCCGGATTTTCCTGCGGCGTCAACGACCTCGTCGTCGGCGCGGGCGCGAAAGTCACTTACATCTGCACGCAGGATTGGAGCGATCGCGCGCTCAGTATTCAGATCAACGCCACGACCGTCGCGCGTGACGCCTCGGCCCTGAATTTGCATCTCGCGCTCGGCGGAAATTATTCGCGGATGGAAAGCCTCAGCCGCCTGATCGGCGAAGGCGCGCGCAGCGACATGCTCGCGGTCTCGGTCGGTGAAGGCGCGCAGGAATTCGACGCGCGCACTTTGCAGGATCACGCCTCGCCGCACACTTACAGCGACCTGCTTTTCAAAAACGCGTTGAACGATCGCGCGCGAAATACCTTTGGCGGTTTGATCCGGGTCGAGCCGCACGCGCATTTCACCGATGCCTACCAAAAAGTGCGCAACCTTTTGTTGAGCGACGACGCCGAAGCCAACTCGATGCCCGGCCTCGAAATCCTCGCCGACAACGTGAAGTGCAGTCACGGCGCGACCTCCGGCCAGCTCGATGACGACGAAATGTTCTATCTTCTCGCGCGCGGCATTTCCAAAACGGTCGCGCGCCAGTTGCTCGTCGGCGGATTTTTGAACGAAGTGCTCTCGCGCCTAACGAATCCCGTTTTGGTCGCGAAATTGGAGGAACTGATCGCGGGCAAGTTCGCGCGGCGCGCGCGATAAATCGTTGCGCGTCTTTCGCGCTGTCGCTATTCTCGAAGTCGATGGACGTCAGCGGCACGATCGAATCAATCCTCGCGCAGAAGACCGGGCCGATCTGGTCGGTCTCGCCCGACGCGACGGTTTACGATGCGATCGCGCTCATGGCGGAGAAAAATATCGGGGCGCTTATCGTGATGGAAAACGACAATCTCGTCGGAATCATTTCCGAGCGCGATTACTCGCGCAAAGTGATGCTCAAAGGCAAGACCTCGCGCGACAGTTACGTGCGCGAAATCATGACGACCGAGCTGATCACCGCCCACCCGCGCGAAACAGTCGAGGATTGTTTGCGCTTCATGACGGACAAGCACATTCGGCATCTGCCGGTGATGGCGGAAGGCCGGTTGCGCGGCATCATTTCGATCGGCGACCTGGTCAAGCAGGTCATCTCCGCGCAGAGCGCGACGCTGGCGCAGCTCCAGGATTACATCGCCGGCGGCTATCCCTCTTCCGCTTCTCGTTAGGCATTCGCCGGGCGCCGCCTAACGATGGTCGGCGCTCGTCGCCACGACCGCTTCGGGCCGATACATGTCGTGGTTGCTGCCTTGGAATTCCGCTTTCAGGCGCACCCGGAAATGGCCGAGGTCAACCAAATCCCAGCGGGTGAATTTCCATTCGCCGACCTTTCCGTTTTCGTGCTCGAAGCCGATGATGAAATGGACGGCGTCGTCGCGCACTTTGTTCGTCGCTTCCTTCGGCTCGAAATAAAAAGTGCGAAAACTGCTCTCACGGCTGCCGGTCGCGTAGAGCTTCGGATCGAGATAAAAAACGCGCTTCGTCTTGATATCGACGAGCCGCAAATCGGGATAACCGGAGCGCTGCACGCTGCCTCGCTCGGTGCGCGGAAAGTCGCAGCTAAAGCCCGGGACGGCGTCGAGCAGCTCGCATGTTTTATCTTCAAAGTGACTGCTCACTTCGTTGATCCGCGGGATGCCTTGGATCACGCTTTTCGGCTCGTTCAGTTGCCTAACGACTTCGTCGAGCACGCCGCTGATCGATTTGATCACGCGCTGGTCGGTCTCGTTTTTCGGATCGGTCGGAATCACTTTTTTGCCGGTCGCGTCGAAGATGACTTCCGAAAATGGAATGCCGCGCAGATCCGAATCTTCGCGCAGAAGCCACGGAATCAGCTGATCGACCGGAGAAGCCGCGGCTCGCGCGGTCGCGTCGGCGGCGAGAACGACGCGACTGAGAAGAAGAATGGCCGCGAGAAGAAGCCCGTTCGGAAAGTTTGCTTTCAATCTGATCTTCTTTTTGGGGAACTCATTTTGCCTTGAGTGAATCTGGCGGTTTTAGCAGCCGAAAGCAGGGTTGCAAGGAGAGAAAATGTTCGGCGAGGTCGCGGCAGGAACGGCAGATTTGCGCGTCGATTTTTCAAAATGCGAGTTTTACATTCAACTCGCAGTCCGCCATCATGCGCACGAACCAACGAAAGCCGGGCGAAATCGAGCGCGTGAAATTTCCAGCTTCTTAAAATGAATTGCCTGCCTTTTCTGATCGCGTTTCCGCGCGCGAAGCGGCGATTTTGCGGATCGGCCGCGGTTTTGGCCGCAATGTTCGCGGGCGGGTGCGCGACCGTCGCACCTTACGACCAGGCTGCTTACGAGCACGCGACGAATGTGAAGGTCGATACGCTCGCGCTCGTGAGCAAAGCAACCGGGAATTACGGCGATAATCTTTCCGAGATCAAGAACGTGAATCTCGCCTTGCAGAAGGCCTACGAATACGACAAGGATCGCTCGCTGAATACGAGCACCCGCAAAGAATGGGAGGATTTGCTCGTCGAAAAAAACGACGATCCGAAGTCCGGAATTATCCCGCGTTTTCTCGAGCGCTGGCAGCGAAAAGGATCGCTCAAGCCGCACGCAGTCGCGGACGATCGGCAAAATATCAGCGACGCTTTTGACATGATCATCCAATCGGAAAACGGAAAGAATCGCTCTTCGCAAACGAAATGACGGAAAGGCTGCGCGCGTATGGCAAATATTGACTACGATAAAATCTGGCAGAGCATCGCCGCCCTCGCGCAAAAGGATGTGAAGAATTATGCCGAAGCGGCGACCGCCGACGGAAAGAATTTTGTCGAAGCGACGAAGGCGAAGTTCGAAAGGTACGTCGATGAACTGGCGCAGCAGGAGATCGACGAAGACGATTTCAAGGATGACGTGCTGAATCTGGCCGCGCTCGCCGACATGGAACGGCTCAAGGAACAGGAACTGGCCGAGGCCGCGATCGACCAGTTCGTCAACGGCGTGATCGATATCCTGATCGCCGCCGGCCTGCAGGCGATCTAGAGAATGCTTCGCCTAACGAAAAGTTGAGCAGGAAAATCTGACGACATGCCGGCCATCCTGAATGTCCTGATCGGCGTCGTCTTCGTTTTTCTTCTTTTCAGTCTGCTCGTCTCGGCGCTGAACGAGATCATCCTTTCGACACTCGATAAACGCGCCGATTTTCTAAAGGAAGGTTTGCGCGAGCTGCTGCAAAACCCGCAGCGAGTTTCCGATTTTCTCGGTCACGGCCTGATCGATGCGCTTTCGCGCAAGACTGGTGGCAATCCGAGCTACATCGGAAAGGATCCTTTTGTCGCGGCGGTGCTCGATTTGATCAAACCAGCCAATCCGACGGAAGTGCGCACGATCGCCGATTTCCAGACCGCGGTCGCGGGTTTGCCTAACGACAAATTCCGGCAAAGCCTGAGCGCAATTCTCGATGGTGCCGACAACAATCTCGAGAAATTCAAACAAGGTCTCGGCGCGTGGTACGACCACAGCATGGAACGGGTCAGCGGCTGGTACACCCGCTACGCGCAGAAGTGGCTTTTTGCGCTTGGCCTGATCGTCGCCATCGCCTGCAATGTCGACACCATTCACATCACGCAGACGCTTTCGGCCGATCCAAAACTCGCCGTCGCCACAGCCGATCAGGCTTCCAATTTCCTGAAGACAAACGCCGCGTCGTCGGCGGGAGAGGCGAAGCAGGACGCGGCGGCGCTCGATTCGCTGTCGAAGAATGTGCAAACCGAGATGCAAAGCCTGAATGCGCTCCATCTGCCGATCGGCTGGGACCCGGATGCGCGCCAGCGATTCGGCGTCTGGCAGCCGGACAGGAAAATCGCGTGGCCAAAAACTCCCGCGGTCCTTTTCTCGGCCCTTTGCGGTTGGCTCCTGACCGCGCTTGCCGGCACGCTCGGGGCGCCCTTTTGGTTCGATACACTCAATCGTTTCGTCAACATTCGCGGGAACGGCCGCGCACCTAACGAGAAGGATTTGCCGACGAAAAAGGCGCGCTCCTGAGCACGATTCCGTGAGGGTTTCCTCAGACAACTCTGGTCATCTCCGTCCTTTACTCGTTAGGCAATGGCGGCGAAAGAAAAAGGAATGGCAGGTACAGTACCGCGAAGAAAAGCAAGCCGAGTCCGTTTAGTTCGACGATGTAAAGCCAGTTAGTGGTAGATAAATAATCGAGAATGGATGCCACGATCGGTTTGTGAAGGAGAAAGCCGTAGTTCACTCCAGTCAGGTGATCGACCGCGAGAGTAACTAACAAGTATAACTCTGACCATGCGAGCGTTCGCCCGATCGAGCCGAGAGTGGGATGAAATCGGCGCGCGATCAGGAGATAGATCACTCCGGCGACGATGCCGCAATGGCCGACAAAAAAGCTGATGACTCGAATGTCGGGGAAGCCGATTTGCAGGTTAGGTGTCAGGATGGCCTGAAGGGTGCCGCCGATTCCCCAGAAGTAGGAAACCTCGCACCAATTGCGCCGATTCGTCAGCAATGCGACGATCACTGTTACCATCGCCCAGTCGCAGAGCTGGAAAGGAAGAGCCTGTCGCCAAAAGAGCTGGTGATAACGCCAAAGATAGACGGCGTAACCGACATAGTTAGCGGCGAGAACAAGCGAGAGACAAACCCCAACCGCGCGATCGATCCGCCTTGAGTGTGTGCGGCGGACCGCGACGCCAAGTCCGATCGGAATGACCAGAGTCAGCGCGATGACGAGGAGATGCGCCGGCCCGAAAAGCGGAAAGGCTGGTTCGGTTTTCATGCCGCGAATGGCGCCATCTTCACGCCGTGCGCGGGGCGGTCAAGACTTAGTCGCGGGGCTCGATCTCGCCGGCCCCGAGCACCTGCTTCTCGACCGTCTTGGGCTTTCCGCCGTACCGCACTTTGCCCGCGCCAGTGATCGCTGCGCGGAGCAAGTTAGACGCGGTGACATTCGCCTCGCCCGCGCCGGTCACAGATAACTCCACATCGTTAGTCAATAACTCTGCCGCGTCGAGCTTGCTCGCGCCGGTAAGACTTGCGAGCAACCGATCGACCTTTCCGCTAAGGGTCGACTTGACCGCGCCGCTTGTCTGAAGAGCGAAGGTCGTTCCACTGAGAGTGCTGGCGTGGAACTCGAGCGCGCCGCTCAGATCCGCGCCATTCAGGCCCGGGCTCGTGATAACTATTTTGATTCCGTCGGTCGGCACCAGATTTCCGCTCCTCGTCTCGATCTTCAGCCGGTTGCCGTCCATTGTGGTCACGATTTCCGGAATCAGATTTTCATCGGTCGTCAGGCTAAAGGAAGGCGGACCGGGATGCCATTCCAACTCGTAGAAGCCGCGCGCGCTTACTTGCGTGAAGTTAGTCACGGCGCGGGTCTCGGTTTTAATAATGCCGTTACCGCGAATGCGATGCCAGTCACATCCGCTGAGACACAGAGTTAGAAGCAAAAGAGAAGTAACGAGAAATCGATTCATAGTTCCTTGTAAGTGAGATGCGATAAGTCGGCTTTTGGATGCAAGATTTTTCGCAGGCGGACTAACATGAGGTAGGAATCTTTTGCGCCAGCGCCACACCGTGCGGGATCGCGCTCGCGACAAATCCCAGACATTCAACCGCGCCGCTCGGTTTGCCTGGCAGAGCTATGACTAACGACTGCTCGACAACCGCCGCGAGATTGCGCGAAAGGATGGCGTTCGGAGTTATCTTCATCGATTCCGCGCGCATGACTTCGCCAAATCCCGGTAACTCAATTCGCATCAGGCCGCGCACCGCTTCCGGCGTGACATCGCGCGCCGCAATCCCGGTCCCGCCCGTCGTAAGGATAAGTCCGCAATTCTGGGCCGCGAAGGAACGAATCGTTTCCTGGATGCGCGCGATCTCATCCGGAACAATCGCTTCCGCGATCACGTCCCAGGCCTCGCCGCGCGCGAACTCCTTCAAGGCTGGTCCACTGAGATCCTGATAGTCTCCGCGACTCGCGCGATCCGAAACCGTGATGATGCCGACAATGATCTGCACTTATAAGTATGACTAAGTGTCGGATTTCGTTTTTTCGACGAGGTGGACCGAGTTAATCAACATCTCTTTGTCAACCGCCTTGCACATGTCGTAGATCGTAAGCAGGGCGACGGTCACTCCGGTGAGAGCTTCCATTTCCACACCCGTTTCCGCGCGGGTACGCGCGATGCAGGTTGCGCTGATTCCTGACCCTTTACTCGTTAGGCTGAGTTCGACATGGGTGAGATTAAGATTGTGGCAGAGCGGGATGAGTTGCGCGGTCTGTTTCGCCGCTTGGATGCCAGCGATGCGCGCGACGGCAAAAACATTGCCTTTCGCGATCCGGTCGGCGGCGATTAACTCCAGAGTCGCGGATTGCAACTCGATCCTGCCGCTCGCGACCGCCTCGCGATGCACCGCCGGCTTGGCCGAGACATCGACCATTTGCGCCTTCCCATCGGAAGCGATGTGGCTTAGCCGCGACATATGTTCGTTAGGCAATCAGCCGCCGATCGCGACCATTTTTCGCTGCGGCCGGTACGTGGTGCGGAAATCGTGCTGTTCCGGTTTGCGCGCCACGACGTCGAGGAAAAATTGCCGCAACTCCTCATCGCTCGCGCCGGCGCGCAGCGGCTGCAGAATGTCGAACTCGAGATAGCTGCCGAGACAGGGCCGCAGCTTCCCGTCGCAAGTCAGCCGGAGCTTGTTGCAGCTCTCGCAAAAATGCAGGTTCGTCATCGCGCCGATAAAACCGATCCGCTGTTCGCGCCCGGCGATTTTGTAATAAATGGCCGGCCCGTTGGTGCGGAATTGCGGTTCGGGAATCAGGCTGCCGAAGCGCGCTTCGATCGTGCGCCGCGCCTCCGCGATCGGGAGAAAATTGTTTTCCGTCAACACCTCGGTCGTGGTCACGGGCATGAGCTCGATGAAACGGAGGAGCAGATTTTTGTCCGCGGCGAAATCGATCAGACTCGTCAGGGTGGATTCACTCCGGCCGCGCATCAGGACGCAATTCAGCTTCACCTGCGGGAAGTTTGCCGCCCGCGCCGCCTCGATTCCGGCGAGCGCGTCGGGTAGAAAATCGCGCCCGGTCACCTGCGCGTATTGCGCACGATCCAAAGTGTCGAGCGAGACGTTGACCGAACGAAAACCGCACTGCCGCACCGCCGCCGCCATCGTCAGGCCGGGCTCGACTTCGCGCGCGAGCAGAGTTCCGTTGGTCGAGAGGCCCAGATCACTTATACTCGTTAGGCTGGGCAACTGGCGAAGAAATTGCAAGACGCCACGGCGGGTGAGCGGCTCGCCGCCGGTCACGCGGATTTTCGTTACGCCGAGATCGGAGGCAAGGCGGATGAGACGAAGCGTTTCTTCGAAAGTGAGGATGTCGTTTCGCGGCAGCCATTCCTGCAATTCCTGGGGCATGCAATAAGTGCAGCGCTCGTTGCAGCGATCGGTGATCGAGACGCGCAGGTAGGAGATGCGATGGCCGAAACGATCCTCCATTCGCGAGAGTACGTCGGACTCTTTCGCGAAGCAAGATGCGCCCGGGGCGATGGGAATGTTGACGAACTTTTTACGCGGCCGATCTTTCCAGTATGAAATCTCGGCTCCCGTTTCTGGGCGCGCTGGTTGGCTTGGCGGCGTGCGCTTCTTTTTCCGGTTGTTCGACCGTGAGCTCGCGCATGGAGGAGAATCACGCGGCCTTCGAGGCTCTTTCGCCGCGCGATCAGGCCCTTGTCAGCCAGGGGAAAATTCGCGGGCACATGACCGAGGAGGCGGTTTACATCGCGTGGGGCCGGCCGCAGCAAAAAGCGGTCGGCGAAATTCACGGCGTGCCGACGGAGACGTGGGTTTATCTGATTTCGACCGCCGCCGGGCCGTATTACGACGCGTATCCGGGCGGATTTTATGGCGGATTTGTTGGCCCGGTCGGTTACTACGGGCATCGCGATGGGCGCCGCTTTTACGGCGCGATTTACGATCCGTTCTACGACCCGTTTTACTATCCTTTCGCGCCGACGGTGACCGAGCCCGTGAAAACGGTTTCGTTTCAGGGCGGCCGCGTGATCGCTTTCCAATACCTGACGCCGGCCTACTGAATCGACAGCTGGATTCGTTAGGCACTCGTTAGGCAAAAAATCACGCGCTCTGCACGAGTCGCCTGATGAGGTCTTCCACCGTGACGATGCCGCGCAACTGATTCTGCCGATCGACCACCGCGGCGAGAGTGAGCCGCGCCGCGCGGAGCCGGCGAATGATCCGGTAGGCCGACTCGTTTTCCGTCGCCGTCACGAGCCGTCGCATGTAATCGCCCACGCCCCGACGCGCGCGAGGATCGAGAAGAATTTCGAAAACGTTGACCAGACCAACCGGCGCGCCGTCGCGCGAAATGATCGGCACGCGATCGACGCCGGTGCGCGCGTGAAGTTGCAAAAGATCATCGACGCTCGCTTCCGGCGGCGCGGAAACAACTTCGCCGAGCGCGCGCATGACGTCGCGCACTTTGACGAGGCGAAAATCGACCACGTTGTGAATCATCGCCCGTTCCGCGGAAGTGATCGCGCCCTGTCGTTCGCCTTCGACCGTGAGCTGCTTCAAATCTTCGCGCGCGGCAAAAATTCTCGGTGCCGCCGTTTTTTTTCCGATAAACGAACGGCTGGCGAGCGCGCCGATTTCGAGCACGGGCCAGAAAATTCGCGAGGTCAGTTCAAGCAAACCGGCAAAATTCGCGAGCGCACGGTAGGGAAAACGGCGGAAGAGCGATTTCGGCAAAACGCCGAGCATGAAAAGATAAATCGGCGCCGCGAGCAGCAGCGCGACGACGTAACCGGGCGCGCCTAACGAATGGACAAGACGCCGGGTGAGCAGGAGAAGGCCGGCGATGTCGGCAAAATTCGTCACGAGCAAAATGGTGACGAGGAGCCGCTCCGGTTTTTTCAGGAGCCGATCGAGCAGCATGGCCGAGCGATCGCGCAATTTGACCTGATGGCGCAGCCGCACCGGATCGAGCGAGAGGAGGCCGGCTTCGATCCCGGCGTAAACGAACGACACGGTCCAGCAGGAAAGAATAACGAGCCAGCGGATCATCGTTAGGCGGCGCCGTTTTCTCCGGCTTCGTCTTCGCCGACTGCGGCCGTGCGTTCGAGCAGCACTTCCTCGATCCGTTTCCGGCTCATTCGGCGCACGATCGCGTTCAGTCGCGGCAATTCGAGCTTCGCGCCAACGTTAGGCAAATAGCCGAGCCGGTTGAAAACGAAACCGCCGATCGTGTCGATGCCGTCGGCCTGCAGCTCGAAGCCGAGGTGCTCGGTCAGGTCATCGAGCCGCGCATTCCCGCTCACGAGAAAGCGCCCTTCCTGGAGCGGCTCGATGTAAAGCTCGGCGTCGCCGAGTGGCGCGGCGTCGCTGATGATTTCCTCGATGATGTCATCGAGCGTAATAATTCCCTCCGTCCCGCCGAATTCATCGACCACGATCGCGAGTCCCTGTTGATGCGAAAGAAAACGCCGCAGCAAATCCATCGCGCCCATCGTTTCCGGCACGAACGACGGCGGGATCAGCGTCTCGGTGTAGGACCGCGACGGATCGAGCAAAAATTTTTCCACGTCGACCACGCCGACGATCTGGTCCGGCGTCTCCGCGTAAACCGGCACGCGCCGATGCCGCCGTTCCCGAAAAAGCGCGATCGCTTCATCGTTAGGCAAATCCGCCGGCACGGCAAAAGTATCGACCCGCGGCGTCATGCAATCCTTCGCCGTTTTATCGCCCAGCTTGATGATTTCCTGAATCATCTCGCCCTCCGCCTCCTGGAGCGTGCCTTCTTCTTCGCCCATCTCGACGAGCGTCTCGAGCTCTTCGTCGGTCATCCGGCGCCGCACGCGCAGATGCGCCGGGGTGAGCCGATCGATCACACCCGCGCTCATATTTTCGAGTGCGCTGCCGACCCGATCGAGCACCGGCATCATCACGTTCAAAGTGAAAACGCCGAGCGCGGAGAGACGGTAGGGCTTCGAGAGCGCGAAGAGTTTCGGCATTAAATCGCAAACCAAAACGATGACCGCGAAAATGACGAGGGTCGCGAGCCAGCCCGGCATCCGGCCGGCGAGCGGACCCTGCCAGATGAGCACGAGGCAAAGAATAATCAGCGGCACATTAATGAGCGTGCCACCGAGGAGGAGGACGTTGAGGACGCGGCGCGGGTTGTCGCGAAAGAGAGCGAGGAATTCGCCTAACGACGGATGATGCTCGCGCAGCCGCTGCACCTGGTGGCTCTTGAGCGAGAAGAGCGCCGTCTCCAAACCGGAAAAAAGCGCCGAACAAAAAATCAGTACGGCGATCGCGGCGAGCAGGATCGTGAGGCCGGCAACCGTCATCCCCGAGCTGCAGCCGGGCCCGCGCCCAGACTCCTCGTTGCAAAAAACTCCGCTGCTCGGTTGCCGGTCATCTCAGCGGCTCGAAGTTAAACTTTCCGTGAGCAAAGACCAAAGAATTTCCCGCCTCGTCGAAGAGCTGAGCGGCGCGCCGGCCGATTCCGAGCCTAACGACATCGCGGAGCATCCGTGCTACACCGGATTTTTTCGCTGCTGGAACGAGCAACGGTATTACGAAGCGCACGATGTCCTCGAACATCTCTGGCTCCGCACCGAATCGGACGACGCGGATTATTTCAAGGGTTTGATCCAAGCCGCGGGCGGTTTTGTGCATCTGCAAAAGCAATTCGAGCGCCCGACGCATCCGAAGGATGGCCGCCGACTGCATCCCGCAGTGCGGTTGTTTCGGCTCGCGGCAAAAAATTTGCAACCCTTCGCGCCGTGCCGGCATCGTTTCGATCTCGAAAAATTTCTTCAGCTTCTCGTTAGGCAAATCGACGCCATCGTCGCTTCCGATTATCGCGAAAATCCCTGGAGGCCGGCGCGCGCGCCGCAGATCAGCCTAACAATGCCACCGGATTTCCCCGCGCGGTGATGCGCCCGCGCTCGATCAGCAGGACTTCGTCGCAGAGCGCGATCGCTTCCGCGCGGTCATGCGTGACGTAGAGCATCGGGAGACTGAATTCGTTAGGCAATTTGCGCAGCTGTTCGAGAATGCTCTCGCGCAAATCGCGATCTAGCCCTGTCAGTGGCTCGTCGAGCAGAAGCAAATGCGGCGCGGACAAGAGCGCGCGCCCAATCGTCACCCGCTGGCGTTCGCCGCGCGAAAGTTTGCGCACGTCGCGCTCGAGCAGCGCCTCGATCTCGAGAAATTGCGCGACGTGATCGAGCGAGAATTCCGGCGCGGTTCGCCGGCCGTAAAGCAAATTTCGGCGCACGTTAAAATGCGGAAACAACGAATCGTCCTGCGGCACGTAACCAATCCGCCGTGCGCGCACCGGCAGCGTCTTCGACGCGTCGGCGAACGTTGTTCCATTAAAACGAATCGCGTCGCACGTTGCCGCGCGCAGACCCGCGATCGTCTCGAGGAGCGAAGTTTTTCCCGCGCCCGACGGCCCGAAAATTCCGGTGCGTTCCGCCGTGATCTCGAGATCGACTTCGAGCGCGAAGGCGGAGAGCTCGAGCCTGACGTTGCGCAATTCCAGCTTCATCGCGCGGCTCGTTTTCGCAGCAGCCATTCCGCGCTGAAAACGGCGGCGAAGGCAATCACAACGCAAACGCCTAACAATCGATACGCAGTCGCGTCGTGCCCGAGCTGGACCGCTTCGTAAATGCGCAGCGAAAGCGTCTGCGTTTCGCCCGGAATGTTTCCCGCGAGCAAAATCGTCGCGCCGAATTCGCCGACCGCGCGCGCGAAAGCGAGAAGCACACCGCCGCCGATTGCGGGCAAGGCGAGCGGGAGCGAGATCGTCCAGAAGACGCGCCACTCGCCCGCGCCTAACGAACGCGCCATTTCTTCGAAGCGGCGATTCACCTCCTGGAATCCGACCCGTGCCGACCTAACGAGAAGTGGAAACGACATCACCGCCGCCGCGATCACGACCGCGCGCCAGGTGAAAACAATATCGAGGTCGAAGTGCCGCTGGAGAAAACCGCCAAGGGCTCCGCGGCGACCGAAAAGTTGGAGCAAAATCAATCCGGTCGCGACCGGCGGCATGACCAGCGGCAGGGTCACGATCGTTTCGACGAGCGATTTGCCGAACCAGCGCGGACGCGCGAGCAGCCAGGCGATCGTTAGGCCAAAAGGCAAAATCAGCGCCGTGCTCCCCGCACAGGCCGCGAGCGTGAAACGCGCGGCCTGCCATTCATCAGGCGCGAGCAGCATGGCGCATTTTCAACGCCGCGCGCGCGAGCACAAGCGCCACTTCGCCTAGTCGCTTTGTTTGCGCGCCCGCTTAGGTTCGCGCATGACGCCCGCGCCCGCCGCCGAAATCAGTCCCGCGCAGGTTGAGTTCACGAACCGGCTCATCCACGAAAAATCGCCCTACCTTTTGCAGCACGCGCACAACCCGGTGGATTGGTATCCGTGGGGCGAGGAAGCCTTCGCCAAAGCGCGCCGCGAGCACAAGCCGATCTTCCTCTCCATCGGCTATTCGACCTGCCATTGGTGCCACGTGATGGAGCGCGAGGAGTTCGAGAAACCCGACGTCGCCGCGATCATGAACAAGGATTTCGTGAACATCAAAGTCGATCGCGAAGAACGGCCCGACGTCGATCGCGTTTACATGGCCTTCGTCCAGGCGACGACCGGCGGCGGCGGCTGGCCGATGAGCGTCTGGCTCACGCCCGACCTGAAACCGTTCTTCGGCGGAACTTATTTCCCGCCTAACGATCGCTACGGCCAGCCCGGTTTCACGAAGGTGCTGCAACGCATCGCCGACGCCTGGGAAAAAGATCACGCGAAAATTATCGAGAGCGGAAACCAGATCGTCGCCGCGCTCGCTCGCTCGCAGGCGCCGGCCGCGGACGATAAATTTTCGCCTAACGAAAAGGTGCTCGAAAATGGCTACGAGCAATTTTCCGGCAGCTACGATGCGGCGGAAGGCGGTTTTGGCGGCGCGCCAAAATTTCCGCGGCCGGTCACGCTCAATTTTCTTTTCCGCGTTTACCATCGCGACGGCGCGAATTCGCCTAACGGAAAGCGTGCGCTCGAAATGTCGCTTTTCACGTTGCGCAAAATGGCCGCGGGCGGCATGCACGATCAGCTCGGCGGCGGTTTTCATCGCTATGCCGTGGACGCGATCTGGCAGGTGCCGCATTTCGAGAAGATGCTTTACGACCAGGCGCTGCTCGCGAGCGCTTACTTGACCGCGTTCCAGATCACGCACGATCCCGAGTTCGAACGCGTCGCGCGCGACACGCTCGATTACGTGCGCCGCGACATGACTTCGCCTGAGGGCGGCTTTTATTCGGCGGAAGATGCGGACAGTTTGCCTAACGAAAAGAGCCGGGAGAAATCGGAAGGCGCGTTCTACGTCTGGACGAAGGACGAAATCGATCGCGCGCTCGGCGCCGATGCGGCGGTTTTCGATTTTCGCTACGGCGTGGAAAAGGATGGAAACATTCCCGCGGGCAGCGATCCGCAAGGCGAGTTGAAAGGCAAAAATATTCTCAACGAACGCCACACCATCGCGGAGACGGCAAAGCATTTCCGGAAAAGCGAAGCGGCCGTGCGCGACTCGTTAGGCGAAAGTTCTGCCACCTTGCTCGGGTTGCGCGACAAACGCCCGCGGCCGCATCTCGACGACAAAATCATCACGGCCTGGAACGGCCTCATGATTTCCGCCTATGCCCGCGCCGCACAAGTGCTGGGCGACCCGGCTTATTTGCAGTCCGCGACCCGCGCCGCTGAGTTCGTTAGGCAGAAACTTTATCGCGATTCCGACCAGACGCTCCTGCGCAGTTATCGCGGCGGCCCGGCCGATATCCCCGGTTTCGCGGATGACTACGCCTTTTACACCCAGGGTCTGCTCGATCTTTACGAAGCGTCGTTCGACACCCAGTGGCTGGAGCTCGCGAACAAATTGCAGGCGAGGCAGGACCGGCTTTTCTGGGACGAAAAAGAGGGCGGCTATTTCACCAGCAGCGGCCAGGACGCGAGCATTCTCCTGCGCATGAAAGAGGATAACGACAACGCCGAGCCCGCGCCGAGCTCGGTCGCGGCGCTGAATCTTTTGCGCCTCGGCCAGATCCGCGACGACCAGTCGATGCGCGTGCGCGCGGAGAAAACCATCGCCGCTTTTGCTGCGGCCTTGCAGCAATATCCGAGCGCGCTGCCGCAAATGCTCGTCGCGCTCGATTTCAGCCTAACGAAGCCGAAACAGGTTGTCGTCACCGGCCGGCGCGATGCCGGCGACACGCGCGCGCTCGTTGCCGAAGTGCATCAACATTTTTTGCCGGACACGATCGTGCTCCTGGCGGACGGCGCGGAAGGACAGAAGTATCTCGGCGAAAACCTGGCCGAGATTCGCGACATGAAGCCGATCGCGAACAAGGCCGCGGCTTACGTTTGCGAAAATTTCACCTGCAAGGCGCCGGTCACGTCACCGGACGAATTGCGCAAATTGCTCGCTCGTTAGGCACTCGTTAGGCGCCGTTTCCGGAAATGGGCGCGCTCGGTTTTGTCGGGAGCGTTTTGCGCCGGCGCAGGCGCATCCAGTTGTTCCAGGTTTTGCGCACGCTGTCGCGCGGCGTGAGATATTCCTGGTTCAGCTCGTTGCTCTTCACGATCTGCGCGAGGACGCCGCCTAACGAAAAGTCGTCGGTGTTCAAAATCGTGTAGGCCGTCCCGATGGCGGCGTGATGGTGGGCGTCGCTCGCCGCGGTCATGGGCAGGCCGCGCATCTGCGCATATTTAAACGCGTAGCGATTGTAGCGGCGCAAAGTGGTCGCGGCGTTGAAAACTTCGAGCGCGTCGATCGGCAGATTTTCCAAACTCGAAAAGCGAATGCCGGCGCGAAACAAATCGTAAGGATGCGGCGGAATCGCGAGGCCGCCGCGCTCGTGGATGAGATCGCAAACTTCGCGCGCAGGCCGGCCTTTCAAAAACGGGAGCGACGCGCCGATGCAAAGAAGATGACCTTCCGCGGTCGTGACTTCGACGCCCGGAATGATGAGAAAGTCATCGACCGGCTGGCCATCGTCGCGAATGAGACCTTTTTCTCGCAGATACTCGACGCCGTCGTTCGTGTTGTGATCGGTGAGCGCGAATCCGTGCAGACCTTTGGCGCGCGCCGCGGCGATATTTTCCTCGGGAGTGGAAACGCCGTCGCCGGAAAAGAGCGAGTGCGTGTGCAGGTCGATCTTGAGCGGCATGAGCGGAGCGTAGTTGCGCGTTGTGAAATGAAAAGCGGCGTTTCCGCCTAACGAATCGCCGAAAGATGCGCGAGCGCTTCGATCTCCGCGGTCTGTGGAAACATGTCGAACGGCGTGACGCTGCGAAGGGCGAACACATCTCGAAGCTCCGCGAGGTCGCGCGCGAGCGTCGGCGGATTGCAGGAGACGTAAAGCAACGTTGCCGCCGGCCGATCGCGAAGCGCGGCGCGAACTTCCGCGCTCAAGCCCGTGGCCGGCGGATCGACGATCACGGTCGTTAGGTTGAGATCGGTCTGCGCGAGTTGGCTGGCGAGATGAACGGCAAGGTCGCCGGATAAATACGTTTCGGTTGCCGTCGCATTTTTCTGCGCGGCCGCGATCGCGTGGATATCCCAATCGAGGCCGACGACGTTTTGGAATTTGCCTGACAATCGTTTGGCAAAGAAGCCCGCCCCGCAATACGCGTCGATGAGGAGCGTTTGCCCAGGCGAAATCGCGATTTCAATTTCGTTTGCTAATTTTTCCGCGACGGCATCGTTCGTCTGGGAGAAAACACGCGGTCCGGAGTGCGCGCGCAAAGTGTAGTGACCATCGTGCGGGTGGCGTTCGCGCAGGGCGGCGAGGGCTTTGTTCACTTCCGGCGCGGCGATCGGGCAGCGCTCGACATCGATCAGCCGATGCGCGTCGCGGCGGAAAAAACCGACCACGCCGTCGTCGGCGTGAACGGTGATGCGATTACGATAGCTGTATTCGAGCGGCGAGGGGACGATCGGTTGCAGCGGCGGGTCGGAGAATTTTCCGATGCGCCGGAGCGCCTGCGCGACCTGCCGCTCTTTCCAGTGCAACTGATGTTCGTAGCGCATGTGCTGATAGGCGCAGCCGCCGCAGCGGCCGAAATATGGACACGGCGGCGTGACGCGTTGCGGCGACGGTTCCGTCAGCCTAACGATCTCGGCTTCGGCGAAAGATTTTTTCTCGCGCACGATTTCGGCCGTGAGCATTTCCTCCTCGATCGTGAAGGGAACGAAAATCGCCTTGCCTTCCGCGCGGCCGACGCCTTTTCCGCCGAAGGCGATGTCGGTGATGCGCAGCTCGATTTCGCGAGACATGCGCGAAGCTCTCAGTGCAGCGCGCCTCGCGCTAGAAAAAGCCGTGGAGCGTTTTCAGGTCGGGATCGACCTTCGCGATCGAGCGGAAGCTTTCGTCCATCTCGAAACTGATCTGCAAATGTTTTTGCGCATTGCGCGCATTGCCGAGGAGCGCTTCGTAGCAACCCATGTTGTAATGATAAATCGGCTCGCGGCGCAAAGCCGGCGGCGCCTGGAGCAGGACGCGGCGCGCTTCGGCGGTGCGGCCGAGCTGGCTCAAACAAAAACCGGCGTGGAGAAATCCCGCGCCATCGTGCGGTGCGACGCGACAGATTTTGCGGCTGAGACTGAGCGCGCCTTTCCAATTCCTGCGCTGCAACTGATGATGCAGGCGCAGCCGGAGCACCTCGGGATGATTTTGCTCGGCCCGCGGAATCGCATTCAACTCCGCGACCGAGGCGCGCTCCATCCCCAGCTCGGCATAACCGCAGGCCGCGCTCAGATGCCACTCGAGACTCATCCGATTCGTAAAAGCAGCAGCCATGCCGATCGTGCGGACGCGCGTCAGGCATTCCAAAATATTTCGCTGGGTGTTCATCGCGCGGGTTGATTTCGGCCCAGCTTGCGCAAAGAAGCGGCGATGCGAAATCGATTGTTCCTCGCGATTCTGATGTTGCTCTGCGCCGGCTGCGTCGGCGAAATGCCGCGAGAGGACAATTCGCCGGCGGCGCTCGCCCGCGCCTTGTGCGCGCTTTCGCCGACGGTCGATCGCGCGGAAGCGGAGCGCGCGGCGGATTGCGCTTACGCGACGTGCGCGCGGCTGAAACGCGAGTATCGCGTCGTCGGGCCGGCGGTTTTTCAGAACGGACTCGTCAATCTCGGGCTGCGCGAGAAAGGGCTTTGCTATCAGTGGACGGAAGACCTGCTCGCGGCCCTCCAGCCGCTGCATTTGCGGACCCTGCGGATTCATTGGGTGATCGCGCATCCCGGCAGTTATCTGGAAAGCAACGCGCTCGTCCTCACCGCGCGCGGCCAGTCGGTGCGGGATGGAATCGTGCTCGACGCGTGGCGGCATGCCGGCCGGCTTTATTGGAACGCGACCGCTGCCGACCGCGCCTTCGGCTGGGAGGAAGATCACTCGGCTTATGCGCGGGCGAGAATGAACGCGCCTGCTTCTCGTTAGGCCCTAACGAGTCGTTGTTTTAGAGCAGCGTTTCCAACTCAGCGACGCGACGATCGAAAAGCGCGAGGGTGCTCTCGACCGGCGCAGGCGTCGTCATGTCGACGCCGGCTTTCTGCAAAGTCTCGAGCGGAAATTTCGCGCCGCCGGATTGGAGAAAACCGAGGTAGGCCTCGACCGCGCCGGGCGCGCCGGCGAGCACGCGTTCGGCGAGCGCAATCGCGGCGGAGACGCCAGTGGCATATTTGTAAACGTAAAACGCGCTGTAGAAATGCGGGATGCGCAGGCATTCGAGATCGAGCTCGGGGTCGATCGTCAGGCCGGCGCCGAGATAAGCGTCGAGCAGCTTGCGATACTCGCTTTTGAAAACGTCGAGCGTGATCGCGTCGCCGCCTCCCTCGAGCGCGTGGATGATTTTCTCGAACTCGGCAAACATCGTCTGCCGGAAAAGCGTGCCGCGGATATCGTCGATCTGGCGATTGATAATGTAGGCGCGCATTTTCGGATCGTCCGTCTGCGCGAGCAGGTGATGCGTGAGCAGTTCCTCGTTAAAAGTCGACGCGACCTCGGCGAGGAAGATCGGATAATCGGCGTCCTGATAAAGCTGCGCGCGTTGCGCGAACCAGGTGTGCATGGAGTGCCCGGCCTCGTGCGCGAGGGTGTAGACGTCGGAGAAAACGTCGCGCTTGTAGTTCATCAAAATGTAAGGCGGGGCGCCGTAGCTCCCGCTCGAAAAGGCGCCGCTCCGTTTCCCTTTCGATTCGTAACGATCGCACCAGCGCCCGCGCAAACCTTCGCCTAACGAATCGACATATTCGCGGCCAAGCGGCGCGAGCGAGGCGAGCACCTTGTCGATCGCTTCGTCAAACGGCACATCGGTTTTGATCTCGGCCACGAGCGGCACGTAAGTGTCGTAGTGATGCAGCTCGTCGAGACCGAGCACGCGCCGGCGCAATTCGTAATAGCGAAAAAGCGGCGCGAGATTTTGCCGCACCGACGCGATCAGGTTGTCGTAAACCGCGCTCGGCACGTCGTCCTTGAAGAGCGAAGCCTCGAGCGCCGACGGGTAATTGCGGGCGCGCGCGCGAAAAACATCCGCCTTCACCGAGTAGGAAAGCGCGGCCGCGAGCGTGAACTGATGGTCCTGAAACTCGGCGTAGAATTGATGAAAGGCGCGCTTCCGCAGCGCGTGATCGCGCCTAACGAGAAAAGAACTGAACGAGCTTTGGGTGAGCGGACGCTCCGTGCCGTCTTCGTCAACGAGCGCGCCGAATTTCATGTCCACATTCGTGAGCTGCGAGAATGCGTCGTCGTAGCCATCGAGCGCGGAACTGCCGAGCGCGAGCAGCCGCTCCTCTTTTTCGGAGAGGACGTGCGGCTTCATCCGCCGGATTTTGTGCAGGCTCGTGCGCCAATCTTTCAGCGCCGGATCGTCGAGAAACTGCGCAAACTTTTCGTCATCGATCGCCTGGATTTCCGGCCCGATGAAGGACGCGACCTCGCCGATCGTGGTCAGCAAATTTTGCAACTGACCCATGCGCGCGAGGTAATCGGGATTCGCGCTATCCTCCGCGAGCTGAAGCGAGGCGAAGTGATAAACGCGCTCGATTTTGAGATCGAGCGTCTTCTCGAACTCGAGCAGCTCGCCTAACGACCCCGCCGACGCGCCGCCGCGTCCTTTCCAATCCGCCAGCCGCGGAAAGGTCGCCTGAATCCAGGCAAAATCCTCGCTCCATTTATCGCTGCTCGCGAAGAGCTGCGAGAGGTCCCATTTGTCGGCTTCCGCAATCTCGGCGCGGGTCGGGATTTCCTTCATCCCAATTTCCTCGCCGCAAAACCCTCTTCTGTCATGCAACGATCGCGTCGCCTGGCAACGTGAGGAAAAAAAAGAAGGCCGCGACACCGCGGCCTTCCCTGTTTTACAAAGCGAATGAATGCCTCGCTTAGGTGCTGAAGATGCCGGTCACGATGTCGCTCGGCTGGCCGGCCTGCTTGTCGCCGACGTAGCCGATGGCCTGGTACTCGCGTTTTTCCGGTTGGCCGGCCGTTTGCGGCGGCGTCGTGTCCATGAACGGGAAGTGGCCGATTTTGCTCCCGATCGTCGTCCAGGCGCTAGTGCCCGCAATCCGCATTTGGATGTCAACCGAGGTGAAGCCCGGCTTTTTGCCGCGGATTTCGTTCGTCCCGGGTCGGGGATGAACCGTGATGGTCGGCTTTTGGGTGTCCATGTCGTAAACCGTCTCGTGGGTTTTGACCTGCCAAGCGTTGGCCATTCCGTCATCCCAGCCGGTGGCGGCTTTGTAACGGTTGATCATATCGCGCAAGGGGCCGTCGTTCTCGGTGATGGCTGTACGTGCTGCGCCGTCGGCCTGAACCCAGCCGATTTGTTTGGTTATGGCATTCGTGACTGGAGTGAGGACCGAATCAACCAGCGCGGTATCGGTCGTGACCTGAGCCGGGGCTTGCCCAAGAGTGGGGCCGTCGGCGGTGATGCGGGCTTTTAGATTGGTCAGCCAATCTTGTAAATTCCGCGGTGAGGTAGGCATAAAATCTTTGCCCATAGTTTTGCTGAGAATCCCCGGGATTGTTTCTGCCGGGGGCAGGGGCCGGAAACCTATCCGGTTGGCGTGGAATGTCGCTGAATATGGTGTTTGCGCAAGAACTTTTTTTCTCGATTGCCGCATTTGGACGTTCGCCGGCCGAAACCTGGCGATTTTCCTTCCGCCATAGCTGGCTATCGAGGCGCAATAGTCGGCTATGGGCGACTCGATCGCGTCCTATTGAGCCGCCATAGTACGCTATTTTCTCGCCCGAGTCAGCAGTGGCGCTCGGATCGTCCGCTCGGCTGGCTCGATTGCTGGCTATGGTGGGAAAATAGTTAACTACTTGCGCGAAAATTGCCGGCTATTCTGCGCCAATCGTTGGCGATTTTCTCGCCATCGTCAGCGATTGGGCTCGGATTGCCGGCGATGCCAGGTGAATAATCGGGCAAAAAGGCGCCGCGAACCGGGATTTTTCTTGCTCCAGCCGGCCCGTAGCTGGCAGGGTGCAGTTCGATGAAAACCTCGGCCTCTTTCGCCCTCACCTTTAGGAGGAAGTTTGCGATCAAAAAAATCTGCCTCACGAGTGTGCGGGTAATGTTAGCAAGCGGGCTGATGCCTCTCCTAACGATCGCGCCGCTTCGCGCAGCGGAAAAAGCAGACAAGGATAAGGACTCCTACGTCATCTTCTCCAACCTCGGCTCGCCCGGAGAGCTCTACGACACCGATCCCTACGAAGCCAGAGGGCTCGCCGGCAGTAACGCATATGATGAAGAGGAGTGGCAGGCGGTGTCCTTTATACCCAAATACGATGTGCAAGTCACGACCCTCGAGGCCGCGATTGGCCACAGCCGTGGCACACCCATCATCAAGCTGGCTCTCTGTAATAATGACCCGAACTTCGGGTACCCGGGGACCGCTATTCCAGGAGGCGGGGGAGAGGTCACCGATATTCCAGAGTTGGGCGACTGCTGCCAACTGGTCAAGGTGATCTTGCCCGGCGGTGGGGTGAGCCTGAAGGCGGGCACGGCCTACTGGCTGGTGGCCCAGCCTGATAATTCCAAGGGCGCGGATTTTGACGGGGGATGGGCGGTTTCACACTTTGGCGAGAGCGCTTATCTGGAGCCGCCCTATCCCTGGAATCCACAGCCGAGCTACTGGCCGGCGGCAAAGATCAGGGGTCATCGGTTAAAGGGCAGCACAAGCCCGGCTGCTCCGGCTGACACCGACGCGGACGCTTCGGACAAAGTCACCTTCTTTACCAGCATCGATCCATCTCTCTCTTTTCCCTATTATTCGGAGTTCGGACTCTTAATCACGGGGAAAGATAGTAACGACGGCGGAGACGGATCGGAGGCCATGCCCTTCACGGCACGAGCAGACGGCTACGCCAAAACCCTCTCGGCCGCCATCGGCAAGCTTGAAGGGGCTGACACAGGAATAATTTTGAGCCTTTACACCGATAATGGAGCGGTTCCCGGAAAGCCGATCCCCAAGGCCAGCGGCAGCACCTCCGACTTTCCAGACGTCGGAGAATGTTGCGGATTTGCCACGGTGAAACTCCCCGGCAAAGGGGTGCCCTTGCAAAAAGGCGTAAGATACTGGCTTGTCGCCGGCCCCGATGACGTCAACGCCCCGATGTTCGAAGGCCTCTGGCGGTTCTCAAGCAATAACCTGGCCAGCGAAGTATTCCCCGAAGAAGACAACTGGATGAATTATCCCGGCGCGTGGCCGGCGGCCAAAATCACCGGCACAAGCAAGTAGTTCAACGGGCTGCTTACGAGTCCAACGCCGCCCAGCGCCGATTAACGAAACCCGGCTTCGCCTTCCTCGTGCAGGCGCGGGCCTTTGGCGGTGAGCTTCTCGCGGGCTTGGGCGATTGGGATGTTTGGGCAGGTGTCGATCCATTTCTCGCCTTCGGGCGCGGCCCAGTGGACGGCGTTGCGCAAGACTTTCCGGATGGTGGGGTGGAAGTAGATCGGGTAGGTCTCGTGGCCGGGACGGAAGTAGAAGATTTTGCCGTTGCCGCGCCGCCAGGTGCAGCCGCTGCGGAAGACTTCGCCGCCTTCGAACCAGGAGATGAAGACGATTTCGTCCGGCGTCGGGATGGCGAAGGGCTCGCCATACATTTCGGTGTTCTCGATTTCGAAAGCGCGATCGATCCCGCGCGCGATCGGGTGGCCCGGCTGGCAAACCCAGAGGCGCTCGCGCTCGCCCGCTTCGCGCCAGGTGAGCGAACAGCTCGTGCCCATGAGGCGCTTGAAAATTTTCGAGTAATGCGACGAGTGCAGGGCGATGAAGCCCATCCCTTCCCAGACGCGGCTGAGCGCGCGCGCGACGATCTCGTCCGCGACTTCGCCGTGGGCGGCGTGGCTCCACCAGATGAGGACGTCGGTTTCGGCAAGGAGGCTTTTCGTTAGGCCATGCTCCGGCTCGTCCAACGTCGCGGTGCGGACGGCGATGGTTTCGTCTTCGCGCAAGCCGGCGGCGATGCAGTGGTGCATGCCGTCGGGGTAAATTTGCCGGACGATCTCGTTTTTGCGCTCGTGCAGGTTCTCGCCCCAGACGGTGACGCGGATCGGCGACGCCATCTAGCGAGGCAGGCGCCGCGCCCAACTGCGCGCGAGCCAGAGCGGGATGACGCCGAAGACGCCAAACGCGCAATCGATCAGCCGCCACCACACCGGCAGGTGGCGAATCTCGCCGCTGATCAGCGCCATCGGAATGACGAGTAGGCAGGCGACGATCCCGGCGTCGATGATCCAGAGATTGCGGCGCGGATCGACGAGCGGGCCGAGGAAAAAGATCGCGATGACGAAGTGGCCGAAGCCGAGCCAGTCGGTGCCGTAACCGATGAAGGGATAATTTTGGTAAACGTCCGCGAGTCCGCGATGCACTTCGGTCATCCAGGCGGCGGCGACGGGCAGTTGGCCGCTCTGTTGCAGGAGGTCGGCGATTTTTCCCGATTCCCAAAGCAGCGGCAGCGAGCTGATCCCGCTCCCGAGCAAACCGAGGATGACGATGGCGAGCAAAATGCGAATGCGCCCACGCAAACGCGTTTCTTCCGGGCTGATGTTAGCGGCCATCGACGACAATCTCCTCGACCGGGATGATGCGTCCGCGCGCGGCGCGGGTCAATGCCGGATGCCGCGCGATGAGGGCGAGGGCTGTGCGCAGCAAATCGCGTCCGGGCGGAATGCGATGCCACGGCGACGCGCCCGATGGATGGGGCAGCGGGATGAGATCGAAGGTCGCGCCGGCGCGGGTCGCGCGAAAACTGCGGCCGATGATGGCGTCGAGTTTTTCGACCGGGATGAATTGCGCGATCGCGAGTTTGCCGACGGGAATGACGAGGCGCGGCTGCAAAATTTCCAGCTCGCGATTCAACCATGACGCGCAGTTCGCGATCTCCTGCGGATTCGGCACGCGGTCGCTCCCGCCGGGTGCTTTGCCGGGAAAACAACGGCAGACCGCGGCGAAATAAATTCGGGCGCGCACTTCGCTTTCCGTCAGGCCAAGCGTTTCTTCGAACCAGCGGAAAAGCGTTTTGCCCGCGGTCCAGGCGAACGGTTTGCCAGCGGCTGGTTCGCGCACACCCGGCGCCTGGCCGACGAGCAAAACACGGCTGACGATCGGCCCGCCCGAAACCGGAGGCGGCTGCATGCGCGGACAACGGCGGCAGTTGCGCAACTGCGCGACGTGACTCGTTAGGCGGGTTTGCCGTTCGCTCGCCGTCGCCATTTGCCTAACGACGAAAGAGCGAAAAAATCAGGCTGAGCAGAATGCTGAGGATGATGCAGGTGACGATCGGGAAATAAAAGCCGGCATGCCCGCGCTCGATCCGAATGTCGTCCGGCAATCGCCCGAGCCAGCCGGCGCCGAAGCCGCTCCAAAGCGCGAGCCCGACGAGCGCGATGATCGCGCCGAGAACAACGAGCATTTTTCCAAGCTCTGGCATTCGTTAGGCAACTCCGGTCCGCGGCGGCGCGGCCGCAGAACGAAGTTAATCTTTGAATTCGCTCACGACCAGAGTGGCGTTGTGGCCGCCGAAGCCGAAGGAATTGTTCAAGGCCACGCGCACTCTTTTTTCCCGGGCAACGTTAGGCGTGTAATCGAGATCGCATTCCGGATCGGGATTTTCGAGGTTGATCGTCGGCGGAATTTTGCTGTCGCGCATCGCGAGGATGCAGGCCGCGAGCTCGATCGCGCCCGCGCCGCCGAGGAGGTGGCCGGTCATCGATTTGGTCGAGCTGATGGCGAGGCCGTTGCGCGCGTGATCGCCGAAAACGGTTTTGAGCGCGCGGGTTTCGCAAATGTCGCCGAGGCCGGTGGAAGTGGCGTGCGCGTTGACGTAATCGACGTCGTTAGGCGAAACGCGCGCGTGATCGAGCGCCATCTGCATCGCGCGGGCGGCGCCGTTGCCGTCGGGCGGCGGCGCGGTCATGTGATAGGCGTCGCCGGAAAGTCCGTAGCCGGCGAGCTCGCAATAAATTTTCGCGCCGCGCGCTTTGGCGTGTTCGAGTTCTTCGACCACCACGACGCCGCCGCCTTCGCCGATGACGAAGCCGTCGCGATCGCGATCGAAGGGCCGCGAGGCGCGCTCCGGTTCGTCGTTGCGCGTGCTCAAGGCTTTCATCGCGCCGAAACCGCCGAGGCCGATCGGAATGATGGCCGCCTCCGAGCCGCCCGCGAGAAAGATATCGGCGTCGCCAAATTTAATGATGCGCCACGCTTCGCCGATCGCGTTGTTCGAAGTCGCGCACGCCGTCACGATGCACATGTTCGGGCCGCGCAAACCAAATTCCATCGAGATGAGCCCGCTCGCCATGTTGCTGATGAGCATCGGAATGGTGAAGGCGGAGACGCGATCGGGCCCTTTGTCGACCAGCGCGGTGTGCTGGTCTTCGAGCGTTTTTAATCCGCCGATGCCGCTGCTCACGAGGACGCCGAAACGGTCGCGATCGACTTTCTCGAGATCGATCCCGGCGTCGCGCATCGCGCTTTTCGTCGCGGCCATCGCGAAATGGGCGAAGCGATCGGTGCGCTTGTGATCCTTCGGATTGTTGAAGACCGGTTTGGGATCGAAGCCGCGCACCTCGCCGGCGATTTTGCAATCGAAGCCGGTGGTATCGAAACGGGTGATCGGCCCGATTCCGCTCCGGCCTTCGAGCAGGTTGTTCCAGAAAACTTCCAGCTCGCTGCCGAGCGGCGTGGCGACGCCCAAACCGGTAATGACGACTCTGCGTTCCATACTTTTGCCTAACGAACGCCTAACGAGTTCCCATGCCGACGTTCTGCACGGTCTGGAAAAGTTTGCCTTCGGTTTTGATCGAGGGCGCGATGATGATTTCGGTCTGCTGAAATTCCGGGAGCGTGCTTGCGCCGACGTTGCCCATGCAGGTCGTGATCGCGCCGACCAGGTTTTGCGAGCCGTCGTCGACTTCGGCGGGGCCGAACAAAATTTGCTTGAGCGAGCCGGTCGAGCCGACTTTGATCCGCGTGCCGCGCGGGAGATTGGCGTGCGGCGTGGCCATGCCCCAGTGATTGCCGCGGCCCGGCGCTTCGTGCGCTTTGGCAAACGCGCTCCCGACCATGACGGCGTCGGCGCCGCAAGCGAGCGCTTTGCAAACGTCGCCGCCTTTGCTCATCCCGCCGTCGGTGATGATCGGGACGTAGCGCGAAGTTTTTTTGAAATAGGCGTCGCGCGCGGCGGCGCAATCGACCGTCGCGGTGACCTGCGGCACGCCAAGACCCAGCACGCCGCGCGAAGTGCAAGCCGCGCCCGGACCAACGCCGATGAGCACCGCAGCCGGACCGCATTCCATGATTTCATACGTCGCGTCGAAGCCAACCGTGTTGCCGACGATGATCGGAATGCGCATCTCGCGGCAAAATTTCGCGAGATCGAGCGATTCGTATTCGGACGAAATGTGGCGAACGGTCGAGACCGTGCTTTGGACCACAAAAATATCCGCGCCCGCTTCCTGCGCGATCGCACCAAACCTCGTCGCGCGCTGCGGAATCGAGCTGACCGCGACCGGCACGCCGCTGTCTTTTATTTCTTTCACGCGCGCGCGAATCAAATCTTCCTGCACCGGTTCCTGGTAAATTTTTTGCAGCAGCGAGGTGATCTCCGCTTTGTCGGCCTCGACGATTTTTTGCAAAACCTCCTCGGGATTTTTGTAGCGCGTCTGCACGCCTTCGAGATTCAAGACCGCGAGCCCGCCGAGTTTTCCCATCGCGATCGCGAACTTCACGTCGACCACGCCGTCCATCGCGCTGGCCAGGATCGGAATCTTGAACTCAAGCGGCTCGCCTCCTTTACTCGTTAGGCGCCAGGAAATGTCGACTTCGTTCGGATTAATCGTCACGCGACCCGGCACGAGCGCGATCTCGTCGAAGCCGTAGGTCACGCGCGCTTTGCGATTGCGGCCAATCCACATTCCCATGGTTTAAATTCGATCCAGTTTAAAGCGTTCGTTCAAGCTGCCGCAGCGCGGACAGCGGGGCAAGAGCGTCGTCGTGCGGTCCTCAAATTCAAAGGCGCAAATGCAGCAGCGCAATCGATACCGCAAGGCGCGCTGCTCGCGGCGACGCCGATTCCACTCGCCCACTATCCAGAGGAGAAAAACCGCCGCAAGAAAAAGCAGCAGATAAATCGTGACGAGCGCGGCGAGGCTGACACGAATCACGGCGCGGCCTCGGCGGACGGCAGCGCGATGTCGTTGCCGAACTCAATCGTCGCCGTGGCCCAGGTTAGCTTTTCGTTAGGCGAACCGGACGGCAAAGTTTTCTCCGCCGCGAAACGGACGCGCGCGAGATCGCTTTGCGCCTGCTCGTCGAGCGCGGCGTCGCCGGAAGATTGCTCGAGAAAAACAAACCGGACAATTCCGCGATCATCGACCGCGATGCGAAAGAGCCCGCTCTCCGGCGCGGCGCGGGAGGAAGCGTGGAACTTAAGCGGCGGCGACGCGAAGGCGCGACCGTCGAGCTCTTCGGAAAAACGCAGTGTGCTCGGCGCGCCGACGCGCGCCGGCGGATTTGTTGGGCTCGTCATTGGCACCGGACCCGGCGGCATCGCCGAGACAATATTAGGCTGCGGTTTTTGCGGGGGCAGCTCTTTCAACTGCGGCGGCATCGTCAGGTAAGACGGAACGTGCGCGACTTTCGGCAGTTGATATTCGGGCGCGTTCGCCGGCCGCTGCGTTTGCGAAGCGAGGGCCGGATCTTCCGCGTCGAGCCACTCGAGAAACGAGCGCGCTTCGTCCGAAGTCGGCGCGATCACGCTGACGCGCGCGGGCGGCGGGAGGAGCGCGATGGCCGGCGGGTAGATGACTTGAAACAAATAAAAGCAGACGGCGTGCAGGCCTAACGACGCCAAAATAAAACCGGCGATCGCGAGCTTGCGCCGGCGCGGGCGTTCCCAATGAAAAAGCAGATTTCCGTGCGGCTGCGCGTAGGTCTGCGCGCTCACTGTTGCGGCGTGGTCGCGAGCGCGACCGAAGTGATTCCACGCTCGAGCGCGGCGTTCGTCACCGCCATGACGAGGTCGTAGGAAGCGAGCCGGTCGGCTTTGATGATGACGGAACGGCCTTCGCGTTTCGCCGCGTCAAGTCCGGGGCCGAGCTGGTCGAGCGAGACTTTTTGATCGCGCAAATAAATCGCCGGATTCGGACCGCCGGTGATGCTGATGATTTGCTGGTTCGGCTCCGGCGCGAGGGTGAAGCGCGAGAACGGCACCGTCACGGAAATTCCCGGCTGCAAAACAAAGTTGGAGCTAAGCAGGAAAAAAAAGATGAGGAGAAAAATGACGTCGAGGAGCGGAAAGACAAAGAGCCAGCCGAAATGGATGCTGCTCGTGCGCGTCAGTTTCATTTATTCGTTAGGCGCGAACCGCGCGCCCTTTGCCTAACGATCAAAGCGCTGTTCGGAGGTCTGCGTTTGCGCCTGCTGAAAGCTGATGATTTCCGCGCCCGGGGCGCGATCGCTCAGCATGTGCACGACTTCGATGCCGGCGCGTTCCATGTCGTGTAGAAGCGTGTTCACGCGCGACGAAAGATAGCTGTAAGCGACAAACGTCGGCGTCGCGACGACGAGCCCGGCCGCGGTCGTGAGCAGACTTTTGTAGATGCCGGTCGAAAGTTCCGTCACCGTCGCGTAGCCGCCGTTCGACGAGACCATCCCGAATGCGTCGATCATGCCCGCGACCGTGCCTAACAATCCAATCAGCGGCGTCAAATAAGCGAGCGTCGCGAGCACGCCCAGAAAACGCTCGAGTTTCGGCACCTCGAGCTGGCCGGCTTCCTGCACGATCTCGCGCAGCTCCGAGCGCGGCGCGTCGTGGCGAATGATGGCGGCGTGAATGACGCGCGCGACCGGGCCGGGCGTGCCCGCGCATTCGTGCAGCGCCTCGGCGAAATTGCGCCGCTGCACCAGATTCGAGAGTCCCTGCAAAAATTCGCCGACGTGGATCGTGGCGCGATGAAAATAAAAGAGCCGCTCGGCAAAAACCGCGATCGCGATGATGCTGCAAGCCAGGATCGGCCACATGAGCAGACCACCCTTTTGGATGTAATCGATCATGCGTTGACCTCATAACGCCGGTTCGCGGCGCTGGCAAGTGAGGAGAGGATTTTGCCTAACGAACAAAGGAGCGGAGTTTTCGTTCGGGGGAAAAATTCAGCGATGCGCGGCCGGGCTCGGCGCGGGATTTTTCGGAGTCGTGTGCCCGAGCAGCGCGCCCGAGCCGTCGCAGATCGCGTAACCGCTCGGATGGCCTTCGGCGTCGAAACTGTAAACAATTTTGTGCAGGACCGCGCCGCCTTATCGAGCTGCGTCTCTTCCGCGAGCTGGCCGGCGGCGTTGTAGTGATAGAGCGTGTGAAAACGAAACGCGCCGTTCGCGGCAAAGACGTCGCCGCTCTCGTAGCGCCCGTCGGCATCGAGCCGGTAAATAATTTTGCCGCGCGTTTTGCCGTGAGCGTCGGTCGTCGTGGCGACGCACCGGTGGTTGGCCGCGTTCGTTTCGTAGGTCGTTTTCGTTCCGTCGGGATTCAACGCCAGGGTCACACGAATCGCGTCCTCGGCTGATTGCGCGTGAGCGACGACTGACGCGAAAAGGCAGAGCGCGATGAGTTTTGCGCGGAGGATTTTTCGAAACATGGATCGGTGTTGGGAAATTACGGGCGCGAAGAAAGCGCGCAAATCGGCATTATTTTTATTGACCATTAAAAAGCGTGGTGGTTAAAGGTGGGGGAAAGTGGATTGATGTGGAGCATCAATCCTGCTTCTGCATGGAAACCGCCTTGTCATCACCACCTTTCTACGCCGGAGAATTTCGCCACCAAATCGACGAAAAAAATCGCGTCACGATTCCGTCGCGCTGGCGCCGCAACGGCGAGAGCGAAGAGTTTCTTCTCCTCCCCGAGCAGAACGCACAATGCCTCCTCGTTATGACGCCGGGCGAGTTCGCGCGCCTGATCGCGAGTGCGCAGGCGACGAGCCATCTCGCGCCGCGCGAGCTGCGCGTGTTCCTGCGCCAACTGCACGCGCGCGCCGAGCACGCTTCGGCGGACAAGCAGGGCCGGCTGGTTTTGCCTAACGATCTTTGCCGGCAGCTTCAGCTCCGCGGCGAAGTTGCGCTCGTCGGCGGCTCGGGCCGTTTCGAAATTTGGAACCTGACGCGCTGGAAACGCGCGCATCAGGAAGAGCATCCCACATATCAGCACGTGGCAAATCTGATCGGACTTTAGCGGAACGAAACTGTGAACGCGTTGTTGTTTGAACGGCCGGTGCGGTTTTCCACCGGCCCGCTCGTTTTGGAAGAGGAGGCGCAGGAAATGCAGCATGTCAGTTATCACTCTCCCGTGCTCGTCGCGGAAACGATCGAGCTGCTCGCGCTCCAGCCGGGCGCGATCGTGCTCGACGGCACCTGCGGCGGCGGCGGTCACACCGAAGCGATCCTGCGCGCGGGCGCCGATGTCGTCGCGCTCGATCAGGATCCGGACGCGCTCGATTTCGCGGCCGCGCGGCTGACGAATTTCAATCGCCGGCTCACGTTGCGGCGCGCGAATTTTCGCGATGCCGCGTCGGTCCTCGACAAACTTGGGATCGCAAAACTGGGCGGCGCGCTGCTCGATCTCGGCGTCTCTTCGCGCCAGCTCGAAAACCCGAGCCGCGGCTTTTCGCTCATGCGCAGCGGACCGCTCGACATGCGGATGGATCCGCGCCGCGAGCTGACGGCGGCCGAGATCGTGAACAATTACAGCGAAGAAGAATTGACCCGGATTTTTCGCGAGCTCGGCGAAGAGCCGGCCGCGCGGCGGGTCGCGAGCCAGATCGTGAAAGCGAGAAAACAGTCGCCCTTCCGCGAAACGATCGCGCTCGCAAAAGCGATCGAAAAAATCGTCGGCCGCCACGGCAAGCGTCATCCGGCGACGCAAATTTTCCAGGCCTTGCGCATGGAAGTGAACGACGAGCTCGGCGCGCTCGAGGAAGGTTTGCGCGCGATTGTCGAGCGACTCGAAAGCGGCGCGCGCATCGCGGTCATCACTTTTCATTCGCTCGAGGACCGGGTCGTGAAAAATTTCTTTCGCGAACGCAGCCGCGCCGAAATCGATCGCCCGGAATGGCCGGCGCCGAAGCCAAATCCGGAGCACGAACTTGAGCTCATCACTCCGAAACCAGTCGAGCCCGGCGTTGCTGAACAGCGGGCCAATCCGCGCTCGCGGAGCGCGAAGCTTCGCGTCGCCGAGAAAATCTGATGAACCGACGTCGCCGCCAAAAATTCAATCCGATCAACGCGCCGGCGCTCGCACGCTGGATCGTGATTTTCGTTTTTCTCGCCATCACCGGCCTGAGCTACGTCTATCTCACTGTCCAACTGCATTCGTTAGGCACGCAGCGCAGACAGCTCGAGCGTCAGCTCGCCGACACGCGCACGCAACTCGAGGACGCGCGCGTCCAGATCGCGACCCTCACTTCCCACACCGCGCTGCAGCAGCGGTTGCGGGAGGGTTATTTGAAAATGGTCCCGATCAGCGAGCAAAGCATCGTTAGGCTGAATCTGCCGCTGCGTCCGGCGGCCGAAGAAGACGTGCAGCCGGTCTCGAACAAGCGAGGTGCGCGATGAAGTGGAACGGCCGGACTCGCTGCGCGCTCGTCTGCGTGCTTTTCATCGCGATCTTCAGCGTTTTTTCCTTCCGACTCGTTTACCTGCAAATGGTCGAGCACGATTATTACGCCGCGATCGCGGCCGGAAAAGACGGCGCGACGCAGACCATCTTCGCCGAACGCGGCGCGATCTACGACGCGCATAACGAAATCCTCGCGCAGAACGTTCCGGTCGAAAACGTCATCGCGGATTGCAGTTTGATGAACGATCGCGAGGCGCTCGCGCCGATCCTCGCCAAGACCTTGAAAATTCCCTCCGCGGAAATCGCGGACAAGATCGCCGGCGATAGTCGCTACATCATTTTGAAAAAGGCGCTGCCGGAAGCGGTTGCGGTCTCGTTAGGCAAAAAACTGAGCGCGGCGAAACTGCGCGGGATTCGTTTCGAGCGCGATTTCGTGCGGCGCTATCCGAACGGCTCGATGCTTTGTCACGTCGTCGGATTTTCCAACGCGGAGCATCAGGGCGTCGAGGGCGTCGAGGCGTCGATGGATCAATATCTCCGCGGCGAAAATGGTTTTCGGCACATCGAGCGCGATCGCACCGGCCGCGAACTGGTGCTTTATCGCGGCGCGGAACGCCCGCCTCGCAACGGTTACGACGTCCATCTCACGATCGATCTGAATTTGCAGATGATCGTCGAGAACGAGCTCGACGCTGCGATGCGCGAATACACGCCACAGAAAGCGACCATCATCCTGATGCGGCCGCAGACTGGCGAAATCCTCGCGATGGCGAACCGGCCGAATTTCGACCCCAACAAAATCACCGGCACGAATCCGGAACATCTGAAAAATCGCGCCATCACCGACATGATGGAGCCGGGCTCGACTTTCAAAATCGTGACCGTCAGCGCGGCGCTCAACGAGCACAAGGTGCGGCTCGACACGCCCATCTTTTGCGAAAACGGCCCGTGGCTTTTCGGCGGCCGCTATTTGCACGATCACAGATATTTTGGCGAAATCCCGGTGCAGGACGTGCTCGTGAAATCGAGCAACATCGGCGCGGCCAAGATCGCGCTCATGCTCGGCGACGAGAAATTTTACGAATACATTCGCAGCTACGGTTTCGGCGATCGCACCGGCATCGAATTGCCGGGCGAAATCGGCGGCTTGATTCATCCGCCGCAGGCCTGGAGCAAAATTTCCATCACCCGCATGCCAATGGGCCACGAAGTCGGCGTCACGCCTTTGCAGATGATCATGGCGATGGCGACGATCGCGAACGGCGGGGAATTGGTCGCGCCGCGGATCGTCAAATCGGTCGTCGATAACGACAGCGGAAAAGTGATTTGCGATCTGAAACCGACCGTCGTTAGGCGAGTTGTCTCGCGCGAAGCGGCCGCGCAAGTCGCGCTCGCCTTGCGCGGCGTCGTCAGCCAGCGCGGCACGGCGGTCGGAGCGGCCGTGCCCGGTTTCACCGTCTCCGGCAAAACCGGCACCGCGCAAAAACCAGACCCGCACGGCGGCTACGAAAAAGGCAAAGAGATCGTTTCCTTCAGCGGATTTTTGCCCTCGGAAAACCCGGCTTTCGTCGGCCTCGTCGTGCTCGACGACGCACATGTGAAATCGGAAGAAGAAAATTACGGCGGCAAAATTGCCGGACCCATTTTCGCGCACGTCGCCGAGAAGGCCGCGCGTTATCTCGACCTTGAGCCGCATGAGGAAATCGGCAAGCAAATCGCGTCGGGCCGAGTCGCCCTAACCAATGCCCATCGCTGAGCCGCCGCGTCGCGCGTGTCCACACCTCATGCAGCTCAAAATTCTCGCCGACGCCATCGCGCCGCGCGAGATCGTCGGGCCGCTCGAGCGCGAGATCGACGGCATTTACTACGACTCGCGCCGGGTGCAGAAAAACGGCCTCTACGTCGCGATGCGCGGCGCGCAGGTTGATGGCCACCAGTTCACCGACCAGGCGATCGAGAGAGGCGCGGCGGCGATCGTGGTGGAACGCCCGGAAACGCACGCCCGCGCCACCGCGCTCGTCGTCGAGGACAGCCGCCTCGCGCTGGCCGATCTCGCTTTCACTTTTTTTAAAAAACCGGCGCTGCGTTTGAAAATGGCCGGCGTCACCGGCACGAACGGCAAGACGACCACGACATTTTTGCTCAAGCACATTTGCGAAAGCGCCGGCTTGCGCAGCGGCTTGATCGGCACCGTGCGTTACGAAATCGGCGAGCGCGTTTTGCCCGCAACTCGCACCACGCCGGAGTCGGCCGATTTGCAGGAGCTGCTCGCGCAAATGGTCAATGCCGGCTGCAAAGCGGCGGTCATGGAAGTCTCCTCGCACGCTCTCGCGCAGGAGCGCACGCGCGGGCTCGAGTTCGACGTCGCCGTTTTCACCAACCTCACCCAGGACCATCTCGATTTTCATCGCACGATGGCCGAATATTTCGAAGCAAAGGCCGGTCTTTTCCTCGGCCTAACGAATCAGCCTAACAAAAAGCAGGCGACTTCCGTCATCAACATCGACGATCGTTACGGCGAACAACTCGTTAGCAAGCTAACGAATCAGCCGGTCGTCACCTTCGGCCTGAATCAGCGCGCCGATTTTCGCGCCTCGAATTATCGCGCGGAATTCAGCGGCACCTCCTTCCAGCTCGACGCGCGCGGCAAGAGTTTTCTCGTCCGCATTCCGCTCATCGGCCGCTTCAACGTCTCAAACGCGCTCGCCGCCCTCGCCGCCGCGAACTCGTTAGGCGTTAGTCTGCGCGACGCCGTTCTCAGCCTGAGCAAAGCGCCGCAGGTTCCCGGTCGCCTCGAAGCCGTTCCCGCGAAGCGCCAGTTCCAGACCTTCGTCGATTACGCCCACACGCCCGACGCGCTCCTCAACGTTTTGAAAACCTTGCGCGAGCTCGCTCCGCGCCGCCTCATCGTTGTCTTCGGCGCCGGCGGAGATCGCGATCAGGAAAAGCGTCCGCTTATGGGCCGCGTCGCCGATCAAAACGCCGACCACAGCATCATCACCTCCGACAATCCGCGCAAAGAAGATCCGCTCGCCATCATCGACGAAATCAAAAAAGGATTTCGCTCCAACAATTACGAAACCGTCCCCGAGCGCGCCGAAGCGATCGCCCGTGCCGTCGCCCTTGCGCAGCCGCGCGACATCGTTCTCATCGCCGGCAAAGGCCACGAGCCTTATCAGGAATTCGCCGATCACACGATCCCGTTCGACGACGTGCAAATCGCCCGGCGCGCGCTCGAAAATCGCCCATTGGAATTCTGAAAATGGATTCGCTTTCGCTCGATCAAATCGCGCAGTTCGCCGGAGTCGTTAGGCAAAACGGCGACGGCGATCGCCGGATCACAAACCTGAGTACCGACTCGAGAACAACGAGGCCGGGAGAACTTTTCGTCGCCTTGCGCGGGGAAAATTTCGACGGCCACAAGTTTGTCGATCAAGCTGCCGCGCGCGGCGCGATCGGTGCCGTCGTCGAAAAAACGTGGACCGGCAAAATGCCTCCCGACTTTTCCCTTCTGCGCGTCGCCGACACGCTCGCAGCTTATCAACAAATCGCGCGCGATTATCGCAATTCGTTAGGCGTAAAAGTCGTCGCCATCACCGGCAGCAACGGCAAAACGAGCACGAAAGATTTCACCGCTTCGCTCCTCGCGCGAAAATTTCGCGTCACAAAAACCGAAGGCAACTTCAACAATCACGTCGGCCTGCCGCGCACGATGTTGCAGGCCGGCGCGGAAGACGAAATCGCCGTTTGGGAAATCGGGATGAACCATCCCGGCGAGATCGCGCCTCTCGCAAAACTGGCGCGACCCGACGTCGCAATTATCACCAACGTCGGCGTCGCGCACATCGAATTCATGGGTTCGCGAGAGGCGATCGCGCAGGAAAAAGGAGATCTCGCGGCGTCGTTAGGCACGGACGGAATTTTAATTTTGAACAGCAGCGACGAATTCGCCCCAACGATCGCAAAACGCACAAAAGCCCGCGCGATTTTCGCTGGTCTCGAACAAGGCGAAGTCCGCGCGAGCGAGATCGCGCAGACCGCGGGCGGCGCGGAGTTCACGATTCTCGAAGGCGCGCATCAATGTCACGCGCAGTTGCCGGTTCCCGGTTTGCACATGGTGCAGAACGCGCTCCTCGCCGTCGCGGCCGGGCGTTCGTTAGGCGTTTCGCTCGAAGATTGCGCTGCCGGTCTCGCCTCTGCGCCGCTGGCGAAGGCGCGTCTGCAAATCAAAAACATCGCGGGCATCGAGTTCATCGACGACAGCTACAACGCCAATCCCGATTCGACCAAGGCCGCGCTCCGCACGCTCGCGGAACTCGAAACCGCCGGCCAGCGCATCGCCATTCTCGGGCAAATGGCCGAACTCGGCACGGAATCGGAGCGCGGCCATCGCGAAGTCGGCGAGACCGCGGCATCGTTAGGCATCGATTTTCTGATTTCGTTAGGCGCGAAGGGAATTTCCGACGCCGCACGCGCCGCCGGCCTAACGAAAAGCAAATTAGCAAATTCGCCTAACGACGCCGCAGGGTTGCTCGCCGAGATCGCGCGGCCGGGCGATCTCGTCCTCGTCAAAGGCAGCCGCGCCGCCCGCGCCGAGCGCGTCCTCGAAGAATTCGCCAGGCATCAAACGGAGGCTCGCTGCGCCGAATGATGTTCTACCTCCATCGACTGACGGAGCACTTCAAAGGCTTCAACGTTTTCTACTACGTCACGTTTCGCGCCGTCCTCGCGGCCATCACGGCCTTCGTGATTTCGCTCCTCTTCGGCAACTTCGTCATTCGAAAATTGATCTCGCTCAAAATCGGACAACCGATTCGCACCGCCGCGGAAGTGCGCCAGCTCGCCGAACTTCACGGCGGTAAACAAGGCACGCCCACGATGGGCGGTGTTCTCATCATCGGCGCCGTCGTAATCGCCTCCCTCCTCTGGGCGCGGCCGGATAATCCGTTCGTCTGGCTCGCGCTTTTTTGCATGGTTTATCTCGGCGCGCTTGGCTTCGTCGACGACTACCTCAAGGTCACGAAGAAAAAATCCGACGGCATCAGCGCGCGGCTGAAATTTCTCTGCCAGCTTTTTCTCGCTGGAATCGTGACCGCGTTTTTTCTCCTCAACCCGCTCATCGAAGTTCAGGCGCGCTCGCTCTATCTGCCGTTTTTCAAAATCCCCGTGATCGTGAACATGGGCGCGTTCACCTTTTTCTTTTTCGCGCTCGTGCTCAGCGGCGCGTCGAATGCGGTCAACCTCACCGACGGACTCGACGGTCTCGCCATCGGCTGCACGATCACGGTCGCGTTTGCCTACGCGCTGCTCACTTACGCGGCCGGAAATTTTCGCATCGCGGAATATTTGCAGGTCCCGTTTTACACTTACGCCGGCGAGCTCGCGGTCTTCTGCGCGGCGCTCGTCGGCGCGGGCCTCGGCTTTCTTTGGTTCAATTGTTACCCGGCAAAAATTTTCATGGGCGACACCGGCTCGCTCGCCATCGGCGGCGCCATCGGCATCGTCGCGATTTGCTGCAAACAGGAGCTGCTCCTTGTCATCGTCGGCGGCGTTTTCGTCATCGAAGCGGTCTCGGTCATTTTACAGGTGCTGAGTTTCAAACTCACCGGCAAACGGCTCTTCGCCATGTCGCCGATCCATCATCATTTTGAGTTGAGCGGCTGGAAGGAAAACACCGTCATCGTGCGGTTTTGGATTCTCTCGATCGTCTTCGCGCTCCTTGGACTTGCGACTTTGAAATTGCGATGACGCCGAATTACCAAAACAAAAATGTCGCGGTGCTCGGCGCCGGCCGAAGCGGAAAAGCAGCCGCGCTTTTGCTCGCTGAAGAAGGCGCGCGCGTCACCCTCCTCGATAGCGCGCCCGAGGAAAAATTGGTCGGCATCGATCGCCTGCGCGAAAAAGGAATCTACCTCCTCTGCGGTCCGGCGGCCGACGAAGATCCGACCGTTTACGACCTCGGGGTCTTGAGTCCAGGCATCGATCCGGCCTTGTCGTTAGGCCGAAATTTCTCGCGCAAAAATATCCCGACCATCGGCGAGCTGGAGCTGGGCTGGCAGTTTTGTCGCGTGCCCGTCATCGGCATCACCGGCACGAACGGCAAGACGACGACGACCGAGCTGATCGCGCAAATGCTCAACACCTGCGGCCAGCGCACCGTCGCCTGCGGCAACATCGGCAAACCGCTCGTCGAAGCCGCGCGCGAACGCGACGACCTCGACGTTCTCACCGTTGAAGTCAGTTCGTTTCAGCTCGAAACGATTCGCGAATTTCATCCCGAGATCAGCGTCTGGCTCAATTTTGCTCCCGACCATCTCGATCGTTATCCCTCGATCCGCGAATATCGCGAAGCGAAGCTGCGCATTTTCGAAAACCAAACGCCTGACGACACCGCGGTCATCAACGCCTCCGAGCATTTGCCCAAAATCGCGGCGTGCCTAACGACCTTTAGCGCCTGGACGAATGAGGGTGACTTCTCGTTAGGCGACGGCTGGATCGTTTACCGGCAACAGCCAGTTTTGAACCTCGCCGAGGCGCATCTGCGCGGGCCGCACAACGCCGAAAACATGATGGCCGCGCTCGCCGTCGGCCGCGCCCGCGGGTTGTCGTTTGAGAAAATGGTGCCTCCGCTTTGCGCCTATCGCGCGCAACTGCACCGGCTCGAATTCATCCGCGAAATCGGCGGCGTCGATTACGTCAACGATTCGAAAGCGACCAACCTCGACGCGCTCGAAAAAGCACTCCTCAGCGCGACGAAACCAATCGTGCTCATCGCCGGCGGCAAGGACAAAGGCTTCGCCTTCGACTCGATCGCGCCACTCGTTAGGCAAAAAGTGCGACATGCCATCCTGATCGGAGAGATCGCGTCGCGCGTCGCGGAAAGCTGGAAAAACGCGACCGAGTGCGAGCTCGCGAGTTCGTTAGGCGCGGCCATCGAGCGCGCGCATGCCGTCGCGCGCAGGGGCGAAACGGTCCTTTTTTCTCCCGGCACATCTTCTTTCGACATGTTCAAGAGCTACGCCGATCGCGGCGACCAATTCCGCGCGCTCGTCCGCGCGCTGCCAGCTGCACAATCATGAGAATACCATCGATCATCACTCGCAAAAAAAAGCTCAAGGCCTCGACCGCGCGGCGCTCGCGCCTCGGGCTGCCTGACGAAATGGATTATGAGGAAATGGGCGAGCCGAACATGAAGTTGTCGCGCGCCCTGCTCATCGTGCTTCTGCTCCACGTCGTCGCGGTCGCCGGAATCTTCGCCTTCAACACGATCAAGACGCGCGAAAGTTTTTCGCCTGCGCCAGCGGACAATGTAGTCTCGGCTACGCCTAACGAGTCGCCGGCAGCAGTCGCGGACAGGTCGCCTAACGAAGTCGCGAAGAGCGAAACGAACGCCACGCCGGCTGCGCCTAACGACTCCGGAGTGAAAGATTCCGGCCGCGTTTACGTCGTCGTCCGCGGCGATAACCCAGTCAAGATCGCGCGCCGTTTCAAGGTTTCGGAAGCGGATTTGCTCGCGCTCAATCAGATCACGGACTCGCGCAAATTGCAGATCAACCAAAAGCTCCGCATCCCGGAGCGGACGACAACGAAACGGCCTAACGACTAACGAGCGCGCGATGCATCGGAAGAGCGCCTACCTTTTATTTCTGGCCGTGCTCGGCTTGCTCGCGATAGGCGTCGTGATCATTTTCAGCACCGGCGCCTACGCCCGCGACAGTCACGGCGACGTTTATTTTTTCGTCAAAAAACACATCGCGTGGCTCGGGGTTGGTTTTGTTTTTTGCGCGATCGCGGCGGCGATCGATTACCATTTCTGGCAGCGCACCTGGTGGATTTGGTTCGCGCTCGGCCTCGCCGGTCTCGGGGTTTGCTTTTTGTTCCCCGCGATCAACGGCTCGCATCGCTGGATCGTGATTCATCACTGGAGCCTGCAGCCTTCGGAGTTCGCCAAAATCGCGGTCGTCTTCTTTCTCGCGTTTTGGTTTTCGCGTTATGAAAAAGAGAGCGGCCAGGTCTGGCGCGGGTTTATTTTTCCGCTCGCGATCGTCGGCCTGGCGATTTCGCTCATCATCACGGAGGTCGATCTCGGGACGACCGCGCTCATCGGCGCGACCGTGTTTGTCGTCATGTTTGTCGCGGGCGCGAACCTGATCATGCTCGGCGCGCTCTCGTTAGGCGGAGTTGGCGCGATTCTTTTCATCGCCACGCACATTTCCGAGCGGATGGCGCGGCTGACGGCGTTTCTGCATCCGGAGCAATTCAAACAGGACGCCGGCTTGCAGCAAATGCAGGCGCTGATCGCCTTTGGCAGCGGCGGAATCAGCGGCCTCGGTCTCGGCAACGGCCGGCAAAAAATGCTCTACCTGCCCTACGCGCACACCGATTTTATTTTTCCGATCGTCGGCGAAGAGCTGGGGCTGCGTTTCACCTTGCTCGTCGTTTTTTTATTCGTCGTCCTGATCGTCTGCGGCCTAACGATCGCGCTGCACGCGAAGGATCGTTTCGGTTTGCTGCTCGCGAGCGGAATTGTTTCGCTTCTCGGCTGGCAGGCCGCGATCAACATCGGCGTCGTCACTTCGCTTTTGCCGAACAAGGGAATGCCGCTGGCGTTTATCAGCTACGGCGGGTCGAATCTCATCGCCGCGCTTTTCGCCGTCGGCGTGCTCATCAACATTTATCGCCAGGGCGTGCTCGAGCCCGCGACGAGAAAGCAACTGCCCGCGCGTCTGCGGGTCACGCCGCGCATCTGATGAATTTTCCACCACGAAGGCCATGAATTTCGTCATCGCATGCGGCGGCACGGGCGGCCATCTTTTTCCCGGGCTCGCGGTCGCGGAAAAGCTCCGTGAGCGCGGCCACGAAGTTCTCGTCTTCATCTCGGAAAAAGAAATCGACAGCCTCGCGATCGCGAACCACGCCGATTTTCATTTCGAGAAACTCCCGACGATCGCGCTGCCCTCGCCATTTTCGCCGGCGATTTTGCGATTCGTTAGGCGATTCAACGACAGCCTTTCGCTTTGCCGCGCGATTTACCGCAAGTTCAATCCGGAAGTTGTCCTTGGCATGGGCGGTTTCACTTCGACCGCGCCCGTGCTCGCCGGACGCATGCGCGGGAGCACGACTTTTCTCCACGAATCGAACGCCATTCCCGGCAAAGCCAATCGCCACACCGCGCGCTTCGTCCGCGCCGTACTGCTCGGCTTCAAAGAATGCGCGGCGTTTTTTCCGAGAGCGCGGACGGAGTGGACAGGCACGCCGATTCGTTCCGATCTGCGCCGCATCGATCGCGCGGAAGCGCTCGTTAGGCTAAATCTGCGGCCGGAAATTCCGACCCTGCTCGTCATGGGCGGCAGCCAGGGCGCGAACGGCATCAACCAGGCGATGATCAAAGCCATCCCCGCGCTCCAGGGCGCGCCGCTGCAAATCATCCACCTCGCCGGTGCCCGCGACGCGAAGCTGCTCGAGGATAATTATCGCCGCGAAAATATTTCCGCGCACGTCGTCGCCTTCCATCATCACATGGAAGAAGTCTACAGCGCTGCCGACTTTGCCATCGCGCGCTCGGGCGCGGCCAGCCTCGCCGAGATCGCCGCCTTCGCGCTTCCGTCGCTTCTCATTCCCTATCCTTACGCGGCCGACGATCACCAGACGCGCAACGCCGAGATATTCGTCCGGGCGAAAGCCGCGACAATTTTGAAGGAAAGCGAGCTCGTCGACGATTCGTTAGGCAAAACCATTTTGCAATTTCTGCACGAGCCGAAAACTCTGCAGTCGATGTCGAGCGCTGCCGCCGCTCTCGCGCCGAAAAACGCGGCCAGGTTGGTCGTCGAAACGATGGAAAGATACAGTCAACCGCATGACGCCGTCGCCGCCTAACGAACTCGAAAAATTTCTCACCCGCGAGCGGCACGCCATTCATCTCATCGGCGTCGCCGGCAGCGGCATGAGCGGCATCGCTGCGCTTCTCCTCGAGCTCGGCCACGACGTGCGCGGCTCCGACAAAGTCCGCACGCTCGAGACCGAACGCCTCGCCCAACTCGGCCTCCGCGCCTTCTCGCCCCACCGCGCGGAAGACGCGGCCGATGCCGAACTGGTTATTTTTTCGTCAGCGATCAAGCCGGAAAATCCGATCCTCGTCGACGCGCGGCGGCGCGGCATTCCGGCGATCCGTCGCGCCGAAGCGCTCGCCGCCATCATGCGCGGGAAGCGCGGCATCGTCATCGCCGGGATGCACGGCAAGACAACCACTTCGGCGATGGCGGCTCATGTTTTGCGCGGCGGCGGATTGCATCCGTCGCATTATGTCGGCGCGGAAATTCCGATCCTCGGGAGCAACGCGCACTGGGATTCGTTAGGCGAATATTTTGTCGCGGAAGGCGACGAGAGCGACGGCACCTTGCAGCTTTTTCATCCCGAACACGCGCTCATTCTCAACATCGAAGAAGAGCATCTCGACTTCTACGCCGACCTCGCCGCGATCGAAAAAGTATTCGTTAGGCTGATCGAACAAACGAGCGGCGAAATCTTCTTCTGCGCCGATGATGTGAACGCCACGCGCATCTGTCGCCGCGCCGCGAAGTCAATTTCCTACGGCTTCGGCGAGATCGCGTGTTTCCGCGCAACCGGAATCGAATTGCACGATTTCGCCGCGACCTTTTGCGTAGAGCGCGAGGGGAAATCGTTAGGCAACGCCACCCTCAACGTTCCCGGAAAACACAATGTCAGCAATGCGCTCGGCGTCATCGCGCTCGCGACCGTGCTGGGAATTTCGTTCGACAGAATCGCGAAATCGTTAGGCAATTTTCGCCACGCGCGACGGCGTTTCGAGATCAAATACCAGAGCGATCGCTATCTCCTCGTCGACGATTACGCGCATCATCCGACCGAGATTCGCGCCACCCTCGCGACCGCGAAATCCGCCGGCCGCAAGCGCGTCCTGACCATGTTTCAGCCGCATCGTTATTCTCGGACGAAAGCGCTGCGGCGCGAATTTGGCTCGGCTTTCGACGACGCCGATCACGTGCTCGTGACCGATGTTTATCCGGCGAGCGAAGCGGCGTTGCCCGGAATCAGTGGCCTAACGATCGCCGAAGAAATCTCGCAACACGGTCATCGCAACGTCGTCTACCAGCCGCGCTTCGAGCGTTTGCATGGCGATCTCGGGCAGATCCTCGCGGATGGCGATCTCGTTCTCAGCCTCGGCGCGGGCAACATTCACGAACAGCTCGCCCGGCTCGCGGCCGAGCTCGTTGTGGTCGAAAAATTGCGCGAGATCATCGGCCCGGACGGTATCGTTAGGCTGGCCGAGCCACTCGCGAAGCACACCACCTTGCGCGTCGGCGGCCCAGCGCAATTCTGGGTCGAGCCGCGGACCGAAACCGCCTTCGCCGGCGTCATTCGTCTGTGCCGGCGGGAAAACATCCCGCTGTTCGTCATCGGTCGCGGCTCGAATTTGCTCGTGCGCGACGGCGGAATTCGCGGCGTCGTCATTCACCTGAGCGGCGGCGATTTCGAAACAATCGAGTCGTTAGGCCAGGAAATCTCCGCCGGCGCCGGGGTGAAATTGAAACAAATCGCCTACGCCGGAAAAAATGCCGGCATCGGCGGATTCGAATGGATGGAAGGAATTCCGGGCGAAGTCGGCGGCGCGCTGCGCATGAACGCCGGCGCGATGGGCGCGCAGACTTTCGATCAGGTCGCGCTCGTGCGCTATCTCGACCGTGAAGGCAACGCGCACGAGAAATCGCCTAACGAATTCGATGTGCATTATCGGAACGTGCCGTTTTTTGCGGAGAACTTTGCGGTTTCGGCGGTGTTTCGGGGCCGAAAATCGCCGCCCGACGAAATCGTCCGGCAACTCGCGGCCTCGCAGGAAAAACGGCACGCGACCCAGCCGAGCGCAAAGAGCGCGGGCTGCATTTTTAAAAACTCCACCAGCTGTCCGGCGGGGAAATTGATCGACGAATTGGGTCTGAAAAATTCGCGAGTCGGCGACGCGCGTGTCTCCGAAGTGCACGGCAACTTTATCGTCAACGACAGCCACGCGACGGCGGCGGAAGTCTTGGAATTGATCGCTGGCATCCAGGCGCGGGCGCGGGCCGAGCGCGGGATTGAATTGGAAACCGAGGTTCAAATTGTGGGTGAGGAAACATGATTTCGCTCGAAGGAAAAAGAATCGCAGTGCTGAAAGGCGGCCCCGGCTCCGAGCGTGAAGTCTCGCTCGCGACTGGCGCGGGCGCGGCGAAAGCTTTGCGTTCGTTAGGCGCGGAGGTAGCCGAAGTGGATGTGCGCGACGAAACTTTCGATTTGCCTAACGACACTGAGATCGCCTTTATCACGGTGCACGGGACCTTCGGCGAGGATGGTCAGTTGCAGCAGATTCTCGAAGATCGCGGCGTCGCCTACACGGGCGAAGATGCGGCCGGCAGTCGGCTCGCGTTCGATAAAATTCCCTCGAAGAAAAAGTTTCGCGCGGGCGGCGTGAGGACGCCGGACTGGGAAATCATTCGCGTTGGTCAGCCGCCGACATTGCAGCTGCCGTTCGTGATCAAACCGCCGCGGCAAGGCTCGACCGTCGGCATCCAGATCGTTAGGCACGAAGAACAGCTTGCGCGCGCCATGGCCGAGGCCGCGCAGTACGACGAGGAGTTGCTCGTCGAAGAATTCATCGCCGGCCGCGAGCTGACCATCGGCATCCTCGGCGACCTCGCGCTGCCCATCCTCGAGATCATTCCGAAGAGCGGCTTTTACGATTTCAACGACAAGTATCCGTTCCTCAATCCGCGGGGCGGCGGCGGCGCCGAGCACGTCTGCCCGGCGGAAATTGCCGAGAGCCTAACGAATGAAATCCAGCAGCTCGCCTTGCGCGCGCATCGTTCGTTAGGGCTGAAAGTTTACTCGCGCGTCGACATCATACTCTCGACCGAAAACAAGCCGTTCGTGCTCGAGCTCAACACCATTCCGGGCATGACCGAAGTCAGTTTGTTGCCGGACGCGGCGGCGGTCGCCGGCATCTCCTATCCGCAACTTTGCGCGCACATCATCGAGCTCTCGCTGGCTGCGCGGCCGAAAAAATGAAGGCGAAAAAAACTTCATCACGGCCGAGCAATCAGCGCCTCTCGACTTCGCGCCAGCGCCGGCAGCAACACCTGCTCGATGTGCGCGTGCGCTCGCAGCGGGCGACGCATCATCGCAACCGTCGCGTGCTCGTTTTGCTCTCGAAAGTTGTCCTCGGTCTCGCGCTTTTGGCCGGAATTTATTTCGGCGCGCGCGAAGCGTTGAATCGTTTTTTCTTCAACAATCCCGACTACCAATTGAGCACGCTTGCGGTGCAGACCGACGGCACGCTCACGCGCGAGCAGGTCCTGCGCGCGGCCGGGTTGTCCGAAGGCTTGAACATTTTTTCGGTCAACCTCGCGCGCGTGCACGATCGCATTCAGCAGCTCGCCCAAGTCGACGACGTGCAGGTCGAGCGAAAAATGCCTAACGAGATCGACATTCACATCACTGAGCGCAAACCGATCGCCTGGATTACGAGCGAAAAGAGGGTGGAAAATCCGTTCGCGTCCGATGCCGCGTTTCTCGTCGATGCGCGCGGGATTTTGATGAAGGAGAAAAAATTGTTACCGGAAGATTTGTCGCTCCCGCTCATCACCGGTTGCTCGAGCGAGGCGCTCGTCCCGGGAAAAAGCGTCGAGTCGTTTGAAGCGAAAGCCGCGCTGCAGTTGCTCCGCCTAACGATGACGAGTTTCATGCAAACGCGTTTCCAGATTCGCGAAGTCGACGTCTCGAAAGGTTACTGTCTGCTCGTGACAGACAAGAATCACGCGCAAGTCATGTTCGGTTTCGAAGATCTCGAGCGGCAGATGCAAACGCTCGAGCAACTGCTCGTTTACGTGGACGATTCGCATCGCGAAATCGGCACCGCGAATCTGCTCGTGGCGCGAAATATTCCGGTCACTTTCGCGAAGCCGGCCTCGGAAATTATTTCCGAATTACAGGATGACGGCGACGAAGATGGCGCGACGCCGCCGCCGAAAGAAAACAAAATTTCCCCCGCGAAAAAAGATGAGAAGAACTCATTGCACCAGCCGGAAATTCGCCGCGCGCAGCCGGCCGAGCCGATCGTTAGGCGCGCGACCGCGGTCAGTCCGGGCGTGAAAAAATATCACACGCATCCGACGCCCACGCCGACGCGCAGAGCGATTCCGGTGCAGCATTTCGAGACAGGAGGCAACGAAAATGGCCAGTAGCAATCTCATGGTCGGCCTCGAGATCGGGACGACGAAAATTTGCGTCGTCGTGGGCGAGAGCCGGCCCGACGGCACGATCAAAATTCTCGGCGTCGGCCAGGCGCCGTCGCGCGGCGTGCGCAAAGGCGAGATCGTCGATTTCGAGACCGCGATGAAATGCGTGCAGGAAGCGGTCGTCGATGCCGAAGAGAAAAGCGACATCATGATTCGCAGCGTTTTTGTCGGCGTCACCGGCTCGCACATTCAGAGTTTCAACAATCGCGGTTGCGTCGCGCTGCCCGACGATCGCGACGAGATCGACGAGCAGGACATCGAGGATGTAAAAATCAACGCGCGCGAAGTCAGCATCCCGGCGCAGAACGCGTTTCTGCATTCGATCATTCAGCATTATCACGTCGACGGGCAGGCCGGCGTGCTCAATCCGTTAGGCATGCTCGGGCAAAAACTCGAAGCCGATTTCCACATCATCCACGGCGTGCGCACGCGGATTCAAAACACGATTCGTTGCGTGAAAGAATTGCCGCTCGACGTCGAGGACGTCGTCTTCACCGCCTTCGCCTCCGCGCAGGTCGTGCTCACGCCGCACCAGAAAAGTCTCGGCGCGCTCCTCATCGACATCGGCGGCGGCACGACCGATTTCGTGCTCTACGTCGATGGCGCGGTGAAACAAAGCGGCGTGCTCGCGGTCGGCGGCGATCACATCACCAACGACATCTCGATGGGCCTGCGCATCCCGATGACGCGCGCGGAAAAATTGAAAGTCGAAGAAGGCAGCACCGTGCTCGGCAATTGTCTGCCCGGTGAAACCGTGCTGCTCAAAGACGACTCCGGTTTCGCTGGGAAAGAAATCGAGCGCGAGACCTTGAACACGATCATTCACATGCGGCTGCGCGAGACTTTCGAACTCTTGAAACGGAAACTCGAAGGCGAGCCGTTTCTCGATTATCTCGGCGAAGGAATTTTTCTCACCGGCGGTTGCAGCCAGATCAACGGCATCGACAATTTGGCCGAGGAAGTTTTCGGAATTCCGGCGCGCGTCACGCACGCGCGCGCCATGTCCGGGATCACGAGCGCGTTCGAAAATCCGCAATTTTCCGCCGCGATTGGCCTGATCAAATATGCGCAGGCCGTGCAAGGCGAGCGCCAGCCGCGCGGCGGACTCCGCCGCATTTTCGGAAAATTTTTCCAGGGAATGAGGAGCTTTCTGCACGCCTGTCTGCCTTTTTTTCGCTAAACCATTTGATCAAAGCCGCCAATTTGCCTAACGATGCCTAACGACGCCTAACGAAATGATCCAACTCAGCCGCAACTACAGCCTGCCCGAAAAACAGGAGGATGATCTCGCGATTAAAATCATCGGCGTCGGCGGCGCCGGCTCGAACGCGCTCGATCGCATCGTCCTCGACGGCCTCGAGCGCGTCGATCTCATCGCCGCCAACACCGACGTGCAGTCGCTCGCCAGCTCGGTCGCGACACAAAAGGTGCAGCTCGGCCGCGCCATCACGCGCGGGCTCGGCGCGGGCGGCGATCCTGAGCTCGGATTCAACGCCGTCGATGAATCGGTGGATGAATTGCGCGAAGTCTTGCGCGGCGCGCGGATGGTTTTCGTCTGCGCCGGGCTCGGCGGCGGCACCGGTTCCGGCGGCGCGCCCTGCGTGGTGCAGATCGCGCGCGAGACCGGCGCGCTCGTGGTCGCGTTTGCGACCCTGCCGTTTACTTTCGAAGGACGCCGCCGCTGCGCGCAGGCCGCCGAAGCGTTGCGCCAACTGCAACAACTCGCCGACGCCGTCGTTTGTTTCGAAAACGATCGGATGGGCGACATCGTCCTGCCGAAAGCCGGCATCCACCAAGCCTTCGCGCTCGCTGATCAAACCATCAGCCAGAGCGTGCGCGCGATCGTCAATGTCGTTAGGCGACCGGGTTTGATCCGCATCGGCTTCGACGAATTGCTCGCCGCGTTGCGCAGCCAGGACAGCCGTTGTCTTTTCGGTTTCGGCGAATCCGACAGCGATAATCGCGCGCACGAAGCCCTCGCGATCGCGCTGAAAAATCCTCTGATGAATCGCGGCAAAATGCTCACCGACGCGCGCCATATTCTTGTGCAGATTTCCGGCGGTCCGGGCATGACCCTGACCGAAGTCGAGATCGTAATGCAGGAGCTCAACCGGCACGTCGAAGACCACACACAGATTCTTTTCGGAACCTCGGTCGACAACAAAATGGGCGATCGCCTGAGCGTGACTTTAATCAGCTCGATCGCGGGCAAAGAATCTGCCGTCGCGCCCGCGCCGCCGTTCCGAAGCGAGCCCGCTGCCTCGCCGGTGCCGGTTTCGAAACCAATTGCGTCGCCCGCAGTCGTTAGGCCAGAGAAAGAATCGGAGCCCGTCAGCCTAACGAACGAAGAAGTTGAGGAGCCCGAATCTCCGAAAATTTCCGAGGAGAAAATCGAAATCGACGAACCGGCGCCGACGCCGCCAGTCGCCGCGGCACCGCGGCCGCCGCGCAGGGAAAGGAAGCCTGCTCCGCCAAAAGAATCGCCCGTCGAACCGCCGGTCGCGCCGGTAAAATCTCCCGCGCCGGCGAAGGAAAAATCCCTCCAGGCGCGCCAGGAAGTAATGCAATTCGAACCGGTGACACGCGGGCGTTTTGAGAAAAGCGAGCCTACCATCGTCGAAGGTCAGGACCTCGATGTCCCGACTTATCTGCGCAAGAATGTGCGGGTGAAATAAGCGAACGCGCGTCGTTAGGCGCGTTTACTTCTTCATCAGATCGAGCACGGCGGTCGTGACGCCGATAATACCGAGCTTGATCGTCGGTTCCGGCACCGGCGCGAATTTCGGCGAGTGCAAACTCGGCAGCGACCGGCCGCTCTTTTCGCTCTCGGCGATCTTCTCCGGCGCAACCGCGCCGATCCAAAAATCGCACGCCGGGATCGAGTGATCGGGCAGGCTGTATTCGGAAAAGTCTTCGCCGCCCATTGTCGGATCGGTTTTCACGACGTTGTCTGCGCCGATTGCCTGCTTCCAATCTTTGATTAACCGTTCGGTTAACTGAGGATTGTTGTAGGTCGAAGGGGTGAACTCGTCTTTCTCGACCTGCACGAGCGGCATTTTGTCCTCCGGAAATCCGGCCGCGATCGCGTCGCCTTTCGCGACTCGCGCAATCGCGTCGAGCACATGTTGTCGCACTTCGGATTTATAAGTGCGAACGGTCAACTGCATTTTGACCTCGTCGGAAATGATGTTGTGCTTTGTGCCGCCGTGAATCGAGCCGACCGTGATCACAACCGGATCGAGCGGATTATTTTCCCGACTGACAATCGTTTGCAGGCCGAGAATAATCTGCGCCGCGAGCACAACCGGGTCCTTCGTTTTGTGCGGATAAGCGCCATGCCCGCCAACGCCGCGCACCGTGATGTCGACCGAATCGACATTGGCAAAAGTGTAACCCGGCGTGACGCCGATCTCGCCCCTCGGGAGCTCGGCGTTGTCGTGATAACCGATGGCGAAATTCGGTTTGGGAAATTTCTCGTAAAGCCCGCCGTCGAGCAGCGCCTTCGCGCCCGCGCCCGTTTCTTCCGCCGGCTGGCCGACAAACTCAATCGTGCCGCGCCATTCGTCCTTCAGCTTCTCAAGCGCGCGCGCGACGCCGATGAAAATCGCCATGTGCGCATCGTGGCCGCAGGCATGCATGACGTGCACTTCCTTGCCGGCGTTATCTTTTGTCGTGACGTGACTCGCGTAGGGCAAATCGGTCTGCTCATCGACCGGCAGCGCATCCATATCGGTGCGCACGAGCACGACCGGCCCGGCGCCATTTTTCATCAGGCCGATCACGCCGTAACTCGTTAGGCCGGGCGTTTCGTATTTGCCGAAATGGTTGGTCACTTCGCAGCCGGCTGCGTGCAATTCTTTCGCCACGATGGCCGAAGTGCGCGCTTCCTGCGTCGATAATTCGGGATGGGTGTGGATGTCCTTGTAAATCGTGAGGAGTGACGGCAGTTCCTCGTTGGCGAGTTGCGCCGGTGTTTGATCGGCGCGGGCGAGAAGCGCGATGCCTAACGAAAGAACGACGACGACCGAAAATTTCATGCCGGAGGGTAGAGCGAAAGCCTGCGCGATCAAAATGTAGCCTCTTCGCTCTGCGAAGCGCGAGAAAGCGAGTGAATTTGTATCCTCGCGCAGGCAATGGTACCAACTCTCGCGCCGCCCACGGGCGACGGCTACATGGCGCAGACACTTTATCTTGACTGCTTTTCCGGCATCAGCGGCGACATGACGGTCGGCGCGCTCTGCGATCTCGGCGTCGAAGCGGCGGCGATTCGGGCCGCGCTCGGCAAGCTCTCGTTAGGCGAAACGCATTTTCACTTCGAGCGGCAATCGCGACAGGGAATCAGCGGCGTGAAGTTTGTCGTCCACGCACACGAGCATGCGCACGGGCGAAGCTACGCGGAAATCCGGCAACTGCTCGAGCGGAGCGAGCTTTCGGATTTCGTCAGGCGCAAATCGCTCGCCATCTTCGAGCGGATCGCGATCGCGGAGGCGAAAATTCACGGCGTGCCGGTCGAGACGGTCGGCTTTCACGAGGTCGGCGCGGTCGATTCGATTGCGGATATCGTCGCCGTTTGCGTGGCGTTGGAGTCGTTAGGCAAACCCCGCGTGCTCGCTTCTCCGCTGCGCGAAGGGCGCGGCTGGATCGACTGCGCGCACGGGCGTTTTCCGCTGCCCGCGCCGGCCACGCTGGAGATTTTGCGCGGCCTAACGATCGAAGAAGTGGACGAAAACTGGGAATCGGTCACCCCGACCGGCGCCGCGATCGTGGCGGAGTTTGCGGAATCGTCGGGCACGATGCCGCGGATGAAGATCGAGCGTGTCGGCTACGGCATCGGGACGCGCGATTTGCCGCATCGGCCGAATGTTTTGCGCGCGGTTCTGGGCGAAACGGAAGATTTTTTCCCTAACGAACTGCCAAGCGACACGGTGATCGAGATCGAGACGAACCTCGACGACCTCTCGCCGGAAATCAGCGGTGCGATGATGGAACGGTTACTCGCGCTCGGCGCACTCGACGTCACGCTCGCGCCGGTGCAGATGAAAAAGAACCGGCCCGGCGTGCAGCTTTCGGTCCTTTGCGAAGCGGCGCTGGAAGCGACGATCGTGAGGGCGCTGCTCACGGAGACGAGCGCGTTCGGCCTGCGCCGAAGCGAAAAGCGGCGCTACAAACTCGAGCGGCGTTTTGAAAAAGTCGCGACGCGCTTCGGCGCGATCTCGATCAAGCTCGGATTGCTCGAGGGGAAAATCGTGCAGATCGCGCCGGAGTTTGAGAGTTGCCGCGAGGCGAGTGAACGGACGGGCGAATCGTTGCGCGTCATCTACCAGGCGGCCTTGGTTGCGTTCGATTCGTCAGGCAGCCGTTAGAATGTGGAAAATCAGCGTTGGCAAAGCCGAAAGTCCGCAGTTCCGAAGGTCGGCGCCGGAGTAAAAACCTCGAAGTCCGGGCTTCGGAACCGCGACGCCGCAGCTCCGAAGGTCGAGACGGGAGTTCGGAAGCTGGACTTCGGAGGAAAAAGCTCCGAGACAGACCTTCGGAACTTCGAAATAGACTTTCTGAACTCCGAATCCGATCTTCGGAACTCCGAGAAACACCTTCTGAACTCCGACTTCGGCCTTCCGAAGATCGTCGTTGATAACCGGAAGCTACTGTTTTACAGAGTCTTACCACTTCTGGATCGCTCCCGGGGCCGGAGGAGCCGTTAACCGTCGGAAACTTCGCCCGGGCTTCGCGTAGCCAGGCGTCTGCGACTAGCTCGCGGCGGTCGCGGGCGTGCTCCAGCCGACGGATCTTTGCACCGTCGAGGGGGCAGATTTTTTGCTGCTTTGGCGCAGCCGATCGAGGGCGAGGTAGATGACCGGGGTGGTGTAAAGGGTGAGCATTTGCGAGACGATGAGCCCGCCGACGATGGCGACACCAAGCGGCTGGCGCAGTTCGCTGCCGGTGCCCATGCCGACGGCGAGCGGCAACGCGCCGAAGAGCGCGGCCATCGTGGTCATGGTGATGGGACGGAAGCGGACGAGGCAGGCCTGGTAGATCGATTCCTCGGGGCTGAGGCCCTGGTTGCGTTCGGCGTCGAGCGCGAAATCGACCATCAGGATGGCGTTCTTTTTTACAATGCCGATGAGCAAAATGATGCCGATGGTCGAGACGATCGAGAGTTGTTCGCCGGTCAGGAGCAGGGCGAGGAGCGCGCCGAGGCCTGCGCTCGGCAGGGTCGAGAGGATCGTGAGGGGATGAATCAAACTTTCGTAGAGCATGCCGAGGACGATGTAAACGGCGATGAGCGCGGTGAGAATGAGGAGCGGCTGGGTCGAGAGCGAGGCCTGGAAAACCTGCGCGGTGCCGGCGAAATTTCCGCGGATGGCCGAGGGCATGCCGAGGTCGCGTTTGGCGCGCTCGATGATCTGGGTGGCTTCGCCTAACGAGACGCCGGGCGCGGTGTTGAAGGAAATCGTCACGCACGGGAATTGGCCCTGGTGGTTGACCGAGAGCGGCGTGTTGACGGTTTCGAAATGCGCGATCGCGCTCAGCGGAACCTGCGTTCCGTTCGGCGATTTGACGTAAATTTTGTCGAGCGACGCCGGCGAAAGTTGAAACTGCGGATCGACTTCGAGCACGACGTGATACTGATTTTGCTCCGTGTACATGATCGAGACCTGGCGCTGGCCGAAGGCGTCGTAGAGCGTGTTGTCGACCACGTCGGGCTGGATGCCGAGGCGCGCGGCGGCGTCGCGATCGATCACGACGTTCTCCTGCAAGCCGGCAAATTGCTGGTCGCTCGTGGCGTCTTTGATTTGCGGATATTGCTTTAATTTTTCGACCAGCTTCGGCGCCCAAGTGTTGAGCTCCTCGATGTCTTGATCGGTCAGCGCGTATTGGTAGAGCGCCTTCGACGAGCGGCCGCCGACATGGATGTCCTGGCCGGGCACGAGAAATAAATAGGCACCGGGAATTTTCGAAAGCTTGCGTCGCAGACGCGCGATGACCTGGCCGACCGAAACCGAGCGCTCGCCTTTACCGTGCCCGATCGGTTTCAAGGAAACGAACATGCGCGCGTTGTTGAGCGACGAGCCGCTCCCACCGCCGAAGAACGAACCAACCGCCGCGACCGCCGGATCTTTCATCACCTGCCTGACGATCTCCTGCTGCTTGTCGCGCATGGCGTCGAAGGAAATATCCTGCGCGGCTTCGGTGATACCGATCATCTGGCCGGTGTCCTGTTCGGGAAAAAATCCTTTCGGCACGACGGTGTAAAGCCAGACTGTGCCGGCGATGACGAGGCCGGTGACGGCGAGCATGGTGTATTCGTGGTCGAGCACCCACTTCAAGCTCCGCTCGTAAACTTTCAGGGTGCCGTCGAAGACGGCCTCGCTCACGCGATAAAACGTGCTCCGCTTTTCGTTCGGGTCTTCGTGTTGCAAAAAGCGGCTGCACAACATCGGTGTGAGGGTGAGGCTGACGACGCCGGAAACGAGAATGGCCGCGCTCAGGGTGACCGCGAATTCATGAAACAACCGGCCGATGATTCCGCCCATGAAAAGCAGCGGAATAAAAACCGCGACGAGCGACAGGCTCATCGAGATGATGGTGAAACCAATTTGCCGCGCGCCTTTCAACGCCGCTTCCATCGGCGAATCGCCGTGCTCGATGAAGCGCACGATGTTTTCGATCACCACGATCGCGTCATCGACCACGAAGCCGGTCGAGACCGTGAGCGCCATGAGCGAAAGATTGTCGAGACTGTAACCGAGCAGCCACATGATCCCGAACGTGCCGGCGAGCGCGAGCGGCATCGTGATTCCACAGATGAACGTGGGCCAGAAGCGGCGCAAAAATAAAAACATCACCATGATGACGAGCGCGACCGCGATCACGAGCGTGAGCTGCACGTCGTTGACCGAGGCGCGAATCGTCGTCGTGCGATCGTGCATCACGTCGAGGCGCACCGCCGGCGGCAGCCAGGTGCGAAGCTGCGGCAGGAGCGCGTTGATCTGATCGGTCGTGCGGACGACGTTTGCGTCCGGCTGTTTGAAAATGATGAGCAGGACCGCGCGCTTGTTGTCGAAAAGGCCGGCCTGCTGCGAATTTTCCTGCGCGTCGATCGCCGTGCCGACATCACGCAACGGCACCGCCGCGCCGTTGTGCTGCGCGACGATGATGGGCAGATATTGATCCGCGTGCAGAAGCTGGTCGTTGCTCGTGACGACGTAACGCCGCTCCGCGCCATCGACCGCGCCCTTCGGCTCGTTTACGTTCACCTGCGAAAGCGTGCTGCGAATGTCCTCGAGGCTCAGCCCCATCGAGGCGAGCGCGACCGGATTCATCTGCACACGCACGGCCGATTTCGCGCCGCCGCCGATGATGACCTGGCTGACGCCATCGACCTGGCTGATGCGCTGCCCGATGATTTGGTCGGCGAGGTTGTAAACCTGCGACAGAGGCATCGTGTCGGAGGTCATCGCCAGCACCATGATCGGCGCGTCTGACGGATTAATTTTGCGATAGGACGGCGGATTCGGCAGCCCGCTCGGCAGCTCGCCGCTCGCAGCATCGATCGCCGCTTGCACATCGCGGGCCGCGCCATTGATGTCGCGATTGAGATCGAATTGAATCGTGATGTTCGATCCGCCTAACGAACTCACGGAAGTGATTTCGGAAACGCCCGCAATCTGCGCGAAGCGGCGCTCGAGCGGCGCCGCGAGCGAAGAAGCCGCCGTCTCCGGGTCCACGCCCGGCTCCGATGCATTCACATTGATCGTCGGGAAATCCACTTTCGGCAGCGGCGCGACCGGCAAAAAATGGTAAGCAACCACGCCAAGAATCAACACCCCCGCCGCGAGCAACGACGTTCCGACTGGCCGTCGAATGAATGGCTCGGAAACGTTCATGCGACCGAGAGCGGAGCCGCCGAAATGCGCCTGCAAAATTCCGTGAGGCGAGGATTTTTTTTGAGGTGGGGTGTGCGTCTCGCACGCCGGTTTCGGCGTCCCCGCAGAAACAATCTTTTCGTTAGGCGGAGACCATCGTGCGATAAAAAGTCCGCAACGGCGAAGACGACATCGCCGGCAAACGAGACGCCGACCCTACCCGAAATTGCACCACGCCAAGACCAAAAAGCACGAAAGCTCATTTTATTCGACGGTCGCGCCGGCGAACTCCGGCTCGCGCTCGGGCGGCGTGCGGAGCGGGAGTTGGGCCTGCTCGAGTTTGCCGCGGTTGCGCCATTCGTCGAACCAGCGGCGGAAGCGCTCCATATATAGATAGATGACCGGCGTGGTGTAGAGCGTGAGAAATTGCGAGAGGAGCAAACCGCCGACGATGGCGATGCCTAACGGCCGGCGCAGCTCGCTGCCGGTGTTGTGTTCGAGCGCGAGCGGGAGCGCGCCTAACAATGCCGCGGCGGTCGTCATCATGATCGGACGGAAGCGGAGCAGGCAGGCTTGGTAGATCGATTCCTCGGGCGTGAGACCTTCCTTGCGTTCGGCTTCGAGCGCGAAATCGATCATCATGATTGCGTTTTTTTTCACGATGCCGATGAGCAGAATGATGCCGATAAGCGCGACTAACGAAAATTCTGTGTCGCAAATGATGAGCGCGAGAAGCGCGCCGACGCCCGCGCTCGGCAGCGTGGACAAAATCGTGATCGGGTGAATGTAGCTCTCGTAAAGCACGCCGAGCACGATGTAGATCACGACGATCGCGGCGAGAATGAGCAGCGGTTCGCTCGTTAGGCTGGCGTTGAACTCCGCGGCCGCGCCGGTGAACGTGGTCGCGATTGTGTCCGGCATGCCGATTTCCTGCTCCGCTTTTTCGATCGCCGGAATGGCGTGGCTGAGCGAGCTGCCGTTGCGCAAATTAAACGAAATCGTCGCGGCCGGAAATTGTCCCTGATGCGGAATCGAGAGCGGCGTGTTGCTCACGCGCATGGTCGCAAACGCGCTCAGCGGCACGGGCTGGCCGGTGCTCGACTTCACATAAATTTTATCGAGCACATCAGGCGATGAACGGAACTGCGGCTCGACTTCAAGAATGACGCGAAACTGATTTAGCTGCGTGAAAATGATCGAGACCTGCCGCTGTCCGAACGCGTCGTAAAGCGTGTCGTCGATCGCCTGTGTGAGCACGTTGAGGCGCGAAGCTTTTTCGCGATCGACATCGACGTTGAGCTGCAGGCCGTTGACCTGCTGATCGCTCGCGACATCGCTGAGCTGCGGAAGCTGACCTAGTTTTTGCACCAGCTTCGGCGTCCACTCCGCCAGCTCGGACGCGTCGGCGTCCTGCAAAATATATTGGTATTGCGTGCGGCTGACGCGCGCGTCGATCTGCAAATCCTGCGCTGCCTGCATGTAGAGCGAAATGCCTTCGACGCCGCGCGTTTTCTCGCGTAAGCGGTCGATGATTTCCTGCGCGCTCGCGCTCCGTTCGTTATGCGGTTTGAGGACGATGAAAAGCCGCGCGGTATTGACCGTCGGATTGACCGTGCCCGCGCCGACCGAAGCCGAGACGCTCGCGACATCGGGATCCTGCCTAACGATGTCTGTGATCTCGTGCACATGTTTCATCATCGCGGCAAACGAGATGTTTTCCGCCGCGTCCGTTACGCCGATGATGACGCCGGTGTCCTGCTGCGGGAGCAGACCTTTCGGGATCACGATGTAGAGAAAAATCGTGACCACGAGTGTTACGATCGCGACCAAAAGTGTGAAGCGTTGATGCGCCATCACCCAGCGCAAACCGCGTTCGTATAAATTGCGGAAGCGCTCGAAATAACTTTCCGTTAGGCGAAGGAAACGATTTTCGTGCGCGCGATCCTCGTCCTTTTCCGGCTTCAAGAGTTTCGCGCACATCATCGGCGTGAGCGTCAGACTAACGAACGCGGAAACGACGACCGCGACCGACATCGTAATCGCAAATTCGCGAAATAACCGGCCGACAATTCCGGTCATGAACAAAAGCGGAATGAAAACCGCAATGAGCGAAACGCTCAGCGACACGACGGTGAAACCGATTTGGCGCGCGCCTTTCAACGCCGCTTCCAACGGCGAATCGCCCGCCTCGATGAAGCGCACGATGTTTTCGATCATAACGATCGCGTCGTCCACGACGAAGCCGGTCGAGATCGTTAGGGCCATCAACGACAAATTGTCGAGACTGAAACCGGCGAGATACATGATCCCAAACGTGCCGATGAGCGACAACGGCAGCGCCACGCTTGTGATCACCGTCGCCCAAAGCGTGCGCAAAAAAATGAACATGACCATGACGACGAGCGCGATCGTTAGGACGAGGGTAAACTGCACGTCGCTGACCGACGCGCGGATTGTCTCGGTGCGATCGGCGAGGATCGTGACGTGCACCGACGGCGGCAATGTGCTCGTTAGTTTCGGCAGCAGCGCTTTCACGCTGTTGACCGTTTGAATAATATTCGCGCCCGGCTGTCGTTGGATGTCGAGCAGCACCGCGTTTTGCTCGCGCTGCTTCGTCCCGATCCACGCGGCCAGCTGATCGTTCTCCACGCTGTCGATGACGTGCGCGATGTCGCCGAGCCGAATCGGCGCGCCGTTTTTGTAGGCGACTATGATCGGCTTGTAGGCGTCGGCGGAAAAAATCTGATCGTTAGATCCGATCGTGTAGCTCTGTTTCGGACCGCTGAAATTTCCCTTCGGCGCGTTCACATTTGCCTGGCCGAGAATGGTGCGGATGTCTTCGAGCGAAACGCCTAACGATGAAATGGCCGCGGGATTTACCTGCACGCGCACGGCCGGTTTTTGGTTGCCCTCGATCGTGACCAACCCGATGCCGCTGACTTCGCTCAGCTTCTGCGCGAGGAGCGTGTCGGCGTAATCGTTCACGCGATCGAGCGGCAAACTGTCGGATGTGATCGCGAGCGTGAGAATCGGCGTGTCCGCCGGATTGACCTTGTTGTATTTCGGCGGATTCGGCAGGTCTTTCGGTAAATAACCGCCGGCGACGTTGATCGCCTCCTGCACGTCTTGCGCCGCGACGTCGATCGGCCGATCGAGCACGAATTGCAGTGTGATCGTCGATGTTCCAAAGGAGCTCGTCGAGTTCATCGAAGCGAGTCCGCTGATCTGGCCGAACTGCCGTTCGAGCGGCGTCGTGATCGACGAAACCATTACGTCCGCGCTTGCGCCCGGATAAATTGTCGTCACCTCGATCGTCGGGAAATCGACCGTCGGCAGCGCCGAAATCGGGAGCAGCTTGTAGCCTAACAATCCGAGCAAAATCACGCCGACCATGAGCAGCGAAGTCGCGACCGGCCGGCGGATGAATGGCTCGGAAATGTTCATCGTTAGGGCCTAACGAGTTCGCCTAACGAAAAGCGGATGTTACGTGGAATGTTTTCGTCGGCCGCTTGCAGTGGTTGAATTTCGCGCAGGCGTAATGGTGATTTCGGCGAGCCGCCGAAACCGGCACGCGACTCGCGTGCGCTCCCCGGAATCGCTGCGACATCTTTTGGCAATTTCACGATTTTTTTCGCCGTGGCTGCTTTCCGTTAGGCGATTGCCCGTCGCCCGGCGGGTGCGGCGATCCGCTTTGTGGGCCGGCCAGCTCGACCTTCGCGCCGGGTTGCAATTTGTACTGCCCATCGACCACCACTTCTTCGCCCGGTTTCAATCCCTCGGTGATGAGCGTCATGTTATTTTCCGTTTGCGCGACTTTGATCGGACGCAGCTCGGCGGTATTATCCGGCTTGATCACGTAGGCGTAGCTGCCTTGCGGTCCGCGCTGCACCACGGCGGCGGGAACGACGGTCGCGTTTTTTTCCGTCTTCAAAACGAGACGCGCGTTGACGAATTCGCCCGGCCATAATTTCAGGTCCGGGTTTGGGAAGGTGGCTTTCAATTTCACCGTTCCAGTCGTTTGATCGATCTCGTTGTCGACGACGGCGAGCTTGCCTTCGTCGATCGGTCTGGTGTCACCGCGGTTGAGCGCGCTGACCGCGAGGCCGCCGTTCGCGCCGCCTTCATCCAAAATTTCCTGCAGATTTTGCTCCGGCAAAGTGAACATGACCGAGATCGGGCGCAGTTGGGTGATGACGACGATGCCGTTGGTGTCGGCGGCGTGGACGATGTTGCCGACATCGATCATGCGAATGCCGGTGCGCCCGTCGATCGGCGATTTGATCTGGGTGTAATCGAGCTGCGTCTTCGCATTTTCGATCGCGGCCTGGTCGGCTTGGACCGCGCCATTGAATTGGTCGACGGAATATTTCGCAGTATCGAAATCCTGCTGGTCGATCACTTTTCGCTGCAGCAAATCGGTGTTGCGCACAAGAGTCAGTTGGGCATTTTCGAGCTGCGCTTCATCCTGAGCCTTTTTCGCGACCACCTGGTCGAGCGCCGCCTGATACGGGCGCGGATCGACGACCGCGAGCAAGTCGCCGGCTTTCACTTGCTGGCCTTCCTGGAAAAGAACCTGCGTCAGCTCGCCATCGACGCGCGTGTGCACAGTGTCGGTGTTGAACGCTTCGACTGTTCCGAGTCCGTCGAGATAAATCGGCACGTCTTTTTGCTCGACTTTGCCCGCGATCACCGGCACGGCCATGCCGGCGAAATTACCGCGCCGTCCGCCGCCGGCCTGCGACGATTTGGCGTCTCCGCCGCGGTGACAAGTCCACCAGCCGATGAGGAGGACGACACAGGCCGCGACGATAATGATGGTGCGTTTGGACATAATTTGCGCGCGCCCTTCACTGCCGTCCGCGCCGACTTCCATGTATGACAACGAACATACCGATCAAGTTGCGAAATTCTTTCCCGCCTTCAGGCAGCATTCGTGCCAGCGTCGGCTTGCGGCCGCCGCGGCGCGCGAAGTGGCATCTTGATTTCGGCGCGCGCCCCCGCGTAGTTGATCGACCATGGCTTTGGAAGATAACCAGCTGCTTTTCGGGTCGGATCCGACGCCGCGGATCGTCGCGATCGAGATGGGCGAAACGGGAACGGTGAAGGTTTACCGGCGCGCGGAAAATGGCGCGACGGTTTGCGAGACGGAGGAATTTCATCCCTTCGTCTGGGCGGACAGCGACGTGGCGGATCTTGGCCTAACGAACGCGGAAAAGCTCGCGGGCGATCTGAAATACGGCTGGCTCGTGACGACGAACAGTTGGAAGGAATTGATCGCGCTCCGCAACGCGCTGAAGAATTCCGGCCGCAGTTATTTCGCGCTCAGCGATCCGGTTCAGCACTACCTCACGCACACCGGGCGTACGCTTTTCAAGCAGTTGACGTTCGCGGAGCTGAAACGAATGCAGCTCGAAGTGCTCGCGTTTTCCGGCGGCGATCTCGAGGCCGCGCCTAACGACCACCTAACGAGCATCGCGCTCTCCGACAACACCGGCTGGGAGGAATTAATCGTCATCGACCCGAACGCGATCGAGGAATCGGAGCACGCCGCGATCAAGCGCCTAACGAGTCTGATCAAAGAGCGCGACCCCGACGTGATCGAAGGTCACAACCTCTTCAAATTCGACCTGCCGTTTCTCGTCGCGCGTGCGCGGAAAGTGAAAACGAAACTCGATTGGGGACGCAGCGGCGGATTTCTCCGCTCACGTCCATCGCGGCTGCAGATCGCGGAGAAAACGATCGACTACCCGAAGTTCACCGTCGATGGCCGGCACTTCGTGGACACGTTTTTGCTCGCGCAATTCTACGACGTCGGCATGCGCACACTGAGCGGATTCGAGCGCACCGACGTCGCGCAACATTTCGGCCTAACGAACGCAGCCGAGATCTCGCAGCTCTCCGGCAAAGAACTCCAGCGCGCCTGGACGCACGACCTCGCGCGCTATCGCGAGCGCGCCCTTTGCGCGGTGAAAGAAACGCGCGCCGTCGCCGATTTGCTCAGCCCGAGCTACTTCATCCAGGCGCAGATTTTTCCCTACAACTACCAGGACGTCATCGTCCGCGGCAACGCCACCCGCATCAACGCGCTCTTCCTCCGCGAATACTTCCGCCGCCGCCAAAGCATCCCCGAGATGCCGATGGCCCGCGGCTTCGAAGGCGGCTACACCGACATCTTCTTCACCGGCGTCGCGCGCAACGTCTGGCATTGCGACATCGCCTCGCTCTACCCGTCGATCATGCTGCAGTTCGATTGCCTGCCGGCGAACGACCAGTTGCAGATGTTCCGCAGCCTCCTCACCGACCTGCGCACCTTCCGCCTCCAGGCGAAATCCGACATGCGCGAGGCGAAGGACGAGCCGACCCGCCGCTACTTCCACGCCCTCCAAAACACCTTCAAAATTCTCATCAACAGCTTCTACGGCTACCTCGGATTCGCGCAGGGACACTTCGCCGATTTCGAAGCCGCCGCGCGCGTCACCCAGATCGGCCGCGACCTTTTGAAAAAAATGATCGACTGGCTGCAAGCCCAAGGCGCACAAGTGATCGAAGTCGACACCGACGGCATCTATTTCGTCCCGCCCGACGCAGCGGTAGCCGCCGCTGTAGCCGCGTCCCTGCGGGACGCGCCGGGCGGCGTGGCCGACCCTCGCGTCGCAATCGAAGAGCTGCAACGCGGGCTCGCCGCCGAATTGCCGGCCGGGATCGAGATTGAATTCGACGAACAATTCGACGCCATGTTCAGCTACAAGGCGAAAAACTACGCGCTCCTCCACCGCAACGGCGAAGTCACGATCAAAGGCGGCGCGCTCAAATCGCGCGGACTCGAGAAATTCCAGCGCGATTTTCTCGAGCAAATGATCAAGCTCATCATGCAAGGAAAAGCCGACGCGATCGGCGAATTGCGCGACGATTTCGAAAAGAAAATCCGCGACGGCGCCTGGCCGATCGAGCAACTGATGAAGACCGACACGCTGCAGGATTCGCTCGAGAAATACCGCCAGAAAATCGCCGGCGGAGGCCGCAACCGCGCCGCTGCCTACGAGCTCGCCCTCGCCAGCGGCCGCAATTACAAACCCGGCGACCAGATCAGCTACTACGTCAAAGCCACCCCGAAAAAAGTCGCCGCCTACGAAGCGGCCAAGCTCGTGACCGACTTCGACCCGCAAAACCGCGACGAAAACATCGACTACTACGTCGCGAAGCTAAGCGAGCTGGTGAAGAAATTCGGCGGCGCGACGGCGAAGGCGAAGGAAAACCCGAGCCAGGAAAGTCTGGCGTTCTAGCCACGCCGCTTACCGGGCCGTGGCTAGGTGTGGACGATGCCGTTCGAGCGCGCGCCGTTCTCCGTGGGCGGCATCGATTGCCAGGCGATCCAGACGAGCCGCCAAACGTGGAAGGCACCGCAGGCGATGATCCCGATCCAGGCCCACTCGAGACCGACGGCGACGATTTGATTCAAGTGGACGGCAGCTTGGGCGCTCACTCCCGCGCCGGCGGGGATGGCGATGAGCGGCGTGGTTTTCATCAAGGGATAAAGAACAAACAAACTGCCCAGACAGACGAGGATGCCGGTCAGCGGAGGCAGCCAGCGCCAGCCGGGTTGCGCGAGATTTATCCAATGCTGCGCGAGGCAGACGAAGGAGAGGATGAGGATCGGGAAATGGAGCGACGTCCACATCGGCACGAAATGGATCTGGGCGCCGTGCTGGTTGATGACGAAGAACGGAAAGCTCGAATGCCCGAGCCACCAGAGGATGAAGATGGATTGAAGGATGACGCCGGCGATGGAGTTGCTCCGGCGGACTTGTTTTGCCTGGCGCTCGGGCGACGGCAGGCGGCGCGGATCCCAGCGGCCGCTCCAGCGCTCGAGCAAGCGATATTTGCGCAGCGCGAGATCGAGGAGGGCGAAGGCGATCGTGACGAGCAGCAGGACCGGGAGCGAGACCTGCGCGCCCCGGGTGAGCGCGTCGCGCAAGGCTTCCCCCGGATGGCCGTCGAAGTTCAAAACGAACGCCGGGATCACGCCGGGCACGAGGAGCAGCACGAGCGTCACCTTGAGCGCCGTCCAGTAGAACGGAAAAAGGAGCGGCCCGATGATCTGCCGGCCGAAAGTGAGCGTGCGGCTCTGCGGTTGATAGCGCGAGGCGACGACGATGGGCGCGCCGTGCTCTTTGAGGAGCGCGGCAACTTCGTCCGTGCTCAGAGGCCGGCCGAGCGCGGCGGCGCGGTCGTCGATTTCGGCCTGGAGATTGGCCGCGAGCTCCGCGGCGATGTCGGCGCGCTGCTTTTTCGGGAGCCAGAATTTCACGGCGGTGAGATAGCGATCGAGGATTGGCGTGGTCATTGGTTTCTTTCTCGGTTGTCGTTAGGCGTTAGCTAAATGATGCGGTTGAGGGAAGAGTTCATCTGCTCGAGCTCGGCCAGGAGCTGCTTGAGAATGGCGCGGCCGTCGCGCGAGAGTTTGTAGAAGCGCTTCTGGCGATTGTTTTCCTCGCGCCATTCGCTTGCGAGCAGGCCCTGGGTCTCGAGCCGGCGGAGGAGCGGATAAAGCGTGCCCTCATCGATCTCGACCCCGAGCGCCGCGAGATCCTTGCGCAAAGTGTAGCCGTAATGTTCCCGGCGCAGTTGCGCGAGCACAGCAACGATGAGCAGTCCGCGGCGCAATTCGAGGCGCAGGTTGTTAAAAAGGTCGGTATTGAAATTACCCGCGTTCATTTACAAGGTGAAACACACTATGTAACACACAGTATGTGCAACATCGTATCCGATGTCAAGGGTAGACAACGCCTGCTCTCAGCCAGGCATCGGATCGGCTTTGACTACGTGCCGAAAATGAAGGACCGCGACCCCATGATACTTCGGACCGCTTGGTCGGTGAAGGCTCGAGGCAGGCGACTCAGCACGAGCTCATCTTGAATTGAGCCTTATGCTCAACTCCATTCACAGCTTGATCTACTCCGACGCGGCGCAGGCAACGCCGCGGGGTTCCGCTTTGTGCCCGGTTGGAAGCAGCGGCCGAAGATTGGGTGACGTGATCTTCAGTCCGGAACCGGGTCTCTCAAAGTCTTCCTGGGGATCTGGGTCTTCCGAGGCTCTTCCCACCTCGGGTTCAGATCCCAGCCTTATACTCGTTAGGCATTCGCGCCTAACGAGTATAAGCGGGAAAGGCGCCGGTCAGTTGACCGTGATGTTGACCGGCTTCGAAGGAATGCCGTTGGCCACGACTTCGAGCGTGCTGCTGCCGGTCTCGGCTGTCGCCGGCACGTCGAAGTTAGTCGAGACCTTCGCTTTTCCGGTTGCGACGCCCATCGTGCTGTGATCGTGGGTGCGCGCGTAGAAGACGTGCTTGGTCGCGGCGTTTGTAATTCGGACGAGCGGATAGTTCGTCGCCGTCTGGTACTCATCGCCGAACGAGGCGGCCTGCGAGAGTCCGTTGAATTGCTGACCGCTGATCTTGTAGGTTGAGCCGCGGGTCACGCTCGCCGGGAATTTTTTGATTCTCGGCGCCCAGGCCGCTTTGTATTTCGTGTTTGCGGGTGTGTAGACTTCTGCGTTCGATCCATTCGCGATCATGGCCTGGCCGGTGGGAAGCATGACGAGCGCTCCGGGCGCGTTCAGGTCGGTGACGAACGTTTTGCCATTATAGATATAAAGGCGGCCGGAATCGCCCTCGACGAGCGCGTCGCCGTTAGGCAAAAGAACGGCGAAGGAATCGCCGGCGTTGTCGCCATTCGGAAAATCGGGACCGGCCGCCCAGGTGCCCTCGCCCGAGGATTGCGCGGGCGGAGTCCAGACGGCGGTGTGACCGGCTTCGTTGCCGGTCTGCGTGTAGGAGCCGGTGGCGAAGACTTTGCCGTCGGGCAAAAGGATTCCCGGGCCAACTTCGCCCGGCGGATAGTAACAATACTGGCCGCTGCTTCCGTACTGGAGACAGCCGAAAGGCGAGGGCGAATGCAGATCGACGATCGTGCTGCCTTCGGTATTCCAGGTTTGCGTGCCGGGGAAATAACGCTCGGAGTTCGGCGCGTTCTTGACATCGAAAGTGAGGAAGGTGCCGTCGGGCAGCAGGGTCCAGCCTTCTTCGGCGTTGAAATCACTCTTGCCGGTCGAGGCGAGCGCCGTCCAAGTCAGCGTCGTGGGATCGAGCGCGGCCATCTGCATGTCGAGCTTGCGGCCGATGGCGAAGCGGCCATCGGGCAAAACGAGCGCCGGCGAGTCGCCGATGAAATCCCAGCCCGAGGGCGGCGGCAGATTCGTCCAGGTGTTGGCAATCGGATCGTAAACTTCGCCGACATTTGTCAAAGCGAAATTGCCGTTGTTGTATTCGCCGCCGTCGATCACGAGCTTGCCGTTGGCGAGCACCGCCGAGGCGAAGGCGTCGGGCACGTATCCATGCTCGAGTGAGGCCAGTTTCGTCCAGGTGCCGTTGACGTAGCTGCCGTTGATGTCGGGCGTCAATTTCCACCAATCGGAATCATCGTTCGCCTGGAACATCAACGTCCCGTCGGTGAGCTGGAATCCGAGAAAGGCACCGCCGGGCGGCTGATTCTTGAGTGAAGTGAGCGTCTGGGCGAACGAAGCGCCGGTGAGCGCGAGCAGAGTGAGCAATATGCGTACGGATGGTTTAATCATGGAAGTGTTTAGATCAATGCCGCGCGTTTCGCGGGAGGCGAAAGAATGCGCGGCAATCGCCGGAGACGTTTGCGGGAACGGGGTAAAGAGTCAAGAAAAAAGGTGCGGAAGCATGGAGACTCGTTAGGCAAAACCGTCAGTTCGAGCTCGTCTTCCCTCACGCTTCTGCGCCGGTCCGGTCGGGGAATTTATCTTGACTCAGCCGCCTGTAAATCTTATCCGAGGCATCGGGCTTTCCTCGATTTCGGTTTCGTCTTTTGCTTACAAAAATGATCACAAAACTTTGGAAGCGAAACGGCCTCGTCGCCGCGATGACACTGATTGCTTGGTCGCAATTTCCCGCCCAAGCCCAGGATCCATGCCCGCGTTTCCCGCTCGGCAGCGCGGTCCAGGAGCCGGAAGATCTTTACAGCCAAAACGGCGTTCTGAGCGTCGACTTGAGCTATCAAACGTCGATCGACGCCTACGGCGAGACACATTATTGTTTCGTTAACTCCGATGGCGCGGAATCGCCGACCCTCCACGTCAATCCCGGCGACACGCTCGTCATCAATCTGACCAACCTCGTCCCCGATACCGGCAGCAAAATGCGCGACATGCCGGAGATGGAATTCTCGAAAGCGGGCGACGGCGGCTGCGCGGCCACGACGATGACCGCGGCCTCGGTCAACATTCATTACCACGGCACGAACACGCCGCCGGTTTGTCACCAGGACGAAGTCATCCACACGATCATCAACTCCGGCCAGACCTTTCGCTACGAAGTCCATTTCCCGAAAGATGAGCCGCCCGGCCTTTACTGGTATCACCCGCACATTCACGGCATCTCGACCGCCGCCGTCCAAGGCGGCGCGTCCGGCGCGATCATCGTCGAAGGCATCGAGAACGTGAATCCGAAGGTCGCCGGCTTGCCGCAACAGCTTCTCATCGTGCGCGACAATCCGGCCGAAAATCCCGGCGACTCGGGCACGAAGCGGCCCGGGAAAAATCCCAATGACAAGGACGACCCGCCGGTTGATTTGTCGCTCAATTACATCCCGATCACCGGCCCGCTTTATTCGCCCGCGACCATGACGATGAGGCCGCGCGAGACGCAATTCTGGCGGGTGCTGAACGCCTGCGCCGAGACGGTGATCGATTTGCAATTGCAATACGACAACAAGCTCCAGCCGATGGAAGTCGTCGCGCTCGATGGCGTGCCGATCGGTTCGCAAAAAGGCAGCGGCAAAGGATCGACCATCACCGACTACAACCTGCTCATTCCGCCGGCTGGTCGCGCGGAATTTATCGTGAAAAGTCCGGGCGCAAGCGTCCAGAACGCGGTGCTCGTTGCCGAAGGCGTCACGACCGGCCCGGCCGGCGACAACGATCCGACGCGGCTTCTGCTCCAGATCACGCCGTCCGAAACCGCCGCCGAGCCGGCCATGCGAAAAATTCCCGCCGTCTCCGCGCCGCCGCCGCCGGAGCGTTTCGCCGGTCTCGCCGACGCCAAGCCAACCGCAAAACGGAAGCTCTATTTTTCGGAAGACGGCACTTATTTTTACATCACGGTCGATGGCCAGACGCCGCAGCCTTACGAAATGAATGAGCCGCCGGCGATCGTGACCACGCAGGGTTCAGTCGAGGATTGGACGATCGAAAATCGCGCTCTCGAGAATCACGAATTTCACATCCATCAGATTCACTTCCTGCTCCTCGCGCGCGACGGCAAACCGGTTTCGCCGAAAGAGCAGCAATTCCTCGACACCGTCAATCTTCCCTACTGGCCCGGCACCGGTCGCTACCCGAGCGTGACTTTGCGCATGGATTTTCGCGGTCCCGACGTCGGCGATTTCGTTTACCACTGCCACATTCTCGATCACGAAGACGCGGGCATGATGGCGATCATTCGAGTGCTGCCGCGTGGGTCTTCGGCACTCAAAAATCACGCGACGAAGGACGCCGCGAAGATCGCCGCTGCTCGAAACAAATAACGAATCCTGCCGCCGCCGGCGCGTCGGCTGCTTTTCGTTAGTCGTTAGGCAAACTGCTTCGGCGCGCTTTACACCGCGGCCCACCACTCACAAGTTCGCCGATGCCGAACCTTGCCAGTTGGATTCGTCGTCGCGACGAGAAATGGTTCAATCCAATTTTCGCGGCGCATCCCGGCGTGAAAGTTTTCAATGCCGCGCGGCAGGTGGTGAACATGGGCGAGATGAACGCGCTCCTCCTCACCGGCGGCAACGACATTTCGCAGGAACATTTGCACCAGCCCGTGCCCGACCCATCGATCCTCGAAAAAGGCGATCGCGCGCGCGACGAATGGGAGTTTGCCGCGGCCAAAAACGCGCTCGATCGCGGCCTGCCGATTTTCGCCATCTGCAAAGGCATGCAGCTTCTCAACGTCGCGCTCGGCGGCACGCTCCGGCTCGACATTCCCGGCCACAATTTTCCCGAGCAAAAATCGCACGACGTCCAGCCGCTCCGCAGCGACAACGCGGCGGCGCATCGTTTTGAAAAAGTGAACAGCTCGCATCATCAGGCGATCGACCGCGTGGCCGACGGTCTCGTCGTCGAGTCGTGGTGCGCCAAGGACGACGTCATCGAGCAAATGCGCCTGACCGATCGCGATTTCGGGCTCGCGGTTCAATATCATCCCGAGCGCGGCTCGATTTACGCCCCGCTCTTCGACGATTTTCTCGGCCGGCTGGCGGCGAACGCCTAACAATGCCTAACGCCTAACGAATGTCCACGCCGCAGAACACGATCGCGATCGTTTACGATTACGACCAGACGCTTTCTCCAAGTTACATGCAGGACGAAGTCGTCTTCCCCGCCTTCGGGATCGACGGCAAAAGTTTCTGGCGCCGTTGTTCCGAGCTCGTGCAGGAGAAAAGTTACGACAGCGAGCTCGCCTATATGAAGGTGCTCCTCGACACCCTCGGGATGGATCGCCCGACCAACGACGAGCTGCGTTCGTTAGGCGCGAAGTTGAATTTCTACAAAGGTCTCCCGGAAATGTTCGACGATTTCCGCGACGACCTCCTCGACGAAGAGCAGTGCGCCGGCGGTATCGCGGTCGAGCATTACATCATCTCCTCGGGCATGAAGGTGCTGATCGAAGGCAGCCGGCTCGCGCCGCATGTGCGCGCGATTTTCGGCTGCGAATTTGCCGAGGACGAGCAGGGCCGGATCACTTTTCCGAAGCGCGTCATCAGCCACACGCAGAAGACCCAGTTCCTTTTTCGGATCAACAAAGGCCTGCTCGATATGTCGCAGGATGTGAACGATCACATGGACGCCGAGATTCGCCCGATCCCGTTTCCGAACATGATTTACCTCGGCGACGGCCCGACCGACGTGCCCTGCTTCACCGTCATGCGCAAAAATCACGGGCACGCCATCGCGGTTTACAATCCGGACGATCCGGAGCGCGTCGGTTTCAAAAAATGCTACCAGCTTTCGACCCACGCAGATCGCGTGCGGCACATCGCGCCGGCTGATTTTCGACGCGGCAGTCATCTCCGTCTTTTGCTCGAGGAAATGGTGAGCGAAATCGCCGGCCGCATCGTCGAGCAACGCCGCGCCGCGATCGAGACCGGCACCGTGCGCGCGCCGCGGCACTGAGTTTGCCTAACGAACGCGGTTTGCGAAGCGAAAGCGCCTAACGGATGGCGAGTTTTTTGTCATCCCGAGCCGGCGAAGCGCGGCGAGGGACCTCGCAAGCGTTCGAGCGATCGGCAATAAGAGCAGGACTTACGCGAACGTCCGCGAGATCTCTCGCCTCGCTCGGGATGACAAGTTTTGTTGCGAACAGATATCGCCTAACGATACCTAACGAGGCTTGAAGACCCCTAACGAATCACGCCCCGCGAAACACACACCGCGCCGTCGGCGTTTCGTGAATCACGATTTCGCACAAGCCCGGACATTGCGGCGCGACCTTTTCCCAAAACCAGGCCGCCATGTTCTCGATCGTCGGATTTTCCAGCCCGGCTACGTCGTTCAAATAGGAATGGTCGAGCTGCGCGAGGAGCGGTTTCATCGCCGCGCTGATTTGCGCGTGATCGTAAATCCACCCGCGCGCCGCATCGACTTCGCCCTCGATCGAAATCTCGACCTTGAAACTGTGCCCGTGCATCCGCCGGCACTTGTGGTCTTCCGGCGCGGCCGGCAAAGTCTGCGCCGATTCGAAGGTGAAATCTTTCGTCAGGCGCGCGCGCATCGCGGCCGAAAATCGCACCGGACGCGCCGGCTGTCATCCGCCGCTGCCTTGACGTTGCCGCCCCCGGCCCGCACTTTGCCCGGATGAAAACTACCATCCTCCGCGCCGCCCTCGCGCTCGCTGTTTGCGCGACCATCGCGACCGCTTCGGCGCGGCAAATCGCGAACGACCTCAACGGCAAACTCGTCAGTCTGCGCGGCCATTCCGCGCTGCCCGCGACGACGCCCGACCTTCCGCAGGCGAAATACATCGCGCTTTATTTTTCCGCTGGCTGGTGCGGGCCTTGTCATCAATTCACCCCGAAGCTGGTCGACTTTTACAAGGAGATGAAAGCGAAACATCCCGAGTTCGAAGTCATCTTCATGAGCCGCGACGAGTCGCCTAACGACATGGAAAAATACATGGCGGAAATGTCCATGCCGTGGCCGGCCCTGCGCTACAGCGCAGCGAAAAGCGATCGGGCGCTCAACAAATATTGCGGCTCCGGCATTCCCGATCTCGTGGTGCTGAACGAAAAGGGCGACATCCTTTCCGACAGCTTTGCCGGCAAAACCTACCTTGGCCCTTACAAGGTGATGGATGATTTGCGCAAGATGCTGAACGAAGGCTCGAGCGCGGTGGCGAGCGCCGGCTCCGACAGTTCGCCCGCGAGCAAAATCGATTCGCCGAGCGGGACGGACTGGGACAAAACCTTCAAGCACAAATCGCCCTAACGAGTCGAGCGCGTCGTTCAACTTTCCCGAATGGCCGCGCCCGTCACCGAACCGCATCTCACCCGCAGCCAGGACGCGCCGGCCGCGGCGCCGACCGTGCTCGCGATTCTGTTCGCGATCAGCTTCGCCCATCTCCTCAACGACACCATCCAGTCGCTCATCCCGGCGATCTATCCGCTGCTCAAAAGCAGCTTCCATCTCAGCTTCGCCCAGGTCGGCCTGATCACGCTCGCCTTTCAAATGACCGCGTCGATCCTGCAGCCGATCGTCGGGGCCTACACCGACCGGCGGCCGAAACCATTCTCGCTCGCCTGCGGCATGGGCCTGTCGCTAGGCGGCCTCGTCCTGCTTTCGCGCGCGGGCAGCTTCGGCATGATCGTCGGCGCGGCCGCGCTCGTCGGCATGGGCTCCTCCATTTTTCACCCGGAATCGTCGCGCGTCGCCCACCTCGCGTCCGGCGGGCGCACCGGTCTCGCGCAATCGATCTTCCAAGTCGGCGGGAATGCTGGCAGTTCGCTGGGCCCGCTTCTCGCCGCCCTGATCGTGGTGCCATATGGCCAAAAAAGCGTGCTCTGGTTTGGCGTCGCCGCGCTTCTCGGCATCGCCATTCTTTCCGGCGTCGGAGACTGGTATCGCAAACATCTTGCCGCCAAAAAACATCACGCCGCCGCCGCCGAGGCCGGGCCGATCTCGCGCCGGGTCTGGTTCGCGCTCGTCATCCTCGGCGTCCTCATTTTTTCGAAATACTTCTACCTCGCCAGCCTGACCAACTACTACACCTTCTACCTCATCCAGAAATTCCATCTCTCCGTCCAGGCCGCGCAGCTTCACCTGTTTTTGTTTCTCTTCGCCGTCGCCGTCGGCACCGTCATCGGCGGCCCGGTCGGCGATCGTTACGGCCGCAAACTGGTCATCTGGTTTTCCATCCTCGGCGTCGCGCCTTTCACCATCGCGCTCCCACACGCCAACCTTTTCTGGACCGGCGCGCTCACCGTTGTCATCGGCCTCATCCTCGCTTCGGCCTTCTCCGCCATCCTCGTTTACGCGCAGGAGCTGGTCCCGGGAAAAGTCGGCATGATCGCGGGCCTTTTTTTCGGTCTCGCCTTCGGCATGGCCGGCATCGGCTCGGCCGTCCTCGGCGAAGTCGCCGACCGCACCAGCATTGCCTACGTTTTCCACCTCTGCTCCTTCCTGCCGCTCATCGGATTGCTCACCGCCCTGCTGCCCGAAGGCAAAAAGGCGCAGCTGACCTAGCGCGCGGCGGCTGCGACCTGCGGTTCCCCGCGCGCCACTTGCACCTGCGCGCTCACCTTCTGGATTTGCGCCGCCTGCGCCGCGAGCGCCGCTCTCATTTCAGCATTTATTTTGTCCTGCTCGGCCAAACGGGTCTCCAACGTCTGCACCTTGCGATGCTCTTTCAGGAATTCGTTGAGCAACATTGCGTTCACCGCTTCATAGCGCACGGTGTAAGGCTGGCCCTGCTCGTCGCGCGCGACGAGGTCGGGATCGACTTTGGCGACCTGCTCGGCGACGAGGCCAAATTGCGGCGTGCCTAACGAGTCCAGCTCTTTCTTGTAACGGAAGGTCACCGGCTGCAGTGCAAGGAGCACATCACTCGCATCTTTCATCGGCTGGATGTCGTCTTTGAAGCGCGCCGACGAGGTGGCCACACCGAGCTGGCCTTTGCTATTCACCATCACGGCGACGCCGTTCGAAATGGTCGCGCCGCTAATGCCGGCGATGAAGGTTTGTTTCTGCGCGCCGACAGCGCCAATGCGAATAATAGCATCGTCTTTCTTCACCCCTTGGTTGCCGATCTCGATGTTATTGCTTCCCTTGGTCAGATTCTGGCCGCTGTATTGCCCAATCACGATGTTGCCGCTGCCGGCCAGATTTAGCCCGGCGGAACGGCCCATAGCGACGTTGTCGCTTCCCGTAGCCTTATTCATCGCGCTATCTCCCAGTGCCGTGTTCTCGCTGCCACTTGAAAAGGCCATCGCGCTGTTGCCTATCGCAGTATTATAATCGCCCGTAGTCCCAATGGACATCGCCCCATAACCAATCGCTACGTTTTGAAAGCCACTTGCGTGCGCTTGCAGCGCCGTGGAACCAACGGCGACATTTCCAGTGCCGGTAGTGTTTGCCACCAGCGCGTACAACCCCACGCCGACATTAGCCTGACCGGTTGTATTGGCATCGAGCGCCGCCGCGCCAATTCCCACGTTCGCCCCGCCCGTTGTGTTATGATACATCGCCTGCCAACCGACGGCAGTGTTCTGGACGCCTCCGGTGCTCGAATACAGTGCTTCGTAACCTAAAGCCGTGCTATCAACCTCCCCGCTGCCACCGCTTAATAAAGCATCCTCACCCAAAGCAGTAACTTCGTTAGGATACCCACCGCCGGGAGGTGGGTCCAGGGCTAGGACATGGGCGCAAAATGCGAACGATAAACCTACCGCGGTATACGCCCCGATATTTCGCGGACCAACAAGGTCGCAGGCAAAACGAAACTTAAGGAACCTCCATGTTTGCCGAGATGTCATCATATCAATTCTCCTTCACAAATATAGCCAGGGTTAGAATACTCGCACACGAAGGGTCAATAAAAAAAGCCAAAAAGACTCTTGCGCTTCGTGCGACCAGTTTGATAGACGACTCGTTTATTATGAACCTAAAACTACCGATAAGAATCTTGGCACTTGTTTTCTGTGTTAGTTCCTTAACATGCCACGCGCAGACGCCCACGCCAAGCGTTACGGTCACACCGACGCCCACGGCGACTGTCACTCCGGCGAAGCCGACGCCTACGGTAGGGCCAGCATTCAACTATTGTACAACGTGCACTCCGACTCCCACAGCAAGTCCCCATAGCGGCCAAAATCCGTCTTCGGATCTTGACTCGCAATATCAGCCGCCGCCAGGTGATCCCCAACATGGAACGGGCACGGGAGAAATATTGCAGTGGGTCGCCTACTCCCCACCTGCTGGAACTGGCATTGACGGCAGATGGCCCGTGGTGGTGGTGTTGCATATTGGCGGCTATCATGGGGGTATTTTTACGAGAGTCTTGACAGTGCTCCTCAGGATCTCGCAGCCGCAGGGTTTTACGTGTTTGTAGCGGATTACCCGCTGGCGCCTCCGAACGCTATACCTAATCAGGCGGACCACTCAGACTCGTATTCTGGACGCCCACCACAGCAAACGCGCGCTGTCGAGGCTTTTTTGGATGCTGCGAAAAACGATTCCCACTGTTACCACGGCGAAGTCGGCATCTTGGGAGGCTCCGCGGGAGCTGGCCATGCAGCGTACGTGGCGTTAGATGAATCTTACCCCGATCCTAGTGTTTGGCCTTTCTGGAGCACGGCTAACCGTCCGCTCTTCGTAGCGTGCCTATCGGGTCAGTATGACTTTACGGAGCGAGACGACGATGTAACCATGCGATTCGTTGATGACATCGAAAACTATACCAATACGACATCACCGTATGGGCAGTGGGCGGCGTCACCAGTTGCACAGATTGCGCCCATGCCGCATTTCATACCGATGTTTTTCGTTCGGTCCGAAGAGGACTCGGGGTGCCCGCCACTGCAAAATTACTATATGTGGAATGCTCTCCACAATGCGAGTGATACCGTGTTCAATCGGTTTTGGACTATTCCCGGAAACTCTCAGCATGCGTTCGGCTACTGGCAAGATGCTATCCACGACGTGCCTCCACCACTGTCCGTCTACACAGCTTCCTACTCAGTAGAGGATAGGGTAATCGGCTATTTCAAGCAGTATCTTCCCATACCATAGGGTCCGACGCCAATTAGCACATGCGGAGAGGGGCGCGTCAGCGTTCCTCCTGCAAGTGTGCCGGATCTGCCCTCCAGATTCTGGTGCGAGGCCATCCTCCTGCAGCGAAATGTATGCGGCGCGGCGTGATCTGAGACTTACGCTGCAGAAGAGATTCGTAGGCCGGCTGTTTCCGGTCTTCTTTCTCGGCGCCTGATAGACCAAGCGCGCGCGCAAATTTCCTTGGGTGCTCGCATCCAGCACCGAATAAATTTAGACAAAGCCAACTCCACGTGAACATCGTCGGCTTTAACCCACTCGCGGGCTTCTCGAAGCCGAGCGAGGGTCCCTCTGAATCGGACAATGCGCAGCGAAAGCCGAACAACCGCCTCTCTAGCTCAAACAGCGGTTCCGCTGAAGTAAACATTGGCTTCTCGAAAACAAACATTGACCTCTCCGAAATAAATCTTGCCGCCTCCGAAGCGAGCAGCAGGCGGTCCAGACCACACATTGATCCTTCTAACCTAAGCATCAGTAACCGAACTTCCATCCACGCTCCCGTCCAAGGAAAGCCAGCGCTTTCGCATGCTACCTGAATTGCGTCCCATGGCGCGCATCGCCTTGCCGCCCCCGAGCGGCCGAATCTTCCAACCGAATAATTCCCTGGGAAGGGCACACGAGCTGCTATTCAGTCACGCGATAAACCATCGCTCACTATGACCACTTATCAGCAAAACCGTCTCGCCATGTATCTCGCCGTCCTCGGCGTGATGACCAAATACAACACCGTCTGGACCGGCATGACCGCCATCGCCGACATGGTGACCCGCTTGCAGGACCTCACCTCCAGCATCCAGGAAACCAGCGGCATTCAAGGCTCGCCACTCACCGGCATCTCCGGCGGGAAACGTCGCAAACGCATGGACATGATGGAAAAGACCGTCGCGCTCGCCGGCGACGTCCACGCCCTCGCGGTCAAAACCGGCGACGCCGACATGGAAGCCAGGAGCGACCTCGAACTGACCGATCTCGTCCGCATGGGCGAAACCGTGGTCGCGCCCCGCTGCCAGGCGATTCACGATTACGCCAATACCAACTCCGCGACTCTCGTCAGCGGCTACGGCGTGGCCGCGACCGATATTGGCGACCTTCAGGCCGCGATCGACGCTTTTACCCCGACCCTCGGCCAGACCCGCGCGGCCATCGTCGGCCGCAAGGAAGCGACCGGCGATATCGCCGAGGACGAAGAGACCGCCGACGCGCTCCTGAAAAAGGAGATGGATCAGACAATGCGCAAATTTCAAACCAAAAACCCGCCCTTTTTCGGCGAATACACCAGCGCGCGCATGATCATCGATCTCGGCGTTCATCACGAAAAGACCGAGGCCAAGTCCGCTCCCGCTGCCGGCGCGGGCGACAGCGGGGCAAAGAAGTAGGGGGGAGCGCCTCGTCACACCCCGCGCTGGGTCGGGGTCCAGATGAATTTGTGCATCTGGAGCTGGAAACGCACCGGCAGTTTGTCGGCCAGGATCCACTCGACGATCTCGCGCGGGTCGATCCGGCCGAAGATGGGCGAGAAAAGGACGGCGCGGCAGCGGCCGGCGAGGTCGAACTTTTTCACCTGGGCGCGCGACCATTCGTAGTCTTCGCGCGAGCCGATGACGAATTTCACTTCGTCGCGCTGGGTCAGGTGGTCGAGGTTCGCGAAAAGGTTGCGCGCCACTTCGCCGCTCCCCGGCGTTTTCAAATCCATGATGCGGTGGACGCGCGGATCGACCGCCGAAATGTCGTGCGCGCCGCTCGTCTCGAGCAGGACGGTGAGGCCGGCGTCGGCCAGCAGGGTCATGAGCGGGAGGACGTTTTTCTGCAGCAACGGCTCGCCGCCCGTGATCTCGACCAGCGGACAATCGAAGGCGCGCACGGCCTCGACGATTTCGCCCAACGACTGCTTTTTCCCCTCGTAGAAGGCGTATTCCGTGTCGCAATAGGTGCAGCGCAGATCGCAAAAAGTCAGCCGCACGAAGACGCAGGGCAGCCCGGCCCAGGTGCTCTCGCCCTGCACGGAGAGGTAAATTTCGTTGATCGTCAGCTTGAGGTCGCGCTCCGGCATCTGCGGCAATCTACCATCGAAGCATCAGGCATTGTAGGGCAGGCGCTCCGCCTGCCGCGCGAAGGCCGAGCAACCGGAGCGGTCGCCCTACAAATCTCAGCGCCATTGCCAGACGAGCCGCGCCGCGAAGAACAGCATGACGAGCGCGGTCGCGACCTGCGTGCCGATTTGCCAGCCGGGCCGCGCGAAAATCCGCGCGCCCATCTTCAGCGCCGTGCAAAGCACAACGCCCCACGCCACCGCGCCGGAGACGACCGCGACCGCGAGCGTGATCGAGTTCAGAATCCCCGCCTGCGCCGGCGCCGGTCCCTGCGCGCCGATGACCGCGAGCCAGAAACCGATGTTCCACGGACTCGTCAGGGCAAGGATGAATCCGAGAAAATAGCCACGCGAAAGCGAAGTCTTCCGCATCCGCTCCGGCGCGACCGCGGCGGTGTGCGAGCGCGCCGTTCGCCACGCCCCTCGCGCAAAAGTGAAGGCGAGAAACAGAAGCAAACAAAAGCTGACCGCGCCGAGCGCAAGATGCAGTCGCGGCGAAGCGAGGAGTGCGCCCGCGCCGAGTGCGACGCCGAGCGCCCAGCAAAAATCCCCCGTGCAAGCGCCGAGCCCGAGTTGAAACGCCGCCCAGAAACCGCCGCCCGACGTTCGCGGGATGAGAGCGCGCCGGATCATCTCGGCATTGATCGGTCCCGGCGGCCACGCGACCGACCACCCGAGAATCAATCCCCTAACGATGATCGCACCGGTCGCCGAAGTCATCGTCAGGCGCGATCACATCCCGCACATGGCGCGCGCTTCCGCATAGCTCGAACGCACCCGCTCGAGACTGGAGAGATAAGGATCGAGTCGCGGCACGTCTGCGATTTTCTCGAGATGCGCAGGGGTTTCCAAGCGCGAGAAAATGGCGTGGGCGATGCGACTCCGCGGCACAATTTTTTCGCCGTAGCCTAACGGAATGTTGCTCGACCAGAAACGCACGTAATCGACGCCGTCGTGCGTTTCCGTGCCGAGAAAAACGACCGAGTGCCCGTGCTCCGCGCGGCCGACTTCCTGCGTCCAGAAAATTTTCATGAAGTCGCCCGCCTGCGCGCGGGCGAAGTCATCGAAGTTCGGCCCGAGACCGAGCTCGAAAAAGAGCCGCGCCGTCCCCGGGCCGTTCGCGTTCCAGCGGCCCCAGATCCCTTCGCCGTCGCGCTGCCCGCGGATGCGCAGTTGCGCGAGCGTCGCGTCGTCGAGCCGGAGCAGGCCGCGCCCGCGCAGGACCTCGATCGTTTTCAAAAAAACGAGATAGGTCGCGCCGGAGCAATAACTCGGCATGGCGCGTTCCGGTTCGATCAGGAATTTTCCTGCCTGCAATTGCGCCGCCGAACGCAGCCGGTTCGTGGCCGTGGTCGAGGCCGAATATTTCCCGCCGCTCGGCATCTCCTTCAGTTGCGCGACCACGATGTCGTTGATCGGCTCGGGCGCGACCTGGCCGCGGATCACGCCGGTTGTTAGGCAAAAGCCGCCGCTGGCAATCGCGAGAAAAAGACGCACGCGAGATCATCGGGAGAAATTTGCGCCCGGCAAGGCGCGGAGCGAGTTGGCTTTCGCGCGAGAGTATGCTAACGAGCGAGCAATGCTCCGCTTCACGAAAATGAACGGCGCGGGCAACGATTTCGTCCTGCTCGACAATCGCGCCGGTGATCTCAGCCTGACGCGCGCGCAGATCGCACGGCTTTGCGATCGCCATCGTGGCGTCGGGGCCGACGGCGTGCTCGTTTTGGAGCGCCCGGCGAACGGCGCCGATTTTCGCATGCGCTATTACAATGCCGACGGCGGCGAGGCGGAGATGTGCGGCAACGGCGCGCGTTGTTTCGCGCGCTACGCGGACCGCACCGCGGGCCCGCGCGCGCAGCTCACGTTCGAAACGCCAGCCGGCGTCATCGCGGCGCAGCTCGAGGGCGAGCTCGTCAGGCTGAAAATGAGCGAGCCGCGCGATCTCGAGCTCGATTTCGATCTCGATTTGCCTAACGAAAAGCAGGTCCGCGCCAGTTTCGTCGACAGCGGTGTGCCGCACGTCGTCGTCGCCGTGCCGGAGGTCCAGCAGGTCGATGTCCGTTCGTTAGGCGCGCACTTGCGGCATCACGAAAAATTTTCGCCGCGGGGCGCGAACGCCAACTTCAGCGAAAAGCGTGGCCCGCGCAGCATCGCCGTTCGCACCTTCGAGCGCGGCGTCGAGGACGAAACACTGGCCTGCGGCACCGGCGTGGTGGCGAGCGCGCTGATTTTTGCCGCGCGCGAAAGTGTTGACGGTCCGATCGACGTGCTCGTGCGCGGCGGCGAGACCTTGCAGGTCGGTTTTCGGCGCGAGGGAAAAAATTTTCACGATGTGACACTGACCGGCCCGGCCGATTTCGTTTTCGACGGCGCGATCGAGCTCGAGTGAAGGCGGCGAAGTTTGCCTAACGCCTAACGAATCATGTTTCGCGGCACATTTACGGCCCTGGTCACGCCATTTCGCGAGGACGAGATCGATGTCGCGGCTTTCGAGCGCCTGATCGAAGCGCAGATCGCCGGCGGCGTCGCGGGCATCGTGCCTGTCGGCACGACCGGCGAATCACCGACGCTGAATCATCGGGAACGTCGCCGCGTGATCGAGCTCGCCGTGCAAACTGCGCGCGGCCGCTGCCAGGTCATCGCCGGCACGGGTTCGAACTCGACCCGCGACGCGATCGCGCACACGCGCGAGGCGCAGGAGCTGGGCGTCGATGGCGCGCTCATCGTCGCGCCCTATTACAACAAACCGAGCCAGGAAGGACTCGTTAGGCATTTCACCGCCATCGCGGCGGAGACGTCGCTCCCGATCATGCTTTATAACATTCCCGGCCGTTGCGCGGTTGATATCACCGCCGACATCGTCGTTAGGCTGGCGGAGAAATGTCGCAACATCGTTTCGATCAAGGAAGCAAGCGGGAGCGTCGATCGGGTGAGCGAACTCGTTAGGCGTTTGCCGCGCGAGTTCACGGTTTTGAGCGGCGACGATTCGCTCACGCTGCCGTTTCTCGCCGTCGGTGCGGTCGGAGTCGTCAGCGTGGCTTCGAATCTCTTGCCGGCGGAAGTAGCGCGACTCGTCCGGACTTTTCTCGATGGCGATGCGGGCGAAGCGCAGCGGTTGCATCAGAAATTGCTCCCGCTCTTCAAGGATCTTTTCATCGAACCAAATCCCGTCCCGATAAAAACCGCTCTGAGCTGGCGCGGCGCGATGAGCGCGGAAATCCGTCTGCCGCTGGTCGAGATGTCCGCGCCTAACGAAAAGCGGTTGCGCGCCGCGCTCGCGGAATTCGACGCCGCGCGCCCATGAATGCGCCGTTGCGTATCGTGCTCGTCGGCGCCTCCGGCCGGATGGGCAAAGCAGTCATCGGTTTGGCCGAAAACGATCCGCGATTTGCAATCGCCGCGAAAGTGGGCCGTGCGGATTCGCTCGAGAAATCGTCAAGCGACGCCGACGTCGTGATCGATTTCAGCCTCGCCTCAGCGACCAAATCCGTCTCGGAAATTTGCGCGCGCCTGAAGCGTCCGCTCGTGCTCGGAACGACCGGGCAAAACGAAATCGAACAACAGGCAGTGCGCGCCGCCGCGCGAGAGATCCCGGTTGTCTTTTCCGCCAATTTCGGCGTCGGCGTGAACGTTCTTTTTCAGCTCGCGCGCGAGGCGGCGAATTCGTTAGGCCAGGATTTCGATGTTGAGATTATCGAAGCGCATCACCGGACAAAAAAAGATGCGCCGAGCGGGACGGCGAAGCATCTCGCGGACGTTGTGCAGTCATCGTTAGGCGCGGCGCGCGATCTTCCCGTCCATTCGATCCGCGCCGGCGACGTCGTGGGCGATCACACGATCATTTTCGCCGGACAGGGCGAGCGGCTGGAGCTGACGCATCGAGCTTCGAGCCGGGAGATTTTCGCCCGCGGCGCCCTGCGCGCGGCGCGCTGGGTGATCGATCAGCCGCCCGGACTTTACCGAATGGAAGACATGCTCGGTTTTGCCCGCGGCGAATGAGAGCAGGCATCGCGCTCGGCGCGAATCTCGGCGACCGGCTTCTTTGCTTAACGACGGCGCGATCGCAAATTTTCGCGCTCGACGGCGTGCGGCCCCCGCTTCTTTCCTCGTCGCTTTACGAGACGGAGCCGATCGATTGCGAGCCGGGCGCGGGAAAGTTTCTTAACGCGGTCATCGAGGTCGATTACAGCGGTGAATCGCTCGATTTGCTCGCCGCCTTGCAACGAATCGAAAGCGAACTCGGACGGCCTCCGCGGCGCGCGCGGAATCGCTCGCGCACGATCGATCTCGACCTTCTCTATCACGGCGGGCGCGAAGCCGACGACGCGCAATTGACTCTGCCTCATCCGCGCCTGCATCTGCGCGCGTTTGTCCTCGAGCCGCTGGCGGAGATCCAGCCGCAACTGATTTTGCCTAACGAAAAGCGGACGGTCCGGCAATTGGCCGATGAGCTCGCGGCGCCTGCGGTGGTGCGGCTGCCGCTGCGATGGTAAGCTCGCGGGCGATGGAAGATTTTCGCGAGCGCAAACGACGCGGCGAACGGATCAGCGCGCTGACGGCCTACGATTATCCGACCGCGCGGCTGCTCGACGAAAGCGGGATCGACATCATTCTGGTCGGCGATTCGTTAGGCATGGTCGTGCTCGGTTACGAGGACACGACGCGCGTGACTTTTGAGGAAATGCTCCACCACACTCGCGCCGTCGCCCGCGGCGTGAAACGCGCCTTGCTCGTGGCCGATCTTTCGATTGGCACTTACGATTCGCCTAACGACGCCGTGGAAAATGCGCGACGCCTCGTCGCCGCGGGCGCGCAGGCGGTGAAACTGGAAGGCGGCGCGAGCCACGACGCGCAAATCGAAGCGGTCGTTAGGCAAAAAATTCCGTTGATGGCGCACATCGGCATGCTGCCGCAAAGCGTGCGCGAAGAGGGCGGCTACAAAGTGAAAGGCCGGAGCGCCGCGGAAGCGCAGCGGCTGCTCGCGGACGCGCGCGCGGTCGAGGCGGCGGGCGCATTTTCCGTCGTGCTCGAGATCGTCGCGGCGGACACGGCGCGCCAGATCACGGAAGCGATCGGCATTCCGACGATCGGCATTGGATCGGGGGAACATTGCGACGGGCAAATCCTCGTCACGCACGATCTGATCGGATTGTATCCGTGGTTTACACCGAAGTTCGTGTCGCCGGTCGTGCAGGTGGCGGAGGAAATCCGGCGCGCCGCGCGGATTTTCGCCGAGCGGACGCGCGGGGGCATTCGTTAGGCGGCGTGTTCGTTAGGCAAAAGCGCGAGGTTTGACAAACTTTTTCGCGAGTCGTTTGTCTAAATCGAGATGAAAGCGATCACGGCGCGCACCGCGGCGGAGCCTTTGCCGGTCTGGTCGGGCCGCAACAAACCCCGCAACTGGCTGCTCGTCGGCTTATTTGCGTCGCTCACCGTGCACGCGCTCCTTTGCATCTTTTTTTATCGGACAGATTTTCAGCCGGCCACGCCGCTCGGGCTGCAGAAACAGCCGCCGCCGACTTTCAAAGTGACGAGCGTGGACCCAAATCCAAAACCGCTCGACCAGACGGCCGCGGCCGAGGCGGCGGAAGCGGCGAAACCGAATCCCGACAAGACAAATGTGCAGCTCCCGGCCGACCAGAAATCTTTCGACAAACTTTTGCAGGAAGTGCACGCGACCGCGGCGATGCCGGACGACACGCGCGATGTTTTGCCGGACAAACCGAAGGTCGAGCGGACGAATTTGAATTCGGTCATCAACGAAATCGAGAAGACGCAGGCGCAAACTTTGGCGCGCGATCCAAACGCGCCGCGCTCGCAGTCGGCGCTGAATAATGTCGCGGATTCCGGCCGTCCGCAGCCGGCCATGACGGGCACCGAACTGGCGACGAGCACGACGATCAAGCACCCGAATAGTTTCAACGGTCTGCCCGGCGACAGCGCGGGGCCGCGGACGGATCGCGCGCCCGGTTTCAGCGATCTCGAGTCGCTCCTTTCGCAGAAAGGTCCGCTCGGCTCGGGGACGAAATTCAAGATGCCTAACAATCAACTTTTCGCCTACGACAGCGCGGAGTTGCAGGGCACGGCGGTCGATCAATTGCAAAAAGTGGCGACGCTGATCAAGCGCAATCCGAACGCGACTTTTACGCTCGAGGGCTACACCGATTCCTACGGCTCGGATGATTACAATCTCGATTTGAGCAAGCGGCGCGCGGAAGCGGTCAAGGCCTACCTGGTCGATTCGTTAGGCATTAATCCGGCGCAAATCGAGACGCGCGGTTACGGGAAGGCGAATCTGCTCACTTCGCCCGACGCCTCGATCGACGAGCAGGAAGTGAATCGGCGGGTTGTCGTGGTGGTGCATTAGCCTAACGAGTTCGTTAGGCGTTAGGCGTTAGGCGTTACCAATTCTTGATCCATTTCGATTGGTCCGTTCCGCTCGTGACTCCACCGGTGCTCCAAAGATCAAAAGTCGGATTGTAGCCATTCGTGTTTCCTGCCTGTTCGGTTGTCGAATAGCCGTAGCTGTTGCCGAAAGGATCTCTGAGATTCGTCACTTGATTCGCTGGGCTAACGGGCTGCGACATATCGTTTCGCTGCAGCATCTGCGGCTTAAAGCTAAAGTAGGATTTTGCGCCGGAGTTCGAGCTGCCGTCTGGATTCGCCGCGCTGAGTTGTTCGTAAAGGTACAAGGTCGCTTTCGCGTAGCCATTAAAGTCGATCGTTTGAGGACTGAGTCCGTTGGTGTCGGGGCTGTTGGCGTAAATCCCATTATCTGCCTTGTAATTTTCGAGCGCGGCCGACATCGCGGCGATCTCGGCTTCGGTCCGGCTGCGCGCTCCTTTGTTGTGCACGTAACTGCTCGTCGCCAAAATCAAACCGGCGAGGACGAGGATGATCGTCATCACGACCAGCACCTCGACGATCGTGAAGGCGCGCCGCGACATTCGGCTGCTCAGGATTGTTGCTGCATTCCGCTAATGATGCTGACGAGCGGCATGAAAAGCGCGATCACGATCGTGCCGACGACGACCGCGAGGATGACGATCATGATCGGCTCGAGCATCGAGGTCAGGCCGGCGACGGCGTTGTCCACTTCGTCGTCGTAAACTTCCGCGATTTTCAAAAGCATCTCGGGCAACTGGCCGGTCTCTTCGCCGACGTCGATCATGCTGATGACCATGGGCGGAAAAGCGGCGCTCGCTTCGAGCGGCTGCACGATCGATTCGCCTTCCTTGACCGAATCGTGTACCTGCGTGATCGCGCTCGCGATGACGACGTTGCCGGCGGTTTCTTTCGTGATGTTGAGCGCCTGTAAAATCGGCACGCCGCTTGTGACGAGGGTGCCGAGCGTGCGCGAAAAACGCGAGATCGCGCTCTTGCGCGTGAGGTCACCGATGAGCGGCGCCTTTAATTTCACGTGGTCGATGAAGGTGCGGCCGCGTTTTGTCCGCCCGAGAAATTTTTGCCCAAAATAAAGCGCGGCCAGCACCGCGATGATGATGAGGTAGTGATCCTTGATCGCGTTGCTGATGTCGATGACGAACTGCGTGATCGCGGGGAGCGGCTTGTCGCCGAGCATGTCGTGGAAGATCTGCTGAAATTTCGGCACGATGAAAATGAGCAGGAAAGTCATGATCGTGAGCGCGAGAAAAAGGACGATGGCCGGATAAATCATCGCGGCGAAAACCTTGTTCTTGACCTTCTGCGCCTTTTCCTGGAACTCCGCCAGCCGCGCGAGGACGAGCTCGAGCACGCCGCCGAGCTCACCCGCCTTGACCATGCTGACGTAAAGCCGATCGAAAATGCGCGGATGCTGGCCGAGGCCCTCGGAAAATGTGCTCCCGCCCTGCACCGCCTCGGCGAGTTGGTTGATCGTGTTTTTGAGAACGAGGTCGCGCTCCTGTTTCGCGAGCACGTGCAGACTGCGCAAGAGCGGCAGGCCGGCGTCGATCAACGTCGCAAGCTGTCGCGTGAAGACCATGAGGATTTTCGGCTTAATCGTTTTGCGCTGATAAAGGACGATGCCTTTTTTCTTCTTCGCCACCGGCGCGGTCGTGGCGGCGGCCTTCACGGTTTTGCGCGCTTTTTTATCCGCGGCCGTGGCCTGGCCTTCCTCGAAAACGCTCGTCGGAAAATAGCCGGCCTGGCGAAGCTGCCCGATTGCGTCGTTGCTCGAAGCGGCCTCGAGCAATCCGGTCGATTCCTGGCCGCGGGCGTCGAGCGCTATGTAATTAAATCGCGGCATTCAATCGATCGTTAGGCCAAGGGTAATTGAATGCGAAAAAACTGTCGAGTGTTCGCGCGGCTCAAGTGTATTTGAGCACTTCCTCGATCGTCGTGTCGCCGGCGAAAATCGCGCGCAGACCGTCCTGCCGCAGCGTCGTCATCCCGAGCTCGATCGCTTTTTGCTTCAACACCACGGAAGGCGCGCGCTCGTTGATCAGCTCGCGCAGCGGGTCGCTGATTTTCATCAATTCGTAAATCCCTTTGCGGCCTTTGTAGCCGGTGCGATTGCATTTCTCGCAGCCCTTGCCGTAGTAAAAATTTCGCGCGCCAATTTCGTTAGGCAAAATATTCAGCTGCAGCAAAAGCGACTCGTTAGGCTGATACGGCGTTCGGCAATCCGCGCAGATGCTGCGGAGCAACCGCTGCCCGAGCACGGCGTCGAGCGTCGAGGAAATGAGAAACGGCTCGACGCCCATGTCGATCAGCCGCGCGATCGCGCCCGGCGCGTCGTTCGTGTGCAGGGTGGTGAAAACAAGATGCCCGGTGAGCGAGGCTTGAATGGCGATTTGCGCCGTCTCGAGGTCGCGCGTTTCGCCGACCATGATGCGGTCCGGATCCTGCCGCAAAAAGGCGCGGAGCGCGCGCGCGAAACTGAGCCCGATGTTGTCGTTCACCGGCACCTGCATGACGCCTTCGAGGTCGTACTCGACCGGTTCTTCCACGGTCAAAAGTTTCGAATCGATCGCGTTGATTTTGCGCAGGCAGGAATAAAGCGTGGTCGTTTTCCCCGAGCCGGTCGGGCCGGTGACGATGAAGATTCCGTTCGGCCGATTGATGACTTCGAGAATGTAATCGCAGATGTAATCGGGCATGCCTAACGACTCGAGATCGAGATTGACGACCGAGCGATCGAGCACGCGCAGGACGACGCTCTCGCCAAATTGCGTCGGCAAAGTCGAGACGCGCAGGTCGACCGGCCGGCCCGCAATGTTTTTCTGAATGCGGCCATCCTGCGGCAGGCGGCGCTCGGCGATGTTCATGTTCGCCATCACTTTCACGCGCGAGATCACGGGCAGCGCGAGATGGCGCGGCGGCGGCGCCATTTCGTAGAGCGCGCCGTCGACGCGATAGCGCACTTTGAATTCGTTTTCGAACGGCTCGAAATGGATGTCGCTCGCGCGGTCGCGGATCGCCTGATACAAAATCAGATCGACGAAGCGAATGATCGGCGTCGCGTTCGCTTCCGCTTCCACATTCGCGCCGGCGCCGGCCGGCGTGATCGTCATCAGCTCGCCGATCTCGCCGAGCTGCTTGAGGATTTCCTCCATCGTCGCGGTCTCTTCGCCGTAATGCTTGCGCAGGCGTTCCTCGATTTGCTCGTTAGGCGCGATCACGACGTGGAGTCGCGGCCGAGCGCGAAACGCAGGTCCTCGATCGTCTGCGTATCGAGCGGATCGACGAGCGCGACGTGAATGACGTTGTCGTACAAACCGATCGGGAGCGCGCGATGCAGCCGGGCGAGACCGGCCGGGATCAATTTCAAAATCGGCGGCGAAATTTCGACCGCGTCGAGATCGATCACCTGCGTGCCGAGCGCCTCCGCGATCGCCTCGTAAAATTCACGCTCATCGACGATGCCGTGATCGATCATCGCGCGATCGAGCGCTTTTCCGTTCTCGGTCGTCTCGAGCAAAACGTCGTCGGCCTGCGCGCGATCCATCACGCGCTGTTCGATGAAAAGTTCGGCGAGGCGTTCGTTATTCATTCGTTAGGCAAAAGGCGTCGCGCGCGTTTTCAATTCAAATCGCCGAGCGTGATCGAGATCACTTCCTCGGCACTCGTTAGGCCGGCGAGCACTTTGCGCACGCCGTCTTCGCGCAAGGTGCGCATGCCGAGCTCTCGCGCACGCTGGCGCAGGAGCATGGTCGAGGCGCGATTGTTCACCATGTGCCGCACTTCGTCGTCGATCTCGAAGATTTCGAAAATACCGGTGCGGCCTTTGTAACCGGTCTGCCGGCATTTCTCGCAACCGACCGCGCGCATCACCCGCGCCTCGCTCAACTGCGACGCCTCGACGTTGAGCGCGCGCGCTTCCGTTTCCGTGAGATGACCCGGCTCCTTGCAATTCGCGCACAAGCGCCTAACGAGTCGCTGCGCCATGATCGCGCGGATCGAAGTCGCGACCAGAAACGGCTGCACGCCGATGTCGATCAGCCGCGCGACCGCGGACGGCGCGTCGTTTGTGTGCAGCGTGCTGAAGACGAGATGACCGGTCAGGCTCGCGTTCGTCGCGATCGACGCCGTCTCGAGATCGCGAATTTCGCCGATCATGATGATGTTCGGCGCCTGCCGCAAAATCGAGCGCAACGCGGCGGGAAAGGTCATTCCGATCTCGCTGTTCACCTGCACCTGGTTGATGCCGTTCATCTGATATTCGACCGGCTCTTCAACCGTGATGATTTTGCGGTCGGGTTTGTTGATGTAATTCAGACAGGCGTAAAGCGTGCTCGTTTTTCCCGAGCCGGTCGGGCCGGTCACGAGCAAAATTCCGTCCGGCGCGCGCAGCAATCGCTCGAAAATTTCCTGATCGTCGCTCAGGAATCCAAGCTCGGGCAAACCGAGAAGCAAACTCGTTTTGTCGAGCACGCGCATGACCATGCTTTCGCCGTGATTCGTCGGCACGGTCGAGACGCGCAGGTCGATCGATTTGCGACCGATTTTGACTTGGATGCGGCCATCCTGCGGCAGGCGCTTTTCCGCGATGCTCATCGTGCCGGTCATGATTTTGAGCCGGCTGATAATGGCGGACTGCAATTTTTTCGGCGGCGATTGCATCTCCTGCAAGACGCCGTCGATGCGAAAGCGGACGCGAAAAGTTTTTTCGAGCGGCTCGAGGTGAATGTCGCTCGCGCCGAGCTTGTGCGCCTCGATCAGCAAGAGCGAAACCATGCGAATGATCGGCGCCTCGCCGGTGTCGCCTTCCGCGAGCTGCGCGCCGTCGGTGAGATCGATTTCGCTGATGTCGGCCTCGCCGATTTGCCGGAGCAAATTGTCCGCGGCTTCGTCGGCCGTGCCGTAATATTTGATCAGCGCCTCGCGAATTTTTTGCGGGCTGGTGCAGACGAGCTCGATCTCGCGCCGGAGCAAAAACATCAGGCTGTCGGCGCTGTCGAAATCGAGCGGATCGCCGGTCGCGACGACGAGGCCGTTATCGTTTTTCGCGATCGGGATCATCTTGAAACGGCGCGCGTCGCTCGCCCGAATCTCCGCGATTACATCCGGCGGCACGATGATGTCGGAGAGATCGATCCATTGCATGTGCGCCTGCGCCGCGACGCTCCGCGAGACGTCGTCGGCCGAAACGACGCCATCGTGCACGAGCATCTCGACCACGCTCGCCTCGCCGTTCAGTCGCGCGCGCGCGTCGGCGATCTGCTCGCGCGTGACGAGGCCGGCGTCGCGCAAGAGGTCGAGCACGTAGAGTTCGTTAGGCGAGGACATGACGCGGAGAAAAACGTAGGCGTCGCCGGAAAATGCGTCAACGCGCGCGAGTTGACGCCGGCCCGCGCAGCGATCCGTTTCCTCGCGTGAAATCGAACTTGGGCGCAAAGCCATCGCGACGATTTTTTCTCCGCGTTGTCCTGCGGAGCGCGGCGATTTTGCTCGCGGTCGTTTTCGCTCTTGTCGGCACGCTTTATTTCCGGCAGCACGCGATGATTTATCATCCGCGGCCCTACGAAAATCCGCCCGCGCTTTTTCTCGCAGGCGAACGCGAGTTGCATTTCTCCGGCCGCGGCGGCGAAGAAACTGCCTTTTACTTTCCGCAGGGCGCGGGCGCGGATCTGCCAGCGAAGATCTGGGTCGCGTTTTGCGGCAACGGCTCGCTCGCGCTCGACTGGCTACCACTCGTTAGGCGCGGCAGCCGCGCTCGAATTTGCCGCGCATCATCCGGTGAGTCGGGTCGTGCTGGCCGCGCCTTTCACCAGCCTGCGCGACGAGGCTGCCCGCGTGGTCGGCGGCCCGCTCTCGCATCTGCTCGTGGAAAATTACGACAACCGCGCGCGTCTGCGCGAGCTGGCCGGGCGCAAACCGCCGCCGCGCGTCGCCATCTTTCAGGGGAATAACGACGCCATGATTCCCTTTGCGATGGGCGAAAGTCTGGCTCGCGAGTTTCCGGGCCTCGTCCAATTTTTTCCCGTCGCCGGGGCGGACCACATGAGCGTGCTTACGGTCGGGCGCGGCGCGATGCTCGACTGGATGGCGCGCGATTAATCGCCGACCACGAGCGTGCCTTCGCGCGCGGTCCGTTGCGCGTAAAGTTCGCTTAGTTTTTTGGTCGTTAAGCCAACGGCGCCGTCGCCGACTTTGCGGCGATCGATTTCGATCACACCGGCGAGTTCGCCCATCGTGCCGGTGCAAAAAACTTCGTCGGCACAATAAAATTCCTCGAGTGCAAGGTCGCGTTCGGCGCAGGCAATTTTTCCCGCGGAGCAAATCTCAAGAATGGTCGCGCGCGTGATGCCGGCGGGGCAGGCGAGGACGCGGCTGGTTGCGACTTCGTTTTGCCTAACGAGAAACAAATGGGTCGCGTTCGTCTCCGCGACGAAGCCGCGCGTGTCGAGCATGAGCGCGTCGTCGACGTCGGCGGCGTTGGCTTCGATTTTGGCGAGGATGGAGTTGAGCAAATTCGCGTGATGGATTTGCGGGTCGAGAATTTCCGGCGGCGGGCGGCGCGTTTTGCTCGTGATCAAACGCAGGCCGTTCGTCGTGTAAACCGGAGCCTTGTGCTCGGCAAGGATGATGAGCGTGGGGCCGCTTTGGTTGAGCCGCGGGTCCATGCCGGAAGTGATTTTGACGCCGCGGGTGATCGTTAGGCGAATGTGAACGCCGCCGCGCATGTCGTTAGCCGCGAGGGTGCGTCTGATTTCGTCGATCAGCTTTTCGTTAGGCGGAATTTCGAAGCCCAGCGCCGTCGCGGAACGGCGCAGGCGCGCGAGGTGTTCGTGCAACTTGAAAATGCGGCCGTCGTAAAGCCGCAAACCTTCCCAGACCGCGTCGCCGCCCTGCACCGCGGAGTCGAACGGGCTGACGCCGGCCTCGTCGCGATGAAGCAGACGGCCGTTGATGTTGACGATCAGGTTGCGGTTTTTTTCGTTGAATTTTTGCAGCATCGGATTTCGCCTAACGAAGCCGATATTGGCCGAGCTGCTCGTAAATTTCGCGGCAACGGTCGTGAATTTCGCGCAAATCGTCCGGCACAGTCGCGCCCGCCGGCCGGTAAGGCTGAAACGAAGTCGAGCGCGCGACTTCGCTGTACCAATGTTTGGCCCAAACGCCGTCGGTTGCGCGCAGCCCGGGCGGCCATGAGAGCATCGCAGGATCAAACGACGCGCCGATCGCGTCGCAGAGCATCCGCAAGACGCGCTCGGGATTTTGCAGCACGTCGCGCGCGTCGATCACCGGCGGAATGCGGCCGGTTTGCTCGCGCACGAATTCAAAAATCTCCGCCTGTTGCACGAAGCCAAGATCGGCGAGGTCGGGCTCATCGTTCTTCTTGCGATAGGAGACGATCACTTCCGCGGGATCGCGAACGAGGAAGCAATTCGTCAGCCGGGTCAGCCAATCGCGATCGATTTCCGGCAAGAGATGATGCGTCATTTGTTTTTGGTAAATGATCGGTTTTTCGTCGGGACGATCGTTGCACAGAGCCTTGACGATTTTGCGCCAGTCGGTTTCGCCGGCCTCGATGATTTCCGCGGCGCCGGGATGCGCTTTGCGGGTGCGCGAGAGATAAAAGGCGTAGAACGGCTCGTCGACCACGGCGGTGTCGGCACGACTTTCCCAGGCGCGCATCATCGCGGTCGAGATGTTGCGCGGGCCGGACCACATGGCGATGCGCAACGGCGCTGGCATGGCCAAGGATACAAGTTTTCACCCGACTGCGCATTTCACCGGCTCGGCGATGCGGGAAGGTCTGGACACGACCGCGCGCCTATAGTATATAGAGCAACGATGAAAACGATCATTGCCAGCGAACGCTCCGCCGTCTTTCGGCGGGAAGGCGCGTTGTGCCTTGATCTCGGCCGCGCCGCTAACCACGGCAACTAGAATCGGCCGTTTTCCCCGTGGCACTCGCCACGGGTTATCCGAAAGCACTTCGGGTATCACGAATGAACACACAAGAATTATCTATGAAAACAACATCACTCACTATCGATCGCCAGCCGCTCGCGCGTCACGATGCTCGTGCATCGGGCCGCTCGCCGGGTGCGTGGGAGACCGATTATCATTTCCAGACTCAGCTTGAGAAGGTCTCGACCGCGGCTCCGGCGCCGACCCGCGCCGACCTGCGGGCTTTCCGCAAAATGAGCGACGGGCTCGTGGCGGAGGAAGCGCGCGGCAGCCGGCTCGCGGAATTCGGCGCCTACGCGCTCATCGCCGGGCTCATGGCCTGGTCGTTGATCGCACTCGCGATCCTGCTCGCGCAAACCGCGCGCGGCTAACTTCCCGACCTCGCGGAGGCGACCGGCCAACGGTTGCTTTCACGGGGCGCTACGCGATTTGTTAGGCGAAAATGATTTCGCCTGACGATGAGTCGCAGCTTGTTGGGAAAAAGCTGCGCCTGTTCTCCTTTGCCGCGCACGCCGCGCGCGGGCTCGTGCGCGACCAGGCGATGCGGCGCAAGGCCATGTTCGCGGTCATGCTCGGGGCGCTGCTCATGCTTTCTTGCGGGTCGACGTTTCTCGCGCCCGCGCTCAATCCGCACGAGCGGCCGGGCCGCTTTATTTTTTATTGGCTCGTTTGCGGCTGGCTCACTTTTACCGTCGTTCTGCTCGCGCTTTTTGATTTGCTGATGGTGCGCGCGAAAGGTCGAGCGAAACGGCGAACGCTCGCGCGCAAACTCGCCGAGTCTGACGATGGCGCCTGAAGATTCGCTCCCGGCGCTGCCGTCCGCGGGTTGGAAACGGCGCGAAGAAATGGAGGCCGACGAGCTGCGCACGCTCGCGTCTTTCGCGCAAAAGTCGGCCGATTCGCGCGGGCGGAAATTTCCCGAGCCGCGTCATCTTTATCGCACCGAATTTCAACGCGACCGCGCACGCATCATCCACTCGCGCGCCTTTCGCCGGCTGGAATACAAGACGCAGGTTTTTCTCAACGGCACCGCCGATCATTTGCGGACGCGGCTCACCCACACCTGCGAAGTCGCGTCGATTAGCCGCACGATCGCGCGCGCGCTCGGCTTGAACGAAGACCTGACTGAATCGATCGCGCTCGCCCACGATCTCGGGCATTCGCCGTTTGGGCATTCGGGCGAAGAGATGCTCGCGGAGTGCATGCGCGGGCACGGCGGCTTCGAGCATAATCGGCAAAGCTTGCGTGTGGTCGCGCTGCTCGAGCGCGCGTACCCGGCTTTTCCGGGTTTGAATCTGACGCGCGAAGTGCTGGAAGGTTTACAAAAACATCGCGCGCCTGACGAAGAAAAAACCGGCGCGCCTTCGCTCGAAGCGCAGGTCGCGGATTTGGCGGATGAAATCACCTACTACAGCCACGATCTCGATGACGCGCTCGATTTTGCGATCCTCGATTCCGATCAGCTCGATGAAAGCGCGGTCTGGCGGCGCAGCCATGAGCGGGTGCGCGCGCGAGAACCGGCATTGTTAGGCGCGGAGCTGCACAAGAATATCATCCGCGACATCATCGACCTGCAGGTGCGCGACGTCGTCGCGACGAGCGCGGCGACGATCACGGCGGCCGCGCCTAACGATGCCGCCGCGGTGCAGGCGCAGCCGGAAAAATGGATTCGTTACAGCGATCGGCTCGGCGCGGAGAATCGCGAGCTGCGGCGTTTTCTCTACGAGAATGTTTATTATCATCCGCGGGTCGCGCAGGTGAACCAGCGCGCCTGCGAAATGTTGCGCGCGGTTTTCGAAGGCTACCTGCGCGAGCCGGAGCGGCTCGGCGAAGGCGCGGCGCGGCGAATCGAGAGCGAAGGTTTGCACCGGACGGTCTGCGATTACATCGCCGGGATGACCGACCGCTATTTGCTCGAGGAATACGCGCGCCTGGCGAGCTGAGCGCTTTTCGTTAGGGAAAAAATTCCATCGTTAGGCGGCGGCGCTGCCGCTTTCTTCGCGCAGATACTGGATGAGCAGGCGCAGGCGCCGATTGAGATCGAGCTCCTCGAGCAGTTGCTGGCGCCGCGCGACGTCGCTGATGAACGTGCTCGAGATCAGGTCGGCGAGCATTTCCGGATCGGACATTTCGTTGAGGTAACGATCGATTTTTTCGGGAAGCTCGCGGCCGAGATTTTTCAGACGGGCGTAAAACTCGAGTACCTTGGCGGCGAGCGCGTCGGTCTCGACATTCAGCTCGGCGCGCGTCGGCAAACGCAGGATGCGCGCGATCGGGTAGGGCGTTTCCTGGTTAAAGCCGCGAAATTTTACGCGCTCGATTCCCTGGAGAATGAGATCGGAAGTGCCGTCGCCGCGGCCGACGCAGGCGCGGATGAGCCCGATCGTGCTGACCGGGAAAAAATCCGAGCTCCCGCGCCAGTGATGCCGTTCCGGCCTAACGAGTGCGACGCAAAACATGCGGTCGGCGCGCAAGGCGTGGTCGAGCATTTCGCGGAAGCGCGGCTCGAAGATGTGCAGCGGTAGGAGCGCATTTGGAAACAGGAGCACGCCCGGAAGCGGCATAATCGGAACGGTTGGCGGAAGTGCGATGCGGCTCGGCATGGAAAGGCGTGCTCTATATACTATACGCGCGCCGGGCGCAGCGGAGTTGCGCGAGGGTGATCTGGCCGGGCGCGTTCGGCGCGCCGATGCTGCCGTAGTTGAGAACGGAGCCGGCGCGGAGCAAACGCCGGCGCGCTTCGGGACCGAGACGGCCGAGACCCATCGCGGCGATCGGGAAATCGGCCGAGTTTGTTTCGAAAAAATCGAGCAGGCGGAAAAGTTGCGCGCGGCTCTCGGTCCGAGTGGCGATTTTGAAAACGTCCGCGCCTAACGAGATCGCGGCCTCGAATTGTTCGCGCATTTTCGCGGGCGACGGCGTATCGCGCAGATCGTGATGCGAAACGATGAGCCCGCTTTTTTTGCCTAACGAATCGAAATTCTTCGCCGCGCCGAATTCGAGATCGAGAAATGCGGCGCACTCGCGAAAACGCTCGAGCAACTTTCGCCGGATCGATTCGGAAAGACGATTGCAACCGCCTTCCGCGGGATCGCGAGCGGTGAAAATGAGGGGCGCGCGCAGAAGCGGAATCGCGCGTTCGATCTCGTCGAGCCGATCGCAGAGCGCGTCGAGCCGCAGCTCAAAAAAATCCGGGAGGACGCGGAGACGTTGCGCTTTTTTAAGCGCGTCTAGATTCGCGATCACGCCGACAAGGGAACGCGCTTTGACCCGCGCGCGCGCAATCCTATCTTGCCCACGGGTCCAGAATTTGCGATCAGCGCGGCGCGGACGGCTCATGAGATGCTCGCTCGACGACAGGAGTTAAACACACAGTTTCATCAGCTGATTGATTCGCTGGTGATGGCGTTGGCGCTTTTTCTCGCGCACGCGCTGCGCTTTTATAGCACGGACTGGTTTCATCTTTCCTACGCGATCGATCCTTTCCAATACTACGAATGGCTGCTGCTCGTGGTCATGCCGTTCGGGCCGATCTTCCTCGATCTTCAGGGATTTTATCGATCGCCGCTGAACAAAACGCTCTGGCGATCGTTCGTGCAGATCCTGCGCACGATGATTTACCTCAGCATCCTCGTGGGCGCGTGCGTGATTTTTTTGCGGCTCGATCTGGCGAGTCGCGCGGTGCCGCTCCTCTTCATGCTCATCGCGACGATCCTGCTTTTGACGAAGGAGCGACTGCTCGCGCGGCGCATCCGGCGGCGCGCGGCGCGCGGGCAATTGCGCGAGCGCGTCTTGCTCGCGGGCGTGCCGGAAGACATCGCGGTCTTTGAGGAATCGATGACCGCGGATGAAGCGCTGCGCCTGAACATCGCGGAGCGGATCAACATCGAGACGGAGCCGATTTCCGTGCTCGTGGAGGCGATGCACCGGCACGCGGTCGCGCGGGTAATTTTCGCCGCGAGTCACGGCCGGCTGGATCTGGTCGAGCGCGCGATCGGCGCCTGCGAAGTGGAAGGCGTGCCGGCGTGGCTGGTGGCAAATTTCATTCACACTGCGATCGCGAAGCCGGACTTCGACGCGTTTGGAACGAGGCCGATGCTGGTCTTTCGCTCGACTCCGGAAGTTTCGTGGGCGTTGCTCGTCAAGCGCGTCATCGATGTCTTCGGCGCCTTGATTCTGCTGATCGTTTTTGCAATTCCGATGTTAGTCGTCGCGTTCGGGATCAAGCTGACTTCGAAAGGGCCGATCATTTTCAAACAAATGCGTGCGGGAAAATTTGGGAAGCCTTTCGTGATGTATAAATTTCGCTCGATGTCGAGCGACGCTGAAATGCGGCGCGCGGAATTGCTGCCGTTTAATCAAATGCGCGGCCCGGTTTTTAAAGTCGAAGACGATCCGCGGATCACGCCGCTCGGTCGCTGGCTGCGGCGCACGAGCATGGATGAAACGCCGCAACTGCTCAACGTCTTGAGCGGGCATATGAGCCTGGTCGGGCCGCGGCCGCTGCCGATTTACGAAGTGGAAAATTTCGAGCACACCGCGCAGCGCCGGCGCCTGAGTGTGAAACCGGGCCTGACCTGTCTCTGGCAAATCAGCGGGCGCAACCAGGTGATGGATTTCAGCGACTGGGTGAAACTCGATCTGGAGTACATCGATCGCTGGTCGTTAGGCCTCGACTTCAAAATCCTCCTGCGCACAATTCCCGCCGTGCTTTTCGGATTCGGCGCGAAATAATTATTCCTGCTCCACGATCATGCGCGGCAGCATGCGCTCGACATATTTCGCGATGATGTCGAACTCGACGTTGACGATGTCGTTAGGCTGCAAGGTTTCGAAATTGGTTTTGCGCCGGGTGTGCGGAATGATCCAGACGGCAAAGCTCGCCGGGAGCAATTCGGCGATCGTTAGGCTGACACCGTTGAGCGCGACCGAACCCTTAAAGGCCGCATAGTGCGCGAAGTCGTCGGGCAACTGAACTTCGAGCCGATAATCGGCGCCGATTTGTTCGAAACTCAAAACCGGGACCGCGCAATCGATGTGGCCTTGCACAAAATGTCCGCCGAGTGGCGAGCCGGCGGCAAGCGCGCGCTCGAGATTGACCGGAGCGTCGGGTCGGAGCGCGCGCAGGTTTGTGCGCTCAAGCGTTTCTTCGAGCAGATCGAAGGTGATGTTTTTGTCGCGAATTATTTTTGCCGTCAGGCAACAGCCGTTGACCGCGACGCTGTCGCCTTTGTGCAACTGCTCCGCGATCGCGGGCGCGGCCAGTTGCAATTCGGTGCCGCGTTCCGTCGCGCGAATCCAAAGCGCGCGTCCGACCTCTTCGACCAGTCCTGTAAACATCAGCGAAACATCGCGCAGGATGAGCGGACGATAAAAAAATTTCTTGATGCAAATGAGCGCGAGTGGGCAACGATTCTGCCTAACGAAAAGCAAAACGAGGCCAGGCGTAGTTTGGGCAAATAGCCTAACGGATCGAAATTTTTCTCGGGCGCGCGGGGACGCAAAAACAGTTGCCGTCGAAGGAAAAACTTTCCGGAGTTTGGCGCGAAAACAGCTTCATACAGACACACGCGCTGGAAACGGCGTTCAAAAATAATTGAAAAAAAATGAAAAAAACGCTTGTCAGCGTTGAAATCTTCTTTAATCCTCACGGCCAAACCTAACCAAATGGAGAAACAAATGAACAGAACCGTAGTCAAAAAAACGGGATTCGTCCGCGCGGCTTTTGCCGTCGGCGCCGCGATCCCATTGTTTATCGTGAGCGCTTACGCTCAAGACCCGTCGCCTTCGCCTTCGGGTGAAGCCGTGCCGAACGCGGCGGCGCCTGCCAGCACCGGATCGCCGAACAGCGCGCCATCAGCCGAACGAATCATCGTCACCGGTTCCTATATTCCAACTGCGGAAACGGAATCGGCGTTGCCGGTGACTGAGTACACGGCCGAGGTGATCACGAAGCAAGGTGCGCAGACTCCGATTGAAGGTCTGCGCCAGTTGCCGTCGTTTGTCGGTAACACCGCTTCGGAAAACGATTCGAACGGTGGCGACGGTACTGCGCTTATTAACCTGCGCGGTCTCGGCGACGCCAACACCTTGACTCTCATCAACGGCCGGCGCGCATTCGATTTTGCTGATATCAATGCGATCAGCATCGGCGCGCTCGACCGCACGGAAATTCTGAAAGACGGTGCATCGTCTGTCTACGGTTCAGACGCGGTCGCGGGCGTGGTCAACTTTATCATGCTCGATGGTCCGGGTGAAACGCCTTATCAAGGCGCCGAGATGTATGCCTTGTACGGCAACACCACCGATACGGACGCGCATGTGCGGCAGTTTTATCTCCGCGGCGGCGTGGTGGGAATGGACGGCAAGTTCGCAGTTGCGGCTTCCGGCGAATATTATTCGCGCGCCAATCTGTTCGCGCGCGATCGTCGTATTTCGTCCACGGGCGACCTTTCGGATGACGCCACGGGTTTGGGTCTTGACGGCTTGAATAACAACAGCCCAACTTTTTCTGGCCGCGTCTCGACCAATTCCGGTGGTGAGCTGGTCTTAATCAATCCGACGACCGTTGACGTCACCCCCGCAAGTTATCGTCCGTTTGACGTTGTGCCCGGCACGGATCCTTCCCGCTTTAATTTCGACGCCTTCGCGCCGGCGATTCCGGCGATGGAGAAATTCATGTACTACACGACGGCGAGCTACAAAGTCTTCGGTGACGCGTTGCAGCTCTACGGCGATGTGATGTACAGCCACATCACTCAAGACAACGGTTTGGCGTCTTCGCCGTTTGCGATTATTGACGGAGTCACCGCGAGCCAGGCTTATCCGAATGGCGATTTCCCGGTCGTCTTAAACTCGCCTTTCAATCCGTTTGGGACGGACCTGACCGGTATTCGTTATCGTCTTGTCCAGGAACTGAACAATCGTCGTTCTTTCTTTGACAAAGACTTTTGGAGATATACCGCCGCGGCGAGAGGCGATATTGATTTCAAGGGTAATGATTTTATCAGCCATTTCGGCTATGATTCAGGATTCGTTTACAACCGGGGAAATGAGCTCGAAGCCGATAGCGGCGATGCCACTCGAAGCGGAATCGACAACGCGATCGCGGCCGGCAATTTCGATCCGTTTATCGGCCAGAGCGCGCCGGATAGTGGACTTGCTCCGACATATATCAACGGCGTGCCGACGGGTCTAATGGCCCCTTACGACAATGGCGCTTCAGCTGCGGCTGCTTCGTTTATCGCGACGACGCAATTCTTGGATCGGGATTATTTGGTCGATGCAAAGTTTAACGCGCATCTCTTCCCGAACCTCTACAACGGCGGTATCGATATCGCCGGTGGTTACGAACATCGCCAAGTCCGCCTGCAAACGATCGCGGATAATCTTCAAGAGGAAGGTGACCAACTTGGCTTCGACAGTGCAGCCAATAGTGAGACGACTACGTCGGTCGATTCTGTCTTTGCCGAATTGGAAGTTCCCTTTGTCACCTCAACCATGAACGTTCCTGGAATTCGCTCGCTCGAGCTCTCGATCGCCTGGCGTTATGAGTCGTTCGACGAGGAAGACAACATGAACAAAGGTGTGACAGCGCATTTCGACAACTCGAATCCAGACGAAGACTTCGGCGGCACTCCGCGTTTAGCGCTGCGCTATCAGCCGATTTCCGATTTGACGCTCCGCGCGACGGCTTCGCAATCCTTCCTCGCGCCCTCTGCGACGCAGTTGTTTCAACCAGTCTTCCAGACCTTCCCGCAACTCTTTGATCCTCTGAAAGGATTGACTCTGCAGCCGGTCGAAGGTGTTTATGAAGGCGGCAACCGGCTGTTGTTGCCGGAACGGACAGACAACTTGACGGCGGGCCTGGTTTATTCGCCGCACTTCATTCCCAACCTGACCATCACGGCAGATTACTACAATCTGTTCACGACGAACCTTATCTTGGACGCGGATTCGTTTGCACAATTGGCGCTGACGGAAAACGGAAATTCCGGCGGTGTTGCCTTCGCGGATCCGGACGGTCCGGGTGCGGGTGTTTTCGGTGGTGGTCCGCAGCCGGGTGTAACGCGCGATTCACACGGAAACGTGCTCGCGATTGACTCGGTGAACGCAAACGCCGGCGAGCGCAACGTGCAAGGCATCGACTTCACGGCCCAGTATCAGATCCCGACCACGAATTGGGGCACGTTCACGTTGTCCGGTGGTTTCAACCACTTCATCACTTACAAGATTCAGCCGATTGCTGGTGGCGGTTTCACCAACTTCCTTGGCAATTACAATAACGGCACGCTGCCTCTTGCTCCCGGTGCAATTCCGTTCAATAAGGCGTTTCTCCGGGGTGAGTGGGAGTTCAAAGGCTTCGACTTCGTAGCGACGGGAAACTATGTCGGCGATTACTGGGATGATCCGAACTTCATTCTGGGCAACTTCCAAAATGGTGGAACAGACGCGAACCCATCGTTCGCTTTTAATCGCCACGTGACCGAATACGTCACGCTTGATTTGCAGTTGGGTTACACCTTCCCGAAACCGGCGCCTGTTGAAGCGGCTCCTGCGCCGGGTTACTCGAAGGACGCCAAGGATGCGAAAGACGGCAAAGCGATGGAGCAGACTTCCGCGATGGCCGCGAGCAATTCGGCCTCCTTCTTCCAGCGCTTGTTGTGGGATACGAAACTCACGGTTGGCGTCGACAATGCCTTTGACCGGAGCCCACCCACCGTGCTGGGCGCATTCAACGACAACTACGATACGGAAAGCTATTCCGAACGTGATCGCTTCTACTACGTCAGTCTGACCAAGAAGTTCTAAGTCGGTTCGACACCTAGTCTAAAAATTCAGGGGCGGGCGGCAGCGATGTCGCCCGCCCTTCGATTTTATGGCCATGTTAACCTCCAGCATTTTTGAACGACGGCGCGCAATCTCTAATTGCTCCTGTGTTGACACTCAGCTTCGAACTTCTTAATTAACAGCGATGGCAACGGAGCAAGCGTTAAGCGCAGCCCATTTGGCCGGCCTCGACCGCGACCGTTCTGGTCTCGCGCCCTCGCAGAAGAAAACGGCGAAGGCTTCACCTTGGATTATTGATCGATGGCGGGATTTGTGTCTTTTCGTTGGCACCCCCGTCATCCTGATTCCACTTTTTGCGGCTGCTCAGGCGCGCTGGAGTGCCCAGGATATATTTTTATATGTCAGTGCATTTGGTGCGATGGGTCATCATTTACCTGGAATGATCCGGGCCTATGGTGATCGTGCGTTATTCAGTCGGTTCCGGACGCGCTTTCTCGTGGCGCCGGTTCTCCTTCTCACAGTATCGATCTGGTCGTCTTGGTATAACGTTCAGGCCATCCAACTCCTCGCGCTCTCCTGGGGAATCTGGCACGGTATGATGCAGACCTACGGGTTCTGCCGGATCTACGATGGAAAAGCATCAGCCAGCGCAGCGGCGCGGGCTCGCGCCGATTTTGCGCTTTGCCTGTCGTGGTTCGTCGCTGCGGTTCTCCTGTCCCGTCTGAGGATCCGCACATTGTTAGACCTCTACTATGAGAGCGGGGGGCCGGTCATTCCGACGGCTGCATTTAATGGATTCCGCCTGGTGCTGATTGGCGCTTTGGTCGTCGTTACCCTTTTCTTTTGCTGGCAGCAGATCGCGCATTGGCGCGGAAAAAGATGGGCGAGTCCGATCAAGTTGACGCTTCTCACGAGCAGCATCGCATTTTGGTGGTACTGCAACAACGGCGTCCAGAACATCCTTGTTGGAATCGCTCTGTTCGAAGTTTTTCACGACGTTCAATACCTATCCATCGTCTGGATTTACAATCGAAGTCGCGTCGAGCGTGATCAGACGATCACCGGCTTCATGCGCTTTGTTTTCAGGAAAAGCGGCGCGCTGATTGGTGTTTATGTTGGTTTGGTTTTGGCGTATGGCTCTATTGCCTTCACGACTTGGGGTCCGTCTGCAACATGGATTCGTCACGCCCTGCTCGGCGTGGTCACTGCGTCGGCGCTGCTGCATTTTTATTACGACGGCTTCATTTGGAAAGTCAGAGAAACGCAGACGCGAACCATGCTTGGCATCGCCGGCGATGCATTTGCCGATAAGCGCCGGCGCTGGACTGTTCCTCTCTGGGCGCAACACTCCTTGCGATGGGCTTTATTGGTCATTCCGTTTGGTGCTTTGTGCGCCGTTCAGCTAATCGGTCGCGCGGCTCCCGCGCTCGAGCGGACGGCGAAGGTCGCGGAGATATTGCCCGACGACGCGCAGGCTCAGCTTGACTATGGGCAGGCGTTGCATGGCGCCGGGCGCGTAACCGAAGCGACGGATCGTTACCAAGCTGCCTTAAAAAAAGATCCAACTCTTGCCGAGGCGGAGTTTTTCCTCGGTCTGGCGTATGCTGACGTGAAAAATTACGACCTTGCGATTGAGCACTACAGACGATCGCTTGCCCTCTACTCGAAAAATGAGAGTTCGTCCGCGCCCGACTCCAAATATGCAGACGCCGACTTCAACCTTGCCTGTATCCTCCGAAAACTTGGTCAACGATCAGAGGCGCAGGAGTTGTTTACACATAGCCTGACGCTCAACCCCGAAAAGTTTCTCGCGCACCAGGAGTTGGGCGACATGTTCTACGAATCAGGCCAATACAACGCTGCCATCGCCGAATACCAGGAAGCGCTCCGACTCAACCCGCAGTTCAAGGCAGCGGAGCAAGGTCTGCACGTCGCCCGGCTTCTCGCCAATCGTTAGGCAAGTCGGTTCGTTGACCTTTGCTTGAGCCTGCCTTTTTGGCGGCGTTTGTCGTCGTCGAAATGACCGAGTCCGCGTCAAGCGGAGGGCGAAAATCGGGTGGCGCGGAGTTTCTCTTTGAGGCGTGTGTCGCAGTTCCCGGTCGGGGTCGCATATTCCGAGGAAAAAGCGGGACGGTCTTCCGCACTTTTCATCTTAGTCGGCAATCGGGATCGCTCGCGCATTAGACAATGTCGCCACCGTGACCGGCCGGTCTTGTGGTCGCGATAGCTGAGAAACAGCCTCTGGCAAATTAACCAGCGCGAGGTCCGCTGAACCGATCCGCGGCAGAGGCGATCCCTTACTCTCGCCGTTACTGGATGCGCCCCATTTGACGGAGGGCGCTCCGGGGGCCCCAAACCTCCGGCAAAAATTTTCGTCGGAGTTGAGCCCCCAAATTCACGGGAACATCAACCATGGCATACCTAATGCTTCCTAGTAAATCTAGAAATTATAATAGCTATGATACTAGTAAGTCTAAATCCATTTGCTGTGAAGCGGTTTTTCCTGCTTCTCCTCGCGCTCGTCGGCTTCTCCTGTCTCTCCTGTTCCGGAGAATCTTTGCTCGTGAGCGTCCAGTCAACGCCGTACGATCACCAAATGACCAGGATTCGCCCGATACTAACGGCGCAGAATCAGCAGGGCGACGGCCAGGTCTCGCTGCGACTGGTGAACCATTGGATTGGCGACCTTCGCTGCATTCCATACGGATTTACGGCCGTATGGAAAACCCCGACGGAAACGAAGTCGGGCGATCCGGCTGATTGTAAGGCGAAGGCCGTTGCCCTTTACGAACTGATGAAGCAGCATGGCGCTCGTCAGATTCGTCTCGTCATCGGGCGGCGCACCACGAGCAGCCGCTCGACTCATGCGTGGGTGGAGTGGCAAACCGACGGAAGCACATATGTGCTCGATCCGACGATCAATTGGATGGCCTATCGGAGTGGCGACTTGGATCCGCGTTCGTACATTCCCTATTACGAATTCGCGGGCGCGAAAAAATACCGGGCTGCGAGCTCGACGCTCGTTGCCGCCAACTGATTGTTCCCGCGGTTACAAGGATGAGCATCGCTAACACGCTATAAAGTCGTCGTGTTGGATACGAAAACGGACCGCGTTTTTTGCTGTCAGCTCAGCGACGAGCTTTGTTCCGTTCGATTTGGTGGATCGACAGGACGGTCGCGCCATAGCCTGGGGAAAGGTTTTGCATCTGCATTGCGGCCGTGAAAGTTCCCTAATGATGCGCGGCTCTCCCAAGAAAGCAGCCGCTTCCGCCCAAACTTAAATTGCTGACGAAAGCTTCAGTTGTGTTACGCTAATAAGGAGTAGGGCGCGAATCGCGGCTACGAATTCTTGGAAAAGAAAAATTCAGTTTGATCAAAAATAGTTATTGCCAAGAGGAAGCGAATTTCTTATTCTCGTTTTTGTAGCTATGGAAATTATGAAACAGGTCACCTTCATTTCTCAGGCGAAATTCGCGTGCTTTTGCGCGTTTATCGTCGGCCCGTCCACGCTCTTCGCATCGGATCTCGTTCTGCAAAAAGCGCCGCCGCTCACAGTCGAACAGGCTCCTGCATATCCCGAGAATCTGGCGCGTTTTCATTTTGGCGCGCAGTTGAAAACCTCGTCGAACAACAACTCCGCCGCGAAGGTCGAGCTCAGCATGCTCGGCGCGGACACGAACGCTTCCGGAGCGGCCCTGCTTTGCGATGATCCGACCATCGGTTACCAGCTTCCAAAAGGGAAATCGACCATCCTCGTTTCACTCGCGAACATCGAAAACATCGGGAGCATCTCCTTTTCCGATGAAGGCGCGAAGGGCAGCCTAACGATCGCGGTTTCGAATGCCGACGTCGCCGCGGACAGTCCGGAATGGCGCAACGTTAATCAATCGACGATCAGCGGCCCAGCCCTTTTCGCACCCATCGGTCCGGGCGAAGCGAAATATGTGCGGCTCAGCTTCGACCTCACGGCGCCGGGCCGGATCGCGGATTTTGGAGTTTACGCGATCCCGGCGGTGAGCGATTTCACCATGCCGCGTCCGCGTAAAGTGAGTTTCGAAAATGAATCGGGAACTTTTGCATCGATTAATAACAGCTTCACCGATCTTCATCTGCGCGCGCGCGCTTTGTATGCGAGCTCGGGCGATTTGAAACAGGCGAATAAGATGATCGACGGCCAGCCGACCACGGCCTACCAGTTCGCCGTCGGTGACAACGAGCCGACCGCCATCATCGATCTCGGCCGGGAACGAAATCTCAACCGCATTTCCGCGCTTTATGCCGCGCAGCCTGGCATCATCGATTTTTACGTCCTGAAAAATATTCCGGCGGGTCAGCCTAACGATGACTCCGCTTCGGCCGCCGCGGTGCAAAAGGTTTCCAATCTCGAGCTGCGAGCTGACCTTCCCGCCAGTCTGAAGTTGACCGAAAAGGATCTGAGCAATCTTAAGCCGACTGGTTCAGTCGCGAGCACAGGCAACGGCCGCGTTTCGGTGAATTTCCCCGCCACTTCCGGTCGCTACATCATGCTCAAATGGCATCCGGCGACGCTGCAGGGCGAGGCCTTTTCGGTCGCGCAGGTCGCCGCGTTTGGCACCCACAAACCGCAGGACGTAACCCCGACTCCGGCCGCCGAAGAGAGCGCGTCGTCGGCGGACGGCAAGGAAGCGGGTGACGCAAAAGACCTGGCCGACGGCAAAAATATTCTCGACAACAAAGAAATCCCGGCGGAAGGCCCGGCCGAAGCCCAGCCTCCGGGCGAAGGCCCGCCCCCACCGCTGCCCGACGTGCCTCCGTTTACGTTCATCCCGCAGACGCCGCGGCCGGAGGTTCAGCCGACCAGCCCCTAACGAGTAAAGGACTCAATCTGGCCCGTTGATCGGTGAATTGCCGGTCAACGGGCTTTCTCGTTTTCGGGCGCGGGCGTCAGAGCTCGCCCTCAATGATCTGGAAGACGATCGTGTTGTCGCGCACGCCGCGCAGCGCTTCGCTTCCTGGCCCGCGACCAGCAACGAGTGCGTCCGTCACGGTGTTTTCCGCGCTCGGCGAATAGACTGCCGCCGGCTCCTGCACATGGGCAGAATTTGGGACAAGGTTTTGCCCGGCCGCATCGAAGTTTTGCGGATTCAAGTTGCTCGCATTTCGCGGGCCGTCCGGACCGGTCGCCCAGGTCACGGCCGGCGCGCCCGCCGCGTTGACGCCGAGCAGCGCGATGCCCTTGTCTTTGCGAAACGGCGAACCATTCAAGGCCAGCCCGCCGATTCCAAAATTTCCCGCGACCAAAATTGTCGCGTCGTCGCCCGCGTAACTCCTCGCCACCCCGACCGCCCGATCGAGCTCGAGCGTTTCCGTCAACGTCATCTCCGCCTTGTTTTCGCGCGCCGCCGCACCCATCAGGTTCGCATCGACGATAAGAAAATATCCGCCCGGATTCCATTGCAGCAGCTCGATCGCGCGCCGCGTCATGTCGGCGAGCGACGGCTGCTCGCTGCCGGCTGCGATCTGATTCGCAAACGCCATTTCGCCGCTGCTGAAAAGCCCGAGCACCCGCGATCGTCGCCAGCGCGGAACATTTTCCAGCTCCGCTTTCGAGCGCACGATCTCAAAACCGTTGCGTCGCAGATCGAGAATCAAATCGCGGCTGTCCGTTCGCTGACCGCCTTTCGCTTCCGGAAGAAATTCCGCGCCGCCGCCGCCGAGCGCGATCTCGATTTTTTTTTCGTCGGCGAATTGTTGCGCGATTTCATCCGGCCGGCCTTTGCTGTGCGCGAAAAAAGCCGCCGCCGTTGGATTCATTAGGCGACCATTTGTCACCAGGCCGATCGTGCGGCCTTTGTCGCGCGCGCGATCGAGAATCGTCTTCAATTTATTCCCGTCGGGATCGATCCCGATGCTGCGGTTGTTCACCTTCACGCCGGTCGCGAGCGTCGTGGCCGCGGCCGCTTCATCCGGCACCGCGAAATCGTTCGACTCGTTTCGCAGCAACGCTATCGCCGGCAAAGTCTCGATCGTTAGGCGCGAATCGGCGCCGCCGGCATAGAGCCGCGTCGCCGCGAGTCGATCCGGAGTCAGTCCTTCGCCGATGAAAAGAATGATCCCGAACGGCTTTTGCACCACCCAATGGCGAAAATAAAGAACGCCAAGGGCGAAGAATATCGTTAGGCAAAGCAGCGCGAGAATCTGATTGCGCCAGCGCACTCCTCGATAGAGCGAGCGTTGCGCCGCTTGTCAACGAAAGAACCGCTTGAGCCGCCGCGTGCGCTCGGGAAAATGCGTCGTATGCCGAAGCCTGTATTGCTCGTGATCCGCGACGGCTGGGGAATCAATCCCGGCGGACGCGCCCGGCGCGAAGAAAATGGCGATGCGACTCTTCTCGCCGCGACGCCGTTTCACGATCAGCTCTATCGCGATTATCCGACGGCGACTTTGAGCGCGAGCGGCGGCGACGTCGGCTTGCCGGACGGGCAGATGGGAAATTCCGAAGTCGGTCATCTCAATCTTGGCGCGGGCCGGATCGTTTATCAGGATTTAACGCGGATCAACAAGGCGATTGCCGACGGCGAGCTGCAAAAAAACCGCGTGCTGCAAAATGCTTTCGACAAAGCGCGCGCCGCGAGATTGCATTTCATCGGCCTCGTTTCTGATGGCGGCGTGCACAGTCATTATCGCCATCTTTTCGCGCTCGCCGATGAGGCGAAAGCGGCCGGCGTCGAAGAAATTTTTGTCCACGCGATCACTGACGGGCGCGACGCTTCGCCGACCGGAGGCGCGGAATATCTCGCGACCTGCGCGACCGAGCTCGCGCGCAGCAACGCGCGGATCATCACCGTCGTGGGCCGTTATTTTGCGATGGATCGCGACCGTCGCTGGGACCGGACGAAGCTCGCCTGGGACGCGATTGTGCTTGGTCGCGGCGAAGTTTGCACCGACCCGCCGAGCGCGGCGGTGAAGCGACGTTACGCGCTTGGGAAGACGGACGAATTCATGCCGCCGCTGATCTTCGCCCAGCCTAACGAGCAAAGGATTCGCGACGGCGACACCGTGATCTTTTTCAACTTCCGTGCCGATCGCGCGCGGCAGCTTTCGCAGGCGTTTCTTCTTCCCGATTTCAACGGCTTCGAGCGCGAAGCGTGGCCGCGCGTGCATTACGTCACCCTGACCGAATACGACGCGACCTACGATTGCCCGGTCGTTTTTGCGCCGCAAACATTGAAAAATATTCTCGGCGAAGTCGTGAGCGCGGCCGGGAAAAAACAATTGCGCATCGCCGAGACGGAGAAGTATCCGCACGTCACTTATTTTTTTAACGGCGGGGTCGAGAAGCCGTCGCCGGGCGAAGACCGCAAGATCATTCCGTCGCCGAAAGTCGCGACCTACGATTTGGAGCCGGAAATGAGCGCGATCGAAGTGACGAACCAGGTCCTGAGCCGGCTGGCCGAGTACGACCTCGTGATTTTGAACTACGCAAACCCCGACATGGTCGGCCACACCGGCGTCGTCGCGGCGGGGGTGAAAGCGGTCGAGACGATCGACACCTGCCTCGTGCGGCTCGTGCCGGCGGCGTTGTCGTTAGGCGGAAAACTTCTGCTCACGGCCGACCACGGCAACTGCGAGCAGATGCGCAACCCCGACGGCTCGCCCAACACCGCGCACACGACCAATCTCGTCCACCTCGTTTACGTCGCGGCGGACGCGAAACAGTTTCGCCTAACGAACGGCATCCTGGCCGACATTGCGCCGACCCTGCTCTTTCTCCTCGGCCTTCCGCCGCCGCCGGAGATGACGGGACACAATCTGCTCGAGCCTGTCGCCTAACGAATCGCAGTCGTTAGGCTGAGACCGGCCGGACCGGCTCCGCGCCCGCTTTGCGCGGCGGCAGATTCGGATCGAGAAAGCCGAGCATGTGCGCGCGCTCGATCACGCGCACGCCTTCGCGCTGCTGCAGCTCGGCGATCTGCTGGTGGAACGATTCCATTTTCGTCCAGTGCACCTTGGGGCGGAAATGATGCTCGGCGTGGTAGCCGTTGTAGAAAAAAATCCAGTTATAGATTTTGCCGTAGCTGCTCACGCCCCACGCGATCGGCTTGTCCGGATTCGCGCCGTAATGCCGGAAGTATCCGTTCAAATAACTGAAGCAATGCCCGAGATAAAAAAAGGGCAGAAAGAAAAAGAGCACGTAGCGCCAGTTGAAACAGAACATGACGAAGAGCACGCTCGCGAAGGCCGCCAACTCGAGATTGCCCCAGCGCAACTCGGTTGCGCCGCGTTTGCGCAGCTCGCGTTTGATCGCGGCCGGATTGTCGCGAAAGAAGCTGAGGAAGACGTAGCTCCACGGATTCTCCGGCTCGTCATCGTGTCCGTGGCGATAAATCGAGATCCAATCGATCGTCTCGCCGTTCTCGTTAGGCCGATCGCTGTTTCCCTTGTGATGCTGGGTGTGGACGACGTCGTAATAGGTCTGCGAAAAACAGCAGGCGACCGACTCGACGAGCCCGAAAAGGCGATTCAGAATCGGCGCGCGAAAGTAGGGATTGTGAATGAAATTGTGCGCCACGCCGTTGATGTTCGCGTTCACCATCAGCGAATAAACGAAGCCGAGGAGGAGCATGATCCAGAGCGGCGTGTGCGGGTAGAGAAAGAAGAGCGCGAAGAAAAACGCGAGATGAAAAAACGCGGCGGCGGTCGGAATCGCGTCCCAGCGGCTGAAGGCGAAAACCTTCGAGTCGGTCGTGACGCGTTCGACTTTGATTGGATCAGCGCTCATGCGAAAAGGTGGGGACGCAACGAAGAACAAATTTCCACGAAGCGCGCGCGGGCGCAACTTGCCTAACAATGAGAGCGCGGCGCGGGCGCAGCGCCGGGCCGCGTGGCCAAAAGCCGATTCGGCCTCGAAGGACAAAAAAACGGGCGGGAATTTCACCCGCCCGTCGCGCCGCCGTTGCCGGAGCAGCCGCCTAGTTCACCACGATCGTCGCCGGATCGCTCCAGCCACCCTTGGTGTTGTGCGGCCCGATCGCGCGCACGCGCACCCAGAGGTCCTTCGCGTGCGGCTGGCCGGTCAGGATCATCCGGCGCGAGGAGGTGAAGACGTCGTAATCGACCCATGGCCCGTTGACCGGATCGAGCGTCGTCTGCACCTGGTAGCCGCGGGCCCGTTCCGGCGGATCGAGCAGGATCTGCACTTCGCCCGGAGCGCCGGTGCCGCGCAGGCGGACGTTTTCCACCACGCCCGGAGGCTCGCTCGACTGCGTCGTCGGTTTGCGCATCGGGAAACCGGTGGTCGACAGCATCACCGGGTCGTGATTCGCCGTCGTTTCCAGGTTCGCCGCCAGATCCGACAGCATCTGCTCGAGGCTGGCGCGTCGCGCCGTGATGGCGGTGTCGCGCGCCTCTCCCTCGGGCATGATGATGGCGGCGTTTAAGGACTCCAGCATCGCCTCGATGTCGACGATGGCCGGAAGCGTTATCGGGAAGTTCGCATTGCCCGTGAGGGCCGCGATGATTTGCATGACCAGCTTCACGAAGTCCATCAAAGGTATCTTCGAGAAACCGCTGTTGAGTATATCGTTCATACTATGTTCTGTGCGAAATAGTCGCCAACGTTACGAAGTATTTTGAATTTTATGCAAAATTCTTTCGTGCCCCAGGCGTCACGCGCGAGGTTTCGCCGCGATTGAGGCGCGATTCAGGCGGACTGCGCCGCGGTCGGTGCCGATCGCGCGACGCTCCATGCGGATCGCGCAAAGCTCCGGCTGGAACCCCGAGCGTCCCCTGCGGATCGCGCCGCCGTCCCTCTGGATCGTCGCGCGCTTCCGCTGGATTGTGTCAGCTCCCAAGCGGAACTCCCGACTTCCCGCGTGGAACGCTCGACGGTCCTGATGGATCACCCGATAACCCATGCGGTTCGTCGAACGATCCCTGGGAATCGTCTAACGATCCGCCTCTTTGCGCCGGGGATCCTTGTGCATCGCCGCGCCACCCGAATGGATCGGCCGCGATCCATGCGGGAATCGACGCGATCCATATGGCGAAGCGAATTGTATACCGCCACTCCGGTGAATCAGAAAAGGTAAGATCGAGGAGTGTCAGGGCGATGTTATTTTCGCGCCCAGCGAGCGAGCCATCGCCTAAACCGATATTCTCACCGGGGTAACCCCCTCCGGGCGGAGGATCAACAGCGACAGCTAGGGTAGGAGGAGCGAGCGCGGCGAGGAGGCCAAGAGCGAGGCGTGGGGATGTTTTCATGCTCTCGAGTCTGCCAAAATAGCCAGCGCCAGAGCCAGCTTAATCCCACGCCGACCGGGTGCAGACTTTTACTCGTTAGCCGAGACCAATTGAGTCGAAGCGCCCGCCGCAGTTTGCGCCGCGCTCACTTTCTCGATCAGCGCGCTCTGCTTTTGCACGGTCGCTTCCAGGCGGGCGACTTTGGCTTCGAGTGACTCGATCTTTCCACTCTGCGACTCGGCCTTGCAATGTTCCTTCAGGAATTCGTTGAGCAACATGGCGTTCACCGCTTCGTAGCGGACGGTGTAAGGCCTGCCTGAGTCGTCGCGCACCACCAGATCGGGATCGACCTTCGCCACCTGCTCGGCGACGAGACCAAACTGTGGCGTGCCTAACGAGTCCAGCTCTTTCTTGTAACGGAAGGTGACCGGTTGCAGGGACAAGATAACATCGCTCGCATCTTTCATCGGCTGTATATTATCTTTGAAGCGCGCCGATGATGTGGCGACGCCGAGTTGGCCCTTGCTGTTTACCATCACCGCAGTGCCGTCTGAAATCGTAACGCCGCTGATGCCGGCAATGAAAGTCTTCTTCTGCGTTGCCGTGTCGCCGATACGGATCAAGTTGGTATCGGTCTTTACGCCCTGATTGCCGATCTCGATGTTGTTTTCGCCCTTCGTTAGGTTGAGGCCGCTGTTTGAGCCGAGGACAATATTATTCGTGCCCGTAATGTTATAGCCCGCAAAGTAGCCGAGCGCGACGTTATAGGTGCCGCTGCCTTTGTTCATGGCACCGTCTCCAAAGACACAGTTCTTGCTCCCATTGACGTTGAAAGCGAACGCGTCCAGTCCGACCACCGTATTAGAGGAACCGGTTTGGTCGTAGGTCATGGCGCCAAAACCGACAGCTGTGTTTTGAATTGCCGTTGTCGCGGACTCCAAGGCCGTGAAGCCGACCGCGGTGTTCTCCTGGCCACTGGTATTTACAAGCAGTGCGTCGGTGCCGACGGCCACGTTAAAGCTTCCGGTTGTGTTTCCCTCCAGCGCGTCGTTCCCAACCGCGGTGTCGCCTCCGCCTGTTGTGTTACTCATCAGCGCTTGGCACCCGAGCGCGCTGTTTCCCAAACCAGTCGTGTCACTATAGAGTGCGTTAAATCCGATCGCGGTGTTTTCACTGACGCCAGGCGCCAAACTGAAGAGCGCCTCATCACCTAAGGCCGTATTTTCATCAGGGTATCCACCACTTGGCGGAGGTTGGACCGCACCGGCTGTGCCGGCGGCAACCATAGCGACTACCACAAAGAAACCTACTTTAACGTGGCAGTGGGTTCTTAACAAACTATCAGCGCGTGTTCTCATAATTTTTCGATTTGCTCTGTCTGTTTGATAGCGATACAAGTCCGGCGAAAAATAGTCAATAAAAAAGCTTGCGCGCGGAGTTGCAGCCGCATTAAAACGATTTCATCATGAAACTTCAAAGCATCCTCGCCTGTGTTAGTTTCTTCGTTGCCGTGGCTGTAAGCCACGGCGCAATTAACAACGCCGACAGTTACCGTAACGCCAACGCCGACGCCGTCAGTGACGCCGACGCCGCCTCCTGATCCGACCGCCACACCGTATACGGAACCGGGAACTCCGAGTCCGTCGCCAAGTACTACTCCCTCGCCCGCTCCTACTGCCATTCCGGCTGACTTCCAGCCGCCCGCAGAGGGAGACTATAATCCTACATTGGAATGGCGCATATTTCCGCCTCCTAGCGGTTCGGGGCCTTGGCCAGCGGTGATTGTTTTGCACATTGGCGGGTGGCATGGGGGAAGCATTTATGACGGGGATAATAGTGCTCCTCAAGACCTAGCTAACGCCGGCTTTTACACCGTTGTCGCCTCATACCGTCTAGCTCCGAAAAATCTTATTACCGGACAATATCCTCACGACGGTACCTCGCTCGGGATTGCATCAGGCCGACCGCCACAGCAGACCGACGACGTCGAGGCTGAGGTGAACGCTCTTAGGACTGACCCAAACTGTAATGGAACCGTGGGCATATTGGGAGGATCGGCTGGCGGAAGCCATGCGGCGTTCGCAGCCCTAGACACAACGGATACTGGGCTGACGTGGCCGTTCTGGGCAGGATACAAACGGCCGAGCTTCGTAGCCTGCCTTTCCGGGGCCTACGACTTTTCTGATCGAACCGATCCAACTGCTCGGTTTATCCAAGACGTCGAGAACTACACTAACACCGATTCTTTGCTCGGCCAATGGGAAGTTTCTCCGATAGCCAATGTGCCGTCAACCTACGTTCCGATGTATTTCATCCATAGCGAAAACGATTCGCAGCCTCCCCACCAACAGTGGGACATGTTTAATGCGCTTTACCAAGCGGGAGCGCCGACAAATATGTATCAGATGTGGACGATTCCGGACAGCGATGCGCATGCGTTCGCTTATTGGGATTCGCCAATCTACGACACCTATCCGCTAAGCACATCGTGGTTGGTTAAGAATCGGGTTATTGGGTACTTTCAGTACTTCCTGCAACACGGTCACACCCACTTCTAAGGTTTTCCTAGGAGTTCCTTTCAGGGAGCGCACGCTATCTCGGCGTGCGCTCCTCACAATCAACCTACTGTGACGTCTGCGCTGCTATTACCAGCTGAGTCGTCTCGCCTAACGATTTGGTCGTGTGGGGCGAGTAACGGTTTGCGTTCCGCATAGCGGGTAACCGCGAGCTTTCCCTTCGGAGATCGGCCGAACATTCAATCCCCTTAGCCTACTGTTCGGCGTGATCGACCAACGTCCCAGGACATTCTTGTATTACAAGAAGCCTTGACAGGCTCCTATTGAAAGGCGAAGCGGCGAAATCGGTCGGAGTCTGGATTCGCATTTCAACTGAAGATCAAGTGAAAGGCGAGAGTCCGAAACATCACGATCGCCGCGCTTGCGCTCAGCGCCGCCGGCCGGTGCTTCGCCCAAAGCGACGCGCCTTACACGGAGGGACCGGTCTGGACGGTCACGATGGTGAAAACGAAACCAGGCATGGGCGATGATTACCTCAAGATGCTGACCAAGGTTTACAAGGCCGAAAGCGACGAGGCGAAGAAGCAAAACATCATCATGGATTACAAAATCCTCCTCGGCCAGGCCGCGACGCCGAACGATTACGACATCCTCATCATGCAGGAATTCCAAAACATGGCGGCGCTCGACGGCCTGCGCGAGAAGATCGATCCGATCGACAAGAAGATCATCGGCAGCCTCGAGACGCAGCATCAGGGCGCGGTCAAGCGGATGGAAGTGCGCGAAATCATGGGCACGAAATTGATGCGCGAAATCACCCTGAAGTAGCGCGGTTTTCGGCCGCACCGCCTCTCCGGCGATGGACTGGGGAGGCGGTTTCCCGTCAGGCGCTCAGGCCGCGCAGATCGAAGTGGGCTGCGGCCGCGAGAAGGCGGCGATCGTTCGAGTAGATTTCCCTGAAACCGCGCGCGGCGGCGCTGGCGAGATGAAGCGCGTCCGCGGCACGGAGGAAGACGGTCGCGGGCAGTTTGCCGATTCGTTGCGAGAGATCGGCCACGAGGGCCCCGCTCAGCGGCAGCCATTCCCACAGGTCCGCGTCGCAGTCGGCCTGGAACTGTTCGCAGAGGATGGCGAAGGTGCGGGCGGTGAAGGCGCGCTCGCGGAGCTTGCGGTGGAACACGGTCAGAACTTCGATCCGGCCGTGCAGGCAGCAGGCAACTTCTCCGGCCTCCCCGGCCAGCGCGCGCACGGCGTCCGAATCCGGTTCCTCCAGGTAGAACTTGGCGATATACGCGGCGTCGAAATAAATCACAGGTCGGACTGCCGATCGCGGTCGGCGGAGAGGAGGGCCGTGCTCTCGGCGCCGCGAGCGAGTTTGCCGCGCAGTTTTCGGTAGGCGGGCAGGACTCGGCGATCGCGGAATCGATCGCGATGTTCGGGTAAACGATAAGGGGCGAGTGCGGCGACGGGCCGGCCGCGCTCGGTGATGACGATCTGCTCATGCGCCCCGGCCTGCCGGACCCATTGGCCGGTCTTCTCGTGCAGCTCGCGGATGGAGATGGTCTTCATGTGTCACATAGTGACACATCGAGCGGAAAAGTCACGTTCTTCGATCCTGCGCGGACTCGCCCAGGCTACCGCGGCATTCGTTAGGCTGGCGGAAACAACGATCTTGCCCGCGCCGGGAAGCGCCTTAACTTTAGAGTCGGCGCGCTCGCGCGAGCGGCGCGTTTGTTTTACAAATGGAGAACCGCCGATGAAAACGAAATCTTTTTCCACGAGCAACGCCGCCGTGGCGGCGTTGCCGAAGCATCTCCTCCAATTCGCGGTCGATCAGCGCTACGACGATTACACGTCGGTCGATCACGCGGTCTGGCGTTTCATCATGCGGCAGAATGTTTTTTTCCTGAAGGAATACGCGCACAAACTTTATTTCCAGGGTTTGCTCGACACCGGGATCAGCTTCGATCGCATCCCGCGGATCGAGGAGATGAACGACATCCTGGCGAAGATCGGCTGGGGCTGCGTGGCGGTGGATGGGTTTATTCCGCCGGCGGCTTTCATGGAATTCCAGGCGTATCGCGTGCTCGTGATCGCGTGCGACATGCGCCAGATCAATCACATCGAATACACCCCCGCGCCCGACATCGTGCACGAAGCCGCGGGTCACGCGCCGATCATTGTCGATCAGGAATATGCCGACTATTTGCAGCGTTTTGGCGAGGTCGGCGCGAAGGCGATGTCGTCGAAAAAAGATTTCGAGCTCTACGAAGCGATCCGGCATCTCTCGATCCTGAAAGAGCTGCCGAATCCCGAGCCTAACGAACTCGCCGAAGCGACGCGGTTGGTCGAAGAGCGACAGAAAAATCTCGGCCAGCCGAGCGAGATGGCGCTGCTCTCACGGCTGCATTGGTGGACCGTGGAATACGGGCTTATCGGCCCGATGGATAACCCGAAAATCTACGGCGCCGGTCTGCTTTCCTCGATCGGCGAATCGGTGTCCTGCCTCGAGCCGAAGGTGAAGAAAATCCCATACTCGTTAGGCGCAGCCGAGACCGCTTTCGACATCACGACGAAACAGCCGCAGCTCTTCGTCACCCGCGATTTCAAACAGCTCGCTGATGTGCTCGAAGAATTCGCGAGCAGGATGGCCTTCCGCGTCGGCGGCCTCGCCGGCCTCGAAAAGGCGATCGCAAGCCACAACACCGCGACCTGCGAATACGATTCCGGCCTGCAAGTTTCCGGCACCTTCACGGAAGTGCTGACCGCGCCTAACGATGAGCCGATTTACCTGCGCACGACCGGCCCGACCGCGCTCGCCTTCGCAAACAAGGAGCTCGCCGGCCACGGCATCGACTATCACAAGGATGGCTTCGGTTCGCCGATCGGCGCGTGGAAGGAAACGGAAATCCGCGAAGGCGAAAAGGTGAAGTTGGAATTCGAAAGCGGCGTCACAGTGGAAGGCAAAGTCGAAAAACTTTTGCGCAGCGACGACAAGTTGCTCGTCATCATTTTTTCGAATTGCACGGCGTCGTTAGGCGAGTGCGTGCTCTTCGATCCAAGCTGGGGCGCTTACGACATGGCGGTCGGCAGAAAGATTGCCTCCGTCTTCAACGGCGCCGCGGACAAGGACGCCTACAACCAGGTCGCGCTCGTCCCGAAAGAACGCACGATCAAAAATCCCTCCGACGCGCAGCGCCGAAAACTGGAGAGCCTTTACCAGCAGGTGCGCGACATTCGCGCCCGCAAGACCGGTTACGAACGCCTCGGCGAAATCTGGGAGACGCAGCAAGCCGAACACCCGAACGACTGGCTCCTCTCGATGGAGATTTTCGAGATCCTCGACGACATCGAAGAACAAAAGCCGTTGCAGACGAAGGTCGCAAAATTCCTCCACGCCCGCAAAGCTGCCGACAAGGAACTCGCGACCTTGATCGAGTGGGGCTTCCGGCTCGTGCATTACCACAAGCAGGCCGCGCATACCGCAGTCTGAGCGGCGACTCGTTAGGCGTGATTCAGCAGCGCGTGGCAAAACTGCTCGCCGTCTGCCTGACGACGGCAACTCTCGTCATCTTTTTGCCTAACGGGAAGGCAGCCGGCATCAACGAAGCGCTCACTCCTCATCTCGATCCGCACGGGCCGCCCTCCACGCCGCCGGATTCGACGCCGGCCGATCTTTTTCGCGAGGCAAATCTGGAAGCGTTCGTTTCCCAATTCATCGCTGCCGCCGGGCAGCCGCGGGTCGAGGCGGAATTGCGATTCTTTGCCGATCGCGTCGATTATTTCGGCCGCGCCAATGTGCTGCGCGAAGAAATCCGGCGCGAGCTGACCGATCGCCTGCAATGGCCGCAGCGCGATTTCGAAATCATCGGCCCGCTCGAAATCGTCCGGATCGGAAGCGATCGCGCCCGCGTCAGCTTCCCGTTGCGCTACGATTTTCGCAGCGGCCAGCGGCACGTTTCCGGAAAAGCGAAACGAACGCTCGTCGTCGCCGCCGCTTCGCCCGACGAACTCGAGATCGTCGCCCTGAACGATCATTCATTTGAAACTTCCGACTCGCCGCGCCATAGAAATCCATGACCGACAATCTCGTTTTCCGGCGCGTGCTCCAGTTCGGCGCGCTCATTCTCATCGGCGACGGCGTGATGGGTTTGATCAAGCCGCGCTGGCATTCGCTCCTCTGGCATTTTGGCCCCGAGCTGGCGCGGGCCGCGACTGAGGAGCTGGCCGAACATCCCAAAACCGCCCGCACCATCTACCTCGCCGAGGCCGCGCTCGGCATCGCGATTGCTTCTTTACAGACGCCGGAAATCGACTGAGCGCCTGACGACTCGAGAGCCGGCTGAAAATTTCCGCCGACGACCATGATCCGGAGCCCGCGCGCGCAAAAAAAGAAGCGCATCATCCTCAAGTTCGGCTCCGGGATTTTGACCCGCCCGCACGCGCCTGGCCTCGATCAAAAACAATTTGCGCGTCTCGCCGCGGAGATCGCGTCGCTCGTCCGCGCCGGTCACGAATGCGTCGCGGTCACGAGCGGCGCGGTCGCGGCCGGCATCGTCGCGCTTTCGCTGCGGGAACGGCCTAACGACCTCGTGACCGCGCAGGCCAGCGCGGCCGTCGGCCAGTCGAAATTGATGCGCGCCTACGAGACTGCCTTCGCCCGGCACAAGCTCAACGTCGCCCAGCTTCTCCTCACCCACGGCGACCTCGACAGCCAGATGCGGAGCAACAACGCGCGCAACACGCTCGAGCGCCTGCTCGCCGCCGGCAACGTCGTCCCGATCATCAACGAGAACGATTCCGTCGCAGTCGAGGAATTAAAATTCGGCGACAACGACCGGCTCTCCGCCGAAGTCGCGATGCTCGCGCGCGCGGACCTGCTCATCATTCTCACCGGCGTCGATGGTTTGCTCGATGCGAAAGGCCGACTCGTTAGGCGGGTGCGCGCGATCGACCACGCGAAGCAACTGGCGAACGGGAGCAAGGGAAAATTCTCCGTCGGCGGAATGCTTTCGAAACTGGAGGCGGTCAAGATCGCGGTCGAGGCCGGGATCGCGACCTCGATCATCAACGGCCGGCAGCCGCACCTGATCGCGGCCGTCGTGGCGGGCGAAGAAGCGGGCACGCGCTTTCTCGTCCGGCGTCGTTAGGCTGCGCGATGGAGCTTCGCGAGCAGATTCAAGATTTCGGCCGACGCGCGCGGCAGGCCTCGCGAGCGCTGGCCCGGCTGACGAGCGAAGAAAAGAATTCCGCGCTCCGTGCGATCGCGGATGAGATCCTCGCGGCGGCACCGCAGATCCTGGCCGCGAACGAAAAAGACCTGGCGCGGGCAAAAACGAACGCGCTCGCGCCTGCCATGATCGATCGCCTGACCTTGAGCACAGCCGGTCTTGAGAAAATGGCCGAAGGGATTCGCCAGGTCGCGGCCTTGCCCGATCCGGTGGGCGAAATCATCCGCCGCTGGCGCCGGCCTAACGATATCGAGATTTCCAAAGTCCGCGTCCCGATCGGCGTCATCGGCATCATTTACGAATCGCGGCCGAACGTGACGAGCGACGCCGCCGTCCTCTGCCTTAAAACCGGCAACGCGGCGATTTTGCGCGGCGGCTCGGAATCGATCGAGTCGAACCTCGCCATCGCGGAAGCGCTCCGGCGCGGCGGCCCGCGCGGCGGTTTGCCGGCCGACAGCATTCAGCTCGTGCCACGGACCGACCGCGAAGCCGTCCGGCACATGGCCGAGATGGACGAATACATCGACGTCATCATCCCGCGCGGCGGCGCGGCGCTAATCGAAGCCGTCACGGCCCACGCGCGCATGCCGGTGATCAAACACGCCGACGGCATTTGCAGCGTTTACGTCGATCGCGAGGCCGACCTCGCGATGGCGGTCGAGATTATTCTCAACGGCAAAACCCAGCGTCCCGGCGTCTGCAACGCGATCGAGACCGTGCTCGTCCATCGCACGGTCCTTGACTCGTTAGGCGCAAAGCTCGCGCCCCGGCTGGCGGAAAAGCAGGTCGAGCTGCGGGCCGACGAAGAAGGCTTCGCCCAATTTTCGGCACGCAGTTACGAGCGGTTGCGGCGCGCGACCGCGACCGATTGGGAGACGGAATTTCTCGACCTCATCCTCGCCCTGCGCGTGGTCGGGAGCGCCGATGAGGCCATCGACCACATCGAGCGGCATGGTTCCCATCACAGCGATTGCATCGTCACGCGCGATGAGGCAACGGCGGAAAAATTTCTCCGCGAAGTCGATTCCGCGACGGTTTACTGGAATGCCTCGACCCGGTTCACCGACGGGGGCGAGTTCGGTTTCGGTGCCGAGATCGGCATCAGCACCGAAAAGCTGCACGCCCGCGGCCCGATGGGCTTGGAGGAACTGACGACCTACAAATACATGATCCGCGGCCACGGGCAGGTTCGCCGGTAGGCCGCGAGATTTCAAAAGTCGGCGACGGCTTCTGGATATTGCGTCGCAAAAAACTCCAGAGTTTACGCCGGACTTTGGAAACGAGGTAATGGAATCCCGAAAGTCTTTGAAAGATTTTGGAAATTCTCTCTGAGAAACTCCAGGTTCCGCGCCGGACTCCTGGGACCGCGTCGCGGAACGACAATAATCATTCCGTGCGCAACGCCGTCATCGGCGTCACCCGAGTGGCGCGGCGCGCGGGCAAAAAACAGGCGAGGAGCGAGGCGCTTCCCAGCATCACGATCGCCGTGGCGAGGGCGATGGGATCGTTCGGGCTCACCTGGTAGAGGATTTGGGCCAGGACCCGGCCGAGGGCGAGGGCGAGGAGCAGGCCGACCCCAAGCGCGAAAGCGGTCTGGAGCGCGCCCTGTTTCATGATGAGGCTGAAGACGTGGCCGCGGTCGGCGCCGAGCGCCATGCGAATGCCGATCTCGCGCGTGCGCCGCGCGACCGCGTAGGCCTTGACTCCGTAAACGCCGACGACCGCGAGAAGGAGCGCGACCCCGCCGAAAATGCCGAAGAGCACGGCGCCGAAGCGAATCGCCCAGAGCCCGACGTTTTGGTCCACGATGTTTTCGAACGGCTCGATGCGCAGGAGCGGAATCTGCGGATCGACGCTGCGCAGGGTCTGGCGGATGGTCGGGATCATGGCGGCAACGGCGGCGCGATCGTCGCGGTCGAGGCGCACCTGGAGGAAGACGCCGCCGTCGTAGCTTTGCGCGAAGGGCACGAAAACGCGGCGTGCGACATCGCCGTCGAGCACTTCGTGGCGGTGCGGGCTGACGATGCCGACGATCGTGAGGTCGTTAGGCGAACCGTCGGTAGGCGGGTTCGAATAACGGATGTGCTGGCCGAGGGCATCGCCTTTTGGGAAGAGTTTTTTCGCCATCGATTCGTCGATGATGGCGACGCGCGGGGTGTTTTTGTTTTCCGACTCGGCGTCGGTGAAATCGCGGCCGCTCAGGATGCGCACGCCGATGGCGTCGAACCAGCCGCGGGTCACGGCGGTGAAGAGCGAGCCGCTCCCGCGGTCGGCCTTCGGGTCGCTCTTGGCGAGGGCGGCTTCATCGGCGCGCAAAACGTGGCGTCCATTCGTGATATTGCCGTAGGGCAGCATGGTCGTGAGGGCGGCCGCGCGCACCCCCGGCAATTCGCGTACGCGATGGAGGGCTGCGAACATTTCCTGCGAGGCGGAAGCTTCGTCCTGCTGCCGGAGGGTGAAATCCATCTCCGCGGAAATGCCGCCGCGCCGATCGAAGCCGGGATTTAATCCACTGGCCTTGAGCGCGCCGCGAAAAAACAAGCCGGCACTGAAAAGGAGGACGAGCGAGAGGGCGATCTGGGCCATGACGAGGAGATGACGGCCGGCAAAAAAACGATTAAGCCGGCCGACGTGCGCGGGCTCGCCGATTTGCTGTTTCAAATCGTTCACGAGATCGGCGCGCGATGCTTTCAACGCCGGCCCGAGGCTGAAAAGGAGCGTCGCGGCGAGACAGGCGGCGAAGGTCACCGCGAGCACGGTCGCGTCCGGCCGCAGATGGATGACGAAAGAAAAATTCATCGAGCTAAAAAGCCCGCCTAACGACGCGAGAAGGAAATCATTGCTCCAATAACTGATGCAAAGGCCAAGCGCGCCGCCCACGATGGCGAGAAGAAAACCTTCGCAGAGCAACTGGCGCACGATCCGGCCGCGGCTCGCTCCGAGAGCGAGACGCAGGGCGATTTCCCGGCTGCGATTGGCGCCGCGGGCGAGCAGCATGTTGGCGAGATTCAGGCTCGCGATCAGCAGCACCGCGGCCGCCATCGCGATGAGCAGCGTCCCGATGAGGCCGATCGGCCCGTCGTCGTCCGGCGTGGTGCTGACACTGAAGCGCGACGGCGCTTGAATCTGCAACTCGCGCGCACTGTTCGCGTCCGGCGGCTGAACCGCGGTCAGTCTTTGGGCGAGCGCGGGCAGCCGGTTCTTCGCCGCGGCGATGGTGAGGCCGGAATGGAGCCGCGCCACGAGATTAAGCGTGTAATTTTTCGGCGCGGTCAGGCCGAGTTGCGCGCTGGCGTCACTCAAGGCAGAGGGCAGTTGCGAGTAAACGCCGAGCGGCAACCAAAGATCGGGCGCGAGGAGCGCGTTTGCGCCCGCGAAACCTTCCGGGCTCACGCCGATCAGCGTGTAAGGGCGGCCATCGACCACGAGTGGTTTGCCGATCAGGTCCGGGCGGCCGCCGAGTTTCTTGTAAAACGGATAGCTCGCGATCGCGACCTGCACGTTCGCGTTCGGCCGGGTTTCGGCGGCGTCGAAGAATCGGCCGAGCGCCGGTTGCACGCCGAAGAGCGAGAAATAATTGTGCGAGATCAGGAAGACGAAACTGCGCCGCATGCCTTCGTCGCGGCCGATTCCGGCGAGCGCGAACTCGAAGGCGGCGACATTCGCGAAGACATCGGTGCTTTCGCGCAAGGTCGTGAATTCGTTGTAGGAAAACTGGCGATACTCCCGCGTGCCGCCCTGCCGCGCGCTGAAAACGTCGACCACTTCCTCCGGCCGCACAGGCACGATTGGCCGGAGGATGACGCTGTTGACGAGCGCGAAGATGGCGGAGTTGACGCCGATCGCGACCGCCAGGGTGAGGATCGCGATCGCGGTGAAGCCGGGCGATTTGATGAGCTGGCGAAAGGCGAACCGGAAATCTTGTAGCATCGCCATTGAGATGCCGCCGGGCTGCCGGTTGGATTCAAAGATCGCGGCAAAATTTTCCAGGCGCCGCTGGGAGGATCGGCTCGGCCATTTGCCCAGGCGGAGGAGTCAACCTAACAACTCCTCCAATTCCGCCGTCGTCAGGCCGGTCATGAGTGGCGAGTCCTCGCTCTCGATTATGGCCGCGGCCAGCTCACGTTTGCGTTCCTGGAGCCGCAGAATTTTTTCCTCGACCGTGTCGCGCGCGATCAATTTGTAGGAAGTGACGACGCGGGTCTGGCCGATGCGATGCGCGCGGTCGGTCGCCTGCGCCTCGGCCGCCGCATTCCACCATGGGTCGAAATGAATCACAGTGTCGGCCGCGGCCAGATTCAATCCGACACCGCCCGCTTTCAGGCTAATGAGGAAAACCGGAATCGCGGCGTCGTTCTGGAATGTCTCGACTTCGCGCATGCGGTCGCGCGTTCCGCCGTGCAGATAACAAAATCGGATTTGCGCGAGCTCGAGACGCTGCCTGACGAGCTCGAGCATCTTTACAAACTGACTGAAAATGAGAACGCGATGCCCGCCGTCGACGATTTCCGCGACGAGCTCGTCGAGCAGGTCGAGTTTGGCGGAAGATTGCGCCGGGCCGTGAGGCGCGGAGATGCCTAACAATCGCAGATCGCAACAAGCCTGGCGGAGACGAAGCAGGCCGGTGAGCATCTGCATTCGCCTCGCTCCATCGTTAGGCGCGCGACCGCCAATAGCCTGCTGGATTTCGCGCAGGAGCGCGTCGTACGTCGCGCGCTGGGTTTGCCCAAGCTCGCACGGAACGACCTGCACGATTTTCTCCGGCAGCTCGCGCGCGACCTCCGATTTGCGACGGCGAAGAAGAAAAGGCCGAAGCCGGCGCGCCAGTCGCCGCTGCACCGCCGGCTCCGCTCCGCGCGCGAGCGGCTTTTCGTATTGCTCGGCGAAATCGCGCCGGCTGCCGAGATAACCGGGCGCCACGAAATGCATCAACGACCAAAGATCGCGCACCGAGTTTTCCATCGGCGTGCCGGTCAGAACGAAACGCTGCCGCGCGCGAAGCTTGAACGCGGCCTGGGCGTTTTGCGTTTCCGGATTTTTGATGTGCTGCGCTTCATCGAGAATAACCGAGTCGAAAATCAGGCCGGCGTACAGGTCCGCGTCGCGACGGAGCAAACCGTAACTCGTCAAGCCAAGATCGAACTGCGGAAGGCGCGCGATTTTTTCCGCGCGATCGGCGCCGTCGATCGCAAGCACGCGCAGGTCGGGAGTGAAGCGCTTCGCCTCGCGCTCCCAATTAGCGAGCAGCGAGGTGGGACAAACGACCAGTGCCGCGCCCTGCCCGCGCCGAAGTTGGAGCAACGCGAGCGTCTGCACGGTTTTGCCGAGACCCATTTCGTCCGCCAGGATGCCGCCGAGTTTTTGCTCGGCCAGCGCGGCCAGCCAGGCGACGCCGGCGGCCTGGTAATCGCGCAACTGCTGCGCGAGCGGCCCGAGATCACGACTCGTTAGGCACTCCGCGCTCAAGGCGCGCGCGGCGTCGATTAATTTCGCGCCGATTTCGGCCGCGGTGCTCGCCAGATAGCCCGCTTGGATTTTTTTCAGCTGATAAAGTCCCGGTTGCGGCTGGCGAGGATTGGCGTCGCGCAGGAGCTGTTCGAAATCGTCGAGCGCATCGGGATCGAAAACGGCTTGCCGGCCGTTTTTCAATTTCACGCTGCTCCGGCCCGCGCGCAGCAGACGCTGCAATTCGCCTAACGACACCTGCTCGCCTCCGCTCGTGCCGGCGGTAAGTTTGAATTCGAACCAATCCTCGCCCGAACCCGCGATCTCGATTACCGGAACAATCGGCTCCAGCGTTTCCCGCGCGTTTTCCAGTCGCGGTGTGACGAGGACCGTCCAATCGCGATTGATCTGCGGATAATCAAAAGCGAAAAAACGCGCTGCGCGCTCGGAATCGCGCATCTCGGCGTTGACGAAACCAGCGGCTTCGAGTCGCGCGACCGCGGCAACTTCGAACGGAAAATTGCGGACAAGAAATCGCTGCGGATTCGTCGCGTCGCGCACTACAAATTGATCGGCCGGCGAGCTGGTCGGCGAAAACGCAGGCCGATCGGCGTAGCGGCAGGAAAGTGCCGCGCGCAAATGCGTCAGCGAACCTTCCAGTTTCAGAATGAACTCCGGCTGCGCGGTCGCGATTTGCGGCATCGGGAGATCGTTAGGCAGCAAGACCTCTGCGACTTCGCGCCAGCGCGGAAATTCGAACGCGAAAAACTCGGGCGCTCTCTCTTCGGTAATTTGGATTGGACCCTGGAAAACATTCGTTAGGCGAACCGGCAGATGGCGTCCGATCTCGTAGAATTCATTCTCGCGCAGGAGCCACGCGTTCGTTTCGGCAACGAGAAAACAGTCGTTAGGCTGATGCTCGCAAGCCGCGGTAAAATTTTCTGCGCGACCACGCGAAATCCGGATGACCGGACGGTGAATTTCCTCTGCGATTCGCGCCGGCGTCGAACGGCCGAACGTCGCGCGCGGATGCCTGCGCAGAAACGGAAGCAATTCGAGAAACACTTTCGCGCTCACGATGTTCATCCCCGCGGGCATCACGCCTGACGAATGCGCGAGGCGCTCGACGATCGCGAGATCGGTCGGATCGAGACCGGCGCGCGAATCGGCCGGCCACGCATCGAGCATCATTCGGCGTTCGCTCGTTTCCGCTTCGATGCAAAGCATCACCTGGCCGCTCGCCCACGCGCGCAAAAAATTCGGCGGCAAAATAAAATGAAGCGCCATCGCGACGGTGTCGGATTGATCGATCGGGAAAAATCTTTGCGGCGCGATTTTCGCTTCGGCGCTCGAAAGCGCGGACGCCGGACGACCGGCGGAAAGATGCGCGAGGCCGACGGAGATGGAGTGGGCGCAAATTTTCCCCCACTCGCGCGACTCGCGGCAGGTGCAGATATTTTCCAGGTCGGTCGCGCTGCGAACGCGCAGACCGGCGTGATATTTTTTGCGATCCTGCACCAGACCGGCGAGCAGCGGCGGCTCGTATGTCACTTCGGAAACGGCGCCGGCGCGGAGCAAATCGCGCGCGGTTTTCATCGCCTGCCAGCCGCCCGCGCTCGAAAGCATTTTCTCCGTGAGCGCGATCGGGCCGAGGTCCACGCGCGAGTCTGGCGCGCACCTTCGCGAGGCGCAACGCGGGGCGGTTGCCGTCGTCAGCGTTTCGTGAAATAGCGCTCGATGCCGCGCCCTGATTCGCCTCACGAAAAATCGGCGCTGGTCGCGGCGATCGCCGCCTTTGCGACGTGGGGTTTGGTGCCGGTTTATTGGAAATTGTTTCGCGCGATTCCGGCCTTGGAAATTCTCGCGCATCGCTTCCTCTGGACGTGGATTTTCATGATTGTGCTTTTGAGCTGGAGCGGGCGCTGGCCGGAAGTGCTGGCCAACATTCGCGCGCGGCGCACGACGGCGTTTTGCGCCGCGGGCGGCGCGGCGATTGCGCTCAACTGGTTCGTTTACATCTGGGCGGTGAACTCCGGACACATCCTCGAAACGAGCCTCGGTTATTTCATGACGCCGCTCGTCAACGTCATGCTCGGGGCGATTTTTTTGCGCGAACGCCTAACGACTTCGCAACTCATTTCCGTTGCGCTCGCCGCCGGCGCGGTGATTTACCTGACGATCGATCTCGGCCGGGCTCCGTGGGTCGCGTTGATTCTTTGCGCTTCGTTTGGATTCTACGGACTCTTTCGCAAAGTCTCGGGCGCGGCGCCGATGCCCGGTTTGTTTTTGGAGACGACGGTGATTTTGCCGCTGGCGCTGACTTATCTCGTCGTCCTTGGCGCGCGCCATTCGCTTCACTTTGGCCTAACGAGTCCGGGATTATCGCTTCTCCTCGTCAGCACCGGCGTCGTCACGGGCGTGCCGCTGCTTTGGTTTGCGCGCGCGGCGCGACATCTCCGCCTAACGACGCTCGGATTTCTTCAATACCTCGCGCCGACCGGCACCTTTCTGCTCGGCGCCCTGGTTTATCATGAGCCGTTGCGGCACGCGCAACTTCTCGCCTTTGGTCTGATTTGGATCGCCCTCGTCATCTTCATGGTCGACGCGGTCAAACGGCGGCGAGCTGCCGCGCTGCAGCCGATCGAGGCCTGACGATCGACGCTTTCCCGTGGGCAAACGGGACGGTTGCGCTACCTTCCGCGGCATGTGGAGCGAGGACGATTTTCAATACGCGATCGAGAACACGGAAGTGATTCTCGCACCGCAAAACAGGATCGCGACCTTCGGCCGCACCAGTTTTCGGTTTTATCTCATCAGCGAATTGATGGACGAGGCGAACAAGGTGCGGGTGCGCGACGGGCAGATTCACGCGGAGCGGCCGCAGATTCTGACGGCGGATCATTTTTCGCGCGTGCTCCTCGATGGCTTCGGCGAAAAGGCGGCGCGTTTTCTCGAGCGCCTGCGCGCGGAACGCGAGCACATGGCGGTGTTGCGTTACGGTTTTCAATTTCGCAAAACGGGCGTGAGCGAAACGACCGTGCGCGCCTCGCTCGCCTCGGTCGTCGAGCAAACGAAAACGAAAGTCGAGCGCGCGGAAGAGCCGCTCAGCGCCGTCATTCAAGGCGTCGATGATGCGTGGGAGGTTTGCCTGCTCAAGTTCACGATCGATCTGATCGAGCGTTCGTCGGGCGGAAACCTCGGCGATTTTCGGCGGCGCGGATTGGTGTGAATCGGCGCCTAACGCCTAACGAGTCTGCTCGTAGCGCCGCATCAATCTAAAAAAACGAATCGTGTCGCGCACGGGATGGATGCTGCTTTTTTCATCCGCGTAAACCGTGCTGATCGGCACGGAGACGATGCGAAAACCGCGCCGGCTCGCCACGATCAGCATCTCGGTTTCGTAATCGAAACGGCTCGCGCCTTCGAGCAGATGGGGAAGAAGCGCGCGCGCAATCAGGCGATAGCCGCACTGCGTGTCGGGCACTTCCTGGCCGCAGACGCGGCTGATCCGATGGCTCATGTAACGATTGACCATTCGCCTAACGAGTGGCATTTCGCGCACGTCGTTCATGCGCGAGCCGACAAACAGACCGGCGCCGTTTGATGTCGCCGCAGCGGCGAAAAATCGGCTGATTTCCTCGGGCAGATGCTGGCCATCCGCGTCGAGCAGGAGAACAAATTCGATGTCGTTAGGCGCGAGCCAACGTCGCAGTCCGGTCTGGATCGATTCGCCCTTGCCGAGGTTTTGCGGATGATGAATCACTTCGGCCCCGCCCTGTCTCGCGCGCGCCGCGGTCGCGTCGCTCGAGCCGTCGTCGACTACGAGCACGCGATCGAGTTGCGCGCGCACGCGCTCGACGACGGCGCGCACGTGCACCTCTTCATTGTACGCTGGGATGACCGCGGCGACGTTGCTGCGATCGAGCGGCCGGCCCGGTTGCGGCGCGCCGGGCTCCATGCCTAACGAACTACCGGATGAAAATCGGCCGCGTGATACGAGCTGCGCACGAGCGGGCCGGAGGCGACGTGGGCGAAGCCTTTGCCGCGCGCGATCTCGCCATAAAGGTCGAACTGTTCCGGCGCGATGTATTCGACGACCGGCAGGTGCTTCGGCGTCGGGCGCAGGTATTGACCCAGCGTCAGAACCTGACAGCCGACTTCGCGCAAATCGTCCATCGTTTGGAAAAGTTCCGTCTCCTTTTCGCCGAGGCCGAGCATAACGCCGCTTTTCGTGACGACGTTTGGCGACAGCTCTTTCGCGCGCCGCAAAACCTCAAGCGACGTTCGATATTTCGCGCGCGACCTGACGAATGGAGTGAGCCGCTCGACCGTCTCCATGTTGTGATTGAAAATTTCCGGCGCGGCCTCGAGCACGAGTTGGATGCACCAATCCTGCGCGTGAAAATCGGGCACGAGCACTTCGATGACGATCGTCGGATCCATCTCGCGAATCGCGCGAATCGTGCGCGCGAAATGGCCCGCGCCGCCATCCTTCAAATCGTCGCGCGCGACCGCGGTGATGACGACGTGCTTCAGCTTCATCCGCCGAACCGCTTCGGCGACACGCTGCGGTTCGTCCTCCTCGAGCGCGAATGGCTTCGCCGTGCTCACCGCGCAAAATCCGCAGGCGCGCGTGCAACGTTCGCCTGCGATCATCATCGTCGCGGTGCCCTGGCTCCAGCATTCCCAGCGGTTTGGGCACTGCGCGCTTTCGCAGACGGTGTGCAGCCGCAAATCGGAAATGAGCGCCTTGGTCGAAAAGAAAACGGGATTGTTAGGCAAGCGCACCTTGATCCAGGGCGGCTTCTGCGCCTGGTGCAAAGCGGGATCGATTTTCGCGCAGGACATGACTCGGAGCATTCACCTTTAGTCTTAGAAGGGAACAAAACGCTTGGCAAATTTTCCTCCATGCTAACGTGCATTTCGTGAACGACGCGACTTCAACACCGGCCGCCGCGACGACCGATTCGCGCGAGAATTATTCGCCGGTCATCTGGGCGAATCTTCTTTGCCTCGACGCGCCGCTCGTCGCCGTCGCGTGGCAATGGCTTTTCGCGCGAAGTTTCGGAGCGCATCTCGACTGGAGTTTGCGCGTCCTCCTTTTTCTGACCGCGTGGCTGATTTATCTCGGCGATCGCTTCGCCGATTCGATTCGCCTAACGACGGCGGCGCAGCTCTCCGCGCGACAACGTTTCTGCCAAGAGCACGTCGCGGCGTGGTGGATCGCGATCGTGGTCATATTCGTCGTCGATACGGCGCTCGCTTTGCGCAGCCTCGATCTGCAAATGTTCCTCCTCGGCGCGACCCTCGCGGCCATCTGCGCGTTTTACCTTTTTTTGAACCATTTGTTAGGCGGAAAATGGCGGCCGGTTCCGGTGAAAGAAAAAGCGGTCGGCGTGCTCTTCGCCGCCGGCACGACGCTCGCGATCATCGGCGAACTGCCCGGCCTGACGATCGCGTTTGCGGTCGCGGTCGTGCTCTTCGCGACGCTCTGCACTTTGAATTGTCTCTGCATCGCCGCGTGGGAGCGCGAGCTCGATCGGGCGCAGGGCAAGGCTTCGTTTCTCACGAGTTGGCCCGCAGTCGCGCGCACGCTCCAGCCGGTCGGCTTCGCTATCATCGTGCTCGCGCTCGTCGTCGCGCTGGCCTGGCCGTTCGCTGCGCCGCTCTGGATTTGCCTCGCAGCGAGCGCCGCGCTGCTCATCTGGCTGCAACGCGCCGCGACTTTCCCTAACGACATGCGGACCGCGCTGGCCGATCTGGTTTTGCTCACGCCGCTCCTTGCGCTCGCGTTTTCCTGGCGGTGAACTTTGACGCAATCGCGCCGTTTTATCGCCGGCTCGAGCGCCTCGTCTTTGGCGGGAAACTGCAGCGCGCGCGCTGCGCATTCGTTAGGCAAATTCCCCCGGCGCGGCGCGCGCTCGTGATCGGCGACGGCGATGGACGTTTTCTCGAGCAACTGCGGCGCGCGCAGCCCGAGCTGCCGATCGATTGTCTCGATGCGAGCGCGCGGATGCTGGCGCGCGCGCGCGCGAGAGTCGGAGATGAAAACGCGCAATACATTCGGGCGGATATTCGCGTCGCCGCTTTTCCGGCGCGGCGTTACGACCTCATCGTCACGAATTTTCTTCTCGATTGTTTCGATGAACGGGAATTGCCGCAAGTGATCGAAACGCTGGCCGCAGCGGCGAGCGATGACGCGGTTTGGCTGATCGCCGATTTTCAAATTCCGGGGCGCGGCTGGCGGCGGCCGGCGGCGCGACTGCTGATCGCGACGATGTATTTCTTTTTTCGAATTGTCGCCGGCCTAACGACGCGGCGGCTGGTCGAGTTCGCGCTGCTGCTCGAAGCGCGCGGGTTTTGCCTAACGAACTCGGCGTTCTCGCCTAACGAGATGCTTCGGGCGCAGGTTTGGCGGCGCCGAATGGCACACCCTGCGTAATTGTAACCTTGTTTCCTACAGTTACGAGGTCCTTGATCCGGACCGCGTCCCAGTTCGCCATCCGGATGCAGCCGTGACTGCCGGCGCGGCCGATCGTCTCCGGAAAATTCGTCCCGTGAATGCCGATGCCCGGTTTGTTCAAGCCCATCCAGAGAATGCCGACGGGATTGTTTGGCCCCGGCGGGATGTTGTAAAAATCGTTCGTGCGCACGCCGTGCATGAGGACGCCCTCGTCGTGGCGAAACCAGGGCATGGTCGCGATGCCGAGAATTTTCCAGATGCCGAGCGGCGCGGGCAGTGTCTTCGAGCCGGGGGTGATCGGAAATTCCGCGACCAGTTTGTCGCCTTCGTGCACTTCGAGAAAACGCTCGCGAGTGTCGATGAAAATTTCCCGCCTAACGAGCGCGGGATTCTGCGGAATGAATTTCTCCGAGAGCGTCTCGATCCGGAAGGGCTGAACGTTAGGCACGTTGATCGTGTCGCCGACCTTGAGTTGGTCGAGGTCCACGCCCGGATTGAGTTTGCGCAAAAAATCTTCCGCGGAGTGATAACGCTCGGCGACAAATTCGAGGAGCGACCCGTAGAGCATCGCCTTCAATTTCGCCTGCTCGGCCGGCTCGGACGCGACCGGGCCGACGAAGGTCTCGTCGTTAGGCTGAATCGTATAGGTCGTGTAAGGCGTCGGCACCTGCGCGAGCAATTCGGCGTCGACCGCGCCGGTCGGCGGCAGGCCGTGCGCTTTTTTGTAGGCGACGAGCGCCTTGCCGAAAAACTCGCCCATCTTTCCGTCGATTTTCCCGGGGCCGAATTCGTTGTTATCGAGAAAAATTTGCAGCCGCACGCTGGTCGTTTCGTCGTAAATGGGCAGCGCGACGAGCTCGCGCGGCGGCAGGCTCGGCGTCGGCTCCGGAGTTGGGGTTGGGGTGAATAACGGCAGCGGTGTTGGCGTTGGCGTCGGCGTGTGCCGAGTCCAAAATTGCGCGTCGGCGCGGGACGCAAGGACAAGCGCGAGCAAAATGGCGGCGCCAAATTTCATTCGCGAAAGTTATCGTTTGGCTGCGGCGCTCGTGCAAATTGGCGACACCAAAAATTGCCTAACGACTAACGAGTCGACGCGAGCACGGATTTCAGTGCGGGGCCGTTTTCGCGAGGCAACGCAAGACTTCCGCAACGCTCCAGGCCTGCGCGATGCAGCCGCGCGGCGTGTGCGGCGCTTCGGCGTCGAAGATTTCGCTGATCGTGCCGATGCCGGCGTCGTCGAGATGTTCGCCGAAGGCGTCGAGGAATTTTCGCGCCTGCGTGCGCTCGTTCGGGTGAATTTTCAGCCAGGCGTCGACGAACGGCCCGATCAGCCAGGCCCAGACCGTGCCTTGGTGGTAGGCGGCGTCGCGCGTTTTCAGGTCGCCGTGATAATTTTTTTTGTATTCGGGATCGTTAGGCGAAAGGGAGCGCAGCCCGACCGGTGTGAGCAGCTCGCGCTCGACCACGGACATGACCGGTTCCCAGCGTTCGCGTTCGAGCACGGGATGATCGAGCGAGATCGCGAAAACCTGGTTCGGCCGCACGGACGGATCCTCGGCTTTTTCCGGTCCATCGACGACGTCGAAGAGACAACCGCGCTCGTTATTCCAGAAACGCTGGTTGAACGACGCGCGCGCCTTGGCCGCGTGTCCGGCATAACGATCCGCCGCGGCCGCGTCGCCGCTTGTGCGCAGCCAGCCGGTCAGAATCTCGAGCGCATTAAACCAAAGCGCGTTGATCTCGACCGCCTTTCCGCGCCGCGGCGTGACGACCCAGTCGCCCATCTTCGCGTCCATCCAAGTGAGCTGGTAACCCTTCGCACCTTGCACGAGCAAACCGTCAACCGGATCGACGTGGATGTTGAACTTCGTGCCCGCGAGATGATGATCGATCACACTCGTTAGGCGCGGGAGCAGCAGTTCGAGTGTGGTCTGATCGTGCGTCGCCTCGAGGTAACGGTGGAGCGCGTGGAAAAACCAGAGGGTCGCGTCCGCGGTGTTATAAAGGCCCTCGGTTTTTCCGTCGGGAAACATGTTTGGAATCAAACCGTCGCGGATGTATTGCGCGAAGGTGCGCAGGATGTAACCGGCCTCGACCGTGCGCCCGCTCGTGATCGTGAGGCCTTCGAGACTGATCATGGTATCGCGCCCCCAATCGGTGAACCAGTGATAGCCCGCGATGATGGTGCGGACCTCGTCGCCCGAGGCGTGGGCGCGCGCCTCCTCTTCCGCGCGGCCGGCCGGCGTGATGACAAATTGGTCCGCGGCCATGAGCAACTCCGCCGCGACGCCCTCGCGCGCGGCCGGCTGCGCTTTTTCCACCAGACGCACGCGGCGGTGATGCTCGGCGATCTGCACGGCCTCTGGCGAAAGGACGTTGATAATGTCCCAAGTCTCGGTCGAGCCGACCAGCGTCGCTTCTTCTCGCGCGCCGAAATCGACCAGGAACGCGCCCGGACTCCAGAGATCGCCTTCGTAATCGTAACCGCGTTGCAGCTCGCTCCGATAAACGACCTGGCGAATCCTGCGCGCATCGATCGTGAAGGCCGAATCGCAACCCGGCAGTTGCATGCGCAGCGGCGGGAGCGGCGTTTCCGGGTTGGTGATTTCGTATTGGCCGCCGAGCGCGCGCACTTCGTAGGGGGTTTGCGGCAGGGCATCGACCGGATCTTCGTAATGGCGGAAATTAAAAGCCGGCCGCAGCTCGAGTCGCGGGCGCGCGCCGTCGCCGCGCAGGCGATAGGTGACCTGAACCGTGTTTTGCCGGTGCAAAAGCAACACGCGCTTCTCCAAAACGAAATCGCGCACCCGAAAAATCCACACCGGCAGCCCGGCCTCGAGCCAAAACTCCACCAGATCATCCGCCCCGCCGAGCTCGAGCGCGCCGCCCGCGCGTTCCTCCGCGCCTAATGACACCGCATCGTTGTCGCCGAAGATGAGCCGCTCCGAAATGTGGCTCCACATCACCATCCGACCGAAGGGCGCGGGCAACGCGGCGATGAGGAGCCCGTGATAGCGCCGGGTGATCGCGCCGGAAATCGTGCCCGACGCGTAACCGCCGAGACCGTTCGCGACCAGCCATTCGCGGCTGAGGAGAAGCTCGCGCGACTGCTTCGGGTCCCAGTGCATGACGCGCTCGGGAAATTCGACGCGGCCTGATCGATTCATTCCGCCGTCTCTAGCAGAGGCGCGCCCGGCTGCAAGGCCACGGCGGCTTCCGCAGGAATTTTCCAGCCGGCCGGCGTGTCGAGCGCGACCGCGCCGGGGCCGCCGTATTTGGGACTTTCGCTCGACCAAAGCGCCTCCCAACTCCCGCCCGCGGCGACCGGCGCGAGGAGCGGTTCGGGTGCGACCTCGAGGGCAAAGGCCGGCCCGAGATTCACGATCAGCAACCGATCGTTTTCGCCTAACGAATCGAAAAACCGCAAAACAAACGCCTGCGCGCCGAGTACCGCGCCGTCAACCGCCCCCGCTTCCTGCCGCGAGAAAACCGCATCGCCGCGCCGCAGCGAGATCAGGTCGCGGAACAGCGCGGTGATGCGCGGAAATTTCCCCCGCTCGGAAAAATCGAGCTTGCTTCGCTCGAACGTCTCGCGCTTTCCGGGATCGGCCAGTTGCGCCTGCACCTCCGCGGTCGCGAAGGCGGGGAATTGCCGGAGAAATTCGTGCCGTCCGTCACGGATTTTCTCGCGCAGCTCGCCGCTCAGGTCGGCGAAATAAAGAAACGGCGTCGTCGCCCCGAACTCCTGGCCCTGGAAAAGCATCGGCGTCCAAGGCGCGAGCAGGAGCAGCGCGGTCAGCGCGCGGTAGCGGCCCGGCGAAGTCGCGAGGCGGATGCGCTCGCCGTCGCCGGAATTGGCGACCTGATCGTGATTCTCGATGAAAGCGACGAACGCCTCTGGCGCGAGCCCGCGGGTCGAAGTGCCGCGGCGTTTCGTCTGCCAACTGTAACGCTGGCCCTGGTAAAGATAGCCGCGTTTCACCGCCGAGATGAACTCCTGCGGCGCGCCGCGATAATCGGTGTAGTAAGCCTGCGTGCGGCCGGTCAGCGCGACGATCGCCGCGTGATGGAAGTCGTCATTCCAGAGCGCGTCGAGGCCGTAGCCGCCGGCGCTTTGTGGCCTGGCGAGCCGCGTTTCCTGCGGCTCGTTCTCGGCCAGGAGAACGATCGCGCGCGGGCCCGCCGCCTCGCGCGCGGCGGTCGCGATCGCGGCCAAAATGTGCTCAGGCGAACGATCGAAGATGCTTTGCGTGGCGTCGAAACGGAACCCGTCGAAATGAAACTCCTCGATCCAGTAGCGCGCGTTGCTGATGAAATACTCGCGCACCGGGCCGGAGTTGCGGCCGTCGAAATTGAGCGCCTCGCCCCATTCCGTCTCCTCCTCGGCGCTGAAATAATCGTCGGAAAAGACGCGGACGTAATTCCCTTCCGGCCCAAGATGATTGTAAACCACATCGAGAATCACCCCGATGCCCGAGGCGTGCGCGGCATCGACGAAACGGCGCAGATCGTCCGGCCGTCCGTAAAGCCGGCAGGGCGCGAAAAGATCGACCCCATCGTAACCCCAGCCGAACTGGCCCGGAAAATCGGCGATCGGCATCATCTCGACGAGGCTTACGCCAAGGCGCGCCAGCTCCGGCAATTGCGCTGCCGCCGCCGCCCACGTGCCTTCGCGGGTAAAAGTGCCGACGTGCATTTCGTAGATCACCTGGCCTTTCAACATTACCCCCGGCCAGGCATTGTCGCTCCACGAAAAAACCGTCGGGTCGACAACCTGCGACGAGCGGTGCGGCCCACCCGGCTGATAGCGCGAGGCCGGGTCGGGATGGAAATGCTCCCCGCCATCGACCCGGAAACGGTAAAAGCTCCCGGCTCCCGCCTCCGCTACGCCGGAAAAGTAGCCGCCGGGCTCGGCCGTCATGGGGTGGAAAGCGCGCCCGGCCTCCGGCTCGGCCGATTCCTCAAGCACGATCTCGACCCGGCGAGCCTTCGGAGCCCAGAGGCGGAAATTGGTTTGCCCGCCCGCGACCGGCTCGGCCCCGATGGGCAGGCGGCGAGAAGGCGAGCGAGTGGTCACGTTGAAGAAATCGCGGAGCGCGCCGTCCTTGGCCGCGGGGGACCGGCGTTTGGGAGCCGCCGCTTATCGGCTGGCGATCGGGTCGACGGGATCGCGGAAAGGGTCGATGGTTTTGGCCATGCCGTGGGCGGTTTCTCCGCTCGGCAACCAGGTGCGTCAATGACGCTTACGCGCGGAATTAGCGTTTCAGCGTTACATTCAGGAGAATGGGGCGGGCCGAAGCGACGTGGCTCTCGCTTTTTCGTTGCGGGCAAGGGGGGGCGCGACGAAGGCGTCGTGTCTACCAAGGTGGCTGCGGCGCCCTCGCCGCAAACGGTTTCCGCGACGCCCTCGTCGTGGCGTCATGGCTTTGTCGGCGGGGCGACTTCGTTCGGCACGGGAGCGGTCTGGTCGAGGCCGCGGCGTTTGAGGAGGGGGCCGACTTCGGGGCCGTGGCCAGAGAATTCGCGGAAGAGTTGCATCGGGTCTTCGCTGTCGCCGTGGGAGAGGACGGTGTCGCGGAAGTGCTGGCCGGCGGCGCGGGTGAGGCCGCCGTGGGTCTTGAACCATTCGGTCGTGTCGGCGGCCAGTTCTTCGCTCCAGATGTAGCTGTAGTAGCCGGCGGAGTAATCGCCGAAGGCGTGCGAGAAGTAGGTGCTGCGGTAGCGCGGGGGGACGGGAGCGTAGTCGAAGCCGCCTTTTTTGAGGGCGGCGGCCTCGAATTTGAGGACGTCGTCAGGCACCTGGCTGGTCCTGAGCTGGTGCCAGGCCTGGTCGAGCTCGGCGGCGGCCATGTATTCGGTGGTCATGAAGCCCTGGTTGAAATTTCGCGCCGCGAGCACCTTGTCGAGAAGGGGCTGGGGCATGGGGGCGCCGGTCTTGTAATGTTTCGCGTAATGTTTCAGGACTTCGGGGAAGCTGGCCCACGGTTCGTTGGCCTGGGAGGGGTACTCGACGAAGTCGCGCGGGACGTTGGTGCCGGCAAAGCGCGGATATTTGACGTTCGAGAACATGCCGTGGAGGGCGTGGCCGAATTCGTGGAAGGCGGTCGTGACTTCGTCGAAGGTGAGGAGGGTGGGCTGGCCGGCGGCGGGTTTCGGGATGTTGAGATGGTTCGCGACCACGGCGCGCTGGCCGAGCAATCCGCTCTGGCTGACGTATTCGTTCATCCAGGCGCCGCCGCGTTTCGAGGGCCGCGCGTAATAGTCGCCGATGAAGATGGCCAGCTGCTTGCCGTCGGCGTCGAAAATGTCGAAGACGCGCACGTCGGGCTGGTAGACGGGGAGGTCGTGGCGTTCTTTCACCGTGATGCCGTAAAGCTGGTGGGCGGCGTAGAAGACGCCGTCGAAGAGGACGTGGTTGAGCTCGAAGTAGGGCTTGATCTGCGCCTCGTCGTAGTCGTAGCGGGCCTTGCGCACTTTCTCGGAGTAGAAATCCCAGTCCCACGCGGCGAGCTGGAAGCCGCCATGCTCGGCGTCGATGATTTTCTGCATCTCGGCGCCTTCACGGCGGGCGTTGGCGAGGGCGGGGCGGGAGAGGTCGGCGAGGAATTTGTTGACGGTCGGGACGTCGTGCGCGGTTTCGTCTTCGAGCTCATACTCGGCCCAGGTGGCGTAACCGAGGAGGGCGGCTTTTTGCGCGCGCAGCTTGACCAGTTTGAGGACAATGGCGCGGTTGTCCCAAGGCCCGCCGTGACTGCCGCGCGCGAGCGAGGCTTGCATGATGCGTTCACGGAGGGGGCGGTCCTGCATGCTGGCCAGCTCGGGCTGACCGGTTGTGTTCTGGAGTGGGAAAACAAATTTGCCTTCCTTCTTCTCGCTCTTGGCCGCGGCCGTCGCGGCGTCGATGTCGCCAGGCGAAAGGCCGGCGAGCTGCGCCTTGTCCTCGACCACGACTGAGTCGGCGTTTTTTTCCTTGAGGACGTTCTGGGCGAAGTCCGTTTCGGTCGCGGCGACCTGCTCGTTGATCGTTTTCAGCTTCGCCTTCTCGTCGTCGGAAAGTTTCGCGCCCGCGCGGACGAAATCCTTTTCGTAACGCTCGATCAGGCGCTTCGATTCGGCGTCGAGGCCGAGGGTGTCGCGCTGGTTGTAGAGCGTCTCGATGCGCTTGAAGAGGGCGGGGTTGAGAAAGATCGCGTCCTGATGGGCGGCGAGTTTCGGAGCCATCGCGCTCTCGACTTTCTGCATCTCCGGATCGGTGTTGCAGGCGGCGAGATTGAAAAAGATGTTGCTCACGCGGGTGAGGAGCTGGCCGCTTTTTTCCATCGCCACGACCGTGTTGTCGAAAGTCGGCGCGGCGGAGTTGTCCGCGATCGCGGCGATCTCTTTCAACTGGCCGGTCATGCCCTGCTCGAAGGCCGGCGTGTAATCCGCGTCGGTAATTTTGTCGAAGGGCGGGTAGTGGAGCGGGAGCGAGCTTGCGTGCAGGAGCGGATTGTCGGTCATTTTAGGCGAAGCGGCTGGCTCGACCGCCGCGGCGGCGGTGGCGGCGCAGAAAAGTGAAGTAAGAAGAAGGCGAGTGGAGTGCGTCATATCGTTAGGCAAATTTCGTTCCGCGTTGATCGCGAAGATGGTCGCTAAGCTGGCACAAGGCGCGGATTCTGAAAAAGATTTTTCTTTCCGCCTGACGAACCCGCGCCCTTCCGCCCGGCCGCAGCGCGTGGCAGAATCCGGTCGATGACGATGAGCGCAAATCCGTGGGACCGGGTCGATCCCCGCGCCGATTGCGAAGCGGGCTGCTTCCGCGCCGTGATCGAAATTCCGCTCGGCGGCTCGAACAAGTACGAGCTGGACAAGGAGAGCGGTTTTCTGCGGCTCGATCGCGTGCTGCATTCGGCCGTGCATTACCCGGCGAACTACGGCTTCATCCCGCGGACGCTGGCCGAGGATGGCGACGCGCTCGACGCGCTTGTGTTTTCGACCACGGCGATTCATCCGCTCACCATCGTGAAGTCGCGCGCGATCGGTTTGATCGAGATGAAGGACCAGGATCAATGCGATTACAAAATCATCGCCGTCGCCCTCGGCGATCCCGATTACAATCATTACCGCGACGTGAGCGAGCTGCCGCCGCATCGGCTCGCCGTCCTCAAGCGTTTCTTCCAGGATTACAAGGCGCTCGAAAATAAAAGCGTCGTCGTGGGCGACCTTGGCCCGTCCTCCGCGGTCGCGCCGATTTTGCAGGCCGCGCTCGAGAGATATCGCGCGCAAGCGAGCCGACGCTAAGGCTTGCAAGCTTTCACAATCGTCAATCTGTGCTCTGCTTCGCTCTTAACCCGGCGATCTTTTGCTTGAAAATTTTCCAGCCAGGGTGGCGAAATTGGCAGACGCGCCAGACTTAGGATCTGGTGGAGCAATCCTTAGGGGTTCGAGTCCCCTCCCTGGCACTTCGCGCGCATGAAAAAGCCGGCTCACCTCGAGATCGAACGCAAATTTCTCGTCCGCGAAATGCCGCGCCCGCTCGCGAAATTTCCGCACGCGAAAATCGAACAGGGCTACCTCACGATCGGTCGCGATCGCTCGCACGTGCGCGTGCGGCGCAAAGGCCGCGTCTGCACCCTCACCTTCAAACGCGGCGGGCCGCGCGCCCGCGAAGAGCGCGAGGTCCGGTTGAATCCGGCGCAGTTTGAAATTCTCTGGCCGGCGACGGCCGGCGCGCGCCTCACGAAAACGCGCTACGACATTCGCTGGAAAAATTTTACGATCGAGCTCGACGTTTATCACGGGTCGAATCACGGCCTCGTCGTCGCCGAGGTGGAATTTCCGAACGAAAAGAGCTGCGCGAATTTCGAACCGCCCGCCTGGCTCGCCGCGGAAGTGACCGGCGTGCGACGCTACAGCAACCCGCGACTGGCGCGCGATTGATCCGGGATTGCCGCGCGCGCGAGCTTCCGCAATAATTCAAAGCCGTTCGCCTTTCCGCGCATGAACTCATCGTCCAGCAAAAAAATTCTCGTCATCGAAGACGAAGCCGACGTGGTCGATTTGCTCACCTTGCAGTTGCGCAAAGCCGGTGGATTTCTCGTCAGCAGCGCGCGTGACGGCGCCGAGGGTTTGAAAAAAGCGCGCGCCGAATTGCCCGCGCTCATCGTTCTCGATCTGATGTTGCCACGCATGCCGGGCCTCGAAGTTTGCAAAATTTTGAAGACCGATTCCGCGACGCGCCACATCCCAGTCATCATGCTGACCGCGAAAGCCGAAGAGGTCGATCGCATCGTCGGCCTCGAGTTCGGCGCCGACGATTACGTGACGAAACCATTCAGCCCGCGCGAAGTCCTGCTCCGCATCAAAGCGATCCTGCGTCGCGGCGACAGCGACGGCGCGGAGGAAAATCTGACCCGCGGTTCGATCACGATCGATCCCGCGCGGCATCACGTTTTTGTCAGCGGCAAACGAATCAATCTCACCGCGGTCGAGTTCAAACTTCTGAGCATGCTCATGCGCCGCCCCGGCCGCGTGCAATCGCGCGATCGTCTGCTCAACGAGGTCTGGGGTTACGAAGCGGCGATCGACACGCGCACGGTTGACACGCACGTGCGACGGTTGCGCGAAAAACTCGGCAAAGCCGCGAGCGTGGTCGAGACCGTGCGCGGTTTCGGCTACCGGCTGCGCGAATAAATCGGCGTGATGGGCTGGGTCGCCTTCGCGCTCGCGGTCGCGCTTTTTTCTTACTTCGTCTGGCGTGTCCGGCGCGATTACATTTTGCCGAGCCGACAACTCGAGGCGCTTGTTAGGGCGATCGATGCCGGAGACGAACCGGCCACCTTCCTCCTCGGCGAAGGCGGACGCATGCGCGAGATCGGCCTCGCGCTCGACGAAATCGCGCGCCGGCAAAAGGAGTTGCGCGCGCGCGTGCAGGAAGGCGAGTTCGGCGTCCAGGCGATCATGGGCGCGATGACAAACGGCCTCGTCGTGACCGATGAAAAGCGCCGCGTCCGGCTGATGAATCGCGCCTTTCGGGAAATGTTCGGGGTCGATTCGCAAACCGACGACGGCAGCCTGATCGAGATCGTGCGCGAGGCCGCGGTCGATCGATTGTTAGGCGAAACGCTCCGCAAGGGCGAGTTGAAGCGCGCCGCGCTGACCCGGCCTAACGATCAATATTTCGAAGTCGTGGCCGCGCCGATCAGGGAAGAATCGGACGCGGTGCGCGGCGCGGCGATTTTTTTTCGCGACGTCACCGAGCTGCGCCGAACGGAAACGATGCGGCGCGATTTCGTCGCGAACGTCTCGCACGAGCTGCGCACGCCGCTCTCGATTTTGCGCGGTTACCTCGAGACGCTGCTCGAAAATCCGAAGCAGCCGCCGGCGGAATTGCTCCGCATTTTCGAAGTGATGGAGCGCCATTCAAATCGGCTCAACCTTCTCGTCGACGATGTCCTCAGCCTCGCGCGGCTCGAAGGCGCCGGCGTCGAGCTCGCCCCGACCACGATCACGGCGGCGACTTTCTTGCGCGGGATCATGCGCGACTGGGAAAAGAAATTCGCCGCGCGCAATCTGATCGCGGAGTTCGACGCGCCTAACGATCTCCCAACTTTCCAGGCCGACGAAGGCCGCGTGCAGGAAGTGCTCTACAATCTGATCGACAACGCGGTCAAATATTCCGATCCGGGCGGCCGCATCATCGTCAGGGCATGGCGCGACGGCGAGCGCATCGGCTTCAGCGTCGCCGACACCGGCGTCGGAATTTCGGGGCGCGATCTGCCGCGAATCTTCGAGCGATTTTATCGCACCGATCAATCGCGCGAGCGCGAGCGCGGCGGGACCGGGCTCGGGCTTTCGATCGTGAAACACATCGCGCAGTTGCACAGCGGCAGCGTGGAAGCGGAGAGCACGCCCGGGCGCGGCACGATTTTGCGGATGTATTTTCCGCTCGTTTTCGTCACGAAAAAGTAACGTCGCGCCGGCGGCGAATTGGTTATATTGCCTAACGATGGCAGCACCGAGACACATTTTGGGCACGTTCGACGAAGCGCTCGCCAACCTTCGCAACAACATGCTGATGATGGCGAGCCTGGCGACGCGCAGTCTCGAAAATGCGCTCAACGGTTTGCTCCAGCGCGACGACGATCTGTGCGCGACCGCGATCGCGGATGACGAGGAAGTCGATCAGCTCGAGAAACAGGTCGACAAGGACGGGATCGATTTGCTCCTGCGTTTCCAGCCGGTCGCGTCCGATCTGCGACGGGTCGTTTCGGCGATGAAACTTTGCTCAAATCTCGAGCGCATGGCCGACCAGGGAGTGAATATCGCGCGCAAGGCGCGGAAGCTGAATCGCCATCCCGCGCTGGCCGAGATCGTGTTGATCGAGCCGATGCGCGAGCACGCGATGGCGATGTTCAAGGACAGCGTCGACGCGTTTGTGAGGGAAGATATCGAGCTGGGCCGCGGTCTGAAGGCGCGCGACAAAACCCTCGATGAGATGAACGCGAGCGCGAGCCGGCGGTTGATCGAACGAATGGCGCAGGATCCGGAACAGTTGCGCGGTTATTTGAACTTGATGTTCATCGCGCGGCATCTCGAGCGGGTGGGCGATCACGCGACGAACATCGCGGAAGATGCGATTTACGCGGCGGCGGCGGAGGACATTCGCCATCAGCCCTACGTGGCGGCAAGCGCCTAACGAGCGGGCGGAAGTTTCGCCCTAACGAGTCTCGACTGAAAAGCTCGTCCGTGCGCGGTTTGTCATCCTGAGCGCAGCGAAGGATCTCGCAAACGTTCGTTGAGAGCCGTCTTGCCTAACGACGCCACACGTCGCCTGCGAGGTCCCTCGCCGTCTGCGCGGCTCGGGATGACAAAAAAACGGGCGGCGTTTCCGGTGAGCGAGCGAACGTTTTCACTTGGCCGGGCGGTTGAAATCGGCTAACCGCGGAGCGAGGGACAGTCATGCTCTCGCTCAAAAAACTCCTCGGCCACGACGAAAAATTTTTCGACCTGCTCGAGGCGAGCGCGCAACAGGCCGACAGCAGCGTGCATCATCTCGTCGATCTGCTCGCGAAACTGGAGCAGCACGATTCGCCGCAGAGCCTCGAGGAATTTGTCCACAGCCGGCGCAAGGACAAAAGGATCACGCAGGAATTAACGGAGCAGCTTTGCAAAACTTTCATCACGCCGCTCGAGCGCGAAGACATTCAGGCGCTCGCGGCGGCGCTCTATAAAATTCCGAAGACGGTCGAGAAGATCGGCGAGCGCGTGCTGATTTGTCCGGGCGATTTGCACGGGCGGAATTTCGAGAAACATCTGCAACTTCTCGATCAGGCGGCGGAGGCGGTGCTCGCGATGGTGAAGGAATTGCGCAACGGCACCGACGTGGCGACGGCGCGCGAGATGAACGCGCGGTTGCAGACGATCGAAGGCAGCGCGGACAAGCTCGAGCTCGATCTGCTGCGCGATCTTTACCACGGCGAGTACGAAGCGAAGCAGGTGATTTTTTTGCGCGACCTCTACGAGCTGCTCGAAAAGGTGATCGATCGCTGCCGCGACGCCGGCAACATCATCCTCCAGATCGTGCTCAAGTATTCGTAATTCGTTAGGCGAATTTTCCGCATGGCGCTCTTTCTTTTGGTCGTCATCGCCGCGCTCGCCTTCGAGTACATCAACGGCTTTCACGACGCCGCGAACGCGATCGCGACCGTCGTCTCGACCAAGGTGCTGACGCCGCGGCAGGCGATCGCGATGGCCGCGTTTTTCAATCTGACCGGCGCGCTCATGGGCACGGCCGTCGCCACGACCATCGGCAAAGGGATCGTCGATACCAAAGTCGTGACGATGCGCGCGATCATTTGCGCATTGTTAGGCGCAATCATTTGGAATTTGGCGACGTGGCTGTTCGGGTTGCCCTCGAGCTCGAGTCACGCACTCATCGGCGGCCTTTGCGGCGTCGCGCTTGCGGCCTCGGGCGGCGATTTTTCCGTGCTCAAATGGCGCAGCGGACTCGGGCCTAAAGTGATCGTGCCCATGATCACCTCGCCGATCGCGGGATTTATTTTCGGCGCGCTCCTGATGTTTTTGCTCCTCGTCGTGCTGCAATCTTTCACCCCGCATTTCGTGCACAGGGTTTTCGGCCGACTGCAACTCCTGAGCGCGGCCTGGATGGCGCACAGCCATGGAACGAACGACGCGCAGAAGACTATGGGCATCATCGCGCTCGCGCTTTTCACCGGCACGAGCAACGGCATTTTTGCGCATCTGCCGCCGGCTTTGCACTTTCTTATCACGCCGGTTTTTCAAGTGCCGACCTGGGTCATTTTCGCCTGCGCCGCGACGATGGCGGCGGGCACGGCAGCGGGCGGCTGGCGGATTATTCGAACGTTAGGCCACAAAATGGTCAAGCTGCAGCCGGTGCATGGTTTCGCCGCCGAGACGACCGCGGCGGTCATCATTCAAGTCGCGAGTTCGTTAGGCATCCCGCTCTCGACGACGCATGTTATTTCCAGCTCGATCATGGGCGTCGGCGCGGTCAAACGGTTCAGCGGCGTGAAATGGGGCATCGTTAGGCAGATCGTCTGGGCTTGGGTTTTTACCTTGCCCGTGACCGCGCTGATGAGTTACCTGCTGGCCCGCGCGACGGCGCGATTATGAGCGGAGAAAAAACGAAGCTTTATTTTTTGCGCCACGGCCAGGCCGACTGGCCGAACTGGCAAAAAGCGGACGACGATCGTCCCCTGACGAAAGCCGGCCGGAAGGAAGTGGACGCGGTCGGACGGCTTCTCGTTAGGCTAAAGGTCGCGCCCGATTTGATTCTCACGAGTCCACTACCGCGCGCGGCGCAGACGGCGGAAATCGTGGCGAAACATTTGAAGATGGAAACGGTCGAAGAAAAACTGCTCGCGCCGGGATTCGACCTGGCGAAGCTCGGCCGCCTGCAAAAAAAGCATGGCGAGCGTTCGCTTTTGCTTGTCGGCCACGAGGACGATTTCTCCCTAACGATCGCTGGCCTAACGAAAGGCCGCGTCAAAGGGGCGAAGGCCGGCTTCGCAATGGTCGAGCTCTCGGCGCCCGATCGCGGGACGTTGCGCTGGCTTTTTCCGCCGCGGTTGGCGACGGTTTAGCATTCGTTAGGCGCGAGGGGTCGAGAGCGCGCAGAATGCACGCGGTGATCGCGATCAACCGAAGCGGCCGGTGATGTAATCTTCGGTTTTGCGTTCGCGCGGCGAAGTGAAGAGCTGCGCGGTGTCGCCGAATTCGATCAGCTCGCCGACGTAAAAGAACGCCGTCTTGTCCGAGACGCGGCTGGCTTGTTGCATGTTGTGCGTCACGATCACGATCGTGTAGCGCTCGCGCAGTTCGCGGATCAGCTCCTCGACGCGCGCGGTCGCGATCGGATCGAGCGCGCTGCACGGCTCGTCCATCAGCAGCACCTCGGGCTCGACCGCGACGGCGCGCGCGATGCAAAGGCGCTGCTGCTGTCCGCCGGAAATGCTCATGCCCGGCTTTTTCAAATCGTTTTTCACTTCGTCCCATAACGCGGCCATGCGGAGCGATTTTTCGAGGCGCTCGTTCAGGATGCTGCGATCGCGAATGCCGTTGAGGCGCAGACCGACGAGAACGTTTTCCTCGATCGACATGGTCGGGAACGGATTCGATTTTTGAAAGACCATGCCGATGCGCCGGCGCGTGACCGCGGGATCGGAATCGGGCCGATACAAATTTTCGCCCTGAAAAAGAATTTCGCCTTCGACGCGAGTGCGCGGGACGAGCTCGTGCATGCGATTGAGGCAACGGAGAAATGTCGATTTGCCGCAGCCGCTCGGGCCGATGATGGCGGTGACGGTTTTCGATGGGATGTCGATCGAAACGTTTTTGATCGCCTGTTTTTCGCCGTACCAGATCGAAAGATCTTTCACTTCGAAAGCCGGCGTGTTCACGGCCGGCTCCGGCGGAACGTTAGGCGCGGAGGTGACGGAGCGGGCAGGTGACGTTGGTGAAGGCATTAAAGTTGGCATTCGTTAGGCGACCCGGACAGTGCGGTCGCGGGTGAGAAAACGCACGATCACGTTGACGAAAAAAATCCCGACGACGAGGACGAGCGCGCCGGCCCAGGCCTGGCGATGCCAGTCTTCGTAAGGCGAGATGGCGTAGGTGAAAATTTGCAGCGGGAGCGCGGCGATCGGCTCGGCGAGATTGTGATTCCAAAAGCGATTGCCGAAGGCGGTGAAAAGGAGCGGCGCGGTCTCGCCGGCGATGCGCGCGAGGGCGAGAAGAATGCCGGTGACGATGCCTTTGAGCGCCGTTTTCATGACGATGTGGACGATCGTTTTCCAGCGGCTGATCCCGAGGGCGAGCGAGGCTTCGCGGAATCCGTTAGGCACGAGCAGCAGCACTTCCTCGGTCGTGCGCATGATGAGCGGGATCATCATGAAACCGAGGGCGAGGCCGCCGGCATAGGCAGAGAAAGTTTTGAAACGCAAAACAACGAGCCCGTAAACGACCACGCCCCACGTGATCGAGGGAACGCCGTTGAGCACATCGGCGATGAAACGCAGCCATGCGTTCGCGCGCGCCGAGCCGTATTCGGAAAGATAAACGCCGCCAAGAACGCCGACCGGAATGCCGATGAGCGAGGCGAGGCCGAGCAATTCCAGCGTGCCCATGATCGCGTTCGCCATCCCGCCGCCTTTTTCGCCGACGGGCGCGGGAAGGTGAAGGAAAAAATTGAGATTGACCGAGCTCGCGCCGCTCGCGAGCAGATAAAAAAAGACGAGCGCGAGTGGCGCGATGACGAGGAGCGCGGAGGTGAAGGACAAACCGGACGCGAGCGCGCTTTTGAATTTCCGCCAGCGATGATTGTTAGGCGGGCCGCTCATGATTTACTGCACCGCGCGCGTGCCGGAGCCGGTGCTGATGCTGATGGTCTTGAGCAACAGTTGCGCGACGAGGTTGGCGAGAATCGTCAGGACAAACAGGACGAGGCCGATTTCGAAAAGCGCCTCCAGATACAAATCGGTCGTCGCTTCCGTAAATTCATTCGCGATCACGCTCGCCAGCGTGTAGCCGGGCTTGAGCAACGAGATCGCAATTTGCGGCGTATTTCCGATCACCATCGTGACCGCCATCGTCTCGCCGAGCGCGCGGCCGAGACCGAGAATGACCGCGCCGAACAAGCCTTTCTTCGCATAACTGAGGACCGCGATCCGCGTCACTTCCCAGCGGGTCGCGCCGAGCGCGTAGGCGGCTTCGCGCTGCAGGTTCGGCACGCTGCGCAAAATCTCGCGCGAGACCGAAGTGATGATCGGCAGGATCATAATCGCGATGATGATTCCACCCGCCAGCATGCTCACGCCGTAAATCGGTCCGGTGAAAAACGGCGTCCAGCCGAAGAGCGTTTTCAGGAGCGGAAAAAGATAATCGCGCAGCCACGGAATCATGACGAAAATTCCCCACAACCCAAGAATCACGCTTGGAATCGCGGCCAGCATTTCGATCAGCGACGTGATCGGCTGCCGCAACCAAAGCGGCGCCAGCTCGGTCAGATAAACCGCCGTCGCGACGCTGAGCGGCACCGCGATAACGAGCGCGATGAGCGACGAAACGAGCGTGCCATAGATAAATGGCAGCGCGCCGAAATGCTCCGAGACCGGGTCCCAGGTCGAAGTGGTGAGAAAGCTGAAGCCGAATTTCTTGATCGCGAGCTCGGAGCCGCGCGCCAGTTGCCAGCCGACCAGAAACACGAGCAGGACGACGACAAGCGCCATCGCGAGCGTGAGCCATTCAAACGCGCGATCGCCGAAACGCGACGGCGCCGGCAGCCGCACCGCGGTCGCGCGCTCCTCCGCCGGGATTGGTAGGACGACTGGCATGGCGCTCGTTAGGCCAAACCGCGCCTAGTATTTGATCTCGCCGATCCGCGTCAGCACGCGTTGCTGCAGGTTTGTCGGCAGCGGCGCGTAATCGAGATCCTTCGCCATGCTTTCGCCGTCGGTCTCGGCCCATTTCAGGAACTCGACGATCTTCTTGCCCTTCGCCGCGTCCTTTTGCTGTTCGTAAACCAGCAGCCAGGTCGCGCCGCAAATCGGATACGCTTCCTTGCCCGGCGCGTTCGTCATCGAGAACCGGAAATCGTCCGGAATGTTCGCCGTCGCCAGCGCCGCCGTGACCGATTCAAGACTCGGCTTGACGAGATTGCCCGCCGCGTTTTTCAAATCGGCGTACGGCATTTTGTTTTGCAGCGCGTAGATCAGCTCGACGTAACCGATCGAGTTCGGCGTCTGCTTGACCTGGCCGGAAACGCCCTCGTTGCCTTTGCCGCCGAGACCGGTCGGCCAGCTCACGGAGGTGTTGTTGCCGACCTTCGATTTCCATTCCGGGCTCACCTTGCTCAGGTAATCGGTGAAGATAAAAGTCGTCCCGCTGCCATCCGAGCGATGCACCACGACGATGTCATCGTTAGGCAATTGCGTCCCGGAATTCATGGCCGCGATCCGCGGGTCGTTCCACTTCGTGATTTTGCCGAGATAAATGTCCGCGATCGTCGCGCCATCCAGCTTCAGCGTCGGCGCGCCGGGCAGATTGTAAGTGATCACGACCGCGCCCGCGACCGTCGGGATGTGAAGCAACTTTCCCGGCGCTTTGGCGAGATTTTCGTCGCTCATCGGACCGTCCGACGCGCCGAAATCAACCGTCTGCGCGAGGATTTGCTTCTGCCCGCCGCCCGAACCGATCGATTGATAATTAAACCGGACCGAAGGATCGATTTTCGCGTAAGCGTCGAACCATTTCGAGTAGATCGGATAGGGAAAAGTCGCGCCCGCGCCGTTGATCGTCATCTGCGCGGAAGCCGTCGCCGCGAGGGCGGCAAAAAGACATCCGGCCAGAATTTTGCGAGAGAAAAAGTGGAGTTGCATGTTGGCCGACAACCTGCCGCCAACCGCCCCGAAGGGTCAAAACGTTTACTGTTACAATCCTGTGACGCGCGCATCGATTGCGTCCCTCACGACAAAATGCGCTGACTCACCGCAGCCGCGCCGCAAGAAAAAGAAAAAGCTCCGGGTTGCCCCGGAGCCTGATCCTGCCCGAGCGGACGCGCGCTTAGGTGCTGAAGATGCCGGTCACGATGTCGCTCGGCTGGCCGGCCTGCTTGTCGCCGACGTAGCCGATGGCCTGATACTCGCGTTCTTCCGGTTTGCCGGGCGTTTGCGGCGCGGTCGTATCCAGGAACGGGAAGTGGCTGATTTTGCTCCCGATCGTCGTCCAGGCGCTCGTGCCGGCGATCCGCATCAGGATGTCGACCGAGGTGAAGCCCGGTTTTTTGCCACGGATTTCGTTCGTCCCGGGCCGGGGATGAACGGTGATGGTCGGCTTCTGGGTGTCCATGTCGTAGGTGGATGTCAGCGTTTTCACATCCCAGGCGGCGGCCATTCCCTCATTCCAGCCGGTGGCGTGCTTGTAACGGTTGATCATGTCGCGCAGCGCAGCGTCGTTTTCGCTGATGGCGGCGCGAGCTGTGCCCTCGGCCTGAATCCAGGCCAGATACTTGGTTAAGGCGTCGCCCACCGGGGTAAGCACTGAATCAACCAGCGCGGCGTCGGCCGTGACCTGGGTCGTCGATTGCCCGAGACCGGGCCCGTCGGTATTGATGTGACCTTTGAGCTGGGTCAACCAAGGTTGCATGTTGCGGAGGGAATCAGGCATAAAATCCTTGCCCATAGTCTTGAAAATCCCCGGGGTTGTTTCTGCCGGGGGCAGGGGCCGGAAACCTATCCGGTTGGGCCCACTGTCGCTGAATATGGCGTTAGCGCAAGAACTCTTTCGCGCCCGCCGGCTTCCCCGCGTCGAGTCGCGAGGCGAAGGACCGATTCCGGCCGGAAAAACCGCGATTTTCCTCCCGCCATCGCCGACGATGGGAGCGCAATCGCTAACGATGGCCGCGAAATCGTGTACTATTGGGCCGCCATAGTACGCGATTCTCCGGCCATCGTCAGCGATGGCGTGCGGATCGTCGGCTCGGGCGGCTCCATCGCCGACGATGGCGGCGCAATCGTCAGCTCCGGCGCAAAAATCGCCGACGATTCCGCGCCAATCGTCGGCGATTTTCTCGCCATCGTCAGCGATTGGCCTCGGAGTGCCGGCGATGCCGGGTGAATAATCGGGGGAACCGGCTCGCTCGCCTGCGTCTTTTTCGATGCGAGTCTGGCATTGCCTCGGCGCGGAAATTCAGCTAGGCGTCGGGGCGATTTCGCGAGACGTTGTCTGAGATCGTGAGGCGAAAGATCGGACCGTTATGAGCTACCACATCGCACGCGGCGAAAATCCGGCCTCCGGACTGCGGCGCATTCTGCACGAGCAGCTCGAGCGCGCGACGAACGAAGCGGCCGGCCACGGGTTCGAGGCGATCCATTCCGTGCGCAAGCGAATCAAGAAGACGCGCGCGGTCATGCGCATGGCGAAGTGCGCGATCGGGCGGGAAGCTTTTTGCGCAGCGAAAAGCGATCTGCGCGAAGCGGCCCATTCCTTTGCCGAAATGCGCGAGGCGGATGCGCACTTGATCGCATTCGACAAATTGCGCAACGCCGCCGGCGTCCCGAAATCTGTCCTCGCCGAAACACGCTCGTGCCTCGCTCGGCAGCGTCGTCGCGCGTGCGGCGGACAGCGCAAACGCAGCGCCGAAGGCCGCCCCATTCTCTCCGCGCTACGCGACCGGATCGAGGACCTGCCGCTCGCCCGCCTAACGAATAAAGGACTGTGCGCGACCTTGAAGAAAACCTACGGCAAGGGCCGCGATTGTCTCGCCTGCGTGCGCGAAGAGCCGACCGCGGAAAATTTTCACTCCTGGCGCAAGCACACGAAGAATCTCTGGTATCAGGCGCGCCTTTTGCGCGAGCTCGATCCCGTCCCGTTGGGAGAAATTTGCGAGACGACAGACCGGCTCGGCGATTGTCTCGGCGAACTGCACGATCTCGCCTCGCTCCGCCTTCATCTCGAGAAAATCGAGGCGCTGCCCGCGGAGGAAAAGAAGCTTCTCTTCGCCCTGATCGACGCGCGCGAAAAAGAATTGATGGCCGCGACGCTCGCGCTCGGCGGCGCCTTGTTCGCGAGGAAGCCGGTGCGTTTGTTCGTTCGCTCGGTCAAGCCTTCCAGGCTGCGAACGAGCCGCTCGCGGCCTAACGAGTATAAGTCTCTGACGCGCGCTTGATCTTGCGGATTGGCCGCGTCCGGCGTACACGCTCAGGCTTTTTAATTGAGGAACGCGGCCGGATGGTTTCGCTCGACAATTCCCGCCAATTATCAACTAATGGAGCCGGGCGATGGATGATCTAGCAACCGACACAATCGAGAGCCGGATCGTTTTTTCGACTGAAAAACATCCCTTCAGCGTGCGCGATCTGATCGACGCCGCGCAGTTTCGCGGCGAAGTCGAACCGCTCTGGCGCGATTTTCTTCGCCTCGTCGCCGCGGAAGACAAAGCCAACGAAGCCGGAAGCGAGGTCGATGACGACGCGATCGATTCCGCGGCGGAACAATTTCGTTATCAGCACGACTTGATCACGGCTGAAGAAACGGAACGCTGGCTCGACGAGCGCGGGCTGACTTTGGGCGATTTCACCAGTTATTTCGTCAGGCAATTTTGGGGCGCGCAGGCGGCCGACGCGCCGGCCGAGGAGCAGGAATATCTTTCCGCGCCTAACGAATCGCGCGCGCTCTTCACGATCGAGCTGGTTCTTTCCGGCGAGCTCGATCGCATGGCGCAACGCGCGAGCTGGCGCGTCGCGTCGCGGCTCGGCGAAGGCGGGCAGCAGGTCGATCCGTCGTTAATCGCGGAAGAGGAAAATAATTTTCGCGAACGTCACGGCCTTGCCGAAGACGGCGTGGCCGATTGGTTAGGCAAACTCGGCCGCGACGCGGATTGGCTCGGCGAACAGCTTGCGATGGAAGCGGTTTTTCGCCGCGATTGTGCCGCGCTCCTGACGCGCGACGCGCGCTCCCGCGAAATTTCCGCGCTCCGTTTGCCGCTGACGAATTTTGAAGTCGAGACGATCGAGTTCGACTCGCTCGACGCCTCGCGTGAAGCGCTTCTCTGCGTGCGCGAGGACGGAATGTCGATGGAAGAAGTCGCGAGCGAAGGGCGTTATCCTTATCGGCGGACGGAGATTTTGCTCGAGGATGTGCCGGAAGATTTGCAGCAGAAATTTCTCAGCGTCACGCCCGGCGCAGTGCTCGAGCCAATTGTGGAGGGCGAGGCTTTTCATCTTTGCCGCATTCTCGGGAAAGCCGAGCCCGACGTTGATGATCCGACGGTGAAAGAGCGGGCCGAGGATCGCATTCTCGATCGCTATTTTGCCGAGTTGACCGCGCGACACATTCAATGGAAGAACATTCTCCCCTAACGAGATGAAGGCGATCGACGACACGCTTCTTCGGCGCGCATCGCTCTTTCAATTCCTGCCCGACGAGCATTTCGAAAAACTGCGCGCGCTTCTCCAGGAAGAGAGCTACGAGTTCGGCGACCTGATCGTTAGGCAAGGCGAGCCGGCCGAGTCGTTTTATGTTTTGCTTTCCGGCCGCGCGCGCGTCGTCAAGGCCGACCAGAACGGCGCCGAGATCGTGCTCGCGACGATCAAGCCGGGCGACAGTTTCGGCGAAGCCGCGCTCGCGGAAGGCGGGACGCGGAGCGCGACTGTGCGCTGCAGCACGGCGGTGGAGGGGCTGCGTCTCGATCGCGCCGATTTCCTCGAGCTGGCCGAGAAAAATCCGGAGCTGAAACAGCATCTCGAGATGACGGCGCGGCATCGCGCGCTGCACGGATTCCTTTATCAATTCAGCAACTTCGGCCGGCTGCCCGTGCCGGCGCTGCGCAGCCTGATCGAGAAACTGAAGCCGGTCGAGATCGCGAAAGGCCGCGCCATTATTAAACAGGGCGACGCGCCCGGCGCGATGTTCATTCTCGAGAAAGGTCGCGCCCGCGCCTTTGCGCAAAACAACGGCTCGGAACGCAATCTCGCGTTTTATCGCGACGGCGATTTTTTTGGCGAGCTCTCGATCCTGAACGGCTCGCCGCGCGCCGCCACGGTCGAGGCCTACAGCGATTGCCGTTTGCTCGCGCTCGAGCCGGAAGCGGTGCGCGATTTGAAGCGGCATTATCCGGAGTTCGAGCAGCTCATGACGGAGCGGCTCGCGCAATATCAGGCGACGACGGAAGCGCGCCTGCCGCTCGATTTCACGAGCGAAATGTTGCCGGCCGAAACCGCCGCGCACAACAAAATCGCGATCGACACCGACGCGAAACCGATCGCGCGCGAAGATGGCGAGGCGCCGTTCGAAGAAGAAGGCGGCCTCTTTCGCAAAAGCAAAAAGCGCATCCGCAAAATCGAAGCGATCGAGCAGATCGACGAGATGGATTGCGGCGCCGCGAGTCTCGGCATGATCTGCCGGCATTTCGGCCGCAAAGTCAGCCTGCCGCGGATCCGCGAGCTTTGTCACACCTCGACCGACGGCACGAGTTTGAAGGCCATTTGTCGCGCCGCGACCGAGCTCGGCCTCGCCGCGCGCGCGCTCAAAATCTCGTTGCGCAATCTGTCGGTCATGCCGCTGCCGGCCATCATCCACTGGGAAGGAAATCACTGGATGGTGCTTTACGACGTCCAGGAAAAATTCGTCAAGGTGGCCGACCCCGCGATCGGTCTGCGGAAAATCCCGCGCAAGGAATTCGAGCAAAACTGGTCGGGTTACGCCGCGCTTTTCGATTACACGACCGCCTTCGCAAACGCGCCTGAATCGAAAGCGGGCTTTGCCTGGCTTCTGCCGTTTCTCGCCAAATTCAAAGTGCTTTTCGCGCAGGTCATGCTCCTCGCGGTCGCGATCACGATGCTCGAACTGCTCTTCCCGATTTTCACCGAGATGGTGGTCGACAAGGTGATCGTCGAAAAAGATATCGGCCTGCTCAAACTCATCCTCCTCGGCATGGGCACGGTGCTCTTTTTTGTCCAGGCCTCGTCGCTCGCGCAGGAATATTTGCTCTCCTTCGCCGCCGTCCGCCTCGACACCGCGATCCTCGATTTTCTCAGCCGGCAAATGCTCGCGCTGCCGATGACCTATTTCACGAGCCGGCGCACGGGCGACATTCAGCGCCGGCTCGATGGCGCGCGGCAGGTGCGGCAATTCGCGGTCCAGCACGGCATCGGCGCGGTGCTCGCGCTCGTGCAATTGATCGGCGCGCTTTCGCTCATGTTGATTTACAGCCCGTCGCTCATGTTCGCCTTCCTCGCGACGACGCCGCTTTACGGCGGGTTGATGTATTTTTCGCAAAAGGTGCTGCGGCCGCTTTTCGCCGGCGTCGAAGAGAGTCAGGGCAAATACAGCTCGCACCAGATCGACGCGATCAAAGGCATCGAAGCGGTCAAGGCCGCGGCCGCGGAATCAGTTTTTCGCGACATGATGTTGAACGAATTTCTCTCTGTCTCGCGCAAACTTTTTCGGAGCAGTTTCATCGTTATGACCTACGACAGCGTGATGCAAACCATCGGGATGGTTTCGACCGCGATCTTCCTCTGGGTGGGCGCGAACCAGGTCATGAACGGCAGCCTGAGCATCGGCGGATTCGTCGCCTTCAGCTCGCTCACCGCGATGGCTTACGGCGGGATTTTGCGAACGTTAGGCGTGTGGGACAATCTGCAATTCGCGACCGTTTTGTTGAACCGGTTGAACGACGTTTTCGAGCAGGAACCGGAGCAGGGCCGCGACCGCTCGCGCCTCACGCCGGTGCACAGTTTGGAAGGTCGGATCGAGCTCCGCGGCGTCAGTTTCAAATACGGCGGACCGGAAGCGCCCAACATCCTAACGAACATAACTCTCGACATCGCGCCCGGCCGGATGGTCGCGTTCGTCGGTCGAAGCGGCTGCGGCAAGACGACGTTGATCAAGCTGATCGCTGGTCTGCTCGAGCCGACGGAAGGGTCGATCCTTTTCGATCACGTCGACCTGAAATCGCTCAATTATCGCGACGTGCGCCGGCACATCGGGATGGTTTTGCAGGAGAATCACATCTTCAACGAATCGATCGCGCGCAACATCGCATTCGGCGACTCCGAGCCCGATCTCGATCGTGTGCTCCTCGCGGCGCAGGCGGCAGCGGCGCACGATTTCATCATGCGGCTGCCGCTCGGCTACGAAACGAAAATCGGCGAGTCCGGCCTCTCGCTTTCCGGCGGACAAAAGCAGCGGGTCGCGATCGCGCGCGCGATCTACAACAACCCGCCTGTCCTCATTTTCGACGAGGCGACGAGCGCGCTCGACACCGAATCGGAGCGCGCCATTCAGGATAATCTGACGCGCCTGACCGCCGGCCGCACCACGATCGTGATTGCGCATCGGTTGAGCACGATCCGCGAGGCGGACTCGATCGTTGTCCTCGAAAAAGGCTCGGTCGCCGAGGTCGGCAATCACGATGAGCTGATGGCGCAGCGCGGGCTCTATTTTTATCTCTCCAGCCAGCAGCTCGGAATTTAATCTGCCTAACGATGCCTAACGAACTCATGCAACGCGGCGCCGACGAAGCCGAATCGGAAATGTTGCCGCAGGATCCGCCGCCATGGTTCGTGCGCTCGATTTCGTGGCTGCTCATCTCGATGTTCGCGGTCGCGTTGCTCGTCGCGATTTTCGTCAAACTGCCCGAGACGGTGAGCTGTCCGTTTGTGCTCATCTCCAGCGGCGGCGCCGATCCGATTCAGTCGCCGCGGCTCGCCGTCGTCGCGCGCGTCGCGGTTAACGAAGGCGACAAGGTCACGAAAGGCGAACCGCTTTTTCTTTTGCGCTCGGACGAGATTCGCGATTGGGGCACGCAGCTCGGCACGCTGCAGGAAGATTTGCACATCCACGAAGACGGCCTAACGAAAAGTGACGCCGCTTACGTCGCGCAAAGCAAAATCAAGGACGCGGAAATCTCCCAGTCGCAGAGCGAAGTGGAGTTTCGGAAAAATTACGATGCGACCAGCAACCAGCTCGTCAAACGGATGGAGCGCCTCGTTAAAAGCGGCGGCATTTCCGAAATCGAAATGATCCAGCATCGGCTCGAAGCCGCGCAGGCGGACAAGGATTTGAGCGTCTCCGAGCGGACGTTGCAACAAGTGAACCTCGAGCGTGAGCAAATGGAAACCGAGCACGCGCGATCGCGCGCGGAGAATTTGGCCGAGATCGAAAAGCTGAAGTTGCGTCTCTCCGCGCTGCAAGGCGACCTCGAAAACTCGCAGCAAAATCTGCTCGCCGTCCGCGCGCCCTACGCCGGCGTCGTCATTTCGCTCGCCCAGCGCAATGTCGGGAGCGTGGTGCAAAATGGTCAGGAACTTTGCCAGTTGTCGGCGACCAACACGAAGCCGCGCGCGCGCCTCACCTTGAGCGAAGCCGGTCTTCCATCGCTCGCGCGCAACCAGCCGGTGCGGCTTTTTCTCGACGCGTTTCCTTATCAACGCTACGGCGTCGTCAACGCCACGCTCGACTGGATCAGCCCGGCCGCGGTGATCTCAACGGAAGGTCCGCACTTTGTCGGGCTCGCCTCGCTCGATCCGACGTCGCCCGGTCGTCGTCCGCTCAAGTTGCGCGTCGGTATGACCGGCGAGGCGCGGATCATGGTCGGGCAGCGGACGCTGATCGAGTACGCCTTCGAACCGATCCGTCAGTTGCGCGAAAACATGCGCGATTGAATCGCAATGCAGCGGCCGCTTTCGAAATTTAAGGTCGAAGACCTGACGACGGCGAACGACGCGATGCTCCGCTGCCTGCGTTTGGCGAAGCTGGCGGCAAGCTCGGACGTGCCGGTGGTCTTGTTAGGCGAAACCGGGACCGGCAAAACCCTCCTCGCGCACGCCATTCACAATTCTTCCGCGCGCGCGCAGCAGGCCTTCGTCGCCTTCAACGCCTCGGCGATGAGCGACACGCTGATCGAGAGCCAGCTTTTCGGCCACGAACGCGGCGCGTTCACCGGCGCGCAGACGACCGTCAAAGGCAAGTTCGAACTCGCGAACAAAGGCACGCTTTTTCTCGACGAGATCGCGGACATGAGCCCGCTCGCGCAGGTGAAAATTTTGCGCGTGCTCGAGTACGGCGAATTCGAGCGCGTCGGCTCCGAGCAGATGCTGATGTGCGATGTGCGCATCATTTGCGCGACGAACTGCTCGCTGCGCGAGCGGGTGCGCGCGGGGAAATTTCGCGAGGATCTTTATCATCGGCTCAATGGCCTAACGTTGCTCATTCCGCCGCTGCGCGATCGGCTCGAAGAATTGCCCGCGCTGATTGCGGCGGAATTAAAAGCCTCAGCGCGCGGCGAAGGAAAAAAAATCACCGCGATCCATCCGGCGGCGATGGAGAAGTTGCTCGCTTACGAATGGCCGGGAAATTTGCGCGAGCTCAGTCACACTGTGCGGACGATGACTTTGTTTTGCGAAAACCGCGTCATTTTGCCGGAGCATGTTGTTTTCCCGCCCGACTTGAAAACGAGCGGCGGCGAGCAAATGGCGCCGCCGCCCGCGCCAGGCGAATCCGAAAGGGAGGCGCCGAGCGACCTTTCGCTTTCCAAGGCGGTTCGCCGGCACGTGGCCTTCGTTTACGAGCAGTCGGGCCACAATCAACGCCGGACGGCGCGGGAGCTCGGGATTTCGCGGGCGACTCTGGCGCGACATCTGCGCAGATTGCAAAAATTGCACCAAACGGCGGACTAATTCTGTCGATGACGGCATCTTTATGAGACCACTCAACCGGCCACAAAAACAGGAGGTAAAAAATATTTTTAAGAAATCTCGGCTCTTTAAAGCCTTAGTTTTTAAGCGCATAAAATATCCGATTCGCAACGCGAATCGCTTTGGCACGCGGTTTGAGACGGTCGGGCACGAATCATGATTAAGAGGTTTGCGAACGTGAGTACGCCGAAGACAAAAAAGACTGCGCCCGCCGCGGAATCCTCGATTCCAAAGCCAAGGCGCGGAAAAGAAAAGTTGATCCAGCTCGATGATCTGATCCCAAAAGGAAATGTCTCGGGCGGCCGTCAACTGCTCTTCGGCGCGACTGACATCAACCAAACAAACAACAAAAGAAAGAGATAGATAAAATGGCTACAGATAAAAACAAAAAAGAAGTGAAAGTGCGCGACCTCAAACCGTCGAAAGACGCCAAGGGCGGCGTGGGCAAGCATCAACAGGACAAAGGCCGCGGCGGCTTCCAGCAAGACAAAGGCCGCGGTGGCTTCCAACAAGACGCCGGTCGTCGGGGCTTGGCTTAATCCAGGTCGCAGATCAAGTCGGTCGTGGTCCAATCCCGCGCCGGAATTCCAAAAACAAGAAAAGAAACAAACTATGCCAACGAAGAAAAGCACCAAATCCGCCAGCGGCAAAAAGCCGATGCGGGATCTGAAACCGTCCAAAGATGCGAAGGGCGGCGGGCGTCATGCCGAAGTCGGCCACGGGCGCAAGAATCCCGACACCTTGCGAAAAGGCCTGAGCTAATTTCGCGACGGCGATTCAGATCGAGAGCCGCCGGCGGCCCATCCGCTGGCGGCTTTTTGCAGTCGTGTCGACGTTCGTTAGGCCAACGCGCGGCGCGATTCGTTAGTCGTTAGGTGATCACAGACCGGCTGGATGCCGGCTTTCGAAACCGGCCGGCGGCCGATATTCGATGTGCCAGCGGGGCGCGTAACGATCGCGGCCATTCGTCCATGCCGTTGTGTCGAGGCGCAGTCCCGCGATGACGGCGAAGGCGTGACCGTTGCGCGCGTAAACCGTGATCCATTTTCCATGGCCTTCCTTGCCGTAGCGGAGCAGATCGGTCGAGTTCAGCGGCATTTTGATCAATCCCGCGGCCGCGAGCGCGAACGAAACCGTGCCCGAACAATCGTAGCCGCTGTCCTGAAATGAGCGGTGGCCGCCGCCGTAGCGATAGGGACGTTTTCGCAATTGGTTCGCCGCCCAGATTGCGCGCTTCACCGGCAGCGGAGCTTTCTCCGGCGCGCAGGCGATGCTGCCGCGCAACTGCGCGACTTTTCCCGGGACGGTCGGCCCGCGCGTCGGAAAAGGATCGGCGCGGACTCCCTGCGTTGTGATGAAAAAAATTAAACTGAAAAAAACGCCAGCGCGCCGCGACAACTTCATCCTCACTCGTTAAGCCCAAATCGTGCCAGCAGGCCCGACTGCGCTCATGAAGGCGCATTTCATCGACGCGATCACGATTTCGCGCAACATTTTCCTGTGCCCGCGATGACCAAGGAACAAATCGTCGATGTCCTCGAGACAATCGCGACGCTGCTCGAATTGCAGGAGGAAAACCCGTTCAAGATTCGCGCCTACACGAACGCCGCGCGCTCGATCGAGACCTGGGGCGGGAATTTGCGCGAGCACGCGGACGAAAATCGGCTCGAGGAAATTCCCGGCGTCGGCAAGGCGATCGCGGGCAAGATTTCCGAGCTTGCGCTGACCGGCTCATGCAAATTTTACGACGAACTGTGCGCCCAATTTCCGGCCGGCATTCTCGATCTCTTCTCGCTCCCGGGTTTGGGCGCGAAAAAGATCAAGGCGCTTTACGAAAAGCTCGGCGTCGGCTCGATCGCCGACCTCGCGCAGGCCTGCGCCGCCGGTCGCGTCGCCGAGCTGACCGGCTTTGGAAAAACAACTCAGGATCGCCTCGCGAAAACGATCGCCGATCGCGAAAAGCATGTCGGCAGCTTTTCGTTAGGCGCGGTCGCGGCCGAAGCGGAGCAGTTGCGCGAAGATTTGCGGCAGCTCCCGGACGCGCTTCACGTTTGCATCGCGGGAAGCTACCGGCGGCGGAAGGAAATCGTGCGCGATCTTGACTTCATCGTTGCGACGAAAAATCCCGACGACGTCACCGATGCATTCGTTAGGCACGAACTGGTCGAGAGCGTGAGGGCGCGCGGCGCGACGAAGACAACCGTGCGTTTGCGCTCCGGAATTCAGGCCGACCTTCGCGTCGTGAGCGCGGCGGAATATCCCTTCGCGCTCGGTTATTTCACCGGAAGCAAGGAGCACAACATCGTGCTGCGCAATCGCGCCCTGCAACGCGGCTGGACCTTGAATGAATATCGACTCGCTCCTGCCGCGGAAGGTGCGAAGAAAAAGCGGCCCGCCCAAGAGATCCCGCTCGTCCGCGATGAAGCAGAATTGTACCGCGCGCTTGGTCTCGATTTTGTGCCGCCGGAGTTGCGCGAAAATTGCGGCGAGATCGAAGCCGCCGCTGCGGGCAGGCTGCCGCGCCTGCTCGAGCCGGAAAACTTGCGCGGCACTTTTCACTGCCACACGAGCGCGAGCGACGGCCGCAACTCGCTCGAGGAAATGGCCGCGGCCGCGCAGGACCTCGGCCTGCAATATCTCGGCATCGCCGACCACAGCCGCAGCTCGATCCAGGCCGGCGGTCTCGACCAGGCGCGGCTGCGCGCGCAAGGCGCGGCGATTCGCAAGCTGAACAAAAGCTTCGACGGCTTCCGTCTTTTTGCCGGCGTCGAATGCGACATCCTGCGCGACGGCTCGCTCGATTTCGACGACGAAACGTTAGGCGAACTCGACTTCGTCGTCGCGTCGGTGCATTCGGCCTTTCAATTGCCGGAAGCGGAGATGACGAAGCGCATCATTCGCGCGATCAGCAATCCGTTTGTCACCATGCTCGCGCATCCGACCGGCCGGCTTTTGCTCAAGCGCAACGGTTACGCCGTCGACATTCCCGCGATCCTCGCCGCCGCGGCTGCGACCGGCACTTGGATCGAGATCAACGCCGCGCCGAAACGCCTCGAGCTCGACTGGCGCTGGTGGCCGCGCGCGAAGGAAAAGGGAGTGAAGTGCGTGATCAATCCCGACGCGCACGGAGTGGAGCGGCTTCAGGAATTGTGGTTCGGCGTCGGCGTCGCGCGCAAAGGCTGGCTGACGAAGGACGACGTCGTGAACACCCTGCCGCTGGGCAAAATCGAGCGCGAGCTGCAGCGCAAGCGCGGTCGTTAGGCAACGGTTTCGCGTTGGGGCAGGAACATGGTCAGACATTTGCAGGCGCCGCCGGCTTTGAGGAATTCCGACATCGGCAGCGGATGACAATGGAAGCCGCGGTCGCCTAACGACTCCATCAATCGCGGCGCGCCTTCCGGGAGGACGACGTCGCGCTCGAGCACGACCGCGTTACAGGAGAAATGCGCCGCTTCCTCCTCGACCACCTCGATCAGGTTCGGGACGTGGTCGTGGATCGTGCGCTGGCCGTATTCGTCGAAGGCCGCCGGGAACCAGACCGCGCCGCCATCGGTCAGCGGACAGAAGCAGGTGTCGAGATGATAAAAGCGCGGATCGACCAGCTCGACCGAGATGACGAGGCACTTCAACATTTCGCCGACAGTGCGGTGCGCGACGACGTCGGAGCGAAACTTGTAGCCGCAGAAAAGCGCGTCGCCGGCGAAGAGCGCGTCGCCTTCGCCTTCGAAGAATTGATCGTTAGGCAGCCAGACGACCTCGTAACCGTGCTGCGCCATCCAATCGGCAAAGAGCGGCGCTTCGCCGGCCCGTTCCGCGTGCCGAAAATTGCTCGGGATGAATTTCCTCCCGATCGTCAGGCCGGCATTGGCGGTGAAGACCATGTCGGGCAGCTTCGGCACCGGCGGGACGAGATGGATCTGGCAGCCGAGACTGCGCAGCTTCTCGTGCAGCCCGCGCCATTGCGCCTTCACCACGGGCGTGTCGGCGCCGCGGGCGCGGCTCATCCACGGGTTGATCTCGTATTCGATGCCGTAATGGTCTGGCGGACAAAGGAGCAGTTCGCGCATATTTCCCCCTAACGAATGCCTAACGACCCTGGGCCGCGATGCAATCGGTCAGCTCGCGCAGGAACGGCTCGAGATCGGTCACGAGCCCGATCGCCTGGAACGTCCCGCGATCGGTCAGCTTCGTCACCACCCCGGGATTAATGTCGACGCAGATCGTGCGCACGGTCGCGGGGAGAAGATTGCCCACCGCGATCGAGTGCAACATCGTGCCCATCATCATCGCGATCGTGACCCCGTCGAGCTTCGCCCGCATCGCCTTTTGCGCCTCGAGCACGTCGGTAATGACATCGGGCAGCGGGCCGTCGTCGCGGATCGAGCCGGCGAGGACGTAATCGATCCCGTGCCGCACGCAACTGTGCATGATGCCGCGCTTGAGCAGGCCGCGCTCGACCGCCGGGCGGATGCCGCCCGCGCTCCGGATGACGTTGATCGCGCGCATGTGATTCTCGTGGCCGGACTCGGCGAGCGAACCTTTCTCGAGGAAGACGCCGAGCGACGTGCCGAAAAGCGCGTTCTCGATGTCGTGAGTCGCGAGGGCGTTGCCGGCGAAAAGCAGATTGACGTAGCCCCACTCGATCAGCTTCTCGAAATGCTCGGCCGCGCCGGTGTGGACGATGGCGGGGCCGCCGACGACGAGGATCCGGCCGTTCTCGTCGCGGGCGCGGCGGAACTCGCGCGCGATCTCGCGGATGACGGCGGTCTTCGGTTTCTCGATCGAAACGTTGCTCGCCATGAACTCGAAGACATCGGCGCGCGCGGTCGAGCGCTGGAGCGGGACGACCCGGATGCCCTGGTGACCGACGACCACCTCCTGGCCTTTTTTGACGCTGTAGAACTTCGTCGCGGTCGCGGCTTTCGCCCTGCGGTCGACCACGATTGCGCTGTCCATGAGCGCGGGATGGACTTCGATTTCACCGTCGTCGAGCTGGACAAAGGTCTGCTGGTTGGTCGTGACGTAAAACTGCTCCGGGAAAACCCCGTCGGCCGGCGCGACTGCCAGCTCGACGCTCTTTTTCTCGATCACCTCGGCCCCGTGCTGGCGCAGGCGCAGGATCAACTCGTCGAGCGACTCGGCGGAGGGCCCGGTCACCTCGATCCGGGCAAAACTCTGGTCGGTGCGCTGTTCGCCGATGCGGACTTCGCCGATCTTGAAGGTGCCGCCGTGGGTGATGATCTCGTCCAGCACCTTGGGCAGGATGAGTGAGTCGATGATGTGCCCGCGGAGCTCGATCGTTTCGGAAAGCATCGGCCGAATCTAGCCGAGGAAGTCGCCCGCGCCAGTGCGACCCGGCCTTGGCCCGGGCGCAAGGGGCTCCCTGCGGGGGGAATTCCGGTCGATTCTGGAGGTTGCGAGACCGGTCTCGGAGATTGCAAGGCCGGCCTTGGAGAATGGGAGGCCGATCTAATAGAATGGGAGGTCGGTCTAACAGATTGCGAGGCCGACCAAACGTTTTGGGAGACCGGTCAAACGTTTTGGGAGATCGGTCAAACGTTTTGCGAGACCGGTCAAACGTTTTGGGAGACCGGTCAAATGTTTCGCGAGACCGGTCAAACGTTTTGCGAGACCGATCAAACGTTTCGCGAGACCGATCAAACGTTTTGGGAGACCGGTCAAACGTTTCGGGAGACCGATCAAACGTTTCGCGAGACCGGTCAAACGTTTTGGGAGACCGGTCAAACGTTTTGGGAAACCGGCCTTTTTTCGCCAATCACCCCCGGCGGAGCCTCCTACTTGATCACGCCGATCTCGGCCCGGCGATTCTTCGCCCAGGCTTCCTCGTTCGAGGCGGGATCGGCCGGCATGTCCGCGCCGAAACTGACCGTCTGGATGTTTTGCGCGTTCGCCCCGCCCGCGATCAGCGCCTCGCGGACCGACTCGGCCCGGCGCTCGCCGAGAGCGCGGTTGTATTCCGGCGTGCCGCGCTCGTCGGTGAAGCCGGCGATGATGATCTGGCTGTTGCTCTGTTTCAAAAAGCCGGCGAGCTGCCCGATCTTCCCGTTCTCGGAGGGCCGGATGTTCTGGCTGTCGAAGTCGAAATAAATCGGGGCGAATTGCTGCCGGTCGACGTTCGGGCTCATGAAGGAGGTGCCGCCGGCGGGCCGGTCGGGCAGGGGGGTGCCGTTGACGTAATCGCCGGTGTTGCCGGCGCCGGCTTCGCCGCCGTTTTTCGAGCCGCAACCGGTCAGGCAGAGGCTGGCGAGGGCAAGCGGGAGCATGAGGCGGACGAGGATAAAACCTGGAGATTTGTTCTTCATAATGGGCGTGCCCGAGCTTAACGGCAGGGCGCGGTCGCGCAAGGCGGGGTCGCGGCGCGGTTCGTCAGGCGTCTTTTTTCTCGGCCGCGAAGCCGTGGAAGAGCCGGTGGAAGAATCCGCCCTCGGCGTCTTCGTCGTCGGTGATCTTGCCGGCGCGCGCGACCAGGACCGGGCAGTCGGCGCGGTTCAAGATGCCGCGGGTCAGGTCGCCCATTATATAATGGCGAAAGGTGCCGCGGGCCTGCGAGGTGCCGGTGACGATGAAGTCGTGGTCGCCCTCGCGCACTTCGTCGAAGATCTGGTCGAGGGCGAGGCCGTGCCGGACGCGGACTTCGGTTTTGACGCCGATTTTCTCGAGGCTCTCTTTTTGCCCGCGCAAGTTGAGGCCGAGCTCGGAGTCGGAGGCGAGCAAACGCTCAACGTCTTCTTCCATCCGGACGAGGTTGGCGTATATCGCGGGCGGCTCCGCCATGACGTGGAGGAGGGTGACGGTGGCGCCGACGCATTGGGCGATCTCGCCCGCAAGCTGGACGGCGTCGTCGATGTAATGTTTGCCGCCGGTGCAGACGAGCATGCGCCCGATGCGATCGCAGGCCCCGATCGCGACCACGACGGGCGGGGGAACGGCTTTGATGACTTCGTAGGTTTTTTCCGGCCGCCAATAAAGGCCGCCGGTGCCTTTGCGCCGCGCGCCGATGATGGCGAAGTCGTATTCCGTGCTCGTGGTTTCGGCGAGAATCTGGCGGATCGGTTCGCCGGTGCGGACGACGACGTTGGGCGCGAGGCCTTGGGCGCGGAGCATCTTCGCCTCGGAGTCGAGCGCGCGTTGCAACGGCTCTTCGTCGCCGGCTTTTTCGGCGATGCCTAACAATGTCACGGTGGACTGGCAGGGTCCGGCGAGCAGTCCGCCGAGCCGGGTCGGGTTGTCGGCCGGATCGGTTCCGTCGCTGCAAATCAGAATGTGCATGAGGCGCTCAAAGCTTGTTGCCGGTAAATAAAGTGTAGAGGACGATGGCCACGCCGATCAATGGCAGCGGGACAAAAAAGAGGCGGATTTTTGGCCCGGCAAAATATTGGGTGAGGATGGCGCCGATCTGCGCGCCGATGGCCGCGCCGGTGTTCATGACGAGCGCGACGAGGATGTCGACGTTGCCTTTAATCGCATGGCTGAAGGTGCCGTAGCTGGCCGAGATGATGATCTCGAAGAGATCGGTCCCAACCGCGAGATGGGTCGGAATTCCAAGCACGTAAACCATCATCGGCATGCGGATGTAGCCCGCGCCGCCGCCGAGAAATCCGCTGAACAATCCGCCGATGAACGAGACGACGACGATGACCCAGAGCGAGATCGATTTCACGCCCGAGGTCGGGAGCGAAATCATCGGCCAAAGCGGAATGCGATGGATCGCGCTGGTCACGCCGCTGAAGGAGGAGACGTCGGCCGAATCTTTCTTGCCGCGCTTTTTTTTGCCGCCGGAAGTCTTGCGCTGCTGGCGCAAAGTCTTCCAGCTTTCCCAAACCATGAAGGTCGAGATGCTGAAATAAATGATGATCGAAATGATGCTGACGACGAAGTCGACGTCGCCGCGCCGCTTCAAAAGCTGGATCAGTTGCGCGCCGCATTCCGCACCCGCGATCGTGCCCGTCGCCATGATGAACCCGAGCCGCAGGTCGACGTTGCCGAGCGCGCGATGACGTTTCGCGGCCACGACCGATTTGCCGACGATGTGGGCGAGGTCGGTGCCGACGGCGTAATTCCAATGCATCCCGACCGCGCGCAACGCCGGCCCGGCGATGAAGCTCCCGCCGACGCCGAAAAAGCCGCCAAGAACGCCGATCAAAAATCCAATGATGACGAGGTAAACCGGACTGATGTCCGTCCCCGAGATCGGGAAATGCATCGCGAGCAGCGTGATCATTCCGAGCGCCCGCGCAAAAGGCGGATGAGAAAGGTCGTGACCCATTCGAGCGCGACCGCCTGCCCGATGATGAGCGCGATTGAGACCAGCCCGTAAATGCGGATGCTCGATTTATCGAGATGGAAAAGCCAGCCCGCGAGGAAATGGAGGACCAGGAAATAATAGGCGACCACGAGCACCGCGTAGATCGCGAGCTCGATGCCGAAGGAAAAAAAAGTCTTGCGCGTTTCAGCCTTCATGATCGCTCTACGGGCAGGATTTGATCCGCGTCATATCGTGGCGAGGGTGGCGAAGCGTCAACCGAAAAACCTTTGCGTGCGGAACGATTCTTTTTACCTTCGGAAGCTCAAATTACACCGGAAAAATTATGGCTGATGTCGCAAACAAGTATGCCGAAAACGTCGAAGGGAAATTCTACGTCGACGATCAATGCATCGACTGCGATCTCTGTCGCGAGACCGCGCCGGCCAATTTCAAGCGCAACGACGACGGCGGCCATTCCTACGTTTACAAACAGGCCGAGACTCCGGAGGAAGAAGCGCTCTGCAAGGAAGCGATGGAAGGCTGCCCGGTCGAGGCGATCGGCAACGACGGCGTCTGACGAATTGCGGCCGCCGCTTCGCCTAACGATGCCGCGACGCCCCGCCTGACGATGGCGAGCGAACGCAATCCGCCCGTCGCCCTCACGATCGCCGGCTCCGATTCCAGCGCCGGCGCCGGGCTCCAGGCCGACCTGAAAACTTTCGCCGCGCTCGGCGTTTACGGCCTCACCGTCTGCACCTGCGTCGTCGCCGAAGTGCCGGGAAAAGTTTCGCGCATCTCCGCAGTCGAGCCGGAAAACGTCCGCGCCCAGCTCGAGTTGCTGCTCGCAAATTTTCCCGTCGCCGCGATCAAGACCGGGCTGCTATTTTCCGCCGAGATCGTCGCGCTCGTCGCCGAAATTTTGCAAACGCGGGCGAAAAAAATCCCGCTCGTGATCGATCCGGTGATGATCGCGACGAGCGGCGATCGCCTGCTCGACCCGGCCGCGATCGAGATCTATCGCGAACGTCTTTTTCCCCTCGCGACCATCGTGACACCAAACATGGACGAGGCCGCCGCCCTAACGAGTCTCAGTGTCGCGAGTCTCGGCGAAATGCGCATCGCCGGCGAAGAACTGCGAGCGAAATACAACGTGCCGTTTCTGGTCAAAGGCGGTCATCTGCGCGGCGATCGCGCGACCGATTTGCTCTTCGATGGCGCGACGCCGAGGGAATTTTCCACAAACAAGATCGCCGGCGTCGCGACTCACGGCACCGGCTGCACCTATTCGGCCGCGATCGCCGCCGGCCTCGCGCGCGGCCTCGCGCTCGAACCGGCAATCGCGCGCGCGAAGGAGTTCGTTAGGCGCGCAATCGCGGAACATTTCGTCTGGCCGAGTTCGTTAGGCGAAATCCAGGCGCTTAATCAGAAATCATAACGACTCTTTTTTCCGCCAGCTTTGCTCTTTCAAAGCCGCGAGCGCGGCCGCAGTCTCCGCCTGTTTTTTGCTTCGGCCGGTTCCTTCGCCGAGCACCACGTTTTCCCAAAGCACGCGGACGGCGAAAGTCTTTTCATGTTCGCGGCCTTCCGTTGACAACAATTCGTAAACCGGGCTGCGCGGCGAAATCGCCTGAAGAATTTCCTGCAACTGGCCTTTGGGATTTATTTCGAGCGGTTCGTCTTCGAGGCTTTCCAGTTCCGCCGCTATCTCGCGCAAAATAAAATCGCGCGCGGCCTCGAAACCGCCATCGAGATAAAGCGCGCCTAACAATGCCTCAAACGCGTCCGCCAGATTCGACGCGCGCGCGCGACCGCCGCTCGCTTCCTCGCCGCGGCCGAGGGCAAGATGCCGCCCGAGCTCGAGTCGCTCCGCATGCAGACGGAGCGCTTCGCGCGAAACAATACGCGCGCGCCGAGTCGTTAGGCGGCCCTCCGGCGCGTCGGCGAATCGCGCAAAAAGATTCTCCGTGATGACGAGCTGGAGCACGGCATCGCCGAGAAATTCCAGACGCTGATTGTCGAAGTGTCCGCGTTTTTTTTCGTGGCGCACGCTCGGATGCGTGAGCGCTTCGGCGAGCAACTCCGGGTTGCGAAAGTGATGCCCGATGCGCTCCTCCAGCGGATGCACGACTCGTTAGGGCGGCGACCCGGCCGGATGCTGATAAACCGCGATCGAGGTGATGACATCGACGGCGCGCTGCATGACCGGATCGTGCAACGGCGGTTTCTCGCCGCGCGCGCGACGCTGCTGCGATTCCTGGATCGCTTCGATCTCGGGATTGGTACCGGCGAGGAGCGCGGCTTCGTTCAAGTGCGGGCGGTCGGATTCGAAAACGAAGGGCGACATTCCTTTCGTCAGGCTCTCCTTGAAAATCTCGCGCTTCGTCGAGAGCGGCATCAAGACTGCGATGTCGGGCTGCACGCCACCGGGAAATCCGACCCGCTCATTTCCGATCGCGGCCTCGCTCACCGCGACGCGCAAAATCATTCCGCCTAACGACAGGTCGGAATAGCCGACGGCGGCGCCGGCGGTTGGTTCGCCAATCAGGATCGCCTTTTCGTTCACGCGCAAAACGCTCGCCAGCACTTCCGGCGCGCCGTTCGTTTCTTCGTCGATCAGGATCGTGATGAGACCGACGTAATCGGGCGCGCGGTCGGAAACAAAAACGCGCTCCGGCCGCGCCGCGCCCTGCAAATTGAAAAGATATTCGCCTTTGCGCGCAAACCGCTTCGCGAACTCGGCCGCCATCGCGAAATCCTGCGTTTCCGCCGTCCCGCGCAAGTCGAGAATGAGCGCATCGATTTTTTTGGCGGCAAAATTTCGAAGCGCGGCGTCGAGATCGGCGAGATCGCTTTTGCGTAAGGCGCCGGGCCGAAAATAACCAATGTGGCCCTGCAAAATATCGCGGTCCGACATGGCCGGCGCGGGCTCATTGTTAGGCGAAGGGGCCGGCAGGAGCGTAACGCCGCGGCCGAGCCGCTCGATCAGGCCGGCGAGCGTGGCGCGGTCGAGATCGGCGGGCGTGAGCGCGCTCGGCGTGACGTAATTCTCCTTCACAAAACGCAACGCCTGCGTGAGGTCGTTAGGCGCGAGTGCATCGAGCGGATCGGACGGAGTGGGCGAGGAGGTTGGCTTCGGCGGCGGAGTCGCGACTGGATGCGCCGGAGTCTGCGCTCGCAGAGTCGCAGCGCACACGAGGATCGTTAGGCTAAGATTGAGCAGGCGGCGCAACATCGGGCGCAGCGACGTTATCCGGGAGCGCGCCGAGGGCAATATCGCGACGGTACTGGCAACCTTCGAAATCGACTTTCGCGACCGCGGCGTAGGCGAGGTCGCGCGCCTGGCCTAACGAGTCGCCAAGCGCGGTGACGGCGAGGACGCGGCCGCCGTTGGTCACGACGTCGCCATTTTCGCGGCGCGTTCCGGCATGAAAAACATGGACGTTTTTCATCTTCGCGCATTCGTCGAGGCCGCTGATTTTTTTGCCGGTTTCGACTCGTCCCGGATAACCGGCCGAGGCCATGACGACGGTGACAGCGAGCCGTTCGTCCATCTCGATTTCGGCCGATGCGAGATTGGCGTCGATCGTCTTTTCGAGAAGCGGAAGGAGATCGCTTTTCAGGCGCGGCAAAATCACCTGCGTCTCCGGATCGCCAAAGCGGCAATTAAATTCGAGCACGGACGCGGTGTCGCGGTGCACGATCAGGCCGGGGAAAAGTAGGCCGTTGAAGCGCACTTTTTCGTCGCGCAAACCGCGCAGGAGCGACTTCATGATTTTGTCGTCGAACTGCCGGCGAAGATTTTCGCTCCAGCGCGGCGCAGGACTGAACGCGCCCATGCCGCCGGTGTTCGGGCCGCGATCGCCGTCCTGCAATCGTTTGTGATCGCAGGCCGTGCCGAGGAATTGATAACTGTCGCCCGCGACGAGAACGTGGAGCGAGCATTCCCAGCCCTCGAGAAATTCTTCGATGAGCACGCGCGCGCTCGCTTCGCCGAAGCGGCGGCGATCGATCATGTCGTGCAAGGTCTGGTGCGCTTCACTTGCGTCTTGGGCGATGATCACGCCTTTGCCGGCGGCGAGTCCGTCGGCTTTGATCACGACCGGAAAACGAAGTTTCTCGACGAAGCGGCAGGCTTTGCGGCTGTCATCGAAGACGCCCGCCATCGCGGTCGGCACACCGGTGCAGCGCATCAGTTGCTTCGCGAAAATTTTCGACGACTCGAGCCGCGCGGCCGCTTTCGTGGGCCCGAAAATGCGCAACCTTTTACTTGCGAATTCGTCCACGATGCCGGCGGCGAGCGGATCGTCCGGGCCGACGACGGTGAGATCAATCCGATTTTCAACCGCGAAACGGCAGAGACCCGCGAAGTCGTTAGGCGGGATCGCGACGTTCTCGCCCAGCTCGGCCGTGCCGGCGTTTCCGGGCGCGCAAAAAAGTTGCTCGACGCGCCGCGATTGCCGCAGCTTCCAGGTAAGCGCGTGTTCGCGGCCGCCGCCTCCGATGATCAGGACTCGCATTACCGGCGTTTTCTTTTCCCTCGGCTGGCCATAAACAAAATGCGTCGCCCCGAGCTGGTTAATCCGGGGAAACAAAGTCCGCAGATTTTCCGGCTGGGAACGCCGAACGGGGAGCAGAAGTAGTCACCCTATCCTCGTGTTTCAAGAAAAAAGTGCGGCCGGCCCGAAATTTTTTTAGCGGTATCGAAACATCCATACCGGCCTTTTGGTGCGTTACATTCTAAACCGTAACAGCCATCCTGTTCGCGAAATCACCATGCGAAAATCCGCCAAGACCATCTCCGTTCTAAACCCGCAATGCCTCTCCCGCGTCATCCTCGCGCGCATCGCCGACAAATGGACCGCGCTCATCATTTACGTCCTCGCCACCGACACTCATCGTTACGCCGAGCTTCAGCGCGAAGTCGGCGGCGTCTCGCAAAAAATGCTCACCCAGACTTTGCGCAGCCTCGAGCGCGACGGTCTCATCAATCGCAAAGTGCATCCCGTCGTGCCGCCGAAAGTGGAATACTCGCTCACCCAGCTCGGGCGCACTTTGATCGAGCCCTTGAAGGCGATTTGCGATTGGTCGGAGAAACATTTGCCGCAGCTCGAAGCCAATCGCGCGCGGGCGAAACGCACGCCGCTGCACCCCGGGCACTGATTTCGTCGCCGGCATGAATCACGTCGAGGCGATCGTTCTGCTTCTGATGGCGGTGGTGGCGTTGGTCATTGTCGCCAACAAATTCGCAATCCCTTATCCGGTGCTGCTCGTCATTGGCGGGCTCGCTTTGAGTTTCGTTCCCGTCCTGCCGGTTATTCGCCTCGATCCGCATTTGGTTTTCTTCATTTTCCTGCCGCCGCTGCTTTACCCGGCCGCGCTCTTTACCTCCTGGCGCGATTTTCGGCGCAACCTTCGACCAATTCTTTTTTTCGCGATCGGCCTCGTCTTGCTCACGATGACGGTGGTGGCGTGGGTCGCGCATTCGTTCATCGCCGGGCTGCCGTGGGCCGCTGCCTTTTCGTTAGGCGCGATCGTTTCGCCGCCGGACGCGGTCGTGGTCGAGGCGGTTTTGAAACGGCTGCGCGTGCCGGCGCGAATCGAAGCGATTCTCAAAGGCGAAAGTCTGGTCAACGATGCGACCGCGCTGGTCGCCTACGAATTTGCTGTCGCGGCGATGGTCAGCGGTCACTTCTCGTTAGGCGAAGCGAGCTGGCGTTTTGTTTTTGTCGGCACTGGCGGCATCGCACTCGGGTTGCTCGTTGGCCTTTGCGCGCGCTGGGTGCAACGGCATCTGAACGATCCGCCGGTGCAAATCACGATCTCGCTGCTGACCCCGTTCACGGCCTACTTTCTCGCCGAGCGCGCGGATGTTTCCGGCGTGCTCGCGACCGTCGCCGCGGGCGTTTATCTCGGCTGGCACTCGACCGCGCTCCCGGCGCGGACGCGTCTCCAGGCACAATACTTTTGGGAAATGGTCGCGTTCCTTTTGAACGGTTTCATTTTTATCGTGATTGGGCTGCAACTGCCGGGAATTTTGCGCGCGCTCCAGAGCGAACCGTTCGCGCGGCTGATTGGCTACGGACTGCTTATCAGCGGCACGGTCGTGCTCGTGCGCATCGTCTGGGTTTTTCCGGGCGCATATCTGCCGCGCTGGTTGAGTCGGAAATGGCGCGAGAGCGACCCGATCCCACCGTGGCAACAGATGGCGCTCGAGGCGTGGGCGGGAATGCGCGGAGTCGTCTCGCTCGCTGCGGCCTTCGCGCTGCCGCTCGCGCTCGATAACGGCCAGCCGTTTCCCGGTCGCAGTTATATTTTGTTTCTGACTTTTTGCGTCATTCTGACGACGCTTGTTTTCCAGGGTCTGACGCTGCCGCTTTTGATCCGCGGTCTCGGCATTCGCGACGACGGCACAATCGATAACGAAGAACGGGACGCGCGATTGCAGGCCAACGAAGCGGCGGTGGAATTTGTCGAACAGGCGGCGCGCGACGAAAAATTTTCCGACGACGTGATGGCGCGCGTGCGCGCGGAATATTGCGATCGCATCGAACAGCTCAACGCCGCCGCGGGCGCGGCCGGGAATCGCGCCGGCGAAATCGCCACGCCCGCTTACCAGCTTCTGCAGCAGGAGGCGTTGCAAGTCGAGCGGCAGACGATTATCGCGCTGCGAAATTCGCAGGCGATCAATGACGAAGCGTTGCGCCGAATCCAGCGCGACCTCGATCTCGCGGAAGCGCGGCTGAGTGGCGATTAAGTTCGCGCCTCGAACGTCGCCGAGCCATTTCCTTTACTCGTTAGGCGAACCATCGCTTCAAGGAAAGCCCTTGTCACGCGCGCGCGTCATCGTTATCTACCTGCGCGAAATCACGCGTCATGACTCCGGGAGAAACCACTCTGCCTCACCCTGCTTTCGGCCAAACCGCGCGCCCCGACGTCTGGTGGGCCCAGCCGCTGATTGTTTTCCTCGGGCTCGGCGGGTTCGTTGTTTACTCGACCTGGGCCGCGTTCCAGGGCCGGAATTATTTTTTCGGACCTTACCTCTCGCCGTTTTATTCGCCGGAGATTTTCGGTGGTTCGCCGCACAGTTGGTTCGGGCCGAAGCCGCATTGGTGGCCGGCGTGGCTGCTCTTTTCGCCCGCGCTCCTCGTCCTTTGGGCGCCGGGCGGATTTCGCCTCACCTGTTATTACTATCGCGGCGCTTACTACAAAGCTTTCTGGGCCGATCCGCCGGCCTGCACCGTCGGCGAACCGCGCAAAACCTATCTCGGCGAGCGTTCTTTCCCGCTCATCATGCAGAACGTGCACCGCTATTTTCTTTACGTGGCGCTTTTGTTTCTGCTGGTGCTGCTGCATGACGTTTGGAAGGCACTCTGGTTCGTTGATCCGGCGACGGGTGCGATGGTCTTCGGCCTTGGCCTCGGCACAATCGTCCTCGCCATCAACGTCGTCTTGCTCGGCGGTTATACTTTTGGCTGTCATTCCCTGCGCCATCTCGTCGGCGGTTTTCTCGATCAATTCTCGAAGGCGCCGGCCTGTTATCGCGCCTATGCCTGCGTTGGTTGTTTTAATCGCCGCCACATGCTCTGGGCCTGGATGAGCCTTTTCTGGGTCGCGTTTTCCGATCTCTACATCCGCCTTTGTTCGTTAGGCGTCTGGCACGACTTCCGGCTTCTTTAATTTCCGCGCATGGCTGATTACGAAACCTTGCAGCACGATGTCCTTGTCATCGGCGCGGGCGGGGCCGGTTTGCGCGCGGCGATTGAAGCTTCCGCCGCCGGCGTGAAGGTCGGGATGGTTTGCAAATCATTGTTAGGCAAAGCGCACACCGTCATGGCCGAAGGCGGCATCGCGGCCGCGCTCGCCAACGTTGACGATCGCGATAACTGGCGGGTGCATTTCGCCGACACGATGCGCGGCGGCCAATACGTCAACAACTGGCGCATGGCCGAGCTGCACGCGCGCGAGGCGCCCGCGCGGGTGCGCGAACTCGAAGCCTGGGGCGCGGTCTTCGATCGCACGAGCGACGGCCGGATTTTGCAGCGAAATTTTGGCGGCCACAAATATCCGCGGCTCGCGCACGTGGGCGATCGCACCGGTTTGGAAATGATTCGCACCTTGCAGGACCACGGCATTCATCAGGGCATCGATGTGCATATGGAGCACACGATCCTGACTTTGCTGAAGGAGAACGGCCGCGTTGTGGGCGCCTTCGGCTACGACCGGGAACGCGGCCGTTTCAAAATCTTTCGCGCAAAAGCCGTCGTGCTCGCGACCGGCGGCATCGGCCGCGCTTTCAAAATCACGAGCAACAGCTGGGAATACACCGGCGACGGCCACTCGTTAGGCTACGAAGCCGGCGCGGAGTTGATCGACATGGAGTTCATCCAGTTTCATCCCACCGGGATGGTCTGGCCGCCGAGCGTGCGCGGGATTCTGGTCACCGAAGGCGTGCGCGGTGAAGGCGGCATCCTGACGAACAAAGAAGGTCGCCGTTTCATGTTCGACGACATTCCCGATAACTATAAAGCGCAGACCGCCGACAACGAAGACGAAGGCTGGCGTTATTGCCAGGGTGACAAAAGCGCGCGCCGACCGCCGGAATTACTCACCCGCGATCACGTCTCGCGCTGCATCGTGCGCGAAATCAAAGAGGGTCGCGGCAGTCCGCACGGCGGCGTGTTTCTCGACATTGCCTGGATCAAAAACAAAGTCTCCGGCGGCGCCGAGCACATCAAGCGCAAGCTCCCGAGCATGTATCATCAATTCAAACAACTGGCCGACATCGACATCACGGAAGAGCCGATGGAGGTCGGGCCGACGACGCATTATGTCATGGGCGGGATTCGCGTCGATGCCGACACGCAGATGTCGCGCGTGCCGGGTCTTTTTGCCGCCGGCGAATGTGCCGCCGGCATCAACGGCGCGAACCGGCTCGGCGGGAATTCCCTCTCCGACCTGCTCGTCTTTGGCAAACGCGCGGGCGAATCTGCGGCCCGGTTTGCGCAGGAACATTCGTTAGGCGAAATCGATTCCGGCCAAATCGAGACTGCGGCGCAGAAGGCGCTCGAACCTTTCTCGCGCGGCGATTCGGCGGAAAATCCCTACGCGGTGCAAAAAGATTTGCAGGAGTTAATGCAGGACAAAGTCGGCATCGTTAGGCAGGAAGAAGAAATGAGCGCCGCGCTCGAGGCGCTGGGCGATTTGTGGCGCCGCGCGCAGGCGGCTGGAGTCGACGGCAATCGCGAGTTCAATCCCGGCTGGCACACCGCGCTCGACCTGAAAAATCTGATGACTGTTTCCGAAGCGGTCGCCCGCGCCGCGCTCGAACGCAAGGAAAGTCGCGGCGCGCAATTTCGCGAAGATTATCCCGAGAAAAGCGCCGAGTTTGCGAAAGTGAATACGATTATCTGGAAAGGCGACGACGGCGCGATGCAGATTCGGCGCGATGCGATTCCGGAAATGCGCGACGATTTGAAACAGGTGATCGAGGAGATGAAGTGACCTCGCCTAACGAATGAAGGACGCGACTTTTCGCATCTGGCGCGGCAACGCCAACGGCGGCGCCTTTCACGATTACCGGACGGAAGTTTCCGAAGGCATGGTCGTGCTCGACGCTGTCCATGACATTCAGGCGAGGCAGGCCGGTGACCTTGCCTGCCGCTGGAATTGCAAGGCCGGCAAATGCGGCTCCTGTTCGGCCGAGATCAACGGCATGCCGAAGCTGATGTGCATGACGCGCCTGAACGATCTGCCGCTCAATCGGCCGGTCACGATCGAGCCGATGAAGGCCTTCCCGCGGCTGAAGGATTTGATCACCGATGTCTCGTGGAATTTCGCGGTTAAAAAACGGATCAAAAAATTCCAGCCGCGTCCGCCCGACGCTCCCGACGGCACTTGGCGGATGGCGCAGCGCGACATCGATCGCGTGCAGGAATTTCGCAAATGCATCGAATGTTTTCTTTGCCAGGATGTCTGCCACGTCCTGCGCGATCATCACAAGCAGGATCAGTTCATCGGTCCGCGTTTTCTCGTTTACACCGCCGCGCTCGAGATGCATCCGCTCGATACCGCCGACCGCATTTCGGAACTTCGTGAAGCCCAGGGAATCGGCTTTTGCAACATCACCAAATGCTGCACCAAGGTCTGCCCGGAAAACATTCAGATCACCGATAACGCGATCATTCCTTTGAAGGAACGAGTGGTGGATGATTACTACGATCCGCTCGGCTGGATTTGGAAAAAAATCCGACGAGAGGAAGAACGAAAGCCGGCGCCGGTCTTGCCTAACGAGTAAACCTAACGAACATGCACGAACTGAAACGCCTTTCGCCGGAAGCGATCCCGGCGGCTTTGGAAAAAGCGGAGCGTTACCGCTTGCTGAACGAGCCGGCCGAAGCGGAAAGCATCTGTCTCGACATCCTAGCGGCCGATCCCGAAAACCAGCGCGCCGTTATAACTCTTTTGCTCGCGGTCAGTGATCGTTTCAGCAAAGGCTACGGCGTCAGCGACACCAAGGCCGGGCAGTTACTCGCGAAGTTGAAAGGCGAGTACGATCGCGCTTACTACGCCGGCATTCTCGCCGAACGCCGCGCGAAGGCAAAACTAGCGCAGGGCAATCCCGGCGCGGCGCATCACGCCTACGATGATTTGTGCGAAGCGATGGGCCATTTCGAAAAGGCGGAAGCGATGCGACCGCCGGGCAATGACGACGCCCTGCTGCGCTGGAACACCTGCGCGCGCCTGATCACCCGCAATAAATTGGTCGCGCGTGAGGAAGAGTGGATCGAGCCGCCGCTCGAGTGACGCTTCGTCGCCCGCGGGCGCTGATGGATTCAAGCGAAGTTCCGAAACCGGCGACACGAAACGCCCAGGCCGTGCGCGCGATGTTCGATCGCATCGCCGGCCGCTACGATTTCGCGAACCACCTCCTCAGCGGCGGCTGGGATTTCTGGTGGCGATATCGGGCTGTTAGACTCGTTAGGCAATGGCGGCCGGGGTACGTTCTCGACCTTGCGACCGGTAGCGGAGATCTCGCGCTCGCCATCGTCAATAAAATCCCGCAGGCACAGGTCACGGCGATCGATTTGTCGAGCGAGATGCTCGCAGTCGCGAAACGAAAAGGCCTAACGAGTGTAAGAGTCGCGGATGCGCAGGAGCTTCCTTTCGGCGATCAAAGCTTCGACATCGTGACCGTTGCCTTTGGCTTGCGCAACATGACTGACTGGAGCCGCGCGCTTCGCGAGAGCGCGCGTATTCTACGGGCGTCGGGGCATCTGCTCATTCTCGACTTTTCCATGCCGCGCGGTTTTCTCCGCCACATTTATCGCTTTTATCTCCATCGTTGCCTGCCGCGCCTCGCCGGAATTGTGACCGGCGAACAAACGGCCTACGAATATCTCGGTGGTTCGATCGAAAACTTCCCCAGCGGTCGGGCGATGATCGATTTACTCGAAAGCAATGGCTTTCGCGCCGCGACCGCGACTCGGCTGACTGGAGGGATCGTTACCCTTTACTCCGCGACGAAAGCGTAACTTCCGGTTCCCCTGGTCTGCGACTTGCTCACTCTAAGGCAGTCGCGGCCGCCGATGAAAGTTTCCGTCATTATTCCGTGCTACAACGAACGCCAGACGATCGAAGAGATTGTCATGAAGGTGCACGCGGCTTCGCTGACGGACCTTGAGCTCATCGTTGTTGACGATGCCTCGACCGACGGAACGACCGAGCTTTTGCGCGCGCGAGTTGGTTCGCTCGCGGATCGCGTCGTCTATCATCCGGTCAACCGCGGAAAGGGCGCGGCGCTCCGCTCCGGGATGGCGATTGCGACAGGCGACATTGTCCTGATTCAGGACGCCGACCTGGAGTATGATCCGCAGGATTACGCACGTCTGCTCGAGCCTATCCTAACGAGTAAAGCAGATGCTGTCTTTGGTTCGCGCTTTGTCGGCGCGCAAGCTCACCGCGTCGTCTACTTCTGGCACATGCTTGGAAACAAGCTCCTGACTCTTCTCTCGAACATGTGCACAAACCTTAACCTGACCGATATGGAGACCTGTTATAAGGTCTTTAAGTCTTCACTGATTCGTTCGGACGAGTTACAGGAAGACCGGTTTGGCTTTGAAGCGGAGATAACCGCGAAGCTGGCGCGCTCCCGTTGCCGCATTTACGAGGTTGGGATCTCATATGCGGGGCGGACTTATGCGGAAGGAAAGAAGGTTTCCTGGCGCGACGGCGTCCGCGCGATCTATGCGATCGTCAGGTATAACTTCTTCCCGCCTCGTGCACGCTCGGCTGGTTATTTGACTAAGCCGATGGAACGCGTTCCATCGACCAAACCTCTCCCGACCGTGTAACCGCGAAGTGGCCTAACGAATCAAGGACTCGGCCGAGGCAGCGGCGGCGCGGGAACCGGCGAGCTGACAACTTCCAACGGGCTTGGGTTTGGCGCCGCGCTTCCCTTTATCAGAGGTAATTTCAAAGCGCTTACATCAGGATTGTTCAGGACAAACGCTCCATCACGATTGTCCAGCTTTGCGTAAGACATCCCGTCTGGTGTCGGTTTGCCGATCGTCAGTTTTTGAAGCGTTTTGGCGTCGGCCTTTGTCGCAAAAGTAATCACCAGATCCGGCTTTTCGAAGCCATCGGCGGGAGTTATCGCGCCCGCCCAGCGGACGGCGCGGAGTGAAGCGAGCGTGTTGAGGAGCGACTGGACATTTGCGAGATTGATCGAGCTATCTCCCTTGATCGGCTTCCACGTCTGGCCGCTTCGCTCGAAAGACTCTTCGCGAGTAGTCACGCGCGAGAAATGTTCAATGTCGCCGGGCTTTAACTGAAAAATAGTCAGTGCCTGCCAGCGCAAGGGATCGCTCCAGATTTCGTCGAGTAACTGGCGGTTGACTGCGACAATAAATGGCTCTTCGCCGACGCGCGCATAAACATTGTCGCCATCGATTTTGCCGAATGACAGCGATAGAAATGGATGTTCGCCCGCGGTTGTCTCCGCGGTGTTCTCAGAAGCGAACGAGCTGAAAGTAAGTTGTAACTGTGGGTGATCGAGTCCGTACTTCGCCAAATCCGACGCGGTGTCCGCGACAAAGCGAGTTACCCGCTGATTACTCAAGGTAGTTACAAGTCGCGTTACTTCTTCGTCGTTCGCTAGCGCGTTGTGCAGACTCGCGATCGTCCAGTTTTCACCCTTGCGAGCCAAGACTGTCTCCGGCTGACCGTTCGCGGCGATGTGAATGCGATCGAGATTATTCGTGTCCAGCCTGACAAGATGTCGATCTCGCAGGTCGTTCGGTTTGATCTTTAACATCTCTTCAGTCTTGAGCGGCAGCGCGTAAATCCCATGGCGCGGAATCGAGCGGACATATAACTCATTTGCCTTCTTTTTCGTGACTGCTCCCAGCTCAATCGTCTCGCCCTGCTTTTCGTCGGCGCCGTAAATCGTGATCGAACCACGCGGCTCGGCAAGGCCATAGTCATGCAGGTCGCCGCGATCGTTGGCGACAAATTCTTCGATGCGTGCGTTCGTCAGTTGGGCAAGGAAGTCACCAATCTTTTCGTCGTCGCCGCGGGCGTGCAAGGGCTTTTCTATCTCCCAATGCCCATTCTTCTTTGCTAACTCTATCTCTCCCGCGAGACTTTTCACGACCGCGCGATCGACCTGCGCGGTTGTCAGGCTGGTTAACTTGCGATCGCGAAAGTCATCCGGCTTTTTCGAGATATCGGTCAAGACATTCTGCGCCGCAATAACTATGGGTGTGCCTTCACCGACCTGGACGTACATCTCACCGGTAAACGCGGCTTCCTTGCCGAAGCGGATCGTAGGCGGCGCCTGCGGCATTTGCAGAGTTAGAGTTAGTTTCGGTTCTGCAAGACCGTACTGGCTGAGGGAACCTTTCGCGGAATTACCTTCCCTATTAGAAACGACCGCGACTTTGCGCCATGTCTCGAGGTCTGAAATCAGGTTATCGACCGCGGAAGCGTCAGCCTGGTCCTGCACGGGCGCGGTCAGGCGCCACTTGCCATTCGTGAGTTGCAAGGCAACGCGGTCGTCGCCGTTTTTGATGACGATTCCTGAGAGTTTGTCGCGATCGAAGTTTAGAACGTTGCCGGCCTGGCGTTCCGATTCGACCGTGTTCGGCTGTTTGCTTTCAAAGAACTTGATCCAGACGCCAACCGCGATCACGAGGCCAAGCAGAATCAGTGTCGTCCGAATTTTCACGACTTATACTCGTTAGGCGCGGCGACGCCACCAGACGCCCACGCCAATCAAGGCGGGAACGAGAGGAAAAATGACGAGAACAATCCAGCGCAGATTGCGCAGCGCATTTTCATCGAGCGAAAACGTAAGTGTCTGCGGAATCTTCGGCGCGATCCCGATGAGCTGTTCGCGGCTAAGGAGCCAGTTCAGGGCCGCGGAAATGAAGTCGAGCCCTTGCTGGCCCTGAGTTAGCGCGTCGTCCTGGAGAAAGGTAGAGTTAGCGACGACGATGAGGCGCGCGGAGTTAATCTGCACACGGGCATCGGCGCTGCCACCTTTCTCGACCGACGCGGCGATAGTTAGCGGCCCGCCTTTATCTTTGGCCGGGTCGTACTGAAGGAGAGCTTCGTCGTCAGAGTTATAGTCAGTCTCGCCCCAGTAACCTTTCTCCGCCTGCACCATTGGTGTGAGATGAATGTTCGCCGCCGCGACTTGTCGAGTCTCGAGAGTTAGTGAACTCGTGGGCCCGATAAAAGGCGCGCGCGCGTCGCCGAGCGGTTTGGTCACAGGGTTGTCGGGAAGAAAATGAGCTACGACATCGCGCACGCGCGCGACCTCCTCGATTCCAGTCTTAACCATCGCCATCAGTCGGTCGTCATCGACTTTTACGCCGAGCCCATTGAGAAAGGCGGTAAGTCTCGGAGTCTTGGCGGCCGGATCGACGAGGAATAAGATTCGCCCATCCTTGTTCCAAAAATCGCGCAGAAGTTTCATCTCGCGATCGGAGAAATCGTACTGCGGACCATCGATCATCACGACCCGGACATTGGCCGGAATCGCCGGGACCTCGAAAAGATTCAGCTCCTGAAACTGGATGTTCTCGTTCTCGATGAAGGTCTTCATCACCGACAAAGGAGTCGCACCGGTAATCGGCGGCTCCTTGTGACCTACGACATATCCGATCGTGCTTTTCTTCCCTTCGACCACGTCGATCAACGCGCTTGTAATTGCCTGCTCGCCTTTGAAGGCAGTTATCTGCGGAGCTTCGCCGGTCATGGGATTACCCTGGTCGGTGTCAGCCATCTCGGAAGCCTTCACCGTCTTACTCCGGCCCTCGTAATCGACGATCAAGACACTTTCATCGGTCACGACCTTATACTTATTGAGTAACTCTTTAGCTCTCGTCAGGTTTCGCTCCGGATCGACATACTCGACATCGATCTTCCCGCGCGAAGCGTATTGATATTCCGTAAGCAAATTTTGCACGTCGCCGGTGATGGCCGTGTTGGCAGTGAAAAATACAGTTATCCGCACCTTGCCCGGGATGCTGGCAAGGAAGTTCTTTGTCTTCTCGGAGAGCGCGTATTTCTTGTCGCGCGATAAGTCCCAGCGGCGGTAGTGCTCGAAGCCGAGATAGTTCACCATCGCAGCGAGGACGATGACTATCGCGATTTGAATGATCACATTCAGCCCGATCTGAAACCGGTGAATCTGCTTCGGCTTTTGGGACGAGGAAACTTCTTCAGCCATGACTTAGAGCTTCCATTTGCGCGACTGGAACGCCTGGTAGGTGAAGAAGAGAAATAGACTCGTTAGGCTAAGGTAAAGCACGATTGGCCGGGTATCGATCTCACCGCGAGAGAGCGTTCCCATTTGTTCGATCGCCGAGAAATAGCCGAGTAATTGCCGCGTCGCCGAGCTGATGTCGACGAGGATAAATTCGACCAGACCGGAGAAGAAATGAAGCGTGATCGCGGCGAAGGAAATGATCGCGGCCACGATCTGGTTTTTTGTCAGGACGGAAGCGAAACATCCGACCGAGAGATAGAACATGCCTAACAAGAGCAGCATGAGATACCCGCCGAGATAGGCGCCGAAAGAAGTCGCCGCCGGCTGGTGTGTGATTGCCTGAAAGATGGCAAAGTAAAAGATCGTCGGAATCCAAAGGACGATGTAAAAGAAAAAAGCTCCGCAATATTTCGCGAGCACGACCTGCCAGTCGCGGACTGGCGCAGTCATCAGCGGCTCGATTGTGCCGAGCTTAAATTCTTCCGAAAAGAGCCGCATCGTGATGAGGGGAAAGACGAGGACGAACGCGAACCAGAAAAAGACAGAGTTAAAGAAAGCTTCCTCGACCGAGTAGGGCACTTGCCGGCCGTTCATGAAGGAGATTTGGAAATAGAAGTCGACGCCGCTGACGAGAAGAAAGAAAAGCAGCACGATGTAGGCGATCGGCGAGTAGAAATAGCTGCTGATCTCGCGTGAGAGAAGGGTGGCAAACTTTTTCATCCTTTGTTCGTTAGGCAGATCACGCTGGGCAAATTTATATCTCGTCCGGATGAGTGATCTCGACGAAAACATCCTCGAGGGTCGCCTTTCGCTGGGATAACTCGCGCACGACCCATTTTCGTTCACTCGCCAGTTGAAAAACGTCCGGACGCACGTCCGCGCCCGCTTCTGCGCGCAGCGCGCAGATCTTCCAGTCTCCTTCACTCGTTAGGCTAACGTCCTTCACGCCCGGGATCTTCTTCAACTGTTCGATCGCGTCGTCCGCGCCGGTCTTTGCTTCGAGAGTGACGCCGGTCGCGGTGCGCATCTGCTGGAGAAGGTTTTCGGGCGTGTCGCAAGCTTCGATTTTGCCGCGATTGATGATGATGACCCGACTGCAAGTCATCTCGACTTCCGGCAAAATGTGGGTCGAAAGAAGAATCGTGTGCTGGCGGCCGAGGTTCTTGATCAGATCGCGCACCTGCCGGATTTGATTCGGGTCCAGGCCGCTCGTCGGCTCGTCGAGAATGAGCAGGTCGGGCTCGTGCACGAGCGCGTCAGCGAGGCCGACCCGTTGCCGATAGCCTTTCGAAAGGGCGCCGATCAATTTTTTCTCGACGTCCTTTAAACCGCATAACTCTTTCACATCGCCGACTCGTTCTTTGACTCGGCGATGAGGCACGCCTTTGAGCGCGGCGCGATAATCGAGATACTCCGTCACGCGCATGTCGTCATAGAGCGGGACGTTTTCCGGCATGTAACCGAGATGCGCGCGGGCCTCGAGCGACTTCTCGAAAATATCGAAGCCGGCCACGGTCGCGCGGCCGGAGGTTGGCGGCATGAAGCTCGACAAAATGCGCATCGTCGTGCTCTTGCCCGCGCCATTCGGGCCGAGAAATCCCATGATCTCGCCTTTGCCGACATCGAAGTTCAAATTATCGATCGCGGTTTGGCCGGCGTAACGCTTCGTCAGGTTTTCGACCTTAATCATCTGAGCTTGTTACTGACAACTTCGGCGCGGAAGCGTTGGCAATTTCTTGAAAAAAATTTCAGCGCGCCTGTAACGTCACTGTCTCGATGTGATGCCCGCGTCCGCCGCGCGCAATGATGCCAACCGTGAAATCGACGTTCGAACCGCTCTCAGCGTGCCCGAGAATTTTCTCGGCGTCGCGCGCCGAATTGACCTGAAATTTTCCGATCCGATAAATGACGAGGCCGCGCTCCATTCCGCCTTCGTCGGCCGGGCTGTCCGGCTCGACCGCGCTGATTAAAACGCCGCGACCTGAGACGTAACCGAGGGCATCGGCCAGATCGCTCGTGAGGTCCTGGAGTTGCAAACCGAAAAGCCGGTCTGCGTTTGAAACGTTCGCCTCCGCATTGTTAGGCACGGGCGTTGGCGCCGGCTGTTTCGCGGCGATTTTTTTGAACTCATCGACACTCTGCCTGACGACGTCCGCGGGAATTGCGAAGCCCAAACCTTGCGTCGGGATGCCCTGGGGCGTGAAGGCCATTTTCGCCGAGCTGACGCCGACCAGCCGTCCAGTCAGATCGACGAGCGGACCGCCGCTGTTCCCAGGATTGATCGCCGCGTCGGTCTGGAGCAGGTCGTGATAATCCACATTTTCGATCGTGATGTCCCGTTTCACGCCGCTCAGGACACCGCGGCTGATCGAGCTGCCGTAGCCGAGCGCGTTGCCCACGACGATGACAGTTTCGCCGAGCAAGTTCGGCGAGATGTCGTGCAGATTCACAAACGGCAGCGGCTTGTCGCTGTCGATCTTGATGAACGCGAGATCCTTTTTCGGATCGCCGGTGATGTAGCGCGCCTTGAAACTTTTGCCGTCGTTCATGATCACCTCGATTTTCAAATCGGCGGCGCGCTCGACCACGTGCTCGTTCGTCACGATGTAGCCGGCGGGATCGACCAGAAATCCCGAACCAAGACTTTGCAACGTCTGGCGAATCTCGCGCGGCTGGGTGCGATAAAGTCCGAAAAATTGCGCTGCGAAATCATCGATTGGATCGTGCACCTGCCGCCTAACGACTCGCTCGGTGTTGATGTTCACGACTGCTGGCAGGACTTTCGCGACCGCGAGGACCGCTGGTTCCGACGCCGGGTCGCCGGGCGAAATCGTCGGCACCGGCGCCGCCTGCAGCCAGCCGAGCGCGGTCAAAAACGCGGCCAGCGCCTGCGCAAAAATTCCGGCTCGGCTTCGCATCATTTTTTTTGTTCTCATCAGTTCGCGGCAGATTTTTTGCAGGCGAACATCGGAGCGCGCCCGGCAGTGTCAACTTGCCCGCCGCACAAACGCCAACCAAGGTACCGACAAGATGCGACCCTCGATTGCGACCCGCGCGAATCTCGATTTGATCGACGAAAACTATCGGCGCTGGCAGCAAAATCCCGATGCGGTCGACACGAGCTGGCGCGCGTTTTTCGAAGGTTTCGAACTCGGCAATGCGCCGCAACGAAATGGCGCCGCAACTGTGGCTGCGCCGGCGCACGCGGCCGAGCGCGAGAGCCCACTGCAGACAAAAGTCGATGGGCTCGTTTACGCTTATCGAACGTTAGGCCACACCATCGCGCGGGTGAATCCGCTCGCCGACACGCGCCCGGAAAATCCGTTGCTCTCGTTAGGCGCGCTCGGCTTTAGCGAGAAGGATCTCGACCTTCCGGTCTCTTCCAATTTTTTTCTCGGCGGGAAAAAAATGAAGCTGCGCGAGATGATCGCGCTCCTCGATGAAATCTACGCCGACGCGATCGGCACGGAATTTCAGCACATCCAAAATCCGCACATTCGGCATTGGGTGCGCGACCGGCTCGAGGCGCGGCCGACGAAGCATCACGTCTCGACGGAAGTGGAGATCGCGCTCCTGCGATTGCTCATGGAGTCGGAAGCGTTCGAGGTTTTTTTGCACACGCGTTACGTCGGGCAGAAACGCTTTTCGCTTCAAGGCGCGGAGTCGCTCATTGTGATCCTCGACACGATTTTGCATCGTTGTCCGGGCGACGGGATCGAGGAAATCTGCATGGGCATGGCGCATCGCGGGCGGCTTAATGTGCTCGCGAATTTTCTCCAGAAATCGCTCAAACTTCTCTTCACTGAGTTCAGCACGAACTACATTCCCGAGCTCGTCGCGGGCGACGGCGACGTGAAATATCACCTCGGCTATCGCAGCATTCGCAAGCTTGCTTCCGGCGCGGAAATCGAGATTCGCCTCGCGGCCAATCCGAGTCATCTCGAAGCGGTCGATCCCGTCGTCGAAGGCATCTCGCGGGCGCGCCAGCGCATCCGCGGCGACACGGAACATCGCCGAAAAGTTTTGCCGTTGCTCGTGCATGGCGACGCGGCCTTCGCTGGCCAGGGCATCGTTGCGGAAACGCTCAACATGTCGCAGCTGCACGGCTATTGCACCGGCGGCACGGTGCACGTGGTCGTGAATAATCAGATTGGTTTCACCACGCTGCCGGAGGACGCGCGCTCTTCGGTCTACGCGACCGACATCGCGAAGATGATCGAGGTGCCGATCTTTCACGTGAATGGCGACGATCCGCTCGCGGTTCGTTTTGTCACCGAGACGGCGCTCGATTTTCGGCAAACCTTCGGCCGCGATGTGGTCGTCGACATGTATTGCTACCGGCGTTACGGGCACAACGAAGGCGACGAACCGCTCTTCACCCAGCCTGATCTTTACGCGAAGATCGCGAAGCGTCCGTCGGTCGCGCAGCTTTATAAAAAAGAGCTGATCGATCATCGCGTGCTCAGCGCGGAAGCGGCGGCGCAGTTGGAAAAAGATTTGCAGGACCGGCTCGAAAGTGCGCTCGAAGAAGTGAAGGCGGCGGAAAAATTGCCTAACGATCGCAAGGATCGCTTCAAGGAATCGACCGCGGTTTTTCAGCCGAAATATTCCGGCAAATCCGGCCCGACCGCGATCAGCACGGAGATGCTTAAGCGGATCGTCGATGGCCTAACGACCGTGCCTGACGACTTCAACGTTCTCCCAAAAGTGAAGCGGATCACGATCGATCGGCAGCGCGAAGTCTTCGCCGCCGGCGGACCCTACGACTGGGGATTTGCCGAAGCGCTCGCCTTCGGTTCGCTCTTGCTCGAAGGCGTGCCGGTGCGCCTTTCCGGTCAGGACAGTCGACGCGGCACGTTCAGCCATCGCCATTCGTTTCTCTACGACGCGCAGACCGGCCAGCCTTATCTGCCGCTGCTCCATCTCGCGCCGAACCAAGCCCGCATCTGTATCTATAATAGTCTGCTTTCCGAAGCGGCCGTGCTTGGTTTCGATTACGGCTACTCGCTCGATTACCCGAACATGCTTTGTCTTTGGGAAGCGCAGTTCGGCGATTTCGCGAATGGCGCGCAGACGATCATCGACCAATTCATCGTCTCGGCGGAATCGAAATGGCAACGTCCGAGCGGCATCGTTTTGCTTCTGCCGCACGGTTACGAAGGCCAGGGCCCGGAACATTCGAGCGCGCGGCTCGAGCGCTTTTTGCAAGCCTGCGCGGAGGACAACATCCAAGTCTGCAACCTCACGACCGCGGCGCAATATTTTCACGTCCTGCGGCGGCAGATGAAACGCGATTTCATCAAGCCGCTCATCATCATGACGCCGAAAAGTCTGCTCCGTTCCGAGCAGGCCAGCTCGCGCACGGAAGATTTCACCCGCGGCAGTTTCGCGGAAATCTTGCCCGCACCGGGAACCGGGCCGCCGGAAAAAGCCGAGCGTGTAATTTTTTGTTCCGGGAAAGTTTACTACGACCTGCTCAACCATCGCACCGAACAAAAAATCACTGGCGCCGCGATCGTTAGGCTGGAACAGCTCTATCCGCTCGCGGAAGAAAAATTGCGCGAAATCCTCCAGCCATTTTCAAACGCGAAGAAATTCGTCTGGTGCCAGGAAGAATCGCAAAACATGGGCGCGTGGACTTACATCGAGCCGCGTTTGCGCGCATTGTTAGGCAAAGAAATCGCTTACGCGGGCCGCAACGCCAGCGCGAGCCCCGCGGTCGGCGCGCTCGCCGTGCACAAACGCGAGCAGGCTTGCGTGATCAACGAGGCTTTTAGCGTTTAGAAACTCGCACTATCGCAGGTGCCGCTGGAAAAATTGCACCGTCAGCGCGCGCACTTTAGCATTCACCGCCGCCGAAAAATCGTGTCCTTCACCCGGAAAAAATTGCTTCGTGAAGGGATCATCGTGCCGACGCAAATGGGCGATGAGCGGCTTGGTGTATTTCTCATAAGGAACGCGCTGGTCATCCGTCCCGTGAATGACGAGCATCGGCGGCAGCGGCTGCCGCGTCGGCCCTTCCGGATGCCCATGCCAAAAACCGCCGGCTTCTTCCACGACCGCGCCGATCCTCGGATCGCGCCGCGCCGTTTCGATGGCGGCGAACGCGCCTAACGAGTAGCCGAAAATTCCGATGCGCGCGCCGGGTTGTTGCGCGTGCACCCAGCGAACCGCATCGCGCACCGTCCCGAGCCACGTCGGAAATAATTTCAGCAGCACCGCCTCGCGGGCGAAAAGCGTGTGCGTCCGATCGAAATAATGGACCTGGTAAGCGGTGAAGCCGGCGCGTGCGAGTTGGGCGGCGACCCGCGACATTTCCGGTCCGTCAAAAACCATTCCGCCCGCGCCGTGCAAGACGAGGATCGGCGGATGCGAGCCGAACCCGCGCGGCAGATAAACATCGACCACGATTTTCACTCCGCCGCTCTCGAACGATCGATGCGAAACCGTGAACGCGCTCGATTGGTCCGGCCGCGGGATGGCACAACTTCCACATCCGACGAGCGCCGCCGCGGCACCGAGGAGTCGGCCGAATTTTCGCAGCGACATTTTCTTCATCCACGATCTATACGCGAGCCGGACGCGCTGCGCGGGCTTGCGCGCGCCGCGGAGTTGGCGCTTGTTGTTAGGCCATGAGCTCGAAGGATCACGTATTCACCCTCGGCATCGAGGAGGAATTCGCGATCGTCGATCCCGAAACGCGCGAGCTGCGCTCCCACATTCAGGAGATTCTCGAGGGCGGAAAAGTCACGCTCAAGGAGCAGATCAAGCCCGAGATGCATCAATCGGTCGTCGAGCTCGGGACGGAAATTTGCCCGTCGATCGCCGACGCGCGCATCCATGTGATCGATCTGCGCAGCCGCCTCGCCGAGCTCGCAGGCCGGAGCAATCTGCGCATCGCTTCCGCCGGGACGCATCCGTTTTCGCATTGGCATGACCAGCTCATCACCGAGGGCGAGCGCTACCAGGAAATCGTCAAGGACATGCAACTCCTCGCCCGCGCGAATCTCATTTTCGGTCTGCACGTGCACGTCGGCATTCCCGATCGCGAATCGGCCATCCATGTCATGAATCAGGCGCGTTATTTTTTGCCGCATCTTTACGCGCTCTCGGTCAACTCGCCCTTCTGGGTCGGGCGCAACACCGGCCTGAAAGGCTACCGCCTGAAAGTGTTCGAGCGCTTCCCGCGCACCGGCATTCCCGATTCGTTCGACTCGCTCTCGGAGTATGAAGATTACTGCAAGCTGCTGGTGAAAACCGGCTGCATCGATAACCCGAAAAAAATCTGGTGGGACATCCGTCTCCATCCGTTTTTCGACACCCTCGAAGTGCGGGCCTGCGATGCGCAATCGCGGGTTGACGACACCCTCGCGATCGCCGCGCTCATCCAGGCGGTGGTCGCGAAGCTCTACAAATTGTTCCGGCAAAACACGACCTTCCGCGTTTATCGGCGGCGCCTGCTCGATGAGAATCGCTGGCGCGCCGCGCGCTACGGCATCGATGGGAAGTTGATCGATTTCGGCCGCGAAGCGGAAGTGGAAACCCGCAGTCTCGTGCAGGAGCTGCTCGATTTTATCTCGACCGAAGTCGAGGAACTCGGGACCGCGCGCGAGATGGTGCACGTAAAAAAAATTCTCGCAGAAGGCACCGGCGCCGATCGCCAGCTCGCCGCGTGGGAGCGGCGTCACAACATGCACGACGTCGTCGACCAGATCGTGCGCGAGACGTACGAAGGACTGCACGTGCCGGCGCCGGCGGCCGCGGCCTAACGAGTAAAGGAGTGGACGCGGCGGTTCTTTCGCTCGAGCCGGCCGATCCGTTCGCGCCGGAAAGTTTGCGGCTCGCTGCGGCGCTTTGGGCGGAGCTAAGCGCGCTTTATCCGGAGCAAACCGAGCCGCCTTTTCCGCCGCGCGACATTGTGGGCGAGCGCGCGGTCTTCATGCTGGCGTCGTTAGGCGGGAAAGCCCTCGGCTGCGGCGCGGTGCGGCCGTTTCCCGATGGCGCGCCCGGGATCGCGGAACTCAAACGCATGTATGTCGCGCCAGGAGCGCGGCGAGGCGGCGTCGCGGGCGCGCTCGTCACCGCGCTCGAAGATTGGGCGCGGGCGCGCGGTTATCGCGCGATGCGTTTGGAAACCGGGCGGCGCCAACCGGCGGCGATTCATTTGTATGAGCGGGCTGGTTACTTTTCCATTCCACCCTACGCGCAACACATCGACGATCCGCTCGCCGTTTGTTTCGAAAAATCGCTCGTCTGGCAAAAGAACGCGCCGGCGGTCTAGTGCGCGCTGTCTGCGTTGCCCGCGCGCGGTTCTCGGGTAATCTGAGCGCTCCAATGCCTGACCGACCACTCGTCAAAACCGTCGCGATCGATCCAGAATTAATTCCGGGCGCGCACAACGCTGTCCACGATTGCCTGCGCCTCCAGCCTAACGAGCGCATCACCATCATCACCGACGAAGCGACGCGCGAGATCGCCGCCGCGCTCCAGGCCGAAGTCGAGGAGGTCGGCTCGGAGTTTGCCGTCTTTGTTTTGGAAAAATACGCCGAGCGTCCCCTAACGAACATGCCGCAGATCATCCTCGACGATCTCAACACGTCGCAGGTCTCGATCTTCGCCGCGCAAACGCAGCGGGGCGAACTCGGCTCGCGCATGCAGATGAGCGAGATCGTGAACAAGAATCACATCCGCCACGGCCACATGGTGAACATCAGCCGGCCCATCATGCTCGAAGGCATGCGCGCCGATTTTCGCGCGATCGACGAGCTCAGCCAGCGGCTGGTCGAGCGCGCGCGCAAAACGAAACGCGTCACCTGCCGCACGGCCGCCGGGACCGATTACACCGCCGATCTTTCCGCCAACCTGCGCTGGCTCAAAACGAGCGGCATCATCACGCCGGAAAAATGGGGCAACCTGCCCGGCGGTGAAATTTTCACCTCGCCCTTCGACTCGAACGGCATCTTCGTCGTCGATGGCGTGGTCGGCGATTATCTTTGCCAGAAATACGGCGACATCCAGGCGACCCCGCTCACGATCGAGATCGCGGACAACCGCATCCGCTCGCTCGCCTGCGACAACCAGGAGCTGCTCGAAGAATTTCGCGCCTACACGAGCACGGACGAGAACAGCAACCGCGTCGGCGAATTCGCCGTCGGCACGAACACCGCCTGCACCCACGTCATCGGCAACATTTTGCAGGACGAAAAAATCCCCGGCATCCACATCGCCTTCGGCCATCCCTACGCCGAGCACACCGGCCAGACCTGGCTCTCGAAAACGCACATCGACTGCGTCGGCCGCGACTTCGACATCTGGTTCGACGACGAACAGGTGATGCGCAAAGGCAAATTCCTCATTTAGCCGCCGATCCATTGTAGGGCAGGCGCCCCGCCTGCCGACGTTAACCATCCGACACGGCAACCAAGTCGGTCGCCCTACAAATCCGGGCAGCAAAACCCGCGTCGCCGCACCGCAAGTCACGACGAGCCGTTTCAACTCTCTTACAGACCGCTTCAACTCGCCGTCGGATCGTTTAAAGTCCGCGTAGATTCTGCAAAACCGCGCGTCGCGGCACCGCTAGCGCGCGTCGCCCGACCGCAACTGCGCGTCAGACCGTTCCAAGTGCGCGTTGCCCGTCCCCAAGCGCGCGTCGACCGATCACAAGTGCGCATCGCCGCCACTCAAGCGCGCGTAAATTTCGCCCAAGTCAGCGACAGATGACCAAAAATGCGCGTCGAACCGTCCAACTGCGCGTCGGACGGCTTGGTACTGCTGAGCCTCGGCCGCGACTGGAAACGCCTATCGAAACTGGACCACTCCCAAAGGCGCGCTCGCCCTTCTCGTGGCCTTGCAATCTCAGCGTGGCCTCTCACGGGAGAACTAGGCGTTGCTGTTGAAGTTGATGACCGAAGCCGTCCCGGGCGCGAAACGCCTCAAAAGGCGATTTGCCTGCCGGAACGCTCGTCGCATAAGACCGGCACCGTCGGCGCTCGCAACGGCATCACCTCTGCGACCAACTACGTCGGCCTTATACTCTGCCCGATGGCCGACACTTGGCGGTGGCCGCATTCGTCTCCGATTCCCACGCCAATGATGACACCCGGAATGCGATTATCGCCCGCCTGGCCAAGCCGCTTGCGATCGCGCGTAATCGCAGGACGATGAGGCGCTAGCGGTAGGCCTTGACTCTCGACGTACTCGGCCGCGCGGTTGCGCGCATGTGCGCGGACGAATTTTCAATTCCTCGTAGGTGCCTTTCCCCTGCTCAGGAGCGCCCTCGCCGCCCGGTAGTTCGCCGTGTGATCCGCGACCAATTTATGCTGGGGTAGTCAGGTACATTGCGGCTATCTGATCACTCGCTTCGGATGACTCAGCTGTGAAGGTTAGGCCGGACGCCGGTCTCCCGCTCCTAGACAACGGCCCACCATGGACACGCCACTAACCTCGATTCCAGAATACGAATCTCCGGATCGCAGCTAACCAACAACCCACGAACACAATTTCCGTACTGCTGCCGGAAAGTTCGAAGGTGACGTGCCTCTGAACCCTTCACTGATTTCGACGCTTTCACCTCTATCGGCACCAACTTACCATTCTCCTCCAGCACAAAATCGACTTCTTGACCGGAAGCAAGACGCCAATGGAAGAGGTCTCGGGTTGGGTCGCCGTCCTTCCACACCGACAGGTCACTAGCTATCAGCGTCTCGAGATGAAATCCCGTCGGCGTCGTTTCGCGCGCCGCAGCCAGCGCAAGCGCTGCGTCAACCATGAATATTTTTGGTGCCTTAATGACCCGGGCTCCTGGATTACGTGAGTAAGGAGGCAACATCTCAATCAGGTAACTGCGCTCTAGCGCTTCCAGCCAGCGCCTGATGGTAGTAACAGCCACGCCGAGCTCGTTCGACAACTTGGAAGCATTCCACTCCTGTCCAGTTCTCGCGGCCAACAGCCGCACGAATGCTTCCAGACGAGCCGGGGTTTCCACAGCAAGTATCTCCCGGACATCCCTATTCGAGAAGACCTCAACATAGTCATCCAAAATACGCAATCGTTGTTCCCTTGGCGCCGCGACTGCGCGCGGGAAACCACCGGTCTTTACTACGTCCTGCCACTCAAGTTGTCCGCTTGCGGATGCACGCTGACCTAGCTGTTGGACCACCTCTCTGTCACTTCCGCCAAAAAGAAAACTCCATCCCAGGTGATGATCGCCGAACCGCAACTCGCTTAGTGTAAGGGGGCGGAGTGTTCTGTATGCTGCGCGTCCAAGTAGTGAATCTCCAACGGCCTTCCCCATGCGAGGCTGGTTTGACCCACTAAGGAGATACAGCCCCTTGCGCTGGTCCTTGTCCACGACTGCTTTGATGGACAAAAGGAGGTCCGGTGTCCGCTGAGCTTCGTCAATGAAGGCTCCGCGCTCGCCGAGGCTTGCGAGGAATCCTTCAGGGTCCGCCAACGCCTGTTCCCGCACGTCGCGGTCATCCAATGTCCGATGGGCTAAACCTCGCTCCCGTGCGATTTCCTGACAAAGTGTGCTCTTCCCGACCTGGCGAGCACCCATAACGGCGACGACAGAGTAGAGGGCGAGGTCAGCCTCTACGACCGTTTTGAGTGACCGCGGATAAGCACCACTTGCATTTGCCATATAAGAATTCTATATTGCCTTCTTGGGAACAATATAACGTTTGGAGACACTGTATGGCAAATGCGTATTCAATGGACGACCTGCTCGAGTTTATCGACCACGCTAGTGACCGGGGGTTAATGCCTGCGGCCACGGCACAGGCGCTTGCCGTGGCCACCCGTAATGTTTTGGGGGTGCTCACTGACGAAGAGAAGTGCGATCTAGGCGGCCAAGACCTTGATGCTGTCATTAAACGCTTTAACAACAAGCGCGCTAAGGATTTCAATCCATCATCCTTGAAGGAATATGCGCGCCGCGTGCACCGAGCCATTGACCTTTACCTAAACTGGCGCGCCGACCCAGCGAACTTCACGGTTAAGACTCGAACTACCGCTGGTTCTCGGAAGAAGGGAAAGGCCGCTGAGATAACTGACCATGACGAGGGAAACTCCGCGTTCGACCCGACAACGGTTGGTCAACCCGGAACGTACCAATCGTCCCTTCCGGTAAGAGCCGGAGTTGTAGTGACGCTAGCTAACGTTCCGCATGACCTGACGACGGCCGAAGCAAATCGCTTGGCAGAATTTATCAAGATGCTCGCTGTCGCGCCGTAATGCTGAACGCCGACTTAGATTCTGGCAGCTAGTATAGGAACCGTCCACCTCGCCGACGCCACCTACGACCTCTTTCGTCCCTTCCACGGGTTGGGCCGGTTCAACAAGGGCAAGGATCGCCCTACGGCGCGGTCGTTGGCGTGCTACAGACCGTGCTGCAAATGATGGAGAACGGCGATACCTTACGGCGGTGTCGCCACCACCCATGTTGACCGAGTCGGTTCGCAATCGGCTTTAATCAGCACGAAACCAGACGCGTTCGTTACCTCGCTGCTCCTCCTCATCTGAGCCAGTGAATCTTTTTCAATTCCTTCTCGACGGCTTTGAACTCCGGATCCCCGGTCACTAGCTCGGCGTTGCGCGTCTTCGCGAGGGCTGCGGCGAAACAGTCCGCGTAAGACATCTTTTTCGTGGCTTTGAAAATGGCCGCTTCGCGGACCAGCTCCAAGTCGCGCGCGTCTACGGGGACAAGTTCGACCGGCATGCCAGCGATCTCGTGCGACTTGGAATCCGCCATTTCCTGCGAGGCCCCGCGCATGATCGAATAGTAAATCTCGCCCCAATTGACGACGCTCATGAGCAATCGGGGATTTCCCTTTTCGGCTTTGAGCAAAATCTTTTCGACCTCTTCCGCGCCGGGTTCGTCGTTGAACAAGACCATCAGCGCGTGGGCGTCCAAAACCATCGTAGCCATGATTACAGGTCTCGTTCGCGTTTCCGCTCCGACATGAAGACCTCCATGGCCTTGGTGCCCTTCAAGGAACCGCGCAGGCGACGGCGGTGCTGCGCCGTCAGCGGCTTGAGCACGATATGGTCGTGGTGCTTGTAAACGACAGCGCGGGTCCCTTCGCTGATCTCGAAATCCTTGCGCAGCCAGCTTGGGATCACGACTTGCCCCTTCACGGTGAATGAGACGGTGTCAGTTTTCGGTGTGGAACTCATGATTCGAAATACTACTAGTGGCTTGAAAGTAAGGCAACCGATTAATTGTAGGAATTGTCACCAGCCAATCAAATGACAACCCTGCAGAGGCCAAAACATTCGCGAAATATTTTCTTGCGGCGTTGCGGATTTTTCCCTAAACCCGTTGCCTAACGAGTCCCGGCGAATTCCTCCAGCTCTTCTGTTGGTTTCCGTGAGTGACTCCCAAATCACTAACTACAGCCTAACGAACAAAGGAGAATAATTATGGATAAAAGAGATCGTGTACGGATCGACCAGATTAATCGGGTCGGACAATTCGGAATTACGAACGCGGCGGATTGGACGCCGGCGGGCGGCGGGCCGGCGACGCCCGCGCAAACCAACGCGGCCAGTCTTTACGACCAGCTCAATACTCCCGACACGGGTATCGTGGCGCTGCTTTCAAACTACGGCACGGGCCGGGCGACTGGCGCGGCCGATTCTCACGGCGGGGTGGTGAGCAAGGCGACGGTGCGCAACGGCATCATGCTCGATCTCGCCGATTGGAATGAAGCCGCCGCCGCGATCGCGAGCGCGCAGAATAAACCGGAAATCATGGCCGGTTTTCATCCGCCGCACGGCGTGAGCATGGAGGATTTCCCGAACGAGGTGAATGCGATCATCGCCGCCGCGACTCCGCTGGAAAGTGATTTCGTCGCCCTCGGGTTCGCGGCCAATTTTATCCAGGATATGAAGGATCGCGTGACGGCTTTCGGCAACGCGAAGGATGACAAAGATGAGGGATTGCAAAAGCAGGTCGGCTCGCACGGCGGCTCGAGCGCGACGATTCGCGCGGGTCTGACCGTGACCAAACAACTCAACGTGCTGATGAAAAATCTCTACAATGGCAATGCCGAGAAGACTGCGGCCTGGGCGACCGCTTCGCACATCGAGCGGGTCGGCACGAGCGGAAAGAAAAAACCTCCCGGCAACAGCGGCACGACTCCGCCGGCGAAATAACGACGGGCGCCGGCATCGTGCGGCGCGGGACAGTTCGCGTCTGATTTTTCGTCACGACTCCGGGAAGGAATAGCGGGCGCGGCGGACGATGACGCCGTCGAGATGCTCGGCCACGGATCGCGTCTTGTCGCGCGTCATCCGCATGGCATGCTCTGGCGATGGACGAAAAACAGCGGGCCGCTTTCAACGCCGATTTCTCGGCGGATAAATACGAAGCGCTCCTCCGTTGCGTCAATCAAAGCGAACGCTGGCCGGCTGATTTTCGCATCTCGGAGACGCCGATTTTTTTGACGCGCGAGTTCACCGACGAAATCGTCGACGCGGCCAACGAAATCGTGGCGCAGACGCGCACGCCGGAGTTTGTCAGGCACAGCGCGGACGCGATTCCGCCCGGCCTGGAAGTGCCTAACGAAACCGCGCATCCGAATTTTCTGGTGGTCGATTTCGGGATTTGCGAAGTCGATGGCCGGTTCACGCCGCGGTTGATCGAGCTCCAGGCTTTCCCGAGTCTTTACGGCTTTCAATTTTTTTTCCTCGGCTGTTTGCGCCAGGCGTTTCCGTCGATTCCGCGCGACTGGACCTCGGCTTTCAGCGGTTTGAAAGACGAAAGCTACCTCGCGCTTTTGCGCCGCGTCATCGTGGGCGATTGCGCGCCGGAAAACGTCGTCCTGCTCGAGATCGAACCGGAAAAACAGAAGACGCGGATCGATTTCGCCTGCACCGAAACGCTCCTCGGCGTGCGCCCGATTTGCCTAACGAGTTTAAGAAAGCGCGGGCGCGAGCTTTTCTACGAACGCGACGGCCGCGAGGTGCGGATCGAGCGCATTTATAACCGCGTCATCTTCGATGAGCTGCTGCGGCGGCCCGAGATCAAACCCGCTTTTCGTTTTCAGGATGAAGTCGACGTGGCCTGGGCGGGCCATCCGAACTGGTATTTCCGGATCAGCAAACATTCGCTGCCATTTTTGAAAACGGCGCACACCTCGCCGGCCTTTTTCGCGGACGAATTTCCGCCTGACGAGTCGCTCGCCGACTACGTCCTCAAGCCTCTCTACTCCTTCGCCGGGCTCGGCGTCGACATGGAGCCGACGCGCGAAAAACTGGCCGCGCTCCCGGATGCCCATGCGTGGATTTTGCAAAAGAAAGTCGCCTACGCCGAGTTCGTCCCGACGCCGGACGGCCGCCGTTCGAAAGCGGAAATCCGCATGATGTTTCTCTGGCCGGACGAGGGCGAGCCGGTGCTCGTGAACAACCTCGTCCGCATCAGCCAGGGGAAAATGATGGGCGTCGATTTCAATCGCGACAAGACCTGGGTCGGCTCGAGCATCGCCCTGCACGAGAATCGCGAGCGGGCCTAGCGCGGGCTCCCGCGCGAGAATAGTCTTGACACGATTTTCGGCAGTCGAAATTCTGCCGGCTGTCCCATGACGATTCATCCGATACTCGCCAGCAGCTCGCAGGAACACGCCGTCTGGCTCTCGTTTGGCTTCTATGTTTTGAATCTTCTCGTGCCGGCGATTCCGGCCGTCATCATCTACCGGCTTTTTCCGGAGGGCACGACGGGAAACAGCTCGGTCGAGGGCAGCGTCGGCGGTTGGAAGATCAAGGCGGTCGGCGCTTGGGGCGCTTACGTCACGGCGTTTTTGCTCGGCTTCTGGGCGATTAATTCAACCGCGCTTCCACTCATCAGGGCGGTCGGCGGCGCCTCGGTCTGGACGGTCGATACCGATGTCAAGCTGGTCGACGAAAAGGGCCACGAGATCAACGCGGCGATCAACAATCTGATCGTGAAACCGCCGATTGTAGAGACCTGGGGCAACCACGCCACCATCACTCTTTTCTCGCCGACCCTTGATCCGCCGGAGCGTCTTCAGGTCAAGCTCGACGGCTACCTTGACGAGACGGTTCCGCTCAAAGCCACTCAGGGTGTCTCCGGAAAAATTACTTTGCCTTCGATCACCCTGACCCGCCTTCCGCCGCCCGACCCGACTCTTCCGGCGCCGACCCCACTGCCGGCTGGCGCGGGACCGGCGGCCATAGCCTCAAACCACTAACTGCCATGCGCTCCAAACTTCTGCTCTACATCCTGGCCTCGATTTGCCTCATCTCCGTGAACGTGCGGGCGACGGATCTGCGCGGCCGGGTCGACGGTTTCAATCCATTCACTCATACATCCGGCCCGTTTCCCGGCATCGGCGTCGCCCTCTTTGCCGTCCTTCCCAACGGCTCGTTCACGATCGTGCGCCAGGCCGCCACCGGGCCCGATGGAATGTATTATTTTACCGGCGTCTATCCGGGCCAGTACGTCCTGCAAGTCGGCGGAGTTAATTATCCTCTCACCGTCGGCGCAGTGCCGAATCAGGACATCCCGATCATCAATCGATAAGGTCGCGCGCCTAACGAACAGCCCCGCCGCTGCTCGCGAAACGCGTCGCCTCCGCCGGCTTGTTCCAGGCGACATAAAGATCGTGCAGCCGATGCGCCGCTTGCGTCGTCAGGCTGTTTTGCGGGCCGAGGCGTTTCTTCAAATGGTCGTAGCCGCGGAGGAGCAACGGCTCGGCCTCGGCGTAGCGCTTTTGCGCGAGCAGACATTCGCCCAGCGCGGTTTCGATATTGCCAAAGGTGTGGTCAAACGTCGCCCGATCGACCGCGCCGCCATTGGCCAGCGCCGTGCGCAGGAGCAGCTCGCCCTCGGCGGCGCGGCCGGTGCGGGTCAGGCATAAACCGAGCAGCGCCTCGCAATGGACGACCGTCACCTGGCTCGGCGGATAATTCCTGTTCAGGCTCGCGAGCGAGTCGCGCAGGAACGGGATCGCCGCCTCATCCTGGCCCCGGCCGAAACAGAGGAAGCCGCGGATCGTGAGCGCGATCGCCGAAGTCACGCCGCGGCCGCCGACCAGCCGCCGGGTGTCGTTTTGCAGCCGGTCCGCGGCCTTTTCGAGCTCGTCGAACTTGCCCTCGTTAAAAAGACAGATGCAAAGATTGACCTGCGGCGCGACCGAGCCGAGCCCGCCCGGCTGCACCTTGTCGTAGAGTTGGATGAGGTGGCGAAAAATGGCCGCCGCCGCCGGAAAATCCTGCTCCGCCACCTTGATCGTGGCCATTTCGTTGAGCAGGCGCAGAAAGCGCGCGTCCTTCTCGCCCCACGCGATCCGGGCCTCGGCCAGGGCTTGCTCGGCGAGCGGCTCGGCCTCGAGCGGCTTGATCTGGGTCGCGTAAACAAAGCTGAGCGTCTCCAAAGTCTCGGCCAGTGCCGCGTGATCCGGCACCGGCTGGCGGCGCTCGACCGCGAGCGCGTGACGGAGAAGCGGCTCCGCCTCCGCCTGCCGGTAGCGATCGCCCAGGACGTCGCCGAGCGCGAACTCCGCCTTCGCCGTCGCCGGGTCGTCCGGGCCGTGGAGGCGTTGCATGAGGGAAAGCGCGGCCCGGGCGTGTTTCTCCGCCTGTTCGTAAAGCCCGAGGTGCTGGTAAGCGCGGCGCAAAGTATCGTGGGCGCGGGCGAGAATTTCCGGCTGATCGGCCATCTCGTGATCGAGCTTCTCGCTCGCGGCATCGAGCACGGAAACGACCTTGCCATCCCGGCCCATCTTCGCGGGGTCGGCGGTCGCGAGCAGATCCTCCATGAACTGGTTCAAACGATCGGCCTGCTGGCGCGAAGCCTCCGCCCTGCGTTGCGCCTCGCGGGCGACGTGCGCCTGCCAGGTCGTGGTCGCGAGGCCGCCGACGAGGGCGAGGAGCACGAGCGCCGCGGCCGCGACCGCGCCGCGATGCCGCCCAACGAACTTCTGCGCGCGGTACGCCGCCGAATCCCTGTGCGCGAGGACGGGCCGGCCGGCGAGGTGCCGCCGGAGATCTTCCGAGAACTGCTCGACCGAGGCATAGCGCCGCCCCGGCTCCTTCCGCAGCGCCTTGAGCAGAATGTTATCGAGATCGCCCGCCAGCTCCCGCCGCCGCGCGCTCGGCCGGGCCGGCTTCGACTCGGCGATGGCGCGCGCGACCTCGGCCGGGTTGCGACTCGCGACCCGATACGGCTTTTCGCCCGTGAGCAGCTCGTAAAGAATCACCCCCAGGCTGTAAATGTCGCTTGCCGTCGTCATCGCATCGCCGCGGGCCTGCTCCGGGCTGGCGTAATCGGGCGTCATCACATTTGCGAACGTGATCGTGGGCGCGCCGGTCGCGGTCGTTTCCGGGTCGAGCAGCTTCGCGATTCCGAAATCGAGCAGCTTCGGCTCCCCATCCGGCGTGACGCGGATGTTAGCCGGCTTGAGATCGCGATGGATGATCAGATGCTGGTGCGCGTAAGCGACCGCGGAACAGACTTTGCGGAAAAGCTCCAACCGCTCGTTAGTCGTTAGGCCGCGTTCCTTGCAGAAACGATCGAGCCGCTCGCCCTCGACAAATTCCATCACGAAAAAAGGCACGCCCTCGGGCGTGACCGCGCCGCCGTAGAGCCGCGCGATGTGGGGATCGTTCAGGCGGGCGAGGATGCGGGCTTCGCGGCGGAGATGGCGCACGAAATTCCCCGCCCCAAAACCGCGCCGGACCAGCTTGATCGCCACCTTGCGATCGAGCTCGTGATCCTGCGCGAGGTAAACCTCGCCCATCCCCCCGCGCGCGATGAGCGAGAGAATCTCGTAATGCCCGAGCCGTTCCCCGGCCAGCCCGCGATCGTCGGCCGCGAAAGTTTCGGCCACGAAATTGAGCGCCGGCTCCTCCAGGAACGCCGCGTCCTCGAAAGCGAGCAAACCTTCCGCCTCGGCCCGGAGCGCGGGGTCGCCGGCGCACTCCCGTTCGAGCACGAGCGGGCGCGTTTCGGGCGGAGCTTCGAGCGCGGATTTCACGACCGCGGCGAGGCGTTGGGCGCGGGCGTCAGCCACCGGCCGCCTCTCCCGCGATCTCGCGCCGGAGCCAGAGCTTGGCGAAACTCCAGTCGCGCAGCACCGTCTTCTCGGAGACATCGAGCACGGTCGCGATCTCGGCTGCGCTCAGGCCGCCGAAAAATTTCATCTCCACCACCTCGCTTTCGCGCGGGTAATTCTCGGCCAGGTGGCGCAGGGCGTCGTCGAGCGCGACCAGGTCGAGCGAACGATCGGCCGCCAGCTCGCGCGTCTCGTCGAGGTAAAGCTTCTCCAGCCGGCCGCCGCGTTTCTCCGCGTTATGGCCGCGGGCGTGCTCGAGCAGGATGCGGCGCATGATGCAGGCGGAGACGGCGCAAAAATGGGCCCGGTCGTTCCAGGTCGCCTGCTTCTGGTCGATCATCTCGATGTAGGCCTCGTGCACGAGCGCGGTCGCCTGGAGGGTGTGATCGGGGCGCTCGCGGCGGAGATAAGCGGCGGCGCGTTTTTTCAGCTCCTCGTAAACCAGGGGCATGAGGCGGTCGGCGGCGTTTTTGTCGCCGTTGCTGCATTCGGACAGGATTTGGGTCGCCTCGTTCATCGCTTTGGGGAAATTTCGGCCGTCTTCCCGATCTAAGCAAAATTCTTCCGCAAAAGCAATGTCCGTTTTTGGCCGCCGACCGCACGTCTGCTCTTTGGAGGATGAAAACGAACCGCCACCAATTCGCCTTCGCCGCCAATTTTGCCGGTCTCCGCGCCGGCTGCCGGAGCGCTGCCACCGCTCCACTCCGCCGCGCCGTCGCTCCGTGGAGGGGCGGGACGGCTCCGTGGAGCGACGCCATCCCGGGACGGAGCGACGCCACGACGAACCGGAGCGACGGCACGACGAAGCGGAGCGACGCCACGACGAAGCGGAGCGGTGGCGTGACGAAGTGGAGCGGTGGCGTGACGAAGCGGAGCGGTGGCGTCACTCCAACTAGCGACGGCGTCCCTCCACCTCTTTTTCAGCTCCCACAACCTTGATTCAACCTATCCACTACCATGCCTGACTTCATTCCAAACGCCGATTCCGATTTCAACGAAATGGCCGTCAACCTCAACACGAGCGTGACCGACCCGGCCAATCCGCTCCAGCTCGCGACCACCCTGATCACGCGGTTCACCACCGCCTTCGGCGCCTGGACTCCGGCCTGGACGGCCTGGGGATTCCTCGCTCCGCAGATCAACGCCAAACTTCAGACCAAGGACAGCACCCGGCTCGCGCTCGACGGCGTGATCCGCGAGGTCAACGCCGCGGCCCAGGCCAACCTGGCCGTGACCGCGGCCCAGAAAGCGGCGGCCGACCTGCCGGTGCACAAAACCACCCGCACCCCCGTGGGCGAGATCAGCACCTCGCCGCAGCTCCAGCGGGTCGATAACGAGCACCTGCTGCAACGGCTCTGGTTTGTCGATAGCGCGACCCCGACCTCGAAGGCGCGCCCGGCCGGCGCGGCTTTCTGCGAGATTCGGCAATTGATCGTGGCCGCAGGCGGCGCGGCCCCGACCGATCCGGCGGCCATGCCGTTCCTCGCCACCGATACGAAGCCGCCTTACCGGGCCGATTTCGACGGGGCCGACGTGGGCAAGACGGCCTACTATGCCCTCCGCTGGGTCAATACCAAAAGCGAGCCGGGGCCGTGGGGCGCGATCTCGGGTTACCTGATCAACTGAGGGATTTGGCCTAACGAACATAAGAGTGGCTTTGCCTAACGAGTATAAGATTACATGAAGAAACAACTATTTGAGAAATCCAGCATCGTGGGCGCTTTCGCCTGCCTCCTCCTCCTCGGCCCGGGGCATGTCCTCGCGGCCAATCCGCAGCCCGCCATCCTGACCACGCTCTCCGCGAGCAACGAGGCGGTCATTTTCCCGAACGCCGAAGGCTCGCCGAGCACGCAGAAACTTCCGGCCTTGCCGCCGAATTCGTTTCCGCAGGGCGTTTCCTATTACGGCGGTGACTACGCGCTCATCGCCGATTTTACGAACTCCCGCGTCGAGGTGGTGCAAATCTCGACCGCGACCCTCCTCGCCACGATCGACACTTCGCCGGTCGGCTACGACGGCAGCGGCACGATCGCGGTCGCGCCCAGCCTGACGACCGCGCTCGCGATGGGCGACAACGACAAGCTTTGCGTCATCCACGCGCCCTTCGCGACCGGTGCGACGCTCACTTCGATTACGCTCCCGGGGGAAATCATGAACCTCGAGACGGAGGCGATCGTTTTCAACAACGCCGGACGTGCTTTTGTCCAGACGACCGCCGGGGTTTGCGTGATCGATCCGCCTTACACCAAGGTCGCGTTCACCATGCCGCCAGTCGGGGGCCTGAAGAACGGCGGCGCAATCGCGATCACGCAGGATGGGGACACGCTGCTCGTGACGGCGTTCTCGAATCAGGTGCGGATCTATAACGCGCCTTACTCGAAGGATTCCGTCGCGGCGCTCTTGACCGTGCCGGGGAATTCCGGGCTCGATGGCATCGCCATTACGCCCGACGCCACGAAGGCGATCGTCGTCACCTCGAGCACGAATGTGACGCCGCGCGCGGCGGCGATCAGCGGGCCGTTTACCGCGAGTTCGACGGTCGAGGCGCTGCCAATCCCGGCGGGCACGAATGGCTTCGAAGACGTCGGGATTAGCGCGGATGGAAAGCTCGCCATCCTGACCGGCAACGGCTATTACCCCGGCGGCACCCCGCCGGAAGAGGAGGCGATCTTCGTGCGGGCGCCTTTCACGACGACCGCGGTGGCGTTCAAGGTCCCGATCAATAATGTGGCCGACCCGAACCGCGGCAATGGCGCGGTGCGTTTCCTCCCGCCCGGTCTCGCGCCCGGCCTCACTGTTTCGGCCAGTCCGTCGGTCAACAGCGCTCCGCTCGGCGCGAAGCTGACCTACACCCTGACCTACGCCAATACCGGCACGACCGCCGCGACCGATGTCGTGATCAAGGACCCGCTCCCGACCGGGACGACGTTTGTCTCCACGACCGGCGGTGGGAAGTTCCAAAACGAGAACGTCGTCTTTGGCCTCGGGCTCGTCGCGGCCGGGGCGCAAAAGAGCGTCACTTTTACGGTCGATATCGCCGCTCCCCACGGCGGCGTGATTACGAACTTCGCCTACACCATTTCCGCGACCGACGTTCCGCCGATCGCGGGCCCGCCGGTCGATGTCACGGTCACGAGCGCGGGCGCGGCGCCGTCGCGGCTCCTCAATATCTCGACCCGGCTCAATGTTCAGACCGGGAACAATGTGCTGATCGGCGGGTTCATCGTTACCGGCACCGCGCCGAAAAAAGTCCTGCTCCGCGGCATCGGGCCTTCGCTCGCCGGGGAAGGGATAAAAGGCGCGCTGGCCGATCCGGTGCTGGAGTTGCATTATCCGAGCGGGAAAGTGGTCACGAACAACAACTGGATGGATACGCAGGAAGCCGCGATCAAGGCCACCACCATTCCGCCGAAGAATCCGCTTGAATCGGCCATCGTCGAGACGCTCGCGCCCGGCGCTTACACGGTGATTTTGCACGGGAACAACGGCGGCACCGGCATCGGCCTGGTCGAGGCCTACGACATCGCCGCGAGCGCCGACTCGCAGCTCGCCAACATCAGCACGCGCGGTTTTGTCGAGACGGGTGACAACGTTCTGATCGGGGGATTCATTGTCGGCCAATCGAGCGGCGGCGACGCCATCGTGGTCGTCCGCGCCATCGGCCCGTCGCTCGCGGCGGAAAGCGCCGGCATCACTGCTTTGCAGGACCCGAACCTGACCTTGAACGACGTCAACGGAAACGTCATCGCCTTTAACGACAACTGGCGCGACAATCAGGAGGCGCAGATCATCGCCGACCAGCTCGCGCCGCTCGACCCTCGCGAGTCGGCCATCCAGGTCACGCTCCCGGCCGGCAATTATACCGCGATCGTGCGGGGGAAGAATAACGGCACCGGCGTCGGGTTGGTCGAGGCTTATAATTTGCAGTAGGTCCCGGTTGGTCGAGCGGTCCCGCCGTTTCCGATGGCGGGGCCGCTTTGCCGGCTTTCGCCGCCGCCGGAAAAGATTTTCGGCCGCAAATGTCCGTTTCCGGGCGCGGATCGCACGTCGGGTGGTTGGAGCACCATTATGAAAACAACTCGTCTCATCCAATCCTTCTTCATCCTTCTCTTCAGCGCGTCGCTTTTTGGCGGCATCCTGTCCGCGCGCGCCGATGACATCAATTACGTCACCACCGTCGAGGGCACGCCAAATCTGCTCGGTTATTGGCGCTTTTCGCCCGACTCGCAGGCGAACAGCGAGGTCAACGGCTACACCGGCACCTTCGAGAGCGACGCCATGGTCGGCGCGCTCGGCTCCGGCCCGATGCTGGCCGGCGATCCGAACAATACCCCGGTCGTGCTCGACGGGACGAACAATACTTACGTCACGACTGACCTGACCGGTCAGATCAACCAGCAAGGCTCGATGGTCGGGTGGTTTTACCTCACGGCGCTCCCATCGGAAGTTGGCCATACCGAATACATCGCGGGTGAATCCGCAGGGGGCGACGACTTCGATGTCCAGGTCGACGGCGACAATTACATCCGTTTCTACACCGAGGCCGGCGGCAACGTTGCCTCGGCCGCGCCCCTGACCGATGGCGACCTGAACAAGTGGCACTTCGTCGCCACGACCTTCACTGCGAGCAGCGACCGCCAAATCTACATCGACGGGAACCTCTCCGGTTCGAACGTCCCGGGTGGTCACTCGGTGAACTCTTCACCCTTCACGATGGGCGCGAGCAGCGTTTTCGGCGGCCGCTTCTTCAACGGCGCGCTCGACGAGATCGCGCTCTACGATCGCGACCTCACCGCCGCTGAAGTCGCGGCCATTTACAATTCCGCTACGCAACAGACCCCGCCGTTGCAATTGACCGACTCCGTCTCGCGCAAAGTCCAGGGCAGCGCCGGCACGTTCGACATCGAGCTGCCTCCGGATGGCTCGGGAATCGAATGCCGCCAGAGCGCGCACACCGAGCAATTCGTCTTCACCTTCAACAATGACATCGCCAACGGCAGCGCGAGCCTGACGACCCAGAAAGGCGGCGCGATTTCCGGCGACCCGGTCATTTCCGGTAACACCATCACGGTCAATCTCACCGGCGTGAACGACGAACAGGTCGTCATCGTCACCCTGAGCGGCGTGACCGACGTTTACGGCCAGACGCTTCCTGACACCGCCATCGCCGCGAACATCCTCGTCGCCGACGTTGACGGCGACGGAACCGTGACCAAGGCCGATCTCACCGCGGTCCAGGGGCAGGTCGGCATGGCCGTCACCGCCTCCAACTTCCGCGACGACATCAACGCCACCGGCTCGATCACCGGGGAAGACGTCAAGCTCGTCCGCACCCACCGCAACACAACAATCCAGTAACTTGTTCCGGCGCGTCCTGCCCTGAGGAACGCAACTAGTTTACCGTTCGCGGGAAGTAAAGGCATCGTCCGAAGTAAAACTCGGACGGTGTCCTTTGTTTCGCCTGACGGGGGCGGGCCGAAAGCAAGTGACCTCGCGCCTGATTCAACTCGCTGCCGGAGGTGGGGCGCCCTCTGTTTCCATCGAAGGCACGCGATACATGCTCCACGTCACCGGCAACCGGCGGGTGCCCTGGAGCGCGGTCGCCTCGAGCTTTTTGTGCTCGGTGACGCGGATCGTCATGAGTGGTTTCCCGGCCGCGAACTCGATCTCGTGCGCCCGAAACCAGCCGAGGCTCACCGGGTCCAGTTCAGCGTTCTGGCCGTGCAGATAAACGGCGATGCTGCCCGTCGATCCGGTGTAGCCGGGGGCGGGCTCCATCTGCACCGCGCGTTCCACGGGAACGGATACCCCGGCAAAAATTAATCCCTTTTTCGGGCCTTCATCGTCGCCAATCCAAATCTCGCGGCGGAGCACGTCGGTGCCCGGGTGAAAATCCAGATCGACCTCCCCTTGCGCGACCAGGCCGGTCAGTTCGTCGAGGAAATGCTGCGCCCAGCCTTTGAATTCGACCGTAATCTCATTCTCCTCCTCCAGAAGCTCGCGCAGCACCCGGATCGCCTCATCGCGCAGTCCCAGCTTCTTCATCGCCCCGGCGAAGACATACTTCAGCTCAAAGTCGCCTTTGGCTTCGGGGAGCCGGGGATGAATCAGGGCCGCGGTGTGCTCGCCCTCATTCATATTGTTCAGGGCGCTGGCGTAGAAGAAAAGCGCGTCGCGCTCCTGCGGCGCGAGGCGGTAGGCTGCTTCCGCGCAGCGCAACGCGGTCGCGTGGTCATTGCGATTGGAGGCATGGAACGCGGCGAGCCAGTAGGCGCGCCAGGAGCCATGTTCTTTCCCCCAATCGCACAGAGTCTCGACCATTTTCGGGTCGTCTTTCCGCTCGGTGAAATGCAGATGGCACTGGATGGCGTAGTTATGGTTCGGATCGATCTCGAGCACCCTCTCGATCTCCTTATCGCCTTCCTTCGTGTATCCCATCTCGTATTCGCACCAGGCATTGACGTAATGCGCTTCGGCCAGCGTCGGTTCTTCGATAATCACCTGCCCAACCAGATCCGAGGCGTCGTCCAGGCGCCCGAGCACGCGCAGAGCGTCGGCCCGGTAAACGCGGAGCAGTTGACGATCCGACGGGTTGCCGTCCAGAATCCGGTCGATTACCGCCAGGGCATCCTCCCCGCTCGTTGACTCGCGAAATTGCCGAAGCAGGGAGCGCAATTGCGGGTCTTCCGGAGCGGTGTTCGCGGCGTTCTCCGCCACGTATCGATGAAACTCATCCGGCGTGAAATACTGCACCTTATGCGTGCCGTCGGGATGGTGAAAAGTCATCTTGCTCATCGCCCCGAGGCGCGCCAGACTGTCCAGCGCCTGCGGGTGCCCGGGGAGGAGCGCGAGCGCCTTGCGGTAGCAAAAAATCGCATCCCGACCCTGCTCCTCGTGCTCGTGCAGGTCGCCGCGCCGCATCCAGAGATATTCCAGGGTCGGCGCCCGCTCCGTCGCCGCGATCGCCGCCGCCAGCGCGCCCGCCCAATCCCCCTGAGCGCGGAGAATAAACGCGCTGTTAAAAGCCCGATACGGCGTCCCCGGCCGCAACGTTTCCAGTTCGTCGAGCATCCGCAACGCCCGCGCGAAATCGCTCCTCTCCAGCGCGGCGTTCAACTCTTCGCCGCGACCAAGAAAAGTCTCGACCGCGCCCCAATCCGCTTTCCATTCCTTCCCGCCCGCCCGCAAACGATCGATGCCCTCGAGCAAATCCCGGAAGGGAAAATGATTCTTCCGCTCGATCTTCTCCCCTTTCTCGTTAGGCCAGGGCAGCGGAGATTTGATTCCCCAAAAATCGAGATCGGGATGCTCAGTTTTCAGCCAGCGATAACCCGCAGCGGAGGGATCATGGTTTTCCATCAGCGTTACCTTGGCCGATGTTTCGGTCGATTCAAATCATCTCCTCCGATCCGGCTGGCAGCCCTCGCGGCCGGCTGGTGAGACGCGGCCGCGAGGGTTCCCGTTTCCTCGAACGGAATGTTTCCGCCCTACTTCTTCACCGGCATGTCGGTGTGGAAGACGGCCCGCCAGTCGTTGCCCTCTTTGTGCCAGACGCTCGCGTTATTCGTTTGCTCGGAGGCGTCTTTTCCGTTCTGGGTCGCGACATAAGTCGCCACGTAGGTGACGATCGCCGCGTCCTTGTCGATGAACTGCACCCGCATCCGGGAGAGCTTGTAGGATTTGAAGTCGAGTTTCTTCACCTCCGCCACTTCCTTCGCCCGATCGTTCATCTCGTCGGAGTAAACGCTGTAAAAATCGGCGCTGAGATAGTTCTCAAACGCCGAATAGTTCTTCGCCTTGATCGATTGCCAGACGTTCTTCTCCGCTTTGATGATCGCGTCTTTGTCCGCCGCGCGTGCTCCTGCCGCAAGAGCGAGGAGGGTGATGACTGCAAGACTGCATAGTTTTTTCATAGGTTCCTTTAGTTTTTCTGCCTGACGAAAAGCGATTACAAGGGAAGGCGTCGCGCAGGTCAAGCGCCATTTGCGGGCCTCAGGATTTCCGGTTCAAGTCCGGCAAAAGCCGTTTTAGCTCACCGGCGGGACCCCGACTGAGTCGCCGGCGGCGCACTCGTTCTCGCCGGGGACAAACTTGTTCTCGTCGGGGACAAACTTATCCCCGCGGGGGACAAACTTGTCCCCGCCCGGGGCGAATTCGTTCTCGTCGGGGACAAACTGGGGTTGCCCTGATTTGACGGACAGAGAGGGAAGGGTCAAAAGCCTGAGGAACCCACATGAAGACACAGTTAAGTAAACCAGTTCGTGAGCCGGCGCGCTACACGAAGGAATATAAGCAAGGAGCGTTGGAGTTATGGC
>DASXEB010000020.1:0-24404 GCA_036490335.1 Chthoniobacterales bacterium
AGCAGAGAACTTCTCGTTAAACGAATGAGGTATGGCATAATAGCCTAACGAGTATATTACCTACTGCGGGGAAGGGTGCGGGGAGGGTCTTTAAAGACAATCGGCATCAAAGACAGTTCGAGTTTTCTCACATAAACTCCACCATATCGCATTTACCTCGGAAACCGAGGTTGTCTGGCCTACGGCCAAATTTGTTTCAGCCAAGTAACTCCAGGGTTTTATGAACGAAACGGAGAGACTTTGAGCCTGCAAAATACGAAAGAGATTCACATCTCTTTACATGCTCACGCATGTTATCCGAGCCGAGCTACTGAGTTAGTAGTGATCTCAACCTGAGATCTATTTGATAGATGGATAACAGCAGGCTCGTCGAAGGGCGGAGCGACCGCGCCTAACGACTAAAGGATTTCGTGGATGCTCGGGAGACGGCAGTGCGCCGGTACAACGTCGGCTCCTTAAAAATCATCGCCGGCTACACATGTAGATGTTCGCGGAGAGAGCGATCAGTTGCGGTTCCTAACGGTCCCCTCGTCCTGCGAAGGCGAGCTAACTCCTTGAGTCGTTAGGCTAACTAGTGGAGCGCCGCAGTTCGGCGCTCTTTTAAATTTGCTGTACACGGACCAGAAAGGAGCTTACATTCGTGCTAAAGTATCCCTATGAACCACTTCATTTACTCCCGAAAATCAAGTGAAGATGCTGACCGACAAGCGCTTTCCATTGTCGCTCAGCTTTCAGAGTTGAACCTTATCGCGCAGCGAGAGCGGCTCTCGATTGTCGATACGCTTACCGAAAGTAAGAGTGCGAAGGAGCCCGGCCGCGAGGTTTTCAACGAGATGCTTCGACGCATCGAGGCAAGAGAAGCAGATGCGATTCTAACTTGGAAGCTTGATTGTTTGGCTAGAAACTTTGACGACGGCGGCCGCATCATCGGAATGCTTCAACGCGGAGTGATCAAAGAAATTCGCACCTTCGAGCGAACATACCTTCCCTCTGACAACGTTCTCTTGATCGCAGTCGAACTCGGAATGGCCAACCAATACGTCCGCGATCTTTCACTCAACATTCGGCGTGGGATTCGAGAAAAGGTCCGCCTCGGCTACTCAACGAGCCTCGCTCCGCTTGGCTACTACAACGAGCCGCGGCTTCGAACGATCGTGCCGCATCCTACCAACTTTCAGAAACTGAAAAAAATCCTGGAGTTGTTTGCCACGGGAAAATACTCGCTGACTGACATCCAACGCGAGATGACTAAAGTTGGACTTGTTGGTAAGCGCACAAAAGCGCCCCTAACGCTTAGCTCGATTGAGCACACTCTCCGCAAGCCATTTTACTACGGAGTCTTTTCTCATAAGGGAGAACTCTATCAGGGCGCATATCTGCCGATGATTTCGAAGGAAACCTTTGATCAAATCCAAGAGGCTCTTCGCCAAAATGGAAAACCGCGGCACGGATTCAGAAAGCAGCGAGGATTTCTCTTTCTTGGCTTTGCGCGCTGTGGCTCTTGCGGCTTCGCAATTACGGGCGAGCAGAGATCGAAAAAGAATGGCCGCCAGTATTACTACTATCGCTGCACTCACAAGAATCGCAGCCAGCCGTGTCTTGAACGTGTTTACACTCCCCAGACAAGATTTGAAGCCGAAGTTAAGCGAAATGCGTCGCTCCTCATCCTGCCTGACGAATGGAAAGAGAAATTCCTCGCCCGACTTGAGTCCTGGGAAGCGGAAGAGCTTGCTAAAACGCGCGAGAAAATCGAAGCGCTTAAAGCCAGACTTGCGGACGCCAAGGCGAGAATTGAACGGCTAAACGCAGCCTTCACGGAAGGCGCGTTAAACGTTGACGAGTTTAAAGACTTGAAGAATCCGCTGGTCCCGAAGCGGGTGGAAATTGAACAGAAGATCATCGCCCTGCAGACGACCCGAGGGAGTCGGCTCGAACCGATTCGAAAGTGGATTCTAGAGGCAAATCAGGTCAATTCCTTGGTCGCAGAAGAAAAATGGATGGAGCTTAAGTCGCTCCTAAAAAGAGTCGGCTCGAACCGCATTTTGCAGGCTCAAAGTCTCTCCGTTTCGTTCATAAAACCCTGGAGTTACTTGGCTGAAACAAATTTGGCCGTAGGCCAGACAACCTCGGTTTCCGAGGTAAATGCGATATGGTGGAGGCGAGGGGAGTTGAACCCCTGTCCTGATCGCTCTCTCCGCGAACATCTACATGTGTAGCCGGCGATGATTTTTAAGGAGCCGACGTTGCACCGGCGCACTGCCGTCTCCCGAGCATCCACGAAATCCTTTAGTCGTTAGGCGCGGTCGCTCCGCCCTTCGACGAGCCGGCTGTCGTTGTCTCCGGCGTCAGCAGGCGTCGCGCCGGAAACATCGCGGTCAATTAAGCCGCGAGAGCGAGATCTTGGTGATCTGCGTTTATTTTTTTTGGTCCGGATTTTAACGAGGCCAACGAACCATCCTCGACATGCCGTCTGCGCTTCAAACCATCAGTCGAAACCAGTACGCCCCCGTTTTTGTGAGAGGAAGGAACCTAGCGGACAAATCCTGCTCCCGCAAGCGCGCCGGTCTGCTTCTGCGACGGTAACGCCGGTTACCTCGCGGCCAGAGCGCCGACTTTGGCGGGCAGGATGGCGCTGAGCTTCTGCATTTTCGCGGCCTGTTCCTTCAGCGCCGTTTGCAGCTCGGCGATGGTTTTCTGGAACTGCCGCCCTTGCGCTTCGAGCGCCGCCAACTGGCGTTGTTACGCGAGAAAGGCGTCACGCCAGGAATCGGCCGACGACTTTGCCCAATACCCACGCGCAGCGCCCGCGAGTGGGGCATTGTTTATCTGACGCGTCCCGGCGAGCTGCCCGATCCCGAGTCGCCGGAGGTCGAGCCGGGCGCGAAGGCGGAGGCGGGGGCCGATTCGCCGCCGGCAAAATAGGACTGCGGCCCGGCGGCCGGCTTTTCTTGCCTAACGAGTCTCCGCGGTCAGGCGGAAAGATCGGCCAGGGCGCGGACGCGCGGCGTTTTCGCCGGGGCGAATTGGCTGCGCCAAAGGTGCGGCGGGAGCACGCCGATGCACATGAAGGCAAGCTGGCTCGCGCAAAAACCGATGAGCCACGGAAACGCGCTTTCCATGAAACCGTAGGAGTGAAGCCCGATCCCGAGCATGTTGACGCCGAACCACGACCAGCTCGTGACGATGTTTCCAAAAACGGCCATGACCATGAGGCCGCGTTGCCTAACGAGTCCGCCCCAGCGGGCGTGGAGGATGATCGCGTTCCAGAGGACGATGAGGGCGGCGCCGTTTTCCTTTGGATCCCAACCCCAGAATCGCCCCCACGATTGATCCGCCCAAATCCCGCCAAGAATCGTGCCGACAAAACTGAAGAGCGTCGCGAAACAAACGATCCCGTAAACCATCCGCGCGAGCGAGCTCGCGGTCGCGCGATCGAGCGACGGCGTGAACGCGCCCCGCACGATGTAAGTCAGCGCGAGAAATCCGGCGAGAAAAGTCGAGGCGTAACCGAGCGTGACGCAGACGACGTGCGTGGCCAGCCAGCCATTCGTGTCGAGAACGGCGCGCATCATTTCCATCGTGTCGCCGTCCATCGAAAGATGATGCGCGATGAGCAGGGTGATGAATCCGATCATGGCCGCGGTCGCGCTCCCGATGCCGTTACGGAAAAATTTCTCGAGAAAAATGCCCAGCAAGACCGCGGCCCAGCCGATGAAGACGGCCGAGGAATAAAGATTCGTCACCGGCGGCCGGCCTTCCAGATACATGCGCGTGATCAAGCCTAACGAGTGCAAAACAAAGGTGACGACGAGCAAAACGAAAGCGTAACGGCCTAACGACTCCGGCCAGATCAACCACGACGCGCAGGCGAGGACGAAAATCAAAACGTAAAGCACCATCGCGCTGTAAAAGGGCTCGAGCTGATTGAAGACCGTTTCGATTTTCGCTTTCCAAACGCGTCGCGGCAGGTCGCGTTGCAATTGCGCCGAATAATTGCTGACCGCCTGGTTGAACGTTGCCGGATTGTTGGCCGCGAACGCGCTCGCCATCGTCGCCCAGGCGCGGACCGCGGGATGGAAATGACCCGCGGTGATGAATTGCAAAAGGCTCTCGCCCATCTTGCGCCATTGCAGCGGGTCGTCGTTAGGCGCGACCGGCGGGATCGGATAAAAATATCCCGTCTCGGCGAGGAAGCCGAAACTTTGCAAAGCCTCCGCCGTGATCCCGCTGTTCATCGGCACCGGCGACGGATGGATGTTCTGCACGAGGTCGTCGATCTGCGTCTTGAAATCGTCCGTGCCCGCGACTTCGACGCTGTTCTCGAGGCGATGATAAAGGGTCAGCCGCTCGAATAACTTGATGATGTCGCGCTGAAACGGCGAGCGCAGCTGCGCGTCCACTTTTTGCGCGAGCTCAGCCTGCTGCTCGATCTCCGGCAGGTGCGCGGAGAGCTCGAGAAACGAAAACGACTCGCCCGGTTTCGCCGTCAGCCCGAGCATGGTCAGCGTTTCCGGATTCCAGATGATGAAAATTTTTCGCCGATCGGCTTCATCCGCTTTCATCATCACCTCGGCCAGCCAATCGATCGCCGACATCTCGCCCTGTTCGAGCGCGAGCGTCTGCGTGCCGTGAATGATGAGGAGCGAATTGCGCGCGACCGTGTCGATTGGCTTGATCCGGCCGTTCAACAGCACCGGCAGGCGCCCGAATTTCTCCATCGCAAAACCGTTGCGACGGTCGCGTTGAAAGAGCGGTGAGACGACGTAGCCGATCGTTAGGGCAATGATCAGCCAGACAATCCAGGGACGCGATTTTTTCATCGGCGCCTTTGCCTGACGAATCCAAAAAGGTGCATCGAAAATTGCGTGAGCAGACCGAGCCCGACGAGTCCGCAGGCGATGTAGGGCAGCAGCATCGCGGGATTTTTCACCACTTGCAGAATGGTCGTTTTGTCGTCGTTGTCGAAGCCGGCCTGATAAAAAGTGAACCCGCGATAACGCAGCGGATCGTTCATCGAGATGAGCACGTTGCGATTCTCGCCCCGCTCGAGATCGACGAGGCGGACGCGACTGGAAAAGTTCTTCGGAATGTCGGTGCCGGCATAACGATCGTGCGCAAAATGAATCAGAGTGAGCGCGAATTGCTTGTAGAAACGACGCTGCCGCATGACCAGCTCGAAGGTGCGACCATCGATTGTGAACGATTGCGGATCGGCGATTGCGTTCGAGACGAGCCACGTGCCTAACGAACCCTGGACGCCGTCGATTTCGACAAAGGCCGCGCTCAAATCGCGCTCGTCATCCTTGACCGTGCGCGGGATTTGCTGCGCGACGACGTTTGGACCGAAGCCGGCCGTGGCGATCGACGCCGGCGCGCTCGGCTCCTGCGCGCGCATCGTTAGGCGCGAGTTCGGGAGAAAGCGCCGGATATTGATCATAAACGGCAGGGTCGGATTTTGAATCGTGCCGCCGCGCGCGAGCACGCCCTCGGGAATGGCCACGACCTGATCGAAATTCGGATCGGTCACATCGATCACCGCGAGCTCGACTTCGCGCGGCGCTTCCGAGTAGGCGAGCGTCTCGCCGGTATCGAGCCGCATCTGGGTTTCACGCGCGAAAAGGCCAGTGAGCAACTGCCCGATCAACAAAAGAATGACGCCGAGATGGAGCAGAAAGATGCCAATCTTGCGCCGCGAAATCTCGAAGCGGGTGGCGTGCGCCGCGACCAGGTTGACGAGCAGGACCGTGCCTAACAAATAGCCGCCGGGCAGAATCGGAATCTTCCAATTCGCGCCGCGCGGCGACCAAAAAACGAAGAGGCTTTGAAAATAACGCGCCTGGACCGCGTGAATGCCGAGGTGCACCTGCGCGAGCGTGCCGAGAAAAATCAGCAGCATCCCGAGCGCGAGACAAACCACCGTCAGCCGGAGCGACGCGAAAATTTTCAGCGGCCGCAAGAGTTCGTTAGGCAAGGTCGTGCTCGCGGACATTGGTCAGGGAATTTTCACGCTGCGCAGAAAATCGGTGAAGGCGCTTTTCTGCGACTCGACCGCGGCGTCTTCGCCGATCATCTTGATGAACCAGGAGCGATCGTTCTCGTCCAGAATCGCGGCCAGGATGCGCTCTTTTTCCTTCTTGTCGCCGATCGGCCCGGCGCTCGCGACATCGACGAGGAGAAAATCGTGGCCGTTCGCGTTCACGTGCTCGACCGACTGCGCGAGCGTCGCTTCATCGATCGGGGAAAGGTTCACCTGACCGCGCCAGCGATTGACGTTCGCGAGATCGCCGCCCGCCTCGCCGGGCAGCGCAACGACGGAAACGTCGGTTTCCTTTTCGTTAGGCGCGGTCGTTTTGAAACTGGCCAGCCGCATGGGCGTGAGCGGTTTTTCCTGCCAGTTCGGCGGGAGCGTGTATTGCAAAGGCGCCGCGGCTTGCGCGGGCGCGATAGGCGGCGGCGTAGGCGCGTTCGTGCTCGCGCCGGTGTTGGTCGCGACCGGCATCGAGGCGGCGGGCGCGTTCGTTAGGCTGACGCTTTGCAGAAATTGACGAAAGGCGTCACGCTGCGACTCGACCAGTTGATCCGGCCCGATCATTTTGAAAAACCAGGTCTCGCCCGGCAGCGCAAGAATGCCGCCGAGGATGCGCGACTTCGCGCCGTCAGGCGTGATCGGTTGCGCGCTCACGAGGTCGACAAAAAACATGTCGCGACCCGCGACCGACATCGGGGTTCCGGCGTCGGCTTCGTTGGAAATCGGCCCGAGCTTCAACTGGTTACGCCAGCGATTGACGTTCGCGAGCAGGCCGCCCGCCTGCTCGGGAAAGGAAATCGCCGAGACATCGGCCGTTTTGCCGTCCGCGCCTTTGACGAGAAAACTGCCTTTGCGAAAACCGCTCGCCGGCTGTTCTTCCCAGCCGCTCGGCGCGACCCAATGCACCGCCGGCGCCGTGGCCGCGCCGTCGGCCGCCGGCTGCGCCGCCATGGCGGGCGATGTTTCCTTGGGAATGCGATAGACCGTGATTTTGTCGTCGTCGCTTCGCCCGCATCCGGACAAGAAAAGAAACACGCCCGGAAGCAAAACCAGCCTAACGAATGGCCAAATCGGCCTGACGATTGCAGATGGAAAGCGGAGACGCGGCTTCAAGTGGCAGATGCGAAGTACCGGCCACGCGCGCCGAGATGTCAAGGGAAGCGGAATCATCCGCGCCGCGATTCCTGACGAGTTAGCGCGCGCCAAGCAACGGCCTTTTCGGTTTCGCGTCGGCGATTTTGTCGGTCGCACCGGCGTGGTAGCGATGGCAGAGAAGGCAGGAATCGCCCGCGATTTTCGGCTGATGACACTGCACGCAGAGCGTCTTCGAAAGCGGCGCGAAGTTGCTTTGGAAATGATCCGGCGCGCGCTCGGCCAACGACGCGGCTTCGCTCGAAAAATACTTCGCGTAATCGGCTTTCGGATTGAGCGCATGACAGGTTTGGCAGGCGGTGTTGCCGAAGAGGCTGAGATGAGTGGCGTGGCGAAAAGTGGTGAAGCCTTTTTGGTGCGGCAACGACTCGTTAGGCAACCATTGCACGCGAATGGTGTCGTCGCGGACATCGACGGTGTGGCATTTCATGCAGACGCCGGCCGACTGCGGATCGGCGATGGCGCGGAAAACCGTGCGCGCTTCCGCGGGTGCGGAATGACTCGCGAATTTTCCCGCGGTCGTGAGCCAAGCGACTAGGAAGGGATCGGCGTGACCCACCGGGCGATAATAAAGTGTAAAACTGTCCTTCGGCCGATACCAACCGCCGGCTGCGACCCATTCTTCGGCGGGCTTTGCTTCCACGGTTGTCGCGGGCGTGGCCGCAGGGGCGGGCGTCGCTGCGGAGCCGGAGGAAAGCAGGTCGCCGCCACTCGTTAGGTCGTCGTTTTGTGCGCCTAACGAGTCGCTTTTTGCCGTAGCCGGAGTCGGCGAGGGGCTCGCCGTTAGATCGTCGCCGCCTAACAATGATTGGTCGCCGCCGCTCGCCGGCCTTTCGTTAGGCGGAGTTGGAGTCGGTTTTGCCTTTGCAGGCAGCGGCGGTTTGATTCCTTGCTCGTAATTCGTCACTTCGTCGAGCAGATGCGGCATCCACTCGCGTTGCGCCGCGAGGAAGGCGGCGCGCGGAATTTCGAGCCCGGCCGGCGCGATTTCGCTCTGCAGTTGCGTGCGCAAATACGATTGCCCATCGACCACGAGATGGAAAAGCAGCCGCTTCACGCCCCACGCGAATTGCTCCGCGGCGGCGATCTGCGCGGGTGTTGCTTTCGTTAGGTCGAGCAGATCGACGCCGCGCAACTGGTCGAGCGCCGCGCGCATTTGCGGATCGCGGCGAAGCAGCAATTCGGTGAACGGCGTGATCTTTCCGTCGGCAAATTTCGGCCACTCGCCGATGCTGATGCCCTTGTCGGCAAGCGTCGCGGCGTCGATTCCGGGCAAGGTGAAAAAGGCCACGCCTTTCGTCGTCATGCCTTCGCCTTCGATTTGCGGCTCGTGACAGGCGGCGCACGTCTGCGCAAAATTTTTCACCTTCATGAAACGCCCGGCCGCGTCCGGCACGTGGCAATCCTGGCAGGTGCGCGGCGCTTTTTCTTTCATGTCGGCGAAGTGCTGTTGCAGATGGCTCGCGTGATCGAAAAAAATCGGCGTGCGCTCGCGATAAGGATAGCGGCCGAAGTCGGGATGGCCGTTTTCGAAACTCGCGAACTGGAGTGAATGGCAGCTCTGACATTGCGCGTCGGAGAGCCGCGTGAGGTCGAACTTGCGGCCGTGATGTTCCTCGTGACAGGTCGCGCAGGCGAGCTGGCCGGTGTCGGCGCGGACCGGATTGAGGCGATGACTCACGCGGAGCAAGGGCGATCGAGTCTTAGACTCGTTAGGCAAGGACGACAGCTTTTCCTGCAAGGCGATGAGGCGCGTCGGCGTGACGCTGTGCGGCTCGAGCGGATGATCGCCAAGCGCGTGGCATTTCAAACAACGCTGGCTGTCCGCGAGACGATCCTGGTTGAGCGAAGTGAAGCGCGCGAGTGATAAGCCGGCGCCAGTTTCGAGAGAATGGCAATCGCTGCATTTCGACGCGGAGGTGGCGTGGAAACTGGTGAGCGCGCCGGGATCGGTCCAACGTCGGCGAAGGCTGGGCGCGCCTAACGAAATCAACAAACCGCCGATCGTTAGGCAAACGAGCAACCAGACGAGACTCCCGCGCGCACGCCGCACCGAAGGCAACGGCTGGCAGGGCGGAATGAGATGCGCGCAGGTGCCGTCGGGCAGCGGGCCTTCGGCGCATTTGCCGCCGGCGGCGTCGCTCCGCATGCAGAGCCAGCGGTCGCCTTTTTTCGCCGGAAAACATTCGCCGGTGTGGCGGCATTGTCCGCGCTCATCCGGCCCGAGCGGGCAGGCGTGGCCGTCGGCGGCGTGACCGCAAATCCACTTTTGGTTAGGCCGCTCGTAGCGGCTTTCCTTGAAGCGCAACGGATCGAGTGGTCGCTGCATTTCACCACCTCCCGGCGTAAAGCGTGGCGACGACTCCGTGGACGACGCCGAGCAAAATCAAACTGTAAGTAAAAGGAATGTGGACGAAGAGCCAGAACTTGAGCAGGCGCTGCGAAGCGTATTGAAAATCGAGATTGTGTTTTGTCTCGATCCAATCGCGCAGCTCGGCCGCGATCGCCTTTTCGCGCTCGTTCAAATAGCGGTCGAGCGCGCTTGTCTCGGCGAGGACGGCGTGCCACTTGCGGCCGCTCCGGCGCAGCGCGGAAAAGGCGCGCGGGCGATGAACAAAAAAGGCGCGTAGATATTGCACATAAAAGTTGCCTAACGTTGACGAACCGGTGTCGCGTTCCGCTTGCCTAACGAGTTCCTCGACCTCGCGCTGGATGCGGAGACGAAACGCCGGGATGCGTTCGTAAAGGAGCGGCTCACCAGAGCGCGCGAGACGCGGCGGTAGATCGCGGCTGATGAAAAGGCCGAAGAATCCGCTCAGAATCACGATACAAAAAACGAGCGCGAGAGTCATTTCGAACGGCCCGTTCGGCAGGCGAAAGCCGATGTGCAAAAGAAAAACGAAAAGGCAGAACCAGCCGGCGTAAATGTGAATTTGCAGCCAGGTCGATGCCCTAACGAGGGGCAGAAACGGCAGCTTCTTGCGCGCGTTGAAAAGAGTCAGCGCAAAAATCAAAAAGAGAAGCAACAGCCCGGTATAAATCGCATCCGGCCGCAGCGCCGCCCGCCAGACGCGCCAGAGAAAAAAGGTTGCCGCGCAAAGCGCGAGGCAGCCGGCGGAGAAACAAATTCGCCTAACGAGAAAAGGACTCACCGGTCGAGCCACCTCGCGAGTTGATCGACCTCGCGCATGTCGGCGCGCGTGAGCGCGTCGTGCGGGCAGGCGCGCACGCAGGCCGGACCGCCGAGCTGATCGACGCAGAGATCGCACTTCGTCGCTTTCAGGATCGGCGTCTGCATCACATCATCGAGGATGAAACGGCCGCCACCGTCGCGGATTTCAACCATCTGAATGTTATCGTACGGGCAACTGTTCGCGCAGGTCGCGCAGCCGACGCAGGTGAGATCGTTGATCACGACCTGGCCTTCGAGCGACTCGCGATGAATCGCACCGGTCGGGCAGCCGATCATGCAAACCGGATCGACGCAATGCATGCAGGCGTTCGCCACCATGATGCCGTTTTGCACGCGGCCGTGGCGGAGAAAGCGCGGATTGTTGTCGTGGCTCGCGGCGCAGGCGCGCACGCAATCGTCGCAGCGCGTGCAGCGATCGAGATCGATCAACATCGTCGCGGTGCCATTGACGTAACGTTGTTCGACAAGGAACTCGATCATCTCCGGGCCGAAGGTCGCTTCGGCATCGCGGCCGAGATTGATTTCGCTGTCGTGCTCCACTTGTGCGCGCAACTCGATCACGTCCGCCTCGCTGAAACGAGGCGCGATGAATTGCTCGAAGATCGGCGTCGGAATAAAAAGGATGTCGACGTAACCAATCGCGCGCAGAGAAAATTGAAGCCCGGTGCGCTCGTCGAATTGCGCGCCGCAAAGCAGCGCCGAAAGACCGAAAACGTCGCCTTTGCCAAGATAACTGATCGTGCGTTCGCCGTGATTATATTTGCGACTCAGCCGCGCGAATCCGCTGCGAATGAGAATCAATCCGTTCGGGTAATCGCCCTCGCGCGCGATCACGGGCTCCTTCGCGAGACGCTCCTGCGCGGAAGCTTCGCGGATCGTGCGATAGGAGGCGTTCCATTCGAAATCGCCGAAGCTCTCAAACTGCGTGTGCTCGGCGACGTTGCGCAGATCTTCGTCGCTCAGATTTTTCAAGAGCGGCGTTTCGCGCAGGTGCGCCGCGAGACTGCGCTCGCGATAAAGACGATCGATTTGCTGCTTCCATTCCGGCGCGTATTTGCGGATGTCGCGCAAACCCTGCCAGCGCAATTCGAGCAACTCCGCCGAATCTTCCGCGATCACGGTCGCGGTCCGCGGCGTGCGCGCGAGCGATGCGATCTCGCCGAAAAGTTCGCCCGGCCCGAGCTGGAGCGTGCGATTTTTTTCCAGAACGCCCGGCACATCCTGAAGGAAAATGCGCACGCCTTCGCCGGTCGCGTCGCGCGCGCGAACGCGAGCGGCGTCGATGCTGCTCATGGTTTTGCCGCCGGAATAATCGCGCACTTCGGGATAAACCGGCTGCGACCAAAGTTGCGCGAGCGAGGCGAGAAAACTTTTTTTCTGCGGCGGCCGGCGGCCGAGTTGTTGCGACGGCAGCGAGTCGAGCAGGACGCGCACGTTTCCGCTCAGGATAAAAAAAGCGGAGTTCCCGTAATCGCCTTCCCTAACGATGATGTCGCCGCGCTCAAAACGCCGGATGCGCGTGTCGTTGCGCAAAATTCCGCGGAGCGGAATGGTCGGCGGAAAACGGGCGGCGTCGAAACTGGAAAGCGGCGCGAAAGTGAGGAGCCGATCGACCTCGGCCTCCGTCATCGAGGCGCCGAAGGGAACGTCCCAGCGTTGCGGCCGCGAGATGCGCGTCAGCGGTTCGTCCATGGCGAAAACGACGATGGCGGCGCGCGGCGCATCAGGCGACGGTCATGCAGTCGTTAGGCGTTAGGGTTGGTAAACTTTCCCGCGATACTGGTCCGGTTTCGGAATCATCGAGTCGAGACCGGCGAGCTTGTCGCCGGTTTCGGTCGAGGAAAATTTTTGCCCGAGCGCGGCAACTTTATCGGCGGCATCTTCGAGCGGCGCCTTGTTGTTTAATTTCAAAGCGGCGGCGTTCGCGATCGTCACGATCTGCGCCATCTCATCGGTCGGCGCGGCCGCCTGGATATCGGCTAATTTCTTGCGAAGGGCGTTCGCGCGTTGCGCCATCGTGATGCCGTAGGTCGCTTTTTCGGTCGCGCTCGCCACGCCGCGCAGGCTGTATTCGAGATCGAGAATCGCGCCGGTCGCGAACATCATCCGTTTGCGATTCTGATCGTCTTCCTTGTTCACTTTGCCTTCGGCGCCGTCGGGTGTGAGGAAATTGTGCCTAACCATTCCCTGCGACCAACTGACAAGCTCGAAGCCGGCGCTGCCCGCGGCGTGGCCGCCGGTGTTCACCAGCTTCTCGTTAGGCACGAGATGGCATTGATAACAGTTAGCCGCGACCGCGTACATGTCTTCCGGCCGAATCATGCCGGCGGCGGCCGATTTCGTCCGGCGCTCGTCGCGCGAAAGTTTTTTGTCGTTGTGAATGTTCAGCCAATCCTTGGCCGCGCCGTGACATGACTCGCAGGAAACCCCCGAGATCGGTTCCGCGGCGCCGCCTTTATCCTGCACGGTGTAGTGACACGTCAGGCAAAGGCTTTCCGATTTAATCCGCTTCACCCCGAGCGCGGCGGCGATTTTTTGGCCGGCAGGACTGCGATGCATGCTGTCGAAAGTCGCGAAGTGCGGCGTGAGCTTCCACGCCTCCGCTTCGTATTTGTGGCACTCGCCGCATTTTTGCGCGCCGACCACTTTGGCCGGATCGAGCGCGTGCACTTGCGCGGAAAAAGCGAGCGGGGTTCCGAGTCCGACGATCAACGCGAGACCGGCAAAAGATTGGCGCATTTTAATCATGGCAAAATTCCTTCCTTCTATTACAGCACGCATCGTGCGCGAAATTTTTTTATCGGACGCGTTCCGGCGCAGCAAGCATTTTTTGCGCGTCAGTGCGATTTTTGAAGTTGACGCATTCGGGAGAAAAAAACAGTCTGCGCTTCGAATGCGGCGGCGAATTCACCAAGTCGTTAGGCTGATTTTTCTCGGCGCCGCTCTGCTCGCCGTCGCGCGCGTGCATGGCCAAAGCACGACGCCGTCGGTATCCGCATCGCCGACTCCCACGATCACGGCCAGCCCGAGCGCAGCGCCTAACGATGACCTGCTCGCGCCCAGCACTCCCGCACCCGCGGCCGCCGCGTCTTCGAATGACGATTTGCTCGCGCCTTCAACTCCCGCTGCGAAGCCGGGAGCGAGTCCCGGTTCTTCCGGCGACGATCTGTTGCTTCCCGCCGGCACGCCCGCGCCTAACGAACCGATGCCGGACCAACTTTTGTTGCCCGGCGCCTTGCCGCCGTCGACGAAAGCCCCGGCCGCCCCGAGCACGCTGAACGCCGCCACCGCGCACGCGCAGATGCTCGTGGAAAATAAATTCCCGTCCGCCTCGACTTGCGCCACCTGCCATCCGACGCAGTTCCGGCAATGGTCGGTTTCGCAGCACGCTTACGCGCAGATCAGCCCGGTTTTTAACACCATGCAGGCGACGATCGACAAGCGGACCTCGGGCACGAACGGCGACTTTTGCATTCGCTGTCACACCCAGGTCGGGATGCAATTGAAGGAGCCGATCTTCGCGAGCAATCTCGATCGCAACCCGACTTCGCGCGAAGGCATCACCTGCATCGTTTGTCATCGGGTGAAAAAAAATTACGGCAAAGTGAGCGGGCGCACCGCGATCGCGGAAGGCGACATTTTCGATCCGGTCTATGGCCCGCGCGGGAACAAAATCCTCAAAGAAGTCCTCGCGCAGCCGGACAAATTTCAAGTCGTGACCAAGCGCGGCGACATCGGCCGCGCCATTCATACGAACGTGATCAAGTTCGATCCGCTGGAAAAATCCGGCTTCTGCGGCACCTGCCACGACGTCAATTTGCTCAACGGCTTCCGGCTCGAAGAAGCGTTTTCGCAATTCAAAAATTCGCCCGCGAACAAGGAGAACAAGACCTGCCAGGATTGTCACATGGGCAAAATCCCCGGTGTGAAATCGGGCTACGCTTTTGGTCCGGCCGCGATGGTCGGCGATCAACCGACGCCGCCGCGCAAGCTGACCGATCATCGTTTTGCCGGGCCCGATTATTCGGTCATCCATCCGGGACTTTTTCCCTTTAACGTGAAGGCGCAGCAGACCGCGACGATGCGCGAATGGCTGCAATTTGATTATCACGCCGGCTGGGGCACGGACGCATTTGAGAAGAAGGCGCCGACTGATTACAAATTCCCGGCGCGCTGGCAATCGATCGACGATCGTTACGACGCGCGCGCGATTCTCGACGATCAATTTTCCAAACTCGAGGAGGCGAATCTGCAGCGTTACCAAATTCTGCGCCGCGGATTTCAACTGCACGATTTCGTCGTCGAGGAAAACGATGACGGCGGCATTCGATTCAAAGTCCAGGTCGTCAACGGCACCGACGGCCACGGCACGCCGACCGGCTTCGATGCCGAGCGCGCGGATTTTCTCCAGGTCACGGTGCGCGATCGGTATGGCAGGTTGATTTTCATTTCCGGCGATCGCGATCCGAACGGCGACGTGCGCGACATCGAGTCCTCCTACGTCCACGACCTGAAAGTGCCGCTCGACAAATATCTCTTCAGCCTGCAATCGAAATTTCTCGTGCAGCTGATCCGCGGCGGCGAGCGGGTGCAAGTTCTGCCGACGAACAAAAGCATCGATCCGCTGCCCTACGTGCGGCCGGCGACGAACGCCGACGCGCTCCTCGCCCGGCCGAACGGCGCGCGCAAACAAAGCATTGTGCTTCCGCCTAACGGATCTCGTTGGGCGCCCTATTTCGTCGAGCGCTCGCGCCTAACGAACGCGCCGCCGTACCGCGTGAATGTGAAATTCATCGCCCAGATGGTGCCGGTGAATTTGCTCGGCGACATTTCCGAAGTCGGCTTCGATTATTTCATGTCGCCAAAATCGGTCGCCGATCGCGTGGTCGAGCGTTCGCAGACAATTTGGAATCGCACCGTCATCCTCCCGCCGCATCCGGCTGTGCTCAGCTTGCGGCCGACCGAGCGCGAGATCATGGCACCGCCGACGAAGCCGTTTCTGCCCGAATCCGAGGCGGCCTTGCGCGCCATGCGCGAGGGCAAGACTCTTCCGCCTAACGAAAAGGTGGCGGAGGCTGTGAATATTTCGACGAACTGACGCCGCACGATGCGCCCGCGCCTAACGACACTCTTGCTGCTGGTTTTTTGCTGCACGCAATTCATGCCGCGCGCCGTCGCCGATTCCGCGATGGCCGGCGAAACCGTCACCTGTCCAAAATGCGGCGAGGTTATGCCGGCAAGCGCTCACTTCTGCAGCAACTGCGGAACGAGTCTGGATAATGTTCCGCGCAATGCTCCCGGCTCGACCACGCCGGCCGCGATTACCACGACCGCGAGCAATCCGACCGCGGGCGACTCCACCACCGTCTCGAAGCCCCCGACGGCCGCGAACCCTGCGCCGCCGCTGCCCGCCCAACTTTTTAACATCCTTCGCTACGGCAGCGCGACGCCGCCGCACACGAGCGCATTGAGCGATAAGCCGGCGCCGCTTAAGCTCGCCGGATTTCCCGACCGGCCGGCGCCGATCATCGAGATCGGGCAAAACCCATTTCTCGGTTCCGGCCCGATCGCGCCCGGCATCACCATCCCGACCGGCGCGGTCTGGCAGCCGGTCTTCATTGTTTTCGGGACCGAACGGACCGCGCTCCAGACCTTCGACGACGGCACCGGCCAGATCACCGAGTTTGTGAACCGGCTCGATCTTTACGGCAATCTTTACCTCACGCCGACGGAACGAATTCTGATCGGCTTTCGTCCGTTCGATCGCAACGGGACATCATTCAGCGGCTACGAGTTCGATCCGAAGCACAAATTCAAGAACGATGGAAACGCCTACATCACGACGCTTTTTTTCCAGGGCGATTTCGGCGAGATTTTTCCGAACCTCGATCCTAACGACACCAAAAGTCTCGATTACTACTTCGCGATCGGCCGGCAACCGCTCAATTTCGAAGACGGCATCATGATCGACGAAGACGAGGTCGATGCCATCGGGATCACGAAAACCTCGGAGTTCTTTCTCGGCGCTTCTTCTCTGCGCACGACCGGCGTCTTTGCCTGGAACGAGGTCAATCGCAACGACAACATTCCCGACAGCCACGCCAAACTTTTCGGGCTTTTCAACACCGCCGATTACGCCGAGGACACCATCGATCTCGATTTCGCTTACGTGGCGGCGGACGATCGTTCGGGCGGCGACGGCGTTTATCTCGGCGTCGGCGACACGCGGCGCATCGGCCTTTTCGATTCGACCACGCGCGTGAATGCTTCCCTGGCGCTCGATCATGAGACGCCCGCGGTCAGCACCGGTGTGCTACTTTTCCAGCAGTTCTCGATCACGGTGCCGGAAAGCAAAAATGTCGCCTACCTCGACGCGTTTTATGGCATCCACAATTACTCCTCCGCAGCGCGCGGCGAAGATCGCGGCGGACCGCTTGGCGAAACCGGCATTCTTTTCGCCGCCCAGGGAATCGGCGCTTACGGCGCGCCGTTAGGCAATCGCGCCAACGACGCCGTCGGCCTCGCGCTCGGCTACCAGGTTTTTGTCGGGTCGCCCGATCGGCAGTTGACGTTCGAACTCGGCGGCCGGCTCAAAACCGCGGACCCGGATTTTTTTGGCGAAACCCAGCCTAACGAGATCGCGACCGCGGTCCGTTATCAGATGAAGCTGAATCAGCATCTCGTGCTCATCTTCGACAGTTTCGTCGGCGCGCCCGAAGGTCGCGGCACGGCCTATGGTTTTCGCTCGGAACTTCTGACAAAGTTCTAATGTTCCTTTTCGTTAGGCCGGCATGATTCTCGAAGCGCTTGGCGGAATTCTGGTCGTCGGCGGTTTGATTCAGATCGGGCTCGTGAGCGCGGCAAATCTGCGCCGGCTCTCGGGACAAAACCGGCAGGCCGATTTGTCGCTCCAACTGCTCGAGACCGAGCTGGAAATCCTGCGCGACGTGCGCCGGCAAAAAGCCGCGAGCAGTTTGCCCTGGAACGGCTGGCGAAAGTTTCTCGTCGCCCGCAAAGTGATGGAGTGCGACGACATTTGTTCCTTCCATCTCACCCCGCACGACAAGAAAGCGCTCCCCACTTTCCTGCCCGGACAATATCTCACCTTTAACCTCGACATTCCCGGCCAAACCAAGCCGGTCGTTCGTTGCTACAGCCTTTCCGACGGCCCGCGGCCCGATACCTATCGCGTCACGATCAAGCGCATCCCGCCGCGCGACAAGGATCACCCGCCGGGCCTCGCTTCCAGCTTCTTTTGCGAGCAGGTAAATGAAGGCGATATCCTCGATGTCAAAGCGCCCTCCGGACAGTTTTTTCTCGACCCGTTAGGCACCAGCGGCGTCGTTCTCATCGGCAGCGGCATCGGACTCACGCCAGTCCTGGCGATGCTCAACACGCTCGTCGCCCAGAGTTCGCGCCGCGACATCTGGTTCTTCCACGGCATCCGCAATCGCTCCGAGCACATCATGAAAGAGCACCTCGAAGCGATCGCGCGCGAGCACCCCAACGTGCATCTGCAAATCTGCGCGAGTAAGCCCGACCCCGATTACGAGATCGGCCGCGATTACCAGCACGAAGGCCGCATTTCGGTTGAGCTTTTCAAAAAAGTTTTGCCCTCGAGCAACTTCGATTACTACCTCTGCGGCCCTGGTCCGATGATGCAGGACGTGACCGAGGGCCTGAAGGAATGGGGGGTCCCGGAAAAGCACATCCACTACGAGACCTTCGGCCCCTCGAGCGTGAAGAAAGTCGCCGCCGTCGTCTCGCCCGACGCGCGCGTCGCCACCGGTTACAACGTGCAATTTAAAAAGAGCGGCAAAGCCCTCCCTTGGTGCGGCGACCAGACCAGCATTCTCGATTTGGCCGAGGCCAACGGGATCAGCATCCCGAGCGGCTGTCGCGCCGGCAGTTGCGGCACCTGCCAGGTCGCGGTCCTTGCCGGCGAAGTGGATTACCTCGAAAAATCAGACTACCAGGCCGAGCCCGGGACGCGCCTAACCTGCATCGGCGTCCCGAAAAGCGACCTCATCCTCGACGCCTGATTTGCGCGCCTGGCTCCGGGGAGCGCGGCGAAAATCCCGATGACAAACGAACCGCTCACATTCACGAGCAAAGTGCCGAGCGGAAAAGTCTCGCCATAACGTTCCGCGATCAAACCCGAGATCCAGAAGCGGGCCGCGCTCCCGAGAGCGCCACCGAGACTGACGTAAAGATATGAGAGCATAAAAAAACTCCTGCCGCGCATCGACGCGCACACAGGAGTCATCAGCCTCGAACGGGCAGGCGGTTTTTCCCTTTCGCGGAAAGGCAAACTCCATTGCCGGCGGCAAGGCTAGCTCTGGCGCGCGGCGCCGCGAGATCGGCGCCGCCGGAAAAAACGCGTCGGCAGTTGGCGCGGGCGGATTGCGTTTCCTGTGCGAAAAATTTTCGGGCGCGCTTCGGGTGGAATCGCCACCGTCAATTATTTCGGGCGCGGCGATACGAGATCGGACCCGGGAGGTTTACGTCCGGCACGCATCTCGGTCACGGCAGCGAGCAAAGTGAGCGCGGCGTTGCGCGCTTCGTCGAGAAAAGCCTTGTCCTCGTCGAGCGCTTCGTGGCTGGTCGCGTACGGTTCGTAATAGCCGATGTAACGATCGAGCATCGCGCTCGCGCCGGCGGGCACCAGCTCCATGTCGGTCAGCCAATCGTGCAGATCGCGCCGCACTTCCTCGGCGCCGATCGTGTCGCCGTGCACGATGAGCGAAAAGACGCGGCCCTTGAGGTGTTTTGGATAATTCCAGCCGTCGAGCTCGAGCGCCTTCGCTTTGTCGGGATCCTTGCCGTCCGTCGTCGTCGGATCGGGATTGCCGCCATCGGCGCAAACCAGCCGATCCATCATCAGCTTGAGCACGCTCGGGCTTTGATACCAATGCACCGGCGTCACGATCATGATCCCGTGCGCTGCGACCCAGCGCGGATAAATCTCGTTCATCCAATCGCTCACCTGGCCGAGATAATGATTCGGGTAACAGGAACAGGGCCAATGGCAGAGCGGCATGGCTGTCGAGACGCAGGCTTTGCAGGGGTAAATGACGCGGCCAAACTCCGCGATCAGCGCGCTCAGATCGAGGAAGTCGATCGTGAAACGCGCGTCTTTTCCGAGGATCGCGCGGACATGCTGCGCGATGCGAAACGTCTTCGACATCTCGCTCGGGCAGGTCTCATCGTTGCGCGGCGAGCCGCAAATCAAAAGAATGCGCGAGGCGGCGGCGTGGCGCTCGAACTCACGCTGTGCCGCCATTATTTTCTCGCGCGTCTCGAGCCATTCGACCGCCAGCTCGTGCTCGGGATCGGCGAACTCCGGACCGGCCTTGCAGGTGCGCGGACTTTTGCGCCGATCCTCGTAGGCCAGCCATGCGATCTCGGCGAGGCGATCGATGCTTTCGGCTTCGGCTGAAAACGCCGGATCGGAGAAATGCTCTTTCCAGCGGCGTTTGAATTCCTCGCGATTGAGCCGGAACGAGCCCTGCCCGGTTCGAACTTTGGGATTAAAGATGCGCATCGAGGCAAAGAGTAAACCAGCCCGCCTTTCCCGCAAAAGTCGCGCGTCGCTCCGTCTTTCGAAAGCGAAAGCTTGAGGAAATTTCTTAATTCACGACTCGCCTTAAGCCTGATTGCGGCACCCGGGGACGGTGATTTCGTCCCCTATGTCGAGGTCGCTTTTGCCCGAGGAACGTCTTGAGATTTTGAGACGATTGGACCCGGAACGAAAATGGCATGCGCTCGATGACAAGCGGGCCTGCGCCGTCTGCGATCGCGTCTTCACCGGTCGCCAGGTCGAGATCGTTCCGGCTGCGCGGGGCGCCTACTCGCTGCATTGTCCCACACCCGGTTGTCCCTCGACCATCCGGCATTGGTTTCTCCGCGGGATTTCCGGTGCGAGCCGCGAAACGCCGACCGCGCGGCGCGCCGCCCAGTTGCACTTATTCCACCACCCTCGCCATGCCTGAACGGGACCGCCGACACCCGGCAAACCGCCCCGAGCGAGCGCCCCGGCGTCCGCGAGATTCGTCATCGAAAGTCTGGCGGCGGAGTCGCGCAACTCCCGATCACGCCTTCAAAGCCACTCCGCAAATACATCCGCCATGAAATCATTCCTGCCTGAAGACCGCCTCGAAATCCTCCGCGCCATCGACACGAAACGGAAATGGTATTCGCTTGACGACAAACGGGTCTGCGCCCTCTGCGGACGCGTTTTTACCGGGCGGCAGATCGAGATCACGCCGGGCGAGCCGCGCGGCTACGCCGTCCGTTGCCCGACGGAAAATTGTTCCGGCAATGAGCGGCACTGGTATCTCTGCGAGATTTCGCCGGCGCGCCTTCCCGATCCGCCTTTGCCGAAAACGGGCGAGTTCAGCTTTATGAACTGTGAGTTCGACGGCGAATAGCAGATCCTGTCGTAGGCGATCACAAACCTCCCGTCGATTCACTGTCGGCAACGCGAGCAGAGACAGACGAGCGGCTCAGCTTTTCTTCCGGCCTTTGCTCGCTTTGCCGCCTTTTCGGCCACCTTTGCGCGAGCTGGAAGTGTCCTTCTTTTTGCCGCGGCCGGAGCCACTTTTTTTGCCACCCTTGTCCTGTTTGTTGACCGTGGCCCACGCTCTGCGCTCGGCTTCCTTCTTGGAAGTGCCGCGTTTCTCGTAGCCTTTCTCGATGTCCTCGGCCTGACGTTTCTGTTTGCCGCTATAACTCGATTTATCTCCTTTTGGCATGTGCTCTCCTCGCAAAAGAAACGACGCTGCCTCTCGAACTGGTCGCGTCGAAATCGTGAAGCGAAGAGAGGGCTTGATTCGCCCGTCCGGCGTCGATATCCTCCGGCGCAATGAGTCGCGGTCTTCGATCTTTCGTGGCGATCGCGTCGCTCGTGGTGTGGCTGGCGGCGGGAAGTCATTGTGTCCTTGCTTCTCCCGCGCCTCTGCCGGTTGCAATGGCGGAGCAGGGCGGGATGCCGGGCGATTGTCCGATGCACACGCAGGAGCCCGCGCGACCCGCGAAGAAAGGCGGTTCCTGCGACTTTAGCTGTTGCAAGAATTTGCCTGTTGTCACGAACATCGCCCCATCCCGTTTAGTCAGCCGCCCGCTTTGGGCTGGGGCGCTGGTCGCGTTTCTTAGTTTCGTCCCGGACGATGCGAAATCGGCGGAGCGCAGTCTGGCCACATCGTCCGACACCGGACCGCCCGGCGCTTGCAGTTTCGCCGAGTCCGTCTTGCAGCGGAGCGTTCCTGCTCACGCTCCTCCCGTCTTGTTGAGCTAACGAACGGCGCCTGCCGCGCAGGTTTCGCCGGACGTTTCGTCCTGTCCTTACGATTCAGCCGCAGGTGCGGTCTGTAGTCGTCGCTTCAACACAACAAAACAGAAGAGAAAACCGCATGCAAAACCAAAATTCAACCACGATCCCCTCGCGAATCATATTCGCGAAGAAACGAACCGAAAGATTCCTCGCGGGAGCAATCCTGTTACTCAACGCCTCAGCCTTGTCGCTTCTGGCGCAGAACGCCCCTTCGGCCGCAGGCATGGATGCAATGCCGGGAATGGCAATGCCGGCCATGTCGATGCCGTCGTCGGTCAGTGTCGCCGACCCGATGGCGCGGGAAAGTTCCGGTACCGCGTGGGTGCCCGATTCCACGCCGATCTACGGGCGCATGTTCATGCTCGGCGACGACATGCTCATGCTCCACGGCGCTGCTTTCCCCCGTTACACCAACGCCGGCAGCGATCGCGGGGACGATCGAATCGACATGCCAAATTGGGTCATGGGGATGTATTCGCATCCTTTCGTCGACGGCTCGCAGCTCGGCGCGCGCCTGATGATGAGTCTCGACCCGCTGACCGAAGGCGGCCGCGGCTATCCGCTCCTCTTCCAAACCGGCGAGTCGTGGCAGGGAGTGGCGCTGCACGATCGGCAGCACCCGCACGATCTTTTCGATGAACTCTCATTCAGCTACTCGAAGAAACTGCCGCACGATCTGGCGGCGGTTCTCTATTTCGGCTACCCGGGCGAGCCGGCGCTCGGGCCGCCGACCTTCATGCATCGGCTGAGTGCGATGGACGATCCCGACGCGCCGCTCGGCCATCACTGGGAGGATTCAACCCACGTCACCTTTGGCGTCGCGACCGCGGGCCTGCAATGGAAAAACGTCAAGCTGGAAGGGAGCATCTTCACCGGGCGCGACCCGGACGAAGATCGCTACGATTTCGATCGCCCGCGTTTTGATTCCTGGAGCGAGCGCCTTTCCTGGAATCCCATTCCCAATCTCGCGCTCCAAATCTCGCACGGCTACCGGCACAGCCCGGAGGCGCTCGACCCGACCGTCAACCAGCATCGCACGACCGCCTCCGCGATTTACAATCAGCCGCTGGGCGCGGATGCGAATTGGTCCACTTCGCTCGTCTGGGGAGAAGATCGCGACACGGGCACGCGCGCGACCCAGGCTTTCCTGCTCGAGACCGATTATCAGCGGCAGCGGAACACGATTTACGGGCGCTGGGAACGGGTCGAGAAGTCGGGCCACGAACTGGTCCTGGACCCGGCGGACGAGGACACGATCTTCCCCGTCTCGGGCTACACCGTCGGTTACGTGCACGACCTCGTGCATGGCCGCGGAGTGGACGTCGGCCTCGGCGGGCAATTCACGGTCAACGATCTTCCGAGCGGCCTGGAGCGCTATTACGGCAGCGGACTGCCCTACTCTTTCGAAATCTTTTTCCGAATCCGCCCTTCGCTCTTAAAGATGGAGGCGATGAGCGGCGGCATGGAAAGCGGAACCAAGAACTGAGCCACTTTGCGAGACGCAACCCGACACGCGCAATTGTTTGCCAGGCGGACGCGGCGGTTAGCTGGCGCCGGATTTCGCGTGCGCCAGTGAAACTTTCTCGATCAATTTATTGAGCGGCTCTTTCCCCTCCGCCACGCCGGCGAGAAGTTCGTTCGCCAGCTTTTCCTGATTCAAGATGGAAGTGAGAACCGCGTTCTCATGCGTCCAATCATTCTTCTCCGCGGTCGCGCAAAGCGGCGTATAGGCGCTGATCTCGAATTGCTCGATTTTCCGGCCGGCGGCGATGATCGCCGCGTCGCGCTCGCCCGGATCGACGATCTTCTTGATCAGCTCGATCTCGCCTTCCCTGATCAAGTCGGCGATCGGCTGGCAGGTTTTATCGGGCAATTTCTTGCCGGACGAATGGGCCAGCTCTTCGAGGCTCGTCACGTGCCTCCTGGTCTCCTTCAGGTGAACGCCGAGGAGCGTTTTCAAGTCCTCGGATTTCGCCGCCAACTGCAAAAGCGGGAGCGCGTGCGTGAGCCGCTTCTCGCCGTCGTGCATCTCCCCCAGTTTCTCGAGAAAATCGTGCGAGACCGGAATGCGCGGCGAGCCGGTGCTCATGCTCTGGTTTGCCTTCGTGAGGTGATCGGGGCTGTCCGAGCCTTTCGTAATCGCTCCGATCTCCGTTGTCGGCGGTCTCGATGGCTGTTCGCCTTCCGTCGGAAATCTTTCCGGCGGCTGCCCCGCACTTGCTTTCTCTAATGTTTGTTTTTCCATGATAATCCTCCTGCAAAACCTATCGCGCGGCAGAAGCTGAGCGGTCTTGCCGAAAACGCGCCGCCGCCCGCGCGATCAGATCTTCCACTGCAACTGCGAGACCGAAGATAGATTCGCGATTTCCTGCAAGACGGCTGGCATATCCTGATCGACCGACCTCGCCCGCCACGCGCCTGGCAGCGTGGCCAGGACCAGGCGCAAAGCGAGCTCGGGCCAGGTGGGATGCAGTGACATGGTAGCCTACATCATGGATCGCTCGGCAAAGGCCGCTTGCGTTTCTCCAAAGCGACTTCGCAAGACTTCGTTTACGGAAATTTCCTAGCGCGCGACTCGGCCTCAATCCTATTGCCGGCAAAGTTCGCGTACGGCTAACCTCCCGGAATGATGAAGCCGCTCTTGCCGGAGCAACGCCTCGATCTCCTGCGCGCCGCCGATGCGGAACGGAAATGGTATT
>DASXEB010000006.1:0-31381 GCA_036490335.1 Chthoniobacterales bacterium
CCAACGCTCCTTGCTTATATTCCTTCGTGTAGCGCGCCGGCTCACGAACTGGTTTACTTAACTGTGTCTTCATGTGGGTTCCTCAGGCTTTTGACCCTTCCCTCTCTGTCCGTCAAATCAGGGCAACCCCACTCTGACCCCTTCCCTCTCCCCTAATCATGGGGCGTCAGCACTAAAGTCTCCCGTTAGAGTGACCAAGTCGGAACCGGCCTGAATAATCTTTTCCGGAATCGGAGGAAACTTCGCAGCGCTGAGCACTCGACGCGCCGTGTCCACGGTCCACGCGTCGGGAGTCTTGGAGGCAATCTTCACGCTGTGCGGTTGGCCGCCAGCGTCCACCTGAAAAGTAAACGTGATGGCAAGGTGATGAACTCGCTCAGGATGCTTGCTGAACTCGGCAACCAGGAGTTGGCGCGCAACGTCAGTGGCTTGCGTAGCATAAACCTGCCCAAGCGCGTTCAAATCCTGTGCGTGTATCTGAGCCAAGCACGCGATCATCGCGAACGTAACAGCTAAGCGAGCGCGCATTGCGTCTAACGAGAATTCGAAGGAATAATTTCCATTCAATCTGGCGGCGGCGAGCGGGGAGAGCGGAGATGTGGTGGGAAGCATTTTGCGCAGTGTATCGGGGAGCGGGTGGCGGGGCAAGACGAAAGATTTTCGCGGCGGCGGCGGGATTGGGCCAATGGCCGGCGTGGGAGGGGCGGGGCGCGTTCGCGGGGGCCTCGCCTGGGTGGGATTGGCTTCGCGGCGGGGGAAAACTTCGCCTGCTGGAGGAATTTTATCGGGCGACGCGCGTTTTTTGGTCCCGACGGAGCGTCGGGCGAGCGACCCGATGATTTTTTCGGCCTTCCGGTGCGCGGATTGAGGGCGGGAATCGCTCTTTCGATCCAATCATGTGTGGGCTGAGCGCAGGAATAGTTTTCGTGACCGAGTTACGCGTGAATTGATGGCAAGAAAGGTTCTCTTGATCGAGCTACGCGTGAATTGATGACAAGAAAAGTTCTCCTGATCGAGTTACGCGTGAATTGATGGTCGGAATCTTTCTTTCGATCTGATCACGCGTGAACGGACGGGAGAAATAATTCTCTTGATCTGATTACGCGGGAAACTGGCGGCGAAATGATTCCCTCGAACTGATTACGCGGGAAACTGACGGCGAAATCATTCCGTCGATCTGATTACGCGGGAAAGTGGCGGCGAAATCATCCCGTCGATCTGATCACGCGTCGGCTGGAGGCCTGGATGATTCCCCCGGCCTGTTTACGTGCGAGCGCGTTCCCGGAATCGTTCTTTCGATCTGCCGGCGGGTGAAGTTGCGGGCGAAATCATCTTCCCCGGCGGCTCGCGGGTGAATGTTTCCCCCGGCGGATGCGGGCGGCGTCGCCGCTCCCGTTGGCGGGAGAAAATTTCCCTCGCCGACGTGGGGAGCGGGAGACACACCACGCCGATTCGTGCTGCGAACAGCGGGCGGCGAACGGCGGCAACGCGACGGCGATCGCGCGCGTTGGGACCGCGACTGGGCCGCGTTTGGCCGCTTTCCCGCGCGCGCGTCGCCGCGCCGGGGAAAAAAAGCGCGGCCGGCGGCATCCGTCTTGCTCTTGAGAGAAAACATGAGTGTTGAGGAGACCTTTTAATCATGGCTCGGAACGATTTCCCGTCCACCAACATGGGCAAGATCAGGATCGCGCGGCAGATGGCCTTCGGCATCGTAAAGGTCGGCGCGTCGGTGCCGATCACGCTCACGACGGAGGACGAGCTGGAGACCTGCTGCGCGGCTTTGCAAGCGGCGGAGTCCGCTGTCGGCGTGGCCCGCGTGGCGAAGATGGAGGCTTACGCGGACAGCAAGCCGGCCGCGGCGGCGGTGGCCGAGTTCCTGACCACGGCGCGCCCGATTTTTGCGAGTAATTTCGGCAATCGCTGGTCGGCGAGCTGGGCGCCGGTCGGCTGGGCCGGTCCGAGCACGATGATCCCGAAAACGAAGGACGCGCGGCTCGGTTTGCTCGATGCGATGGTCAATTTCCTCGTCAAAAATCCGAACTACGAGGTCGCGAACAGCGGCGTGACCGCGCTCGACGGCGCCGCCGTTTATAACTACGCGGTCCTGACCGAAGAAGACGTGGTCGAGGCGATCCAGGGCTTGCAGGCGGTGCAGGAAGTGCGGGCGGCGGCCCGGGCGGCGCTCCTCCAGGTCATGCGCGCGGTGGTGAAAAATCTGGCCGCAAAACTGGCGCCGAACGACCCGCGCTGGCTCTCTTTTGGGTTAAACGAACCGGCCACAAAGCTGACGCCGGCCAAACCGACCGGCCTGGCCGCGGCGTTCAGCGAGGCGACCGGGAGCGCGGTCCTGACCTGCGACGCACAGCCGAATGTGGAGCGCTGGCGGTTCCGCGGCCGGATTGCCGGCCCGGGCGGGCCGTTTGATTTGATGGCGCGCTCGACCGAGCCGCTCGCCCGTACCGACCGGCTCCAGCCGGGGCGGACGTTCGAGTTTACGGCGCAGGCGGTCAACGGCGGTTCGCAAAGTGTGCCGAGTGAGTCGATTTTCTTCACCGTGCCGGGAGTGGGTGCGGTTTGGGCGCAATTGCCGGCCGCGGCAGGCGCGGGGCCCGTCGCGCTCGAGCCGAGAGCGCGCGGGACCGAGGCGGCCAAGCCGAACGGGAACGGAGATGGCAACAACGCGTCGCAAAGACGCGGCGCGCCGCCGGACGAGTGAGTTAGACTCGTTAGGCATGGCTTTACTCGTTAGGCGAGGCATCAATTTCGGCGCGGCCTCTTCTCCGGGGAGCGCACGCGACTCGCGTGCGGCGTTCGGCGACTCGCCGAACGATCGATCGTCCGGGAAGACATTCCTTGCCCCCTCCCCGCGCCACCCGCTTCGCGGCGAGTCGCCGCGAAGGACACGCGAGTCGCGTGCGCTCCCCGGAGTTGCGCGGACCCGCGAAGTCCGCTGACACAGCGGACGCTACATCGGCAGCGGGGTTACGCTCGTTAGGGGAGGCTTCGGCTTCGGCGCGGCGGCTTCTCGTTTGTTTGTTGGGGGATGTAAGGAAGGCTTGCGCGCTTCGGCGGGAAGGAAGAGTCTGCGCCCATGCATGACGCCGAGGATCGCAGTTTTCTGGGGCATCCGCGCGGGCTCGGGTATCTCGCCTTCACGGAGGCTTGGGAACGCTTTTCCTATTACGGGATGCAGGCGTTGCTCGTGCTTTACATGGTGAACCGGCTCCTCCATCCGGGTCATATCGAGAATGTCGCGGGGTTTGGGGCCTTTCGGCATTTGCTGGAGTGGGTTTATCGCGGGCCACTCTCGGTCGAGGCGCTGGCTTCGGCGATTTTTGGGCTTTATACCGGGCTGGTGTATCTGACGCCGATCGGCGGCGGGTTGGTGGCGGATCGGATTCTTGGAAGGACGCGAACGGTGACGCTGGGGGCGTTGCTCATGGCGGCGGGGCATTTTTTGATGGCGTTCGATTTCACGTTCCTGATTGCGCTGACTTGTCTGTTGCTGGGGGTCGGGTGTTTCAAAGGGAATCTGGCGAGCCAGGTCGGGGCGCTCTACGCGACGGGGGATAACCGGCGGGCGGATGCGTTCCAGATTTATTACCTCTTCATCAATGGCGGAGTGATCGCGGCGCCGCTGATCGCGGGGACGCTGGGGGAAGTGTATGGGTGGCATTACGGGTTCGGCGCGGCGGGGGTCGGGATGCTGATCGGCCTGACGATTTATCTGTGCGGGCGCAAATGGCTGCCGCCGGATTCGCCCGCGGTCGAGAAACACGAGGCGAAAACGCCGCTGACCCACCGGGAGAAGATGGGGATCGTGGCCCTGATCGCGCTCCTGCCGGTTTTGACGCTGGCGGTGATCGGGAACCAGCAGATTTTCAACGCTTATCTCATATGGGCGGAGCGGAGCGCGAATCTGGTCTTTTTTAATCACAAGATGCCGACGACGTGGCTCATCACGCTCGATTCGATCGCGTCGGTGACGTTTCTTTTTCTCGCGGTCGTTTTCTGGCGGGTCTGGGCGAAAAAATATCCCGAGCCGACCGAGATCACGAAGATGGCGATCGGGAGCCTGACGGCGGTGACCGGTTTCCTCTCACTCGCGGCGGGAGCGGCGATCGCGGCCCATACCGGCGCGAAGGTGTCGATCGGCTGGCTGATCGGGTTTCATATTCTGAACAGCATCGGGTTCGCGAATGTTTTCCCGGTCTCGCTCGCGCTCTATGCGCGGGTCGCGCCGGCCGCGCTCTCTGCCACGATTATCGGGATCTTTTATCTGCACCTTTTCGCGGCGAATAATCTGGTGGGCTGGATCGGGGGTTTGCTCGAGAAAATGCCGGCGACAAACTTCTGGCTCATGCATTCGGCCTTCTGTGGCGTCGCGGGAATGATCTTTCTCGTCGCCGGCTGGCTCTTCGGTCATCTCCTCGCGCCGGACGAAGCGGACGCGAGGAGTGAAAGCTGAGCCGGCGCGGGCGGGCGCGGCGAAATCAGCGCGTCACGGGATGAATTGGTAGATCGCGCCTTCGTCGGCCGCGCCTCCGTGGACAGTGGCGCCGTAGAAATGGTCGTGGCCGTCGCCGGTCATGCCGTTATACGGATAGGCGCCGTCGGGCGGCCCGGCGAAACGATGAACGACCCGCTCCTGGGCGGTGCCGCCGGGTTGGAGCTTGAGCTTGAAGATGGTGCCGTCGCCGAGGCCGCCTTCGCTCGTCGTGCCGAAGAGATTGCCGGCGCGGTCGGAGACGACGTTGCCGATCGGGCCGGAGCCGTCGTGGCCGCCGGCGAAGCTGTAAAGTTCGGTCTCGCTCCACTCGCCGCTCTGGGTTGGGGTTAATTCATAAACCGAGCCGAGATCGTTCGCGCCCGCGTAGTAAGTAGTGCCGTAGGCGTTGCCGGCCGTGTCGAAGTGGAGGGCGCTGTAGGGAAAGCCGGCGTTCGGCTCGCCCACGAACGAGTAGATGAGGTGGAAATTCCATTCGCCCACGGTCGTGGGGGTGAGATAGAAGGCGGTGCCCTGGCCGTTGATCCCGCCCGCGGTCGCGACGCCGTAAAGTTTGCCGCCGCGCAGGATGAGACGCCCGGCAGAGGCGGTTTCGCCGTCGGGACTGCCGGTGAAGGTGTGGATGACGTTGAGGGTGTAATGGCCGGCGCCGTCGGGATGGAGTTGGAAGATGGTGCCGAGGCCGTTCGCTCCGCCGGTCGGGGTCATGCCGTAGAGGTTCCCCTGCCCGTCCAAGGTGAGCCGGGCGCCGGGGCCGGAGCCGTCGTCGCCGCCAGTGAAGGCGTGGATGACGGTTTCTTTCCATTTGCTCCCGGTTTTGGTCACTTTGTAAGCGACGCCGCAACCGCCTTCGCAACTCCCGGAGCCGCCCGTGACCGCGGTGCCGTAAAGATTCCCCTGCGGATCAAGCGTGACGCCTTTGTAGGGCTCGCCGCCGTCGGCTTCGCCGTGGAAATCGTAGAGCACGGTGTGGGTCCAGCTCTGGCCGCTTGGCGTCAGCTCCCAGACTGTGCCGCCGCCAAAGTCGCCGCCGCTCACGGTCGTGCCGTAGATGTTTCCCGCGCTGTCGAGCGCGATGTCGGTGTCGGCGTATTCGCCATCTTCGTCGCCGGCGAAGCTGTAGATGATTTGGGTTGTGCTCGCGGAGGCGAAGTTAAAAAGCAGCGTGACGATGCCGCAGCAGAGAAAGGCTGCGGCGTTGTGTTTCGAGCGCGGCCTCGAAGTGGACTCGACGTTTTCACAGACGTGGCAAGGTAGAGTTAGAGCGTTCATGGACCGCTCGTATCCGAAAACGGTCGGGATGGGAAGTCTTTTCGCGAGGAATGCGCGGCCGCCTCTTTTTAGCCTAACGAACGAGGAATCGCGGCAAACGACGGGTCAGCCTGCGGCCCGCGAAGAGCACGACGGCGGAAATTCCAATCAGGTAAACGTCGAAGTCGCGCAAGGTCGTGGAGGTGCTGCCGCGTTCGTAAAGCAGAACGAGGAGAGCGGCGAAGAGAGCGGCGAGGAGGGCGTGGAGGACGGTGCGGCGCCAATCGTGCAAACGCCCCGCGAGATCGGGATCGTCGCGCCTTTGCCGCAAGCCGCGCAGGCGCAAAATCGCAAGGGTGCTGAGGATGAGCACGAAGTCGCCGAGATACAATCCGAAGGAGGCGTAAACCATTCCGAAACGAAGGAAGGTTTGGACCGCGTAAGGGAGAATCGCGATCGCGAAAAGGAAAACGAAGTTAACGCAGGCGTCGAACATCGAGGCGACGAAGCGATGACGAAAGATGCGGTAATGTTCGAGCCAGAAACGGCAGACGAATCCGAACGTCCCGATGACGGCAAACCAGCGCGCGGAGGCAAAGATGTCCTGGGCTTTGGCGGGCACGTCGAGCCGCGTCGCGACAAGGGAAAGGCTGAAACCAAAAACGAGGTCGCTGAAGGCTTCGAGGCGCGAGGTGAATCGCTCGTCCGCGGCCGCGGCTGAAGTTTCCGGCGTCATGACGAAGACGGTGCGGCGATTTGCGCGCCGCGCTCAAGCGAAAAATTTTCGGGCAGGATTGCGGCCGCGCTGGCGCGTCGAGGCCGCGGCTCGCACGAGCCGGCTGGCGCGGCGTTTCGAAAAACGAATTTGTTTCAGCGCGCCCGCTCCCTAGCTTCTGCGCCAAATGCGTCATCCCATGCCGTGGCTCTTCCTCGTGGTGGGATTGTTAGGCGCGCTCTTCCTGCGCGAGCCGCAGCTGCGCGAGATCGACGATCTTTGCGAAGGCTGGTTCCTCGCGCAGTCGGACGCGCCGCTCCCGCCCGCCCACGTGACGCTGATCGAAATCACGCGGCAGGATTTCAGCGCGCTGCCGGTTTTGCGCGCGGGCGCGGGCGCGGCGCAGAAAACCGCGGCGAAGAAAACGCTGCGCCGCACGGTTTCGCCGCTCGAGTACGCGCTCTTCCTCCAGGCCGCGATGGAATTCCAACCGGCCGTGATCGCGCTCGAGCCGATCGTGATCTGGCGCGATCGCGACAAGGATCAGGAGCAGGTTTTTCTCGATCAGGCGATGCGGGTGCCGAAGCTGCTCGTCGCGATGCAGCTCGGCGAGAAAGGCCCGCGCGATCTCTCGGCCGACGATCTGCCGACCTTTCCGCAGGTGAGCGGGCCGCGCGCCGATCTGCCGGAATTTCCCGGGATCGCGCATCGGCCGGACGACGACATTCGGCTCATCTCGACGACGGGTTTTACGAATCTGTCGGGCAAGCTGAGCGAACGCATTCGCGTGCCGATGATCTTCGAATATCGGGGCGAGATCGTGCCGTCGTTTGCGCTCGAGGCGATCATTCTCTGGCTCCGCGCCACGCCCGCCGATGTGAAGATCGAGCTCGGCTCGCAGATCGATCTGCCTAACGGATGGAAAATCCCGCTCGGCTCCGACGGCACGACCACGATCAATCCGCGCGCCGCCGACAAGGTGCGCCGGCTGAGTTTGAATCAACTGATCCTCGCCGCGCAGGAACGCGAAAATCATCACGCGCCCACGATCGATCTCTCGAAGTTGAAAGATGAGATCGTCGTGCTCCGCATCGCCGACGATCCGCTCCAGCCGCCGAATGTTTTCGCGACCGCGATCGCAACGATTCAGGAAAACGCCTACGTCCGTCCCGCGCCGCGCGCCTGCGAATGGACGATGGTGGGCCTCGCCGCGCTCGCGAGTTTCTTTCTCTGGCGCATTTCGAAGGGGAATTTGTTCCTGCTCGCGATCGCGCTCAGCGCCGGTTATTCCCTCATCACGCTGGAGTTTCTCGACTCGCATCGGCTCTGGCTGCCGTTCTTCCTCCCGCTCGCGCTCCTCTGGCTGCTCGTCGCGATCAGGCTGCTGACGCGCGGCGCGCCCGCGAAGTAATGGGTGCTCGGGGGGGGACTTGAACCCCCATGCCTTTCGGCATACGCCCCTCAAACGTACGTGTCTGCCATTTCACCACCCGAGCAGTTGGCCGGGAACGTGGAATGAGGACGCGCGGAAAGCAAGAAGAGCGCGGGCTCGTTTTTCGGCGGAAGTTTGTGCCGGAAAAATTGCCTAACGAGTCGGGCGGCATCGTTAGGCGAAATCGCGCCGCGCGCGCGGCGCAAAACCTGCATCTATTGTCCGCGATGGAAAACGGCGAAGATCGCGCGGGCGAATGGATCAAGGCCGACCTGCACATCCACACCCTCGACGACCCGAAAGATCATCTCGATTACTCCGCCCATCAGTTGCTGGAGCGGGCGCGCGCGCTCGGTTTTCGCGTCCTCGCGATTACGCTGCACGATAAAGTTTTTCAGCGCGCGGAAGTTTTCGCCGATGCGGCCGCGATGGGCATCCTGCTCATTTCCGCGGCCGAGCTGCGGCTCGAAGGCGCGGACGTTGTCCTGCTCAATGTCCAGCCTAACGAGATCGAAAACATTCACAGCATCGGCGATCTGCGCCGGCTGCGCGCAATTCGCGGCCAGTCGCTTTTTTGTTTCGCGCCGCATCCGTTTTTCATCATCGGCGGTTCGTTAGGCGATCGGCTCGAGACCGAGATCGATTGTTTCGACGCGATCGAGGTCTGTCATTTTCACAAAGGCATCTTCGATCTCAATCGCCGCGCGCGCCGCGTCGCCGCCGCCCACGGCAAACCGATGCTCGCGACCTCGGACGCGCATCAGCTTCGCGCCTTCGGTTCGCATTACACCAGTCTGCCGCGGCCGGCGGAGCTGACGGCCGCCGCGATCATCCACGCGTTGCGCAACGGGCCGCTCCGCCTAACGAGTCCCTCGTCGAGCTGGCGCGATCTGCTCATGGTTTTTTATTTCGTTTTCGTTCTCCATCCGGTGCGCAAACGCCTTCGCCGCGCGCGGCGCCGGTTCGGGAAAAGTTGAGGCTGGTGTTAGGCGCGGCGCGCGCTTATACGAAAGCTGCAGACTTTTCCTGAGATGAAATCGAAACTTTTTTCCGGTGTCGCGCTCCTCGCGGCGCTCGCGCTCAGCGCCTGTCCCACGACCAGTTCGCAAAAGAATCCGAAGAAGGCGGCAGCAACCAACCCGCTCGCCGTGGACGAAAGCACGTCGCCCGATTTTCTCGCGTTCGTCGGCCGCTTGCGCAAAGCGGTTGAAGCGCACGACATGAATACGATCGCGTCCATGATGGTGCCGAATTTTGCCTATGTGCTCGGTGCGACGCCGGCGCAGGACCAGCTCGGCGCCGGCGTTTTTCAATATTGGGACCAGAAGAACGTCTGGCCGGAGTTGAATGCAGTCTTCGCCCAGCGCTTCGTGCCGAAGAATGAATTCATGGTCGCGCCTCCGCAGTTCGCCGATCCTTCTGCGCAATATCAAGGCTATCGCGCCGGCATTCGGCGCGTGAATGGAAGCTGGAAATTTGTTTACTTCGTGAATGGATGAGCGGAGCGGCGATGACGCCGCGCTCCGGCTGCCGCATCGGCCGCCGTTCGTATTCGTTAGGCAAATCGTGCGCTGCGATCCGGGATCGAGCGCGGATTGCACGACGAAGTTTTTGCCTGACGATCCGATGTTCGCCGGACATTTTCCCGGCAATCCGCTCGTTCCCGGCGTTATCCTGACCGAAGCGCTCGCGCAAACCGCGGGCATCGCCGCGGCCTCCGCGCATCCGGAAAATGCGCGGCCATTTTTTTTGTTGTCGGCAATTCGCAGGATGAAATTTTTCGCGCCGGTGCGGCCTAACGAGGAGATTCTCTTGCGCGCGGAGAAGCTCGGCGAGATCGAGCAACTGTTGCAATTCAAAGTGCGCGCGACTGTTGCGGGCAATGTTGTGGCCGAAGGGCAGCTCGTTCTCAGCAGCGCGGAAAGGCCGGCGCGTTTGGAATAGCGAAGGCCTGCGCTACTCTTAGCCCTGAAATTTTCCGACATGCCGCAGCCCGAAATCGCCATCATCATTCCCGCGTGCGATGAGGCCGAATGCATCGGCGCGGTGCTCGACGAATTGTTGGGCGCGATCGACCCGGAGAAGTTTGTCGTCGCGGTCGGCGTGAACGGTTCCACCGACAAAACGGCAGAGATCGCGCGCGCGCGGCCGGTGCTCGTCACGGAAACGCCCGAGCGCGGCTACGGCTACGGCTGTTGCGCGGCGATCGGCCTAACGAATAATTTTTTCCCTTCGATCCGCGCCTACATTTTTTGCGCGGGCGATGGCGCGACCGCGCCGGCCGACCTGCTCCGCATCGCGGATACGTTTGGGCGCGGTTACGATTTTGTCCTCGGCAGTCGCACGATGCGATTGCAAAACTGGCGGGTGATGACGCTGCGGCATGTGCTCGCGAATGCGGCCCTCGCTTTTTGGTGCGGAATTTTGAGCGGACATTTTTTCAGCGACCTCGGCCCGCTGCGTTTGATCGAGCGCCGGCTTTTCGAAACGATCGCGCCGCGCGAAATGATTTTTGGCTGGACGATCGAGGCCCAGATTTTGGCCGCGCGTCTGGGCGCGAAGATTCGCGAAGTGAGCGTGACGGAAAGACCGCGGCTGGCCGGGCGGCAAAAAGTTTCGGGCGTGACCTGGCGACAGACGTTCGCGATTGGCTGCAAGATTTTCGCCGCCAGTCTGCGCACGCGGCGCGTAATGCGGAAGCCTTGTCGAGAAATTGCGACGCCGGAGTGCGGCGCAGCGCAACGCGAAGCGTGAAGAAACGCTGTCTGCTCCTGCTCGTCGCCGGCCTAACGAGTGGATGCGGCGACTTCCGCCAGCCGCCGCTGCCGCAGCGCGGCGCCGCGACGGCCGCGCCGACAACGGGCGCCGAAGCCGCCTGGGCGGCGAGGTTGCGCGCGGCCGACGCGGTTTATTTCAGCCTAACGAAAAGCGTTTCGCCTAACGACGCCGCGGCCTGGCAGATCGCGGCGCAGATGCAGCGAAGCGGCGCGCCGCTCGCGCTCGGTTGGGCGGAGATTTCGGTCGAGGAGCAGCCGTTTTTCGATCAATGGCAGCGTGGGGAAATTTCAGCGACGGATCTGCTGAACCGGATCGTTAGGGCGGCGCCGGTCGGCCTGCTCGAACGCGGCCTGCGTCCCGACCTCGCGCAGGCCGCGCTCGGTTGCTCGCGAAGTTTGCTCGACAAAATTCGCCGCGGCGAAACGCTCTCGCCGCAAGATCGCGCGCTGCTGCCGGGCGGGTTTGAGCCGCGCGCGGACGGGTTGGAGAATTTTGCCGAACGCGCGACGAGTTCGCCGCGGCTGCGGCGCTACGATGTCCGCCGGCTTTTTCGCGCGCACCTCGTCGCGGAGGAAACGATCGCGGAAAACATCGTCCGCTTTCGCGCCGGGAAGCCGACAACGAAGCTGCTGATTTTTTTGCCTAACGACCTCATGATCGATCCGCGCGAGGTCGCGGCTTTCGTCGCGCAAAAGCTGCCGCTGCATCAATTGATTCTCGATCGCGAACGCCCGCTCGAGGAGACGCGGCCCGAGTTACTGGCGGGCGCCGGCGGCCGCGGTTGTGAGGTCGTAGATCGTGCCCCACGGACCGCTCTCCACAATCGCGGTCGTGCCGCGCCACGGTTGCGTGCTTGAGGGATAAGCGCGCATTTCTTCGTTGCCCCAAAACAGATAGCGAACTCCGAGGTCGCGCGCGCGCTCGCGCCAGCCGGGCGCGCCGAGCATGAGGCTTTGCAGCTCGCGTTCGACCGCGGCGTAATCGAATCCCTGCGTCCACAAATGTCCGGGATATCCGAGCACGACTTTGCGGCCGGCGAGGAGCAGCGGGTGATTGTAAGTCGGGTAGGCGGCGAAACGCTGCGAGATCGGAAGCGATTGCACGGCGCTCGCGACGCTGTCGACTTCGGCGCGATTGGCGATTTCGTAATCACCCATTTTCAATCCGCCGAGAAGGGTGACGAAGCCGGAAAAGAACAGGACGAAACAAATGCCGGCGCGAATCGGCCACTGCCAGCGCGCGATTAGGTCGCGCCAGAGAAACGGCAGGATGAGGAAATAGGACCAGATGAAAAGCTTGGTGTTATCCCAGCTCCACGGCGCGGTCTTGACGAAGAAAGCGAAGATAAAAATCGCGAGCGCGGGCGCGACGAAGGCGAGAGAGTCGTCTAACGAGTGTAACTCTTTTTTTTGCCAGCGTTGCCAGGTGCGCCAGGCGACGAAGCCGACGAGGATGATCGTGGCCGGCAGCATGAGGCCAAAATTTTCGATCCAAAAACCGGCGATCGAGTTCGAGAAGCCAGGGTCGGATTCGAGCCAGCCGGGCGCCCAGGCCAGGATCGACTTCGCCTGGAAATGGTCGGTGATGAGATAAATCAATCCGGTCGCGGGCAGAAAGGCGGCGGCGAGAAGGAGCGCGACCTGTTTGCGAACGGCGGCGTTGCCCGCGACGAGCCAAAATCCGAGCACGATCGAGAGGGCGATGAAAGTGTGAACATGAAACAACGGCATCGACGCGTAGACCGACCACTCAACCCACCACGGGACGAGACCGCGCCGTGTTTCTCCGGACTCGTTAGGCGAATCGGCAAAGAATTTTCGCCGCCAATGAATGAGCAAAAGGAGCCCGGCCGGGATCGCGTAAAGCAGGCCGCGTTGGGTGACGAACATGGTCAATGGAATGCTCTTCCAGGCGATGCGCTCGCCTTGATAATCGATGAACTGCCAGGTCTGGAAAAAGTGGTAGCCTTCGATGCCGCCGTTAAAAAGAAACGCTGCGACGGCGAAGGAACCGCCCCAACGATAGAAGCCGTAACAGGTCGCGAACGACGCGAGCAGCCCGACCCAGACGAGGCCGCGAATGAGATCGATGTGGCCGAGTAAGAGGAGCGCGTTGAACAAGTCGATGCCGACCGGATAGCGAAGTTTGCTGAAGACGTAGATCGGGTTGTCGGGCCAAAGCGCGACGCCGTTCGCGAGATACTTGATGTAAGTGAGGTGAAGCGCGAGGTCGCCGAGATTGTCCGGCGATTGAATTTTGTAAGTCGGGCCGTCGATGTAAACGAGCCAGCAAAACGAGCGCACCGCGAAAACGGCGAAGAGAAAGCCGACGATCCAAAGCCAGAAGTGACTGCGCGGACCCGCGGCTGCTAAAATCGCAGCCGACTTGCGACGGCGCCGCTTGTTTTTCGATACCGGCTTTTCCGGCACGGCCGCGGACGTCTGCCTAACGAGAAAAGGACTGGAGTAATACCAGGCCAGGATGGCGGCGACACTTCCCGCGATCAGGGCGAGGCCGGCAAAGCCCGAGTCGAGCCCGCCGCTCAGCATTCCGAGGACGAGGCCGGCCACTGTCGCGATGTTGACCAGAGTAACTCCGGCCGCAAGCCACTTCATCTTGATGTCACTTCGAATGGCCGACGAAATCCGGCGCTTCGCCGTGAAAGAACTTTCCAAAAGTCCGGGCGTTGAGATAGAGCTTCGACGGGTCCTGATAGGGACGAATGGTCAGTGGCTCGGTGTAGTAACTCTGGTGCAGTTTCTTCTCCACCTCCGCGATTTTGTCCTGCTGCACGAGCAGAAAATCGGCGTCAACATTGGTCGGCATGTTGTTGTGCTCGTAATATCCGACGTTGGGAAAGTCGCCCAGCAGCCAGGGGAACGGATAGGTGCTCGTGCGAATAAGATGGCCCGTGATTTGGTAAGCGACGGGGTTATTGTGCACGAGTCGCATCAGCGGCTGCATTAGCTCAGAGATATCGTTGTAAGTCTGCACATAAACATACGGCTCGGTATCGGTGGTGCAGTCGAAATAGTTTAGAAAAATGGCCACGCCTAACGAGACCAGGACTGCAACGCCCGCACTCCCGCGTTGCAGCCCGCGCATGAGTCCGTCGCTCACCTGGGCGACGCGCCGCGAAAGAAGCCAGCCCGCGCCTCCACCAAGAAGAGCAAACGCAAGGGCCGACCAGTAGAAGCGTTCGCCGATTTCACCACAATACGCGCTCGTGCTCGAAGCGGCGAGAGTTACCTTTAACTCTGCGAACAGATAGGACGACCAGCTACAAGCCTGCCGCACGGCGGATGCCTGAAAGAAATAACTCGCGACCATCCCGAGAATGACTCCGGCACACGCGCCGAGCGTGAGGTAGAAAGCGCCGCGCGGGATCCGGCGCGCGGCCGCCCCCGCCGCGAAGACGAACAGAAGCGGCCAGACAATGCTGATGATGCACCACGGAGTCTTATAATGAACGATGCTGTAGGCCGCGAAAACGCCGACGCCGTAGATGGCGAGATATCTGACGGCAAAGTTACGAAAGAACTGACAACAGAGACATAGGATCAGTCCTATAACTATCGGCCACTCATATCGGAGGCAGAGCTCGAGCCAGTAAGGCCAAGGTTTCTCGTGACCATTTCCGTTCGAGCCGGTCTGATACCAAGTCGCGAAAGTCTCGTAGAGTCCGCGCACGCCGGCCCAGTTCAAAAAAGTTCCGGAATAGAAAAAAATAATCAGAAAAATTCCCGCGCTGCCGACTTGAACGAAATCGACCCAGTCCCATCCCTGGCGCGCCGGACGAACGTCAGGCATCGGCGTGATCCGATGCGACACCCATAACACTGCGGCCGCGATCAAGGCGCAGCCGACATGGATGATGTAAGTCTCCTTCGTCAGGATCATCCCCGCCAATCCCATCCCGACGCACCAGAGATAACCGCGCGACCCAAATTTCCACAGCCCGAGCAGGCCGAGGATGAAGAGCATCGAGAAAAGCAGCAGCCAGACTTCGTGGATCGCGTAGCGCCCGTAAAAAATAAATCCGGGCGACACCGCCATCGCCGCGGCTGCGACCAGACTCGGGCGCCGGCCGACGAGCGGCTCGAAGCGCAGCGTCGTCCAAATCGACGCGATGCTCGCGAGCACGACCGGCAACCGCAGCGCCCAGATATGCCGGCCGAAAAGCGCCTGCGTGATCAAGAGAATGTAAAAATGCAGCGGCCCGTGATAATTCGTCGGGTCGTACTTGTAGAAACCGGTCCGCATCATTTGATCGACGAACCAGCCGTTGATCCCTTCGTCGAAGTGCGGCGGTTTGATGCTCAGAAAAAGGAAGCGAAGGAGCGCGCCGAGGGCGAGAATGATCCACGGCGTCCAATCGACGCCGGCGAGCCTTTCCTCGAGCGTGAGCGAGTCAGTTTCTGCTCGCGCGTCGTCGGCTCCGCTGCTAGTTAGCGCGTCGATGCGCATCTTGGTTACGGGCGGCTGTGGATTCATCGGGAGTAACTTTATTCGTTACATTTTGCGACATTACAAGCCGGCCTCGGTGACAAATGTTGACGCGCTCACTTACGCGGGAAATCTCGCCAATCTCGATGGCGTGGTCGAGGAACACGGCGCGCGCTACGAATTTTTCCAGGCCGACATCGCGAACGCCGACCAGATGGATGAGGTGCTGACCGAGGAGCAATTTTTCGCTGTGATCAATTTCGCCGCCGAGTCGCACGTCGATCGCAGCATCAATTCGCCGCAAAATTTCATCCACACCAACGTCGTCGGCGCCGCCATCCTGCTCGAAGCCGCGCGCCGCCACGGCGTGAAACGTTTTCTCCAAATCTCGACCGACGAAGTTTACGGTTCGTTAGGCGAAAGCGGCCGCTTCAGTGAGGAATCGCCGCTCCGGCCGAGCTCGCCTTATTCCGCGAGCAAAGCCGGCGCCGATCTGCTCGCGCTCGCCTGCCATCACACATTCGACCAGGAAGTCGTGATCACGCGCTGCTCGAACAACTACGGACGCTATCAATTTCCCGAAAAACTGATTCCGCTCATGATCGTGAAAGCGCTCCGCGACGAGCCGCTCCCGGTTTATGGCGACGGCTTGAATGTGCGCGACTGGATTCATGTCGAGGATCATTGCGCCGGGATCGTGGCCGCACTTTTCGAAGGAAAATCGGGCGCGGTTTATAATTTTGGCGGCGAGAGCGAGATGACGAATCTCGCCACGGTGAAGCTGATTTTGGAACGGCTGGGCAAACCGGAAAGCCTGATTTCTTTCGTCGAAGACCGACTTGGCCACGACCGCCGCTACGCGATCGATTCATCCTTCGCGCGCGCCGAGCTCGGCTGGACGCCGCGCCATGAATTTCGCGAAGGGCTCGGCACGACGATCGACTGGTATCTCGAGAATCGCGAGTGGTGGGAACCGCTGCTCGAGCGCACGGGTCGCTATTGATTTTGTTCGCCTAACAATCGATCGCGTGCCGACGGCAAACCGCCGAGAGCAATTCCCAGAGCGCGGCCAGCACGTCGTCCGCAGCGGCAAGCGCGCGCTCGCGATTTGCGGGCGTGACTTCCTTTTCGAGCAGCGCACGCTCGACCGCGGCATGTTCGCGATCGGCTTCGATGTGGACGCTGAAATAACGATAGCTTTCCGGATCGTCGAAACCGTAATGCCTGACGAGTCCGTCGATCTTCGATTCCGAAATCGCGGGAATCTGGCTCTCGTAAGCGTAGAGCGCAGCAAGCGCAGCCGGGGTTTCGCCGCGGCAGATCGCGCGAAAGGTTTCGATCAGCTCGCAAGTTTCCGGCCAACGATCGGCGACATTGAGTTCGTTAGGCGAAACGCCGAGCGCTTCCGCGAATTGCCGCCAGAGCCGCGGATGATTAGGCTCGCCCGCCTCCTCGTCGATCAGATTCGCGAGCAACTGCCGGCGGACGGACTGATCGTCGCAGCCGGCGTGCGCGGCGGATAGATAAGTGGGGAACGCCGCGACATGCTGATAATATTGGCGCGCGTAATCGGCCAGCGTCTCGCGCCGCAGCTCGCCGCGCGTCCAGGCGAGATAAAACGGATGGGTGAGCAGATGGCGTGCGGCGATTCGTGTTTCGAGGTCTTGAAGGAAGGTAGTCATAATCTTGTTTTCGGTTTTTGTGGTTCGTTAGGCGAAACTCATTCGATCGTTAGGCGCGAGTGCCGCGGTCGGAATCGGCTCGAGCGGTTTTCTGGCCGATGGCCAAAAAGTGACGCGATCTTCTTCGATCTTCGCGCCGCGCTCGAGGAAATAGCGCCGCACCTTGTCGGGATAAAATTTGTCGTCGAGCTCGCGATTAAAACCGAGGTGAATCCGGCCGCCCGGTTTCAATCTCGTCTCGAGATCGTCGAGAAAAAATTCCCATTCCGGCGGTCCCCAAAGCGCCGGGCTTTTGTGCCCGTGAAAACAAATCATGAACGCGGTGACGAGATCGAATTTGCGGCCGAAATCGGGCAGCAGTTCGTAGGCGTGCACACGCCAGATGACGCGCGGAATCCCGAGCAGCGCGGTCATCTCGCGATACATTTCCACTTCGTCGATGTCGAGACCGAGCGGCCGGTGACCGAGCCATTTGCAGATGTAAAGAAAATAGCCCGCGCCGCAGCCGATATCGAGAATCTCCTTGCGCCGGCCCCAGTCGAGATCGAGCTGATGAACGCGGCCGAGGTTGATCGCAATCCAGCGTTTCAATTCGAGATATTTCGGCCAGTGTTCGCCCGGATCGGGAACGGCGTGACGATCGTAAATCGCGCGGAATTTTTCTCGATCGATCGAGTCGATGATCGTCTGTTCGTTGAGCGAAAAAACGAACCGGCGGCTGAGCGCGATGAGACCGAGATGACGCCGCGCGCTCTGTAGCGTGCGCGGGTCGCCGAGTTTTTTCAGCTTGTGAGAAAAGCGCATGCGAAGAGGACGCTCTATCGGTAATCCGGCGCGTCGCTAAGTCAAAAAAGTCGGCCCCTAACGAACCACGCTGAAAATAAAATCAGCGCCGCCGCGATGACGATGAGCGCGCCGTAAAGCACGCGATCCTGCCGCCGCGCGCGCGCCGCCGCCTTCGTGTAAGGGATGCGCGTGAACGTGACCATGGTGTAAAGCGGCAGGTAAATTCCCGGCAGCAGTCCTTCGAGCGCATGGTCGATTTTTTTCTTCGCGCGAAAGGCGCGCGAGGCGGTTTTGTCGCGCATCTCGATGAAGTTTTGCACCGCGAGATCGGCCAGCGCGTCGGCATTCGGTTTCCGGCTCGAGAAATAATTTTTGAAGGCTTTCGCGCGATCGTTAGGCGAACCGGCGAGGCATTGATCGAAGACCACGCAATCTTCAAAGGCCGCGTTCATCCCCTGCCCGTAAAACGGCACGACCGCGTGCGACGCGTCGCCGAGCAGCGCGACCTTGTCTGCGTAAAACCACGGTGCGCATCGAATCGTCACGAGCGAGCCGGTCGGGTTTTGGCGAAAATCTTCCAGCAACGTCGGCATCAATGCGACGGCGTCCGGAAATTCCTCCTCGAAAAATCGTCGCACTTCGTCGTCCGTTCGCACGGTCGCGAAACTGCGCGGCCCATCGAACTGCCAGAAGAGCGTGCAGGTAAACGAGCCGTCCACATTCGGCAGCGCGATCATCATGAAACTGTGGCGTGGCCAGATGTGGAGCGCGTTTTTTTCCATCCGCCAGCCGCCATCGCCCGCCGGCGGAATGGTCAGCTCCTTGTAGCCGTGCGCGAGATAACTCTGGCTGTATTCGAAACGATTCAACCGTTGCATTGCGCCGCGGACGACCGAAAACGCGCCGTCGACGCCGACGATCGCGTCCGCGCGCGCGACTGTTTTCTCACTCGTGATTGTGTCGCAAAGGTGCGCCGCCGGAATGTCGAGCTCGACCGTTTCGCACCGCTGATTGAATTGCACTCGCACGTTCGGAAATTTTCGTGCGGCCTCGATCACGGCCGTGTTCAGGACATCACGACCGATCGAGTTGATGCACTTTTTTGGATCGCGATCGTAGGCCGAAAAATGCAGCGCGCCGCTGCGATCGTGAATCATTCGCCCGCGCATCGGAATCGCCTGGCGCAGGACTTCGTCGGCCAGATCGAGTTGTTGCAGCGCGTGAATCCCGCGCGTCGAAAGCGCGAGATTGATCGACCGGCCGCCGACCAGATTTCCCTCGCGCGGATCGGCGCGGCGTTCGAAGAGTTCGACCTCGTAGCCACGCCGCCCGAGAAACCCGGCGAGCAAACCGCCGGCCAGACCGCTGCCGATGAGGGTGAATTTCTCCGCCATGAAAACTATCGTGGCCGGTTCCGGAATTTTGCCAAGTCGTTAGGCACTTTTCTGCTTTCGGAGCGCGGATGGCATCTCGACTGCTCAATCGAGAAGCGCGAACGATGAATCCAGATCCCAAAAAACGCCCGGAGGTCGAGCCGCATGGCCACGAATTGCCGCTCAAAGCCGTTCTTCTCGTCGATGACGATCGCCAGCTCGCGACCGCGCTGCAATGGATTCTGGCCGACGAAAATTTCCTCGTCGACGTCGCTTTCGACGGCGAGGAAGCGCTCCTCAAAGTAAAGGCCTACGTTTACGACGCGATTCTCTGCGACCTGAAAATGCCGAACGTTCGCGGCGACGAATTCTACCTCAAGGCGATGCAGATTCGACCCGATCTCGTCGGGCGTTTTATTTTCATCACCGGTTACGGCACCGATCCGGAAGTGCGGCAGTTTCTCGTCGAACACGAGGTAAAATTTTTGCTCAAGCCATTTCCGATCAAAGGCCTGATCCGCTGCGTGAAGGAGCTTTTCGGCTAGACGCCGGATTCGTTAGGCAAAATCTTCCCCGAGGATTTTCGCGAAACGCCAGACTTCGTGAAAGGTGTTGTAAAGCGGCGTCGGCGCCGCGCGAATCACGTCCGGCTCGCGGAAATCGCATTTCACTCCGGCCGCTTCGAGTTTTTCGAAAAGCGCGCGCGGTCGATGCGCGACCCGGATCGAAAGCTGACAGCCGCGTTCGTTAGGCGAGTGCGGCGTGATGAGCGAAAAATTTTCCGCCGGCGCGCGCCCCAGCAGAAACTCGAGATAACTCGTTAGGCGAACCGATTTCTCGCGCAGCTTTGCCATCCCGCCGGCTTCGTCGAAAATCGCGAGCGACGTCCGCAATGGCGCCATCGAAAAAATCGGCGGATTGCTGATTTGCCAGGCGTCGGCCGATTGCACCGGCACGAAATCCGGCTCGAGCTGCATCCGAAACCGCGTCGCTGGATCGTTCCCCCACCAGCCGGCGAGCCGCGGCAAATCGCGATTCGTCGCGTGCCGCTCGTGCACAAACGCGCCCGCGACCGCGCCCGGACCGGCGTTGAGATATTTGTAGGAACACCAGACCGCGAAATCGACATTCCAATCGTGCAACGCGAGCGGTAGGTTGCCCGCGGCGTGCGCCAGATCAATGCCGACAACGCAGCCATGCTTCCGCGCCGTCGCCGCGATTTTCGCAATGCCGAAAAACTGCCCGGTGAAAAAATTCACACCCGCAAAAAGGACGAGCGCGATCTCCGCGCCGTGTTTTTCGAGCAGCGCTTCGATGTCATCCTGGCGAACGATCGACTCGCCGGCACGCGGCCGCGCCAGCAGCAGCGACTCGTTAGGCGCGAAGCCGTGATGCGCGATCTGCGACTTGATCGCGTAGGTGTCGGAAGGAAACGCCGGTTCCTCCATCAGAATTTTGTGCCGATTTTTTTCCGGCCGATAAAACGTCGCCATGAGCAGATGCAGATTCACCGTCAGGCTGTTCATGCAGACGACTTCGTTAGGCTGCGCGCCGACCAGCCGCGCGCACGGCTCGCGCAAAGTCTCGTGATAGGAATACCACGGCGTCGCCGCCTCGAGATGTCCGTCGACCGCGAGCCGCGCCCAGTCGTCGAGTTCCTGTTCGACCGCCGCGCGCGTCGCTTTCGGCATCAACCCTAACGAATTGCCGACAAAATAAATCAGCGGCTCGCCGTCGCGATCGAGCGGCAGACAAAAACGGTCGCGGAATTTGCCTAACGAATCCTCCGCATCGAGCTGGTGCGCGAAACTTTCATCGTCAGAAAAAGTCATGGCGCGAATTTATTCGAAAGCGGCAACGACTTTGAGCTCGATCGCAATCGGCGTCGGCAACGCGCGAACCTCAACTGTCGTCCGGGTCGGATTTGGTTTGCCCGGGCCGGCGAAATACTGGGGATAAACTCGGTTGAAGATCGCGAAGTCGCTTTTCATGTCGGTCAGAAAAACCGTGACATCGACGATGTTGTTCCAATCCGCCCCGGCGTCTTCGAGCACGAGGCGAACGTTCTCGAAAACCGCGCGACACTGCTTTTCGATGTCGTAACTCGCGATATTACGATTGGCATCGAACGTAACACCGGGAATTTCCTCGCTCCCGCGCACGCGCGGTCCGATCCCGGAAAGAAAAAGCAAATTGCCGACTCGTTTGGCGTGCGGGAAGGCACCGACCGGCTCGGCGGCGCGCGCACTTTCGAAATTCTGGCGCGGTGGCGAAGAATCCATCGCGATTCTTCAGGCAGAAGCGGCGAAGCGTTCGGCCGATCGCGCGCGCGCCTTCGCGGCTTCGATTGCGCGATCGCGCGGCGGCGCATTTGTGACCAGCGAGTCGAGCAATTCGCGCGCGACTGCGTTGACTTTTTCAACCGCGCGATCGAACGCGGCCTCGTTCGCCTGCGAAGGTTTCGAGAAACCGCTCAGCTTGCGCACGAATTGCAGCGCGGAGCTTTCGATCTCTTCATCGGTCGCGGGCGGCGCGAAGTTGTAAAGAGTTTTGATGTTGCGACACATGCTTCGAACTTTATCAGCAAGCGCGCGAAACAAAACTCCGCGCTTAACCGCCGGCAATCGCGCCGAGGATGAAAAACGGCTCCGCACCTTGCGCGATTTCGTCCGGCAACTTCGCGTCCGGAGATTCGTGCGAGACATCTTCGCCGCTGACGAAAAAGCGCACGAGCGGTCGTCGCTTTTTCGTCACGTGATCGCGCATCGTGCCGGCGAGCATCGGATACGCGGTTTCGAGCGCGTCGAGAATTTTGCGTTGCGTGATCGGCGGCGCGACTTCGACTTCAACTTCGCCGCCCGCGCGTGCGAGCGTGCGCAAATGTTGCGGCAGCACGACCCGAATCATTCGAGCGTTTGTACTTCGACGGAAAAAACCGCGGGCAGATCGCGCACGATCGCGCTCCACGAATCGCCGCCGTCGGCAGAGCCGTAAACCTGCCCGCCGGTCGTGCCGAAATAAATTCCGCACGGCTCGAGAGCGTCCACCGCCATCGCGTCGCGCAGAACGTTGACGTAACAATCGCGCTCCGGCAGGCCTTTGCTCAGCTCCTGCCATTCATCGCCGCCGCTGCGACTGCGAAAGACGCGCAACTTTCCATCGGGCGGGAAATGCTCCGAGTCGCTCTTGATCGGCACGACGAAAATCGTCTCCGGTTCATGCGCGTGCACGTCGATCGGAAAACCAAAATCGCTCGGCAGATTCCCGCTCACTTCGCGCCACGAATCGCCGGCGTCATCGCTCCGCATCACGTCCCAATGTTTTTGCATGAACAAAGTCTGCGGCCGGGCGCGATGTTGCGTGATGCGATGGACGCAGTGGCCAACCTCGGCGTTTGGATCGGGCATGAATTGCGAGTGCAAACCGCGATTGATCGGCTGCCATTTTTCGCCGCCGTCGTCGCTCCGAAACGCGCCCGCGGCCGAGATCGCGACGAAGATGCGTTTCTCGTCCGCCGGGTCGAGCAGGATGGTGTGCAAACACATTCCGCCGGCGCCCGGTTGCCAGCGCGGACCGGTTTCGTGCTGGCGCAAACCGGACAGCTCGCGCCAGGATTGGCCGCCGTCGTGCGACTCGAAAAGGGCCGCGTCCTCGACCCCGGCGTAAACGTGATCGGGATTGCCTAACGACGGCTCAAGATGCCAAACGCGCTTGAATTCCCACGGATGCTGGATGCCGTCATACCATTGATGCGTCCCGGCGACGCCGTCGTAAACGAACTTGTTGCTCTCCGTTTTCGGCATCCCATCCGGAGTTGTTTTTGGCTCGTTAGGCGCGAGGCCCGGTTGCGTCCAGGTTTTGCCGCCGTCGTCGGAGCGCTGAATAATCTGGCCGAACCACGCGCTCGTTTGCGACGCGTAAATGCGGTCGGAATTCGCCGGCGAACCCTTCATGTGAAAAACATCCCAGCCGGAAAAAAACGGGCCGCTCACTTCCCAATCGCGACGCTTCCCATCCGCCGTGAGGATGAACGCGCCTTTGTGCGTGCCGACCAGAACTCGAACTTTACTCATTGTTAGGCCCTCAATTTTTGTCGCGCCCCGGGAGTTATTTTCCGATGCAAATATTCTTCGCCTCGGTGAAAAAATGCAACGCTTCGTTGCCGCCTTCGCGTCCGAGCCCGCTTTGTTTCATCCCGCCAAACGGCACCCGCAGATCGCGCACAAGCCAGCAATTCACCCAGACCGTGCCGGTGTGAATTTGCTCCGCGACGCGATGCGCGCGTGCGAGATTTTGCGTCCAAACAGTCGAAGAAAGGCCGTAGTCGACGCCGTTCGCGTGCGCGATTACTTCCTCTTCGCGATCGAACGGCGTGATCGTCACGACCGGCCCGAAAATTTCCTCGCGATTGACGCGACAAGCGACCGGCAAACCGGTGATGATCGTCGGCGGGAAAAAAAATCCATCGCGGCAGCGTTCGTTAGGCGGCTCCGGAATTTTTCCGCCGGACGAAATCTCGCCGCCTTCTTCGAGCGCGAGATCGACATAAAATTTCACCTTCTCGAGCTGCATTCGGGAAACGATCGCGCCCTGCTGCGTCGGTTCATCGAGCGGGTCGCCCATCTTCAGTTGCGAAGTTTTTTCAGCGAAACGCCTAACGAACTCCGAGTAAGCCGGGCGCTCGACAAAAATGCGCGAGCCGCAGAGACAAACCTGTCCCTGGTTCGTAAACGACGAGCGAATGCTGCCCGCAATCGCGGCCTCGAGATCGGCGTCGGCGAAAATGATGTTTGGGTTTTTCCCGCCGAGCTCGAGCGAAACTTTCTTGAAAAGCGGCGCCCCTGCTTCCGCGACTTTGCGTCCGGTGACGGTGCCGCCGGTGAAAGAAATCGTGCCGATTTTCGGATGCGCGGTGATCGGCGCACCGACGTTCGGCCCGGTGCCGTGCACGATGTTAAGCACGCCATCGGGCAAACCGGCTTCGCGACAAATTTCGCAAAGCAGAAACGCCGTCATCGGCGTCAGCTCGCTCGGTTTTGCGACCGCGCAATTTCCGACCGCGAGCGCAGGCGCGATTTTCCAGCTCAATAAATAAAGCGGCAGATTCCACGGCGAAATCAGCCCGACGACGCCGCGCGGCTGCCGCAGCGTGTAGTTGAAGGCGACACCATCCATGACGTGCGCCTCGTTCTCGGTGTGCAAAATCGCGGTCGCGAAAAAACGAAAATTGCTGGAGGCGCGCGGAATGTCGAGCGAGCGCGCGAGGGCAATCGGCTTGCCCGTGTCGATCGATTCCGCGCGCGCGAATTTTTCCAGATCGCGGTCGAGCAGCGCGGCGATCTGGAGCAAAATGCGCGAGCGTTCTTCGGCCGGCGTTCGCGACCATTTCGGAAACGCGTTTTCCGCCGAGGCGACCGCGCGCTCGACGTCATGTGTGTCGCTGTCGGGCACGAGCGAATACGGCCGGCCGGTTGCCGGTTCGATATTGTCGAGATATTTCCCGCCGATCGGCGCAAGGAATTCTCCGCCGATGAAATTGGCGATCTTTTCGAGTTCGTTAGGCACAACCGTTCGCGCGTTTCAGCTCGCGATTTCGTTTTCCAGCGACTCGTTAGGCATTTGTTCCATCACCCGGCGCAAAATCTGCACCGCGTCCCAGCATTCGACAAAACTATTGTAGAGCGGCGCCGGCGCGAGGCCGAGAATGTCGGGTTCGCGAAAATTCGCCGTCACGCCATTCGCGCGCAGGCGCTCGCAAATCGCGCCCGCGTCGGGATGGAGCAGCGCGAGATGCGCGCCGCGATGTTGCGCTTCGCGCGGAGTCGCGAAGACGAGCTGCGGAATCTCGCGCTCGATCGCCGCGCGCAAAAAATGAGTGAGGTCGAGCGACTTTTCGCGCAAACGTTCGAGAGCGGCTTCTTCGATCAAGCGGAGCGCGCCTTCCAACGCCGCCGTGCTCAAAAGCGGCGGCGCGTCGAGGTGAAGTTTTGCTGCAGCGCTTACCGCCGGCGCGAAATGGCGCCGATGCAAGAACAGTCCCGCTGCCGCGCCCGGCCCCGCGCTCGCAAATTTTTCGTGATCCCAGAACGCGAAATCCACATCCCATTCTTCGAGCGCGTGCGGCATCGCGCCTAACGAATCGGAAAGATCGAAACCGATCATGACTCCATGCTCCCGCGCGGCCCGCGCGAGCCGCGGCGCATCGAGGAGCTGACCGGTCGCGGCGACGACAACCGGCAGCACCGCCATTTGCACCATCGGATCCGACATTGCGGCCTCGATTGTTTCTTCGCTCAGCAGCCGCGATTCCTCCGCGCCGACAACGAGCAACTGCGAGTCACCGTGCAAACCGCGGAGCTCGAGATGCTGGCGCAAAACCTCGCGATTCTGCGGCGCGGAAATTCCGTCGGTGAGAATGCGCAGCCGATAAAACTGCCGCCGATAAATCGTCGCGAGCAGTTGCTGAAGATTGAAAGTGCGTGAAGTGCCGATCGCGATTTCGTCCGCTGACGCGCCGACGATGCGGGCCAGCCGCGCGGTTGTTTCGTGCGACGAAAAATCGCCGTCGCGCGATCGCTCGCAGGCCTTCGTCTTCCAGTTGCTCAGCATTCGGAGGAGCGATCGCTCCGCTTCCTGCGAGCACAGGCCTAACGAATCGCTGTCGAGATAAATCTGTCCCGCCGGCCGATAAAATTGCCGGCGAAAACGCGCCAGCGGATCGCGCGCGTCCCATTGCCTCGCGAGTTCACGGCTGGCGCGGTCCTGCATCCGGGAATTCGTTAGGCAACGATCTCAACGATCGCGCTCGCGGCCGCTTCGCTCGCGTCGTTCTCGCCCAGTTGGCGAATGACGGCGCCGAACTCCGCGACCATTTTTTCGCGCCGCTCCGGCTCATCGAGCAGACGCAAAACTTCGCGCGCGATCGCGACCGGATCGGCCGCGCTCTGGACAAATTCGGGAACGATTTCGCGCTGCGCGATGACGTTCGGCATGCCTAAATGTTTTACCTTAATCACTGCCTTTCCGGCAAGATAAGTCAGCGGCGCGACTTTGTAGACGAGCACAAACGGCAGGCGAAAAAACGCCGCCTCGAGGGTCGCGGTGCCGGAAGCGACGATGCCAACCGCGCTTTTCTGCATCGTGCGCGCGGTTTGCCTAACGACGACTTCGATTTCGCCTAACGAATCGCCGGCGCGCGCGATTTCGCTCCGAATGTAGCCCGCCAAAACATCGGAAGCGGCCGCGACTTCGAAGCGGAGATGCGGGCGTTGGGCGCACAGTTGCCTAACGACCGCGAGCACGATCGGAAGCAGCTTGCGCACTTCGCGCGCGCGGCTGCCGGGAAAAAGTCCGACGAGCTCCGGCTCGCGCGGCGTGTCGATGCGTTGCGCCGCCAGATCGCGCAGCATCGGATGCCCAACGAAAACCGTCCGCAATCCCGAGCGCGAGTAGAGTTCGGCTTCGAACGGAAAGATGCACAACATCAGGTCGAGCCACTTCGCCATTTTCGGAATGCGGCCGCGATTCCAGGCCCAGACTTGCGGGCTGATGTAGTAAATAATTTTCCCGCCTAACGAACGCTCGCGGAGAGCGCGCGCGAGCCGCAAATTAAATCCGGGATAATCGATCAGGATGACGGCGTCCGGTTCGGCTGCGGCGATTTCGTTGAGCGTCTTGCGGAATTCGCGCCGAAAAAATCCGTAATGCTTGATCACTTCCCAAAGCCCGACGACGGCGGCGTCATCGATCCAGTCGACGAAAGCGGGGCCGGCGATTTGTTTCATGCGCGGACCGCCGCGGCCTGACAATCGTGCCTGCGGCAGCCTAACGCCTAACGAACGCATGAGCGCCGCGCCGTGATTGTCGCCGCTCACCTCGCCCGCGACGAAAAACAGCTTCATCCGCTGGAATGAATCCGCTGCGTGATCTCGACCGCGAGCTCGAGCGCGGCGGTCGCTTCGAGGCCGGAAACCTTCGGCTGCAATCCGCCGCGGGCGCATTCGATGAACGACAAAATCTCCCGCTTGAGCGGTTCCTCGCGCTCGATCTCGACTTCCTCGCGCACGATGCCGCCGCCGCTTTTGCGATAAATTTCGCCGCTCTGAGTTTGATAATCGAGCGACAAATAAGCGTCCTCCTGAAAGACGCGAATCTTGCGCATGCGCTCGGGACTGATGCGGCTCGACGTGATGTTGGCAACACAACCGTTCTCGAAACGCAGCCGCGCGTTCGCGATGTCTTCGCGGCGGCTCAGCACCGGCACGCCGACCGCGTCGATCGTCTGCACCGGCGCCCTCACGAGATGCAAAACAATTTCCAAATCGTGAATCATGAGATCGAGCACGACGCCGACATCGGTGCTGCGATTTGGAAAGGGCGAGAGCCGGTGCGCCTCGATGAAACGCGGATGCGTCAGGCGCGCCTCGAGCGCGCTGAGCACAGGATTGAAACGCTCGACGTGGCCGACCTGCAAAACCAGCCCGCGCGCCGCCGCCAATTCCGCCAGCTCGCTCGCCTGCGCGGTGTCGCTCGCGATCGGTTTTTCGATCAACAGATGTTTCCCTTTTTGCAAAAGCTCGCGGCCGATCTCGAAATGCGAGCTCGTCGGCGTCGCGATCGACGCGGCATCGACGAGGCCGGCAAATTCGCCTAACGAACTCGCGGCGCGGACCGCGAATTGGGCGGAGATTTGCGCGGCCGTTTGCGCATCGCTGTCGTAAATCGCGGCGAATTCCGCGACACCAGTTTCGGCGTAAAGGCGGGCGTGATTTTTCCCGATGGCGCCCACGCCGACGACGCCGACCCGGAGCGGTTTCATGCGGGCGAGCTGGCAAAGGCGCGTAACATGCGGAAGGCTTTCACGAACCGCCGCCGTGATGCAAACGCAAACCGATTGGGAAGCCGCTTATCGGCGCGGCGAAACGCCGTGGGAAAAAGGGACGGCGCACCCTGCGCTGCTCGATTTCGTCAGGCAAACCGGTCCGCTCGCGGGCGAGATTTTAGTGCCGGGTTGCGGTTTCGGCCACGACGTGCGCGCACTGAGCGCGTCCCCGAATCATGCCGTCGGGATCGATCTCGCGCTGTTCGCGATCGAGAAGGCGCGGACGTTTCCAAAAGTTGGCAACGAGGAGTATTTGCGCGCGGATTTCCTTTCGTTAGGCGCCGACGCCGGCAGAACTTTCGACGTCATTTTCGAGCACACTTGTTTTTGCGCAATCGATCCGGGGTTGCGCGGGAAGTATGTCGAGACGGTCGTCAGGCTGCTCAAACCCGGCGGAAAACTAATCGCGATTTTCTTCCTTAATCCCGATCACGACGGCGTGGGTCCACCGCACGGCGTGACGCGCGGCGAGCTGGAGAAATTGTTCGGTGCGCAGTTTGCGCTCGAGCGCGAGTGGATTCCGGCGAGCACATTTCCGGGGCGCGAGGAGCGCGAGTTGATGCGAGTGCTCAGAAAGAAAACGGCCTAACGAATGATGTGACGCCAACGAATGTTGCCTAACGAATGGCGACCTGGTAAACCGGACTAACGAACACCGGATCGCCTCCCGGGTTGTCATCCCGAGCGAAGCGAGGGATCTCACGAACGTCCAAAAAGCGACACCGCCAGATCGATCCACGTCGGATTCATCGTTTCGATCAACGCGTTCTTTTTGCTGCGTCGCCATCCTTTCAATTCCGTTTCACGCGCGAGGGCATCGCGGATGTCATGGAAAGGTTTCGTAGTAGACGAGGTGATGCAGTCGGTACCTCTTGGTGAAATCTTCGACGGTACCGTTTTGATGCTGCCAGACGCGGCGTTCGAGGTTGCTCGTTAGGCCGATGTAGAGGACGACTCGGCTCCGGTTTGTCATCATGTAGATGAAGTACGATTTCACTGCGCTTGCGAGGTCCCTCGCGTTGCTCGGGATGACAAACTGTGGCGTGAAAGAGCAGCTTCTTTCAACCGTTGCTCGGGATGACAAACTGTGGCGTCCAGGCGGCACCGTAAGCGGCAGATCAATGCGTTGCTCGCTTTGAGCGGCGTTCGTTAGGCGGAAAACGCTGGGAGGTTCGCCTCAAACCACTCGTAAGTCCGGGCGATTCCGTCGCGGAGCGAGATCGTCTGCGACCAGCCTAACGAACGAATTTTCGCGATGTCGAGGAGCTTGCGCGGCGTGCCATCCGGCTTGCTCGCGTCCCAGGCGAGTGCGCCTTCGAAGCCGACGATCTCGCAAATCAATTCCGCGAGCTCGCGAATCGAAATGTCTTCGCCGGTGCCGACGTTGATGATCTCCGGGCTGTCGTAATTTTGCAGGAGAAAAAGGCAGGCGCGGGCGAGATCGTCGACGTGCAGAAACTCGCGCCGCGGTTTGCCCGAGCCCCAGACGACGAGCTCGCGCGCGCCCGATTTTTTTGCATCGTGCGCCTTGCGCAGGAGCGCGGCGAGGGCGTGCGACGTCTCGAGATCGAAGTTGTCGTTCGGCCCGTAAAGATTCGTCGGCATGGCGGAGATGAAATTGTCGCCGTACTCGCGCGCGCAGGCCTGGCAGAGTTTGATCCCGGCGATTTTCGCGATCGCGTAGGCTTCGTTCGTCGGCTCGAGCGGGCCGCCTAACAATGCGCTCTCCGGGATCGGTTGCGGAGAAAACTTCGGATAAATGCAGGAGCTGCCGAGGAAAAGCAGCTTGCGCGCGGCCTGCTCGTGCGCGGCGCGGATGATATTGTTTTGGATCTGGAGATTGGCGAGGAGGAATTCGACCGGCTGGTCGTTGTTCGCCTTGATTCCGCCGACCTTGGCCGCGGCGACGATGACAAACGCCGGCTTTTCCTTCGCGAAAAATTGATCGACCGCGGCCGCATCGGTCAGGTCAAGCTCGTCGCGGGTGCGCGTGAGCACGCGGCTGAATCCTTCACTCGTTAGGCGACGGAGAAGCGCGCTCCCGACGAGGCCGCGATGGCCGGCGACGTAGATCGAGTCAGTTTTATGCACGCGGATCAATTAACGCGCGAGCCCTTGCTTGTCATCCCGAACCGCCGCAGGACGGAGAGGGATCTCACGCGGGAAGGCTTGCTTCCTCCAGGAGCGAGCGTGTGAAGTGCCTCGCGGGCTCTCTCGCCATCTGCGCGGCTCGAGATGACAGGCTCAGGGCGCGGGGGAGAAGTGCGCAGGGTTGTTTGGCGTTTTCTTTTTCGAACGCTTGAGCAATGCTCTGCCCGTGGCGAAGAAAAGCGCGCGGCTCGAAGTGCAGAAGACCTACAAACTTTTCGTCGGCGGAAAATTCATCCGCAGCGAAAGCGGCCGGGTCGCGCCGGCGCTCGTCGATGGCGGAGTGGTCGCGAATTACGCCCGCGCCTCGCGCAAAGATTTTCGCGATGCGGTCGCAGCCGCGCGCAAGGCGTGCGACGGCTGGGCGAAAACGAGCGCGTATCTGCGCGGGCAGATTCTTTACCGCGCGGCCGAGATGCTCGAGATGCGGCGCGCGGAATTGGACGCGGAGGTCGCGCGCGGTCTCGTGAGGCGAACCGGGGCCGCGCCTAACGAGTCCCGGCTCGCGATCGAGCGGCTGGTTTATTACGCCGGCTGGACGGACAAGTTTGCGCAAATCCTCGGCTCCGTGAATCCGGTCGCGAGCTCGCATTTTAATTTCACCGTGCCCGAGCCGACCGGCGTGGTCGCGATCGTTTGCCCGGACGAACCGGCGCTGCTCCCGCTGGTTTCGCTCATCGCGCCCGCGATTCTGAGCGGCAACTGCGCCGTCGTCCTCGCCTCGCGCACGCAGCCGCTCCCGGCGCTGACCTTTTCCGAGATCATCGCGACGAGCGACCTGCCGGCCGGCGTGGTCAACATCCTCGCCGGCGACCCGGCCGAGCTCGCGCCGCACATCGCCGGCCACATGGACGTGAACGCGATCGTGGATGCGTCCGGCGAGAAGAAAGTGAGCGCGGCCTTGCAGCAGGGAGGCGGATTCAACGTCAAGCGCTACGTCGCGCGCGATCTCGCGCCTAACGAATGGCGCGGCGCCGCGGCCGAGAACCCGTACTGGATCCTCGACACCGTGGAAATGAAAACCGCCTGGCACCCGATCGGGCTTTGAGCCCAGCCGAAAGCTCAACCGCGCGACTTATGACTAACGAGTAAAGGATCCAGACCAAATCGTTCGCCAGCCTTTCGATCACCGGGTTGTCATCCGCCACGATCTCGACAAAATCATCCAGCAAATCGAAGACGTAGTGCGTCGGCGACAATTCCCCGACGCGTGGATCGAGCGCGTTGGGGAAGAGCTCAAGAAGCATAGGGGTCAGAGTGGGCTTGCCCCAATATCACGGACAGTAAGGAAGGGATAAATTAGTTCAGTTTGGATTCAAAGTTAAGCGGGCTTTGGTAGTCAAGGCTGGAGTGGAGGCGGGTGCGGTTATAGAAGGTCTCGA
>DASXEB010000016.1:0-156485 GCA_036490335.1 Chthoniobacterales bacterium
CATAACTCCAACGCTCCTTGCTTATATTCCTTCGTGTAGCGCGCCGGCTCACGAACTGGTTTACTTAACTGTGTCTTCATGTGGGTTCCTCAGGCTTTTGACCCTTCCCTCTCTGTCCGTCAAATCAGGGCAACCCCACTCTGCACCCCTTTGCTCTCTCTTGCGCCAGCGACTCAGTTTTCCATGGCTTTTATAACTTGAAGATATAGCTGTTCCACAATCTTCTCCTGTTCTTTACCGATCTTAGCGTAATGGTCAAGACCAGGTGCGGAGTTAATTTCAAGGACGTAGAATTCCCTCGCTGGCTCCGCCAAGGTACTTCCTCTGACCAACACATCGACGCCACAGAGTCGCAAACCCATTTCACGGGTCAGTCGAATGGCTAGGCGCCGAAAATCCGCATGCATTATCCCGGTGACATCTTTCGATTCGCCCCCCGATGAGAGATTGGCGTTATCGAGCAGAAATAGCTGCTCATCCTTCGGGAGGATCGAGGTCAACGTGAGACGCGAACGCTTTAGCTTCCGCAATAAGCGAGAATCTCCGGGCTCGACTTTACTGTCCCGACCGGCCTTTTTGAATTCGCTCTGCTTTCTCCTTAGAAGACATTGGATACTTGAGACGCCGTCACCGATGACACTAAGCGGCAAGCGCTGATAGGCCGAAATCACCTTGTCGTCGAGAACCACTATGCGGTAGTCCGATGCACCCTCTATCGCAGCCTCGACAAGAGCGACGTTGTCTCGCGTAAAAACCTCGCGCATTGCGAGGTAGAATTCAGCGCGCGTGAACACCTTATTTACTCCTCTTCCACGGCTCTTGCTGTTCGGCTTCACGAACACCGGAAACCCGAGTTTCCGTGCGTATCGATAAGCCCGATCGATTCCCTTTTCGGAGCCTATTGCTCTGCACCAACGGCTAGAATAGAACGTATCCCCTCTGACTACGGGGTATGAGAGCGTCCGCATAAAGTACTTCGCGTAATCTTTGTCTCGGGAGATCTCTGATGCCCCCATTCGGTTGATATCGATAGTGGAGCTACGGAAATACCGTCGCTGTCCACTTGCGTATTTAATACAGCCCACTACTCCCCATTTGGGTTCGAAAACAACGCTCGCCCCGATGGTAGGAGCAACGGTCTTTAACACTTCGGCTAATATAGGCTCGATTTTGCCGCTCCGACGTTTGGACATCGCTTCGTCAGCAGACGCAGACATTCTAGTCAGCTAAGCTAGCTTATCAGCGCTAGATTTCGATTCTACAAATAGTATCCTCACCAAAGTCCTTTCGGAGGTTTAGGATAGCGCAGCGAAAGGAGCAACAGAACGACGATACCAAATAGGCCCGCAGCAAGAAAAATTACTCTGATTCCGCTGATGGCTAAGGCCGCTAGGTAAAGCCCAAGGACCGGTATCGTCAACTGATTGACTTGCCGTAAGACCAAAGGGAACGCTCGTCTTCGTATCCTTACAGCAGTTCGTCGAGGTATACCGAGCGCCGCCCGTATTGGCGCGCTGACTCCGATAGTTAAGTTGTCCGAGATTTCTCGTTCTATCCGCGTGTGAACGCGCTCTACGCGCGAAATATCGCCCTTCAAGGCCGTTTCCTGAGATACCAGGGCAATCCCAAAGGTTCTTCTGTCTGCCCAAGACACTTCGACTTGGTCTCCGGGTGCGATGCCGAGAAGATCGAACGCAGACGCCGAGAGCCTCAAAAGGTAATAACTGTCGTCGCCAGGATCCGCCTCGACTGTTCGTAAACAAAGCGAGTTGCCACCGACGATATGACGCACCAAGCATTCGCACAAGACAGAGGGTCCCGCCTTTACCCCCTCGATAATTCCACCGAAATCTGGGCCACTGTGGCGCCAGCGGTAGAATGACGACTTCGGGAAGATTCGAAGCTTCTCTTTTGGGAGCGCCTGCAATTGAATGCTAGCTAGCTTTGTCTCGGCTTCGAACGGGTTGAGTAGAACTCTCGATATCATCGATAGTCGGATCACGTCCGGCTTCTGATCTCTCCACCTAACGCGAACTGGAATAGTGTAGTCGCGGGAAGAAAGCAGAAACCATTTGCTTCTTTCGCAGTCCTTCTGACGAACTCTTGGTAGATGTGCTTCGAACGCATCAGGGAGGTCATCGATTAAAGCTGATATGACGTTCCACTGCGAGATGCGAATATTTACTAGCTCCACACTTTCGCCGTTCTTCTGCACGCGGAGAATCGTCTGCAGAGTGAAATTAGCATAAAGGAAGCCTATCTCAGCATCTGAAATGTCAGTAGAATTGGGCCCTTGCAACTCGCTCAAGTGGGCAAAGGGGATTATCCAAGCAAGGCACTCAAGGTTATCATGCCGGAGCTGGACGAAAGTCGGGTGGATAAGCCCTATCGCGGTTGCCAGCGGGGTCGTAGCGACGGCAATGGGAATAGGTGCAACCAGCCGTGTGCTGGGCTTTATCAGTACCTCGGCACCTCGTGGCATATCACAAAACCGTTGCGTGCGGCAACGTCGTGTAGTGACGGACAATCTTATCGAGCACCTCGGTGAAATACCGTCTACAGGGGGCACTAGAGTAATCGAAATATTGAACTCCGGGGTTTCCATTAACCTCGTTGATCCAATAACTCTGGTCCGCTGCCGAAATGTCGCCGGCAAAAAGATCTATCGCACCAATGCGTAAACCAGTTACACGGCAGGCGCGGATCGCGATATCAGCAAAGTAGCCGCTTACATCGTCGACGATCGCCCACTCGCCGCCACTCTTGAGATTTGCGTTATGAAAAAGGCGAACAGTTTTTCCGAGCTCGGGGACTGATTGGAGATCTAAACCTTGACTCTTTAGGTTAAACAGCAATCGATTGTCCGATTGGCTGATTTGTTGGCGCGGCGTGCGACCCGCGTTCTTTTGGTTAATCCAGTCCGCGATACTTTGCCTGCTGTCCCCAATCACTTCAAAATGCCGTCGACGATACGAAAACTGCAAATGACCGTCGAAAACGAATAAACGGTATTCGTTCTCATCGATGTATTCTTGGAAAAGACAGTGCGGATATATAGTAGCCGCAAGCGCGAAAGCCTGTTTGGCCTCACTCTCATTCGACACCTTATAAATTTCTTCGCCATTAGATGCATTATTTGGTTTGATGATGGCCGGATATTTCGCAAAAGGGAGGTGCGCTAGGAGGTCATGCTCATTCTTAATAAACGCGGACTTAACGACCGCTAATCGCTCCCGAAGAAGAAGGCGCTCAGTAAAGAACTTATCAGTAGCCAGTCGTTGTGCCGTAGTAGTGTTTAAGCCGAAGTCCGACCCAAAGATAATGTGGTTACCAGACGGGAAGTTCAACGCGCAGAAAAACCCTGTTTCGGGTTCGAGGTAATGCGGGATCCCGTGTTCGATCGCGTAGTCGACTGCGAAGTCAATCTGTGGAGTACTATAAGGCAGATGCTTTCCCATGTAAACGACCTCTCTAAAAGCTGCGACAGAATTCTGAGCTTGGTGTCTGTTTGTAGGTTCGCGCCTTCGGAAGCTCGGCTGTTTCTTTGAATCCATTACGGGAAAGCGCGGCCGCTGCTGCACGTCCGTTAAGGGAAAGCCCGGCCTCGCCCTTTGGGGCTGCGTTACGGGTTGCGGCGATCTTCATAGCTTCGGAAAGGTCAGCTTGTGAAGGAAGCTCTTTCCCGTAGATGCGTTCGAAGAGACGGTGTCTCAGCTCTTGCGCCGGGATATCCTTGGGGAGCGAGGCAATGACCATCGCTCGCGCGGCGTCGAACATCGCGGCGCCCATGATGAAGCGGGTGGCATTCGGCAGCGACATGAGTCGTCGCCGTATCTCTTCGGCGATCTCTGGCGTGGTGTCGTTCATGGTTGCGCCCGCTCCCAAAGGTCGGACAAGCCTAGCTTCTTTGTCCACTGCTGGATATAATCCTGATCGTAACCGGTGGCGAGCAGGTTCTGCACGTCGCGCATTTGTAGCTCGGAATGAGAGTCCTTCGCCTAATCCAGTTGGAAATGATTAGGTCGTCCTTGGTGGCAACCCAAGTGGAGAAGTTGCCGATTTCGATCCGACGCCGGCGCTCGAACTCGGCCCGTCGGTAGGGAGTGTCTTTGCGCACGACGCAATCGACTTTGATGACGCTTTCTTCGTGAATGAGGTTGAAGATCGATTTAGTCGCAATGGAATCGCGGACGGCTTCCTCCGAGAGGTAGTAGTCGGGACGAAAAAGATCGACGACGCGGTTCGAGTCCTCGGGCGCGAGCGCGACGGCAAGATCAATGTCGCGGGTCATGCGGGGCTGAGCGTAGTAGTTCATCGCCATCGAGCCGGTGAGCATGTAGGCGATGCCCGCGCGATCGAGGCGCTGAGACACATCGCGAACGATATCGAGCTCGTTCAGCATCCGGGATCACGCTTTGGCGTAAACTTCCGCGCCTTTTTCGGTAAACTCGTCCGACTTCGCAGCCATCCCTTTTTCCAGCGCTTCTTCTTCGGCGATGCCTTGTTCTGCGGCGTATTTGCGGACGTCTTCGGTGATCTTCATCGAGCAGAAGTGTGGGCCGCACATGCTGCAGAAGTGGGCGGTCTTGGCGCCTTCTTGCGGCAAGGTCTCATCGTGAAACTCTCTAGCAGTCTCAGGGTCTAACGAGAGATTGAATTGATCTTCCCACCGAAACTCGAAGCGCGCTTTGCTGACGGCGTTGTCGCGGTATTGGGCGGCGGGGTGACCCTTCGCTAGATCCGCGGCGTGGGCGGCGAGTTTATAGGTGATGACTCCGGTTTTGACGTCGTCTTTGTTGGGTAACCCGAGGTGTTCCTTCGGGGTGACGTAGCAGAGCATGGCGCAGCCGTACCAGCCGATCATGGCGGCGCCGATGCCGCTGGTGATGTGGTCGTAGCCGGGGGCGATGTCAGTGGTGAGCGGGCCTAACGTGTAGAAGGGCGCTTCGTGGCACCACTCGATCTGTTTTTCCATGTTCTCTTTGATCAAATGCATGGGAACGTGGCCGGGACCTTCGTTCATAACTTGGACGCCTTTGGCCCAGGCGCGGGTCGTTAGGTCGCCCTGCACTTTGAGCTCGGCGAATTGCGCTTCGTCGTTGGCGTCGGCGATGGAGCCGGGGCGGAGTCCGTCGCCAATCGAGAAGCTGACGTCGTAGGCGGCCATGAGGTCGCAGATGTCGTCCCAATGTTCATAGAGGAAGCTCTCGCGGTGATGGGTGAGGCACCATTTCGCCATGATGGAGCCGCCGCGGCTGACAATGCCGGTCATGCGGCGCGCGGTCATGGGGACGAAGCGGAGGAGGACGCCGGCGTGGATGGTGAAGTAATCGACGCCTTGCTCGGCCTGCTCAATGAGGGTGTCGCGGAAGATTTCCCAGGTGAGGTCTTCGGCGCGGCCGTTCACTTTCTCGAGGGCTTGGTAGATGGGGACGGTGCCGATGGGGACGGGCGAGTTGCGGATGATCCATTCGCGGGTGGCGTGGATGTTTTTGCCGGTGGAGAGGTCCATGACGGTGTCGGCGCCCCACTTGGTGGCCCAACGCATTTTCTCGACTTCTTCTTCGATGCTGCTGGCGACGGCGCTGTTCCCGATGTTGGCGTTGATTTTGACGAGGAAATTGCGGCCGATGATCATCGGCTCGAGCTCGGGGTGGTTGATGTTGGCCGGGATGATGGCGCGGCCGCGGGCGACTTCGGAGCGGACGAATTCGGGGGTTATCTCTTTTGGGATACTGGCGCCGAAGCTTTCGCCGGGGTGCTGGTGGGCTAACGAGTTGGTAGACGCGACGCCTCGTCGCATATCGGTAGAAGAAGCGCGGCGTGGCGCCGCGTCTACATCCCGCGACGGGGGCGTCGCAGCTACGTGCATGTTCTCGCGGATGGCGATGAATTCCATCTCGGGCGTGATGATTCCCTGGCGCGCGTACCAAAGCTGCGTGACTGGATGACCGGCGGAAGCACGAAGCGGTTGGCGTCTCGCGCCGGCGAAATGTTCGAGGCGATTCTTGCGCTCAGACTCGCTGGCGAACTCTTCGTGACCTCTCGTTAGGTAGCCGTTGTCTTCGGGTTTGATCTCGCGGCCCTCGTATTCGGCGACGTCCCCTCGCCTTGCGATCCATTCGGCGCGAATCGGCGCCAGACCTTGCGCGGAATCCGGTGATCGATTCGGATCGCCCCAAGGTCCGCTGCAATCATAAACACGCATCGGCTCGTTAGGCTCCAAGTTGCCGTCGAAGTCTTTCGTCGGCGCGAGACTGATCTCGCGCATCGGGACGCGCATTTCGGAATGGATTTCGCCTTCGACGTAAACGCGCTGCGAATTCGGCATGACGTAGTCGGAGCTTCGCGGTTCGATGGAGTCTTTGGATGCGATCATGTGCGGATAAATCAGGAACGCAGGAAAGCAGGAACCCTGAAGATTGTTTTCCTCATTTCCTGTTTTCCTGATTCATTCTTCGATGGGTTCAAAACAAAAAAGCCATGCGGAAAGCGCATGGCTGAACTCGAACTCCTTGCTCCCTACGGCGGCATTACCCGTATCAGGTTTAAGGGTCTCCAGCATTTTAAGCGCTGGACTCTCAGCCACCACGGCTCCCCCGCTTGCAAAAAATGGTAGCGGCCTGGCTCGCGAAGTCAACGCGAGAAGCCGTCCAGATTCATTCGCGGCCTGAATCAGAAACGCCAGCGCCGCCGGCAGCGAAGAGCGATCAACGCCCCGGCGCCGCCTTCACGTCGGTATGGAAGATCGCCTTCCACTCGCCGCTATGCTTTTTCCAAACCGAGCCGGCGTAGTAGGTCGCGGAGGCATCTTTGCCGCCGTAGGTGCCCTTGACGACTACCTTGTAGGTACTCATCGCGGTGTCCGGCTCGTCGGAGCTGACTTTGAAATCGCTGATCTTAAACGACTTCATCTCCCACTTCTGCATGTCGGCCAATTCCTTCGCCATGTCCGAGATTCCCTCGGCATAGACGGCGGTCATGTTCTCGGAAACGACTTTTTTGAAATCGTCCGGCTTCTTGTCTTTGAAGGCCTGCCAGGCGGCCTTTTCCTTTTTCATCAGCGTGTCCCGGTCCGGCGCGGCGAGCGAAATCGCCATCGTCGCGAGCAGAACGGCCAGAGTGCAGGTGAGTAGTTTTTTCATAATGATCCTTTGGTTCTTGTCTCTGCGGGCATGGTGAGGAGACCAGCCGGGACCGTCAATCTTATTTTCGTTAGGCGTTAGGCAAAATCTGCGCGCGAAGAAAATCGGCGATCGCGGCGAGAATCTGAGCGTCGATCGTTTCCTGCGTTTTCTGCGCCGTACGCAACTGCGTCTTGCGCACAAGCAAGGAATGATCGCCACCTTCGACAATTTCCAGCTCGTTAGGCGCGCGCATTTCGCGGCGAACATTGTCGAGCAGATCGAGCGGGCAAAGCGGATCGCGCGTGCCTTGCACGAAAAGAATCGGCCGGGTCGATTCGCGCAGAACTTTGTCGCGCAGCTTTGCGCGATCGCCGCCGCCGCAAAGCGGGTAGCTGAGACAAATCACGGCCGCGACTTCCTCCTCAAGCGCGACGTGACAGCCGACGCGGCCGCCCATGCTTTTGCCGATCAGGACAATTGGGCCGAGGAAATTTTCGCGCGCTTCGCGCAAGGCGGCGCGATGCGCGGCGATCAGTTTCGGCAAAGGATCGGGCCGGCGCGAGCCCGCAAACATGTAGGGATAATCGAACAGCCTAACGACGCCGAGCGCGCGCAAACGCTCCGCCCAATTTTGCATCCATGGATGTGTCGAAGGCGCGCCGGCGCCGGACGCGAAAAGCAGGAGCGGCGGCATCCCTCCTTTTACCCGTGTGGCGTTGCAATCGCGAGTCGGAATTCGTTAGGCAACAATTCCGCCTAACGAAAAGCAACCCGGCCCGAGCGCGTCTCAGTTGCTCGTCGGGATGACGGAAGGCGCGGGCGAAGCGTCCGGTTTTGCGGGCACAGCCGCATCGCGGAAGACGAGCTGGCCTTCGAGCTCGCGCCGATAATCGGCCAAGTTCATCGGCCGCGTGCGATTATCGACCAGGCCTTTGTAATTCAAGAGGCCGGTTGCAATCGCCTGCGCGAGCTTCGCCCGCCAGGCGCTCTGCGCGATCTCGCGGCTCTCGCCTCGTTCGGTGAGGAATCCGCCTTCGATGAGAATGGCCGGGATTTTTGTCAGGCGCAAAACGGCGAAGCGCGCGCGTTTGATTCCGCGATCGAACTCCGAGAAATGCCCGACGACCGAGTGATACACGCTCATCGAGAGCGCGAGGCTCGGCGCATCGACCGGACTGCCCGCTTCCATGTTCATAAACCGGAGCGCGAGCGCGTCGTCGGCAGTGGACGGCGCGCCGCGCGGTGTGAGTGAGAAAACTTCGAAGCCGCTCGCGGCCGGGTTCGCGTCGGTGGCGTTAAAATGAATGCTGACGAAAACCGAATCCTTGGTCGCGTTCGCGATCCGGGCGCGCAATTCCAGCGGCACGAAAATATCGCTGTCGCGCGTCATTTTCACATTCAAACCTTTCGCCTCGAGCAGCGGTTTGAGGTCGCGGGCAACGTCGAGCGCGAAATCTTTTTCGCAGCCGTAAGGACTGATTGCGCCTTTGTCGATGCCGCCGTGGCCGGGATCGAGCACGACGGTTTTGAACTGGCCGAGATTGGTGATCATCTGCGGCCGCAGCTCCGGCTCGAGTGTCTTCGCGAGATCGACGCGCGCGACTAGATAATGCCCGTCCTTTTCCGCGACCGGAAAGCAGAGCCAGTTGCGCACCCCGTTGATCATGACCTCGCGGCTGTCGAGCTGGAACTCGACCGAGTTCCGGCCGTCATCGATTCGCGCGCGTTTCGCGATCGGCTCCATCAAAATGGGCAGACCGTAGAAACGCGAGATATTTTCGACTGTGAGATATTCGCGCCCGGCAACCTTGACGATCTGCCAGTCGGAGTTCGCAAACGCGGCGCCGTTCAGCGCCAGAAAAACCGTGAGCCCAACCCAATTCCGTACCCTTCCGAACATGTTTCACAGTATCGGATATTTTAGCGGAATCGGCAAGGAAAATATTCTAGAAATTATAAACTCACTGGGGAAAAATCATTCCTGAAGCCAGCCGACACTCCGCAGAATTCGGCGAAACTCGGCGTTGTCGGTCGATAACGGCGGGAGCCAGAGATCGAGCCGCTCGCGCTTCCACCAGAGGCCGCGCGGGTTCGGCCTAACGAATGAGTAACGATACAAAACCGCGCGAATGTAACGCGGCGGTTTCTGCGGAAATGGATTGGCGCGAAACAAACCGACGGCGCTGGAATCGTTGTGGAGCAGTTTCCAGACGAGGTTAAGCGTCCACGGGTAGTCGTTAGGCGAGCCCATGGCCGCGAACCACATCTGCCAGTCGAGCCGCAATTGGTAGGGCGCGATCTGCGGCGGCCGCTCGTCGAGCGCGACCGGCAGGCCTTTGTAAGGATACGGCTTCCAATCGGCGGCGTCGTTAGGCGTGGCGTCGTCGGTGCCTTCAAAGACGACATTGAAACGTTGCATCCCGACCGAGCCGAACGCGCCGTAGGTGTTGACGAGATCGAGCGGATCGAACGACGTGTTCATGATCTGGTTCGGCGAAAAAATATTCAGGACCGGCTGAATGCTGAGCACTGCGACGAGAGCCGCAATCGCCCAGGCGGCGCCGAGCATGGGCCGCGACACGACCGCGGCGGCGCGCGCGGCTTCGGCGCTTTTCGTTAGGCGGTGCGGCAGGATTTTCGCGAGCGCGCGATCGTCGAAACAGGCGATCGCGGGAATGATGGTGAGCCAGTTGAGGAAGGAAAGATTGCCCCCGAGCGCGATCGTGATTTGAAAAACGATGATGACAACGCCGGCGATGAGCCGCGCTATTCTCGGCCAAAAAACAAACCAGGGCGCGATCAGTTCAGCGAAGTGATTCAAGAGAACGCCGGCGCGCAAAACCGCGCGCGGCAAAAAGTGAAACCAGCGGCTGAGCGGGTTCGGGATCGGCTGGGTCTCGAAGTAATAATAGAGCGTGGTCAGATTGCGCCAGCTCGCGTCGCCGCGGATTTTGATCATGCCGGCGCCGAACATGATTCGAAAAATGAGCGCGCGAAAAAGCCAGAGGATGATAAGCGGCGGCGCGCGTTTCGGGAATGGCCGGCCGTCGAGGAGCGGGCAGAGAAAGATGGCGAGAAATCCGGTCTCGAGCAGCTGCGTTTCCCAGCCGTAGCCGTACCAATCCTGCCCGAGATGGACGAACGACATGTAAAGCATCCAGAGCAGGGCGAGCAGAATCGCGTTCGCATAACCGCAGGCGACGACACAACTGAGCACGACGCCGATCCACGCGGTGACGACGAGCGCGGTGTCGGAATGATTGATCCAGAAGATCGATGGCAGGCGGAGGAATCCACCTAACGAACCGCCTGCTGCGTCGGCCACGCGCGGGATGAAGTTGCCGATCGGGAGAAGTCCGTCGCTGCCGACGAGCGGCAGGATCTGGTTTGCGGCGACGAGAAACGCGATCGCGTAAACGATCCCGAGCAGTCGCAGGATGAGAAAACGTGCGAGCCAGTAGCTGCCGCGATCGGGCACCCGCTCTTCCCACTGTTCCAGCTTCACCCTAACGAATCGAGACGGCGCGTGTCGGCGGATTGGAGTCGATCTTGCCTAACGAATCGCGCTTTTGCAAAAACATCGGCGCCATTTCGAGCGACTCGTTAGGCGAGCTTCGCCAAAATTATTCCTCCGACGCTTCCTTTTTCGGCCGGCGGATGAGCGTGATCTGTTTGATCCGCGCGGAATCGGACGGGCTCCAGGTGCCGACTTCGGGATCGTCCTTGAACGCTTCGTGGACGATGCGGCGCTCGTAGGAATTCATCGGCTCGAGCTGGAGTGGCCGGCCGGAAACGCGCACCCGCTCGGCGAGCTGGCGGACGTGCTGGACGATTTTATCCTGCCGCATCGAGCGAAACATTTCGCAATCGACAATCCATTTCGGCGCGTCGGCATCCTTTGCCTGGAGCACGCGATTGAGCAGAAACTGGATGGCGTCGAGCGTCTCGCCGTCGCGCCCGATGAGGCGATCGGCTTCCTCGGTATAAATCTGCAGGGTCGGATTGTTGTCGCCGCTTTTCGTCTCCTCGATCTGCACCACGAAACCGAGATAGCCGAGCATGGTGTCGAGCAATTCCTTGGCGTTGGCTTTCGGTTGCGTCTCGGTGCTCATCTTTTTCCTTTGCGCCGCGCCGGCTGGTTCACTTTTTCCAGCTTCGGCAGTGGCTGCTTCCTGTTTTGATACGACTGCAAAATCATGAACAGGTTCTGAGTTGTATAATACAAAGCCAGCGCCGCCGCAAAATTGTAGCAGAAGACAACGAAGATCAGCGGCATGAACATCATCACCCGCTGCTGCGTCGCGTCGCCGCTTTTCGGGGTCAGCCGCATCAACCAGAGCTGCGTCCCGGCCATGATCAGCGGCAGAATATTAATCGGCCAGCCTAACACTGGCAGGTGCGCGACCGTGTCCGGCTGGGACAAATCATGGACCCACAAAAAGCTCGCGTTGCGCAATTCGACCGCCTGCCGCAGCATCGTGAAAAGGCCGAAGAAAATCGGAATCTGGATGAACATCGGCAGGCAGCCGCTGACCGGATTGATGCCGTAGGTCTTGTACATTTTCATGACCTCGGCGTTCATTTTCGTCGGGTCGTCCTTGTACTTTTCCTTCAGCTCCTGCATCTTTGGCCCGAGCGCGGACATCTGCCGCATCGACTTCATCGACTTTTGCTGAATCGGCCAGAGCACCAGCCTAACGATCGCGGTCAGGACGAGGATCGCGAGGGCGTAATTGTGCAGGAAACTGTGCAGCCAATTCATGAGGTTGAGCAGCGTCTCGCTGACCAGTTTCCAAATTCCGAAATCCATGATCTCGGCCTCGTCGTGGGTCAGTTGCGCGAGCCGGTGATAAAGTTTCGGGCCGAGATAAAGCTGGAATTGCAGCTTCTCCGTCTGGCCGGGCGCGATTTGGAAACCGGGCATGCCCATCGCGCCTTCGATCGCGTAGATCGGCTGGCCGCTCGTGTTCTTGCCCGCGTCGACTCGCGTCGCCCACGCGCTTGTCGCTTTGGCGTTCAGGGGCGTGACGAGCGTGACGAAAAACTGGTTGCTCACGCCGAGCCATTCCGCTCCGCCTAACGACTGCTCGAAATACTGCTCGGCCGCGCGTTTTTCTTTTCCGATGAATGGATAGAACTGGGCCGCGAACCATCCGACGTCGGTGTATTTCGCCTTACCGTCGACGCACCAGGTGACGCGGGTGTAATTTGCGAGGTCGTTCGCGTGAATCGGCGTGGCCGAGCCGAGCGCGACGAAGTAGCCCGGATTTTGATACGGCTCCGCGCCGCCGTTCTGGAAATCAATTTCGAGGTTGGCGAGGTAGTTGTCCTTCTCGTTAGGCTGATTCGTCAGGCTGAATTTTTTCCGCAACGTGATTTCGTTAGGCAAAGCGCGCTCGAACTCCACGCTCCCCGCGCCCGCGCGCACAATCGTGAACTCGGCCAGCTCCGGCGCGGCCGGTTTTTCAAGAATCGCACCGATAGGAATCTGGCCAAGCGCGTTCAATTTCAGCGGCTGGTTATCTTCCGCCTTGTGTTTCGGGAGCACGGCTTCGGCGATGCCGCCGCCGCGATTCGTCAGGCGCAAAACAAGATCGTCAGTGCGCAAGTTCGCGGTTTTTTCGACAAACGTCGCCGGGGTTGGCGTCGCCACCGGTTCATTAGGCGCGGGCGATGCAGCCGTCGCCGGCGATTCGTTAGGCGAAGGCGACTCGTTAGGCGCGGCCGCAGTCGCGGACGGACTGGCCGCTTTCGCGACCCGCCGCGGCGAAGGCGCCGGATGCTGGATGACGTAAACCTCGCACGCGATCAATCCGACGACGCAAAGGGCAATGGCAATCCAGGCTTGTCGATCCATAACGCGACCGCCCCGGCCTATTCACAAACCAGACGACGAGAAAATTTCCGCACGCGCTCCGGAACCGGATCATTCCCCTGCCCGCCCCACGGCTGACAGCGCGCCAGCCTTTTCACCCCGAGCCAGCCGCCGCGCCTGACGCCGTGACGTTCGACCGCTTCCAAGAAATAGGCCGAACAGGTCGGATGAAAACGGCAGCCGTGATTCGGTCCACCGAGGGCGCCGAGCAGCGGCGAGAGCGTCAATTGGTAGGCGCGAATAAGAATGCGCAGGAGCCAGACCATCGTCAGGCGCGTAGAATAGAAGCGCGCCGCGCGAGGCGCAACCACTCATCTTCCAGCGCGGCCGAGCTCGCGTGCGCCGCCGCCGGATGCGCGATGATCACGACCCAAAATCCGGCGCCGATCGCGTGTTGATGGCGCCGCAAGATCTCGCGCAGACGCCGCCGGGTGCGACTGCGAACGACGGCGCCACCGATTTTTTTTGAAGTGACAAAGCCGGCGCGAAACGGTGCGGGCGGCTCGACCGCGAGCACGCCGAGCATGATCAATTCGCCGCGAAATGTGCGGCCTTCCGCGCGCACGCGGGCGAATTCGCGGTTGAGTTTCAACCGTCGCGACGCCGGGAAACGGAGTGATGCTGATGTCGAATCCGCGGTCATTCTCGCGCGAGCTTAACACGTCCGGCAACGACGCGGCTGTCGCGAAAATTTCACGCGAACCGATTCGATCCGCGCGCGGCGCCGTGCGAATTATCGGCATGCACTTCTCGAGATTCGTCGCCGCGGCGGCGCTGACTTTTCTTTCCGTCGGGCTTTCAGGCGCGCAAACGCCGGCCGATCGCGGCCGCGCCGAGCGCGTCGTCGTTGTCGTCTGGGATGGAATGCGGCCCGATCTCGTCACGGAAAAAAACGCGCCGACACTGACCGCGCTCGCGCGCGACGGCGTCTTTTTTCGAAATAATCACGCGGCCTATCCGACCTCGACCAACGTCAACGGGACCGTCCTCGCGACCGGCGATTATCCCGGGCACAGCGGCATCATTGCGAACCAGGAATATCGGCCCGGGATCGATCCGCTGAAACCATTCGACACTTCCGATCTCGCCGCGCTCGACGCGCCCGACCAGCAGATCAACTCGAAATACATCGCCGCGCCGACAGTCGCTGAGACATTGCAAAAAGCCGGCGATCGCACCGCGGTGGCCGGTTCGAAACCGGTCGCACAGCTCGCCGATCGCGCGCGCAATCGCACCGGCGCCGCGGCGGAATCGGTCGATCTCCATCGCGGCAAAACCTTGCCAACGGCCGCGCTCGCCGAAATCAAAACCGCGCTCGGTCCCTTCCCGGAAAAGAAGGACACATTTCCAAACAGCGCCGTCGATGCGTGGACGACGCGCGCGCTGACCGAGGTCCTCTGGAAAAAAGAGGTGCCGAAATTCTCGCTCCTTTGGCTGAGCGAGCCGGACCTGACCCAACATCACACCGCGCCGGGCGCGCCGGCTGCGCTCGCCGCGATCAAAAGCAGCGACGATAATCTCGCGCGCGTGCTCGCCGCGCTCCGCGCAAAAAACGCGCTGGCAACGACCGACGTTTTTGTCGTTTCCGATCACGGATTTTCAACGATTGATCTCGCGGTCGATGTCGCGGAACGGCTGCGCGCGGCCGGTTTCGACGCCGTTCGAGCTTTCAAGAGCGCGCCGAAAACGGGACAGGTTTTGGTCGTTAGTCTCGGCGGCAGCGTCGAGTTTTATGTCATTGGTCACGACGAAACGGTGGCGAAAAAGCTCGTCGATTTTTTGCAGCGTTCCGATTTCGCGGGCGTGATTCTGACCCGGGGAAAAATGGAAGGCACCTTCACGCTCGCGGACGCGCACATCGCGAGCGCGGCCGCACCGGACATCGTGGTCGCGTTACGCTGGAACGATCGGCCTAACGAATTCGGGATTCCCGGTGAAATCGCATCTGACACTTCGAGCAAGGGTCTCGGCCACGGCACGCACAGCACGTTGAGTCCGCGCGATCTGCACAACACACTGATCGCCGCCGGCCCGGATTTTCGGCGCGGGTTCGCCGGCGAAACGCCGACGGGCAACATCGATGTCGCGCCGACCGTGCTTTGGCTTTTGGGAATCAAACCGCTGCAACCGATGGACGGCCGCGTGCTGCGCGAAGCGTTGACCAGCTCTTCGCCCACGCCGCGCGTCGCGAGGAAAACGCTTACTGCCTCTCGCAATCTCGGCGGCACGACCTGGCGCCAGACTTTGCGCCTGACGACCGTAAATGGCGTGACCTATTTCATGGAAGGAGTCGGCGGCCGAAAATAATCCCGGCGCGACAGTCCTTTGCTCGTTAGGCGAGCAACGGCGATTCGGTTCTGCAGGCGTCGGACCGGCGAAACGTTGCTGGCGCAGGCCGGCCGCGCCGTTACATTTTGACGTGATCACCGAGCGAGACATTGCCGTCTGGCTGGCGTCGGCGTTTCTCGCCGTTGGCATCGGCTGGAGCCGTTACGCGAAAGCAAAAGCGCGCAACGATTTCGTCCGGCAAATGGCGGCGATGGATCCGGAGCGGCGCGCGAAAATGCTGCGCCGGCTCGATCCGAAAACATCGATGGAAATCCGGCAGCAACTCCTCGAGCGCTTCCAGATCATGAGCTGACTCGCTTTTCGTTAGGCCCTAACGAGTCACCCGAAAGCTGAAAGCGCCTTTGGTGACGTGCATGTCCTGCGCGACGGCGTTCCAGGTGACTTTGTAAACGCCGGCGGGAAGCTTCGGCGCCAGGGAGAGATGGACAAGCGCGGGATCTTTCGCGTCAGCGTGCTGGTCGTTTCCATCGACGAGCCCGTGACTCGCGTCGCGCACTTCAATTGTGCTCAGGCCGACCTTGATCGGCTCGCTGAACCACATTCTTAATTCGTTAGGCGAATGCGCGAGCACGGCGCCATCTTTCGGATCGGAGCGAGTGAGATTTGCATGCGCAAATGCAGACGCCGCGATCGCGCCCAGCATTGCGCCGATGATGAGAAGCCGTTTCATTTGCCGAGCAGAACGATTGGGCCTTCGGCTTTGGTCACGCCGCCTTTGCGCTCGAGGCTGATGGCGAAAGCCTTCGCCTCGCGCACCGGCGACGAAGGCTGAAACGGCACGCGCAAACTCTTGCCATTCGAGACGTGAAAGACGCCGGCATCGACCGGGTTCTTGTAATTTGGATCGACCATCCAGATCTGGTAATCGCGGTCTTCCTCGTTCCGCGGCAGCTCCGTAACTTTCAAAATGCCCCGCTGCTTTTTCTCGTCCCAAACCACGACCGCATTCGCGTCCGGCGCACTTTTCAATTTCGAAGTGAGCGACGCGATCTGGACTTGCGCGAGGACATCGCGCTGCTGCAACCGCGCAATCCGATTTTTTAATCCCGAGCGATCGGCCGCGAGATAAACGGACGCGATCGCGAGACAGGCTGCGATCGTCCAAGGCAGCCACGCGACGCGGCGCGGAAACGCGACGATTTTTTTCGAGGGCGCCTGCGCGAGAATGCGCGCGCGCAAGTCCGTCGGGAGCGGACGCTCCGGCGCGCGATGCGCGATGGCGGCTGCGGCGCGATCGAGTTGATCGACGAACGCGCGCAGCTCGGCGTCGGATTCGAGACGGCGCTCGAAGTCCGCGGCCTCGTTTTTTTCGAGAAGGCCGAAAGCGTAAAGCGACGCCTGTTCTTCGAGCTCTTCGTTCACGTTGAAACCTTTCCCAGCATGTCCCGCAAAGCCAGCAAACCGCGACGAATCCGAGCTTTTATCGTGCCCAGGGGCGTGCCGAGCTTCTCGGAAATCTCGGTTTGCGTGAGCCCGGAAAAAAATGCGAGGTCGAGCGCTTCACGCTGCGCTTCGCTCAAGCGACCGAGGGCGGCGAGCACGCGATCGCGATCGTCGCTTCGCGCGAGCACGTTGTCGGCGCGATCGGCCGACGGCGCGGTCATGCGCTCGGGTTGTTCGTTCGCGGCCGCTTCGGCGAGCCGCGTCTGGCGCTGACGCGAGCGCAGCCGATCGATCGCTTTGTGCCGCGAAATCATGACTGCCCAGGTGAAGAGACTGCTGCGCGTGGCGTCGTAGGTCGCGACCCGTTTCCACATTTGCAGGAACGCTTCCTGGAGGACGTCTTCCGATTCCTTTTGGTCGCGCAAAATGGCGAAGACCATCGAGAAAAGGCCGGGCGCGAAACGATCGTAGAAAATCTCGAACGCGTGATCGTCGCCATGATTCATCCTGGTCACGAGCGCCTGGTCGGATTCGTCAGGCACGGTTTGCAGCGCTTCTTTTCCGGACGATTGCAGCGGGAGACCGGAAGATTCCATCGCCAGTAAAACGGAATTGGCGGAAGCTTTGCGCGCAAACAGGCGCGATTTTGCCGCTCGAAAAATGCGGAGACCGGCGTCGAGAACATCACAGAGGTTTCGCCGTCAGACGCGATTCAGATGCATTTGCGGCCGCGGTTGACAAGGCGAAGCCGCTGTTCTTGAATAGCAACGTCGGTTTGCGCTTCGTCGCCCTCGCGGCCGAAGCTGGCGGTTCCGCTCCCCCGCGCTCGACCACTCTTTCCGGCAGATTCTTTTTTTCCAAAATCCCATCGCGATGTCGGGACACAGCAAATGGTCGAAGGTGAAACGCGCCAAAGGGGCGCTCGACGTCAAGCGCGGCGCCATCTTCAGCAAGCTCGCGAAGGAAATCAGCATCGCCGCGCGCATCGGCGGCGGCGATCCGGCCGGTAACGCGCGGCTGCGTAGCGTGATCGAAGCGGCGCGCGCGCAAAGCATGCCGAACGACAACATCGAGCGCGCGATCAGGCGCGGCACGGGCGAAGATGCCGATGCGCAACATTTCGAGGAGATCGTTTACGAAGGTTACGCGCCCGGCGGCGTGGCCGTGATCGTGGAAGCAGCGACGGACAACAAAAATCGCACCGCCGCCGAGATGCGCCGCATTTTTTCGAAGAACGACGGCAACCTCGCGACTAGCGGGAGCGTTTCCTACATGTTTCACAAGAAGGGACGGATCAGCGTGCCGCGAGATGCGATTCAGGAGGAGCGCCTCTTCGATTTAGCGCTCGAAGCCGGCGCGGAGGAGTTGACAACGGAAGAGGACGAGTATGTTATCCTTACTTCCCACGATCAGCTCTACGCTGTAGCTGAGGCGCTCAAAAACGCGGGCGTCACCACCGATGGGCAAAAGTTCACTTTCATTCCCGACACGACTGTTTCTGTCACCGACGAAGCGGCTGCGCTCCAGGTCTTGCGCCTCTGCGACAGCCTCGAAGACGACGATGACGTGCAGCACGTCTATTCTAATTTAGACATTTCCGAAGAGTTGCTGGCCAGGTTGCCAGCCTAACAAATAGCGCGGCCATTCGTCTCCTCGCCGCGCCCAGTCAGATTTACTATGAGCGAAGAACAGGATAATCAACCACCGCAAACCGCGCCCGCGCCGGCGCCTTTCCGCCGGCGTCGCCGCCGACCGCCGCGCCACTATCACGGCCACGGCGGCCCGCGCCCGGATGGTGACGGCTTCGCGCCTAACGAAAAGTCGGAACGGATCGAAGGTCCGGACATTTTGCGGGAAGACGGTTCCGAGGAAAGTCAGCGCCGGCGCGAAGACGCCGCGGAATTTGCCGAAGTCGGGCACGAGTCAGGCGAAAATCAGCCGCGCGAAGAGCAAACGCCGGAACAGCGCGACCGCGCGCAGGGCGGTTATCAAAACGGCGAGCAGCCGCCGCGAGAACCGGAGTACGGCGACGGGCTGGTCGAGATTTCCGGCAAAGGCTTCGGCTTTTTGCGCGACGCGAAACGCAATTTCGTCCAAACGCCTAACGACATCTTCGTCACGCCCGAGGTCGTGCGGCGCTTCCAGCTCCGCGACGGCATGTGGGTGCACGGCGAGATTCGCCGCGGCAATCGCGGCCCGCAATTGACCCGGCTGCTCAAGATCAACGACGACGAGCCGACGAAATATCAGGACCTGCGCCCGTTTGAAGAATTGACCACGATCAATCCGAACAAACGGATCAAACTCGAAACCGTCTCCGACCGTTACACGACGCGGGTGATGGATTTGATGACGCCGCTCGGCATGGGCCAGCGCGGTCTCATCGTCGCGCCGCCGCGCACCGGCAAAACGACCTTGCTTCAGCACATCGCCGACGCGGTCGTGAAAAATAATCCGGAGATGAAGCTGATCATTCTCCTCGTCGACGAACGCCCGGAAGAAGTGACCGATTTTCGCCGCTCCTGTCCGCAGGCCGAAATCATGGCGAGCTCAAACGACAGCGACATCAAGAGCCACACACGCATCGCGCAACTCGCCGTCGAGCGCGCCAAGCGTCTCGTCGAAGCCGGCAAGGACGTTTTCATTTTGCTCGACTCGATCACCCGTACCGCGCGCGCGTTTAACAACGCGACCGGCGGCGGCGGCCGCACCATGAGCGGCGGCATCGACGCCCGCGCGATGGAGATTCCGCGAAAACTTTTTGCCGCCGCGCGTAATACCGAGGAAGCCGGCAGCCTCACCATTGTCGCCACCGCCTTGATCGAAACCGGCAGCCGCATGGACGAGCTGATTTTCCAGGAATTCAAAGGCACCGGCAACATGGAACTGGTGCTCGACCGCAAAATCAGCGACCAGCGCACCTATCCAGCGGTCGATATTTTTCTTTCCGGCACCCGGCGCGAAGAATTGCTCCTGCCGCCGTTTGAGCTCGAGAAAGTGAACATGATTCGCCGCGGCCTCGCCGGCCACAAACCGGTCGAAGCGATCGAGCGGCTGCTCATGTTCGTGAAAAAATTCCCGACCAACGCGCAGATGCTAAAGGAAATTCCAGGCTAGGATTTTCCCAGCCTAACGACAACCGCTTCTCGTTAGGCGCGCGTCATGAAACCGCGCAATGCCATCGATCCCGACTGGGAAGTGCTCCCACCGGAAGAGAAACGAAAACGCGAAAGCCTCGAGTCGCTTTTCCGCTGGCTCGCGCTCGTCATGGACGATTTCGTCCGGCTGCCGGGCACGCGTTTTCGTTTCGGCCTCGACCCGATCATCGGATTGCTCCCCGGCCTCGGCGACACGGCCTCCGCGATCGTCTCCGCGGTCGCGCTCGTCCTCGCCGCCCGTCGCGGTCTGCCAAAAATTCTTCTCGTCCGCATGTCGTTCAACATTCTCATCAATGAAGGCGTCGGCATGGTGCCGATTTTTGGCGACGCCTTTTCGTTTTGGTTCAAATCGAACGCGCGCAATTACGAACTTCTGCGCCGTCATCGGGCCGCGCCAGGCCGTTCGCGCCGGAGTGACTGGATTTTCGTCGGCCTTGTCCTCGCCGCGCTCGTCGTCATGCTCATCGTTAGTCTGGCGATCAGCTTCTGGTTGCTTTACGCCATCGCGCGATTGTTAGGTTTCGTTCACTCCGCCAGATAACGCAGCCGCAGCGAATGAATCGTCGCCCGCGCGCGACGATACGGCTGATTAAAATCGTCGATGCTCGCGAACTTCATCCGCCGCGCGAAACGTTTTATCTCTTCGAGCGCGAGCGGCAGCATTTCGACGGCGCGATTTTGTTGCCGGCGCAAAACCGATTCGCAAACGCGGAGAAAATTGTAGGCCTCGCGCAGACTTTGCGCGTCACTGCGTTCGAGAATTTTTTTCGCCGCCAGCTTTTCGATCGCGCGCAGAAAATTTTGTTCCCAGATCGCGTGGCGCATTTGCAAACCTTGGAGCAAGAATTCCGCCTCGATCATTCCGCCGATGCCGGTCTTGAAATCGGCGTAATCGTTGCCGCTCCCGCGCGCGTTCGAGATTCGTATGAGCATGTTTTCGATTTGCCGGACGAGATCGGGACGCATCCCGGCGGCGCGCCAGAGTTCTTTGGCGAGCGCTTCGAAATCCGCGCCTAACGAACCGGTGATAGCGCGCGCGCGAGTCAGCGCCTGCAGTTCCCAAAACTGCGCGCGCTTTTCGTAATACGTTTGCAGTGCTGCGAGCGAGCAAACGATCGGCCCTTTTTCGCCTTCCGGCCGCAGCCGGAGATCGAGCGCCGCGAGTTTTCCTTCCGCGGTTGACTGCGAACACGCGCTCACCAATTGCTGCGCGGCCGAGGCGTTTTCCCCGATGAAAATTACATCGAGATCGGCGCCGTAATTCAACTCGCGGCCTCCGAATTTTCCCAAACCGACGATCGTCAGGCACTCGTTAGGCTGCAAAACCTGCGCCGCGCAGACGAGGCAGGCTTCCGCCAGATCGCTTTGCTCGGCGAGCAGATTCGGCCACGCCGAAAGCTCGAGAACGTCGCGTAGAAAAATTCGCAGCATCTCGCGCTGGCGATAGGCGCGAATTGGATCGAGATCGCGCACGCTCGCGCCTAACGAGCGCAGACGCGCGAGATGGCCGGACACATCGTGCGCAGTGTCGAGCATTCCGCCGCGGGTCGCTTCCTCGAGCAACTGCGGCCGGCGGATGAGCAGTGCGCCGGCCGCTTCGCTCGCGTCGAAAGTTTTGACGAGCAAATCGAGCAGGCGCGGATTGGTCACGAGCAGCTCAAAAAGCAGATTGCGCAAACCGTAGGCCTCGACGAAACGCACGAACTGATTGAGCGCGTTGGTCGGATCCGCCGCGTTTGACAATGATGCGAGAAGGAGCGGCTGCAGCCGGCGGAAAATCTGTCGCGTGCGCGCCGAGATGTGAAACCCGGGCGCGCTTTGCGCCAGCCGTTCGATCGTTTTTCCGGCCGCGGCCGCATCCGCGAAATCAGGCGGCGTCATCAGCTGTTCGTTAGGCAAACGGCTCGCGACGACGCGCTCAAAAATCGTCCGGACGGATTGCATCTCGCGATGCAGCGCCGCGAGAAAAGTTTCCTCGTCGGCAAAATCCAGACTCCAGGCGAGCAACTCCAGCGCGGACCCGCGCTCCGGAATGGTGTGCGTTTGCTGCTCGGCCTCGATTTGCAATCGATGTTCGACGCGCCGCAAGAATCGATAGGCCGATTCGAGCCGGCGCGCGTCGTCGTTAGGCAAAAATTCCAGTCGGGCGAGCGCGCGCAACGCCTTCAGAGTGGCCGGCTCTTGCAAAAACGGATGCCGCGCGGCATGCAAAAGTTGCAACGCCTGGACGACAAATTCGATCTCGCGAATCCCGCCGACGCCGAGTTTGACGTTCCGTTCGAGATCCTCGGCGCCGACGATGTCGCGCTCGATGCGCTGTTTGATGAGCGCGATCTCATCGAGCAAATCCGGGGTCGGGCTGCGCGGGAAAATGAACGGCTGATGCTGGCGCAAAAATTCGTAGGCCAGCTCGCGATCGCCGCAAATCCAGCGCGATTTGATCAACGCGAGTCGTTCCCAGGTTTCGCCAAAACCGGCATAATAATTTTCCATGCTCTCGAGCGACCGGACAAGCGGGCCGAGGCGACCTTCGGGTCGCAGGCGCAGATCGATGCGAAAGAGCGAGCCGGCCGGATCGGTGGCGGCAAAGGTCTCGATGATTTTGTTGCCGAGCCGCGTGAACCATTCGTGATAAGTGAAGCTCGGCGTCAGCTCGCCTTCCTCGCTGTAAACGAAAATGAGATCGACATCCGAACTGTGATTCAGCTCGCCGCCGCCGAGTTTTCCCAAACCGAAAATCGCCATCTCGCTCGCGGGCGCGCCCCAGCGTCGGCGCAGCTCGGCGTTCCAATGTTCGAAGACGGTCGTCAGGCAAATGTCGGCGAGTTGCGAGAGCTCGATCAACGTCTCCTCGAGCGGCGCGGCGCCGGCGACTTCGCGCAGAGCGATGCGGACGATCTCGCGGCCTTTCCAACGGCGGAGGATGCGAAAATTTTCCTCCGCGATCGAGCGGCCGCCGGCCAGATTGCGCAGATCGGTCAGCATCCGTCCGTAGCCGCGGCGGTCCGCGGAAACATCGGGATGCGACAGCCAAAGAAGAATCTCGGGCTCGCGCGTGAGGCGCGTGCGACAAATGCTCGAGACCGCGAGCAAGTGACGCAGCGCGTTTTCGCCTAATGGAAAGCTGGCGACAATTTCGCCTAACGATGGTGCGGTTGCCGGCCAGCGTTCGGTGATCGCGGCAAGGCTTTCCGTTGCGACGGCCCGCGCCCGATCGCTCGCCGTGCCTAACGAATGCGCCGCGGCCACGCTTTTCCGGATGGCTACGCCTGAAATTTCAGATTCCCGGAGTTGGTCGGGGCAATCATTCGCTCGCGCGCCCGCGCGAGGCTGCGACGTTCGCGCCGCGTCAGGCTGGCGAAACCGGAACGGGAAATTTTTTCGAGGAGCGGATCGATTTTTTCCGCGATCAATTCTGCCGGTGAAAGCCGCTGCTCGCGTTCGCTCTCGAGCCGGCGTCGCCGCAACACGCGCTGCAAAATCGACGGCCGGCCAAAGCCGAGAAGGTGCGCGTAAAGCCAGCCCGCGACGCAGCCGCCGAGAATCGCGCTGTGACCGACGACGCCGCGCCGGTCAAAAATCATCAGTCCGGCGCCGACCGCGGCGAGCGCGACCGCGAAATGTTTGGCTCTGAGTTTAACCGGGAGGATAAAAAAAATCGATTCGCTCAATTCGAGCTCGGGAAGAATCGTGCCGAACGCGACCACGATCGCCGCGACGCCGCCCGCGCCCGCGAGGAGCACCGTGCGCGGCGGCATTAAAAAAAGATGGCCGAGCTCGCCGCCGATCGCGCCTAACAAATAAAGGTAGAGAAAATGGCGCTGGCCGAGAATCGACTCGAGGTCGCGACCGAGGAAGAAAAAGATGAGCATGCTCGCGGCAAACTGGAAAATGCCGACCTGCAAAAAGAGCGCGGTCAGAAATTGCCACGCGTAAGCTTCGTCGATGCCGCGATAACTGAGCCCGAGATATTCCGGAATGATTTCCGGGCTCTGCAACTGGAGCAATTGCTGGCCGAAAAAAACGGCACAGTTAAGGCCGAGCAAGCTGAGAAAAACCACCCGCTGGCGCGGCCGCCAGCGGGCTGCGGACGAAGAGGTTTTCCGGCCGGACAAGCGCATGCCCGAAATTATCGCAAACGCTTTTGCTTGTCATCGGGAATCCAAGCCAGGCGATATTTTCCCGGCGGTCGCGCGCGCCACGCGGTCGCCGTTTGTCAGGCAAAATTCAGGAAACGCCGCGCGCTTCGGGTGCGAGCACGCGGAGCTGCCGGGCGCCGGAAGAAAACTCGACCGGACAATTCCCGAGCAGCTCGCCGTCGAGCTCGACCGGCACATCTTCCGCGCTGCTCACGCGCAGCCGCCGCGTCTGGAAATATTCCACCTCGCGCGTCGTGATGTCGGAAGTGAAAAAAACGTTCTGCAAATACTTGATCAGCTCGAGATAGCCGAGCTGCTTGAAAACCAGAACGTCGAGCAAGCCGTCGTCGATCACCGCGTGTTTGAAAAAAGGAAACGGACCACCGTAAAGCCGGCCATTGCCGACGAGGACGAACGATCCTTCCTCGGTCAACGCATCGTCGGATTCGATGAGCAAACGCGGCGGACGGCGCGCGGCGATCTGGGCCGCGGAAATGAGATAACTCAGCGGACCAAAATTTCGCCGAAAAGCGCGGCTCGTTTCTTTGACGACCTGCGCGTCGAGACCAACGCCGGCGAGCTGAACGAAATGTTTTTCGTTCGCCGTCGGCAGATCGATCGTGCGCGTCTGGCCGGCCTCGATGATTTGCCAGCAACGCCCGAGATCGTTGGCCGGCAGGCCGAGCTCGTTCGCGAAAACGTTCATCGTCCCAATCGGCATCAATCCAAGCGCGGCGCACGAACCAGCGATACCGTTCACTACTTCATGGATGGTTCCATCCCCTCCGGCGGCTACGATCTTTTCGTAACCGTCGGCGACAGCGCGCCGCGCCAGCTCTTCGGCGTGCCCGCTCGCCTCGGTTGCGCAGAAAAAAGCTTCGCCGCAGCGGAGGCGCAGCCGTTCCTGCCAGCGCCGGGCGCGCTCGCTCCGCGCGGCCGGGTTGAGGATGACGCAGGTTTTTTGCACGAAGGTAATCGTTAGGCGGCTTTCACCTTTTCATCAAACATCGGGCTGGTAACGTTGAGCGGTGAAAAAAATGCGACGCGCGCTTCTCTGGCTCGGCGGCGGAATTCTGCTTTTTGCCTGCGCGGTTTTGCTCGGCGTGAATCTTTATGTGCAATCACAAGGCGTCCACAATCGCATTCAGCAGGAACTCAGCCAGCGACTGGATACGCCGCTGCGTTTGCGACAGATCAGCGTCACGCCGTGGAGCGGTCTGAAGCTGAACGGCATTACCATTCCGCAGATGCGGCCCGGCATCGCGGGCGATTTTCTCGATGCGGAAACATTTCAGCTAAGGGTGCAATTCTGGTCCCTCTTCAGCGACCGTCTCGTCATCCGCCAGGTCTTGCTGATCAAACCGCGGGTCGTCTGGCCGCAAAATTCCGCCGGCAAATGGCGCCTCCCGGAGTTACCGCCGGAAAAAATCGTGACGCCGCGAGTTTCGTCAGTATCGCCCACCGCCGCGCCGAACCCGGCAGCGACGATCGCGCCTAACGAGAATAAGACCACGAACGCGGAAACGACTCCGTTTACGCCGGAGATTCGGCGGGTGAATTTGCGCGATGGCGAATTCACCTTTCTCGATTCCGCTGATCGCGTCGTCGCGAGATTCGACGGGCTCGATTTCACTTCGAGTTTTCGCACCGCGACCGACATCCAGGGCGACGCCACGATTGCGAAAATCTCGCTCCGCGATCGCTTTTTCATCGAGCATCTCACTTCGCCGCTCGACTACGACCCGCGCGCGCTTGTCTTCTCAAATATTTCCGCGCAGGCCGCGGGCGGCGTGCTGAGCGGAAATTTCCGGATGCAATTGCAGGCGCGTGACACGCCATTTCAGGTCGCGATAAAATTTCGCGACCTGCAGGCGTCGCAGCTCATCGCCAACGCCGGCGGCTCGCCAAACATGCTCGCCGGCAAACTCGAAGGCTCGCTCGAAGCCAGCGGCGAGACCGCGCAAAGCGACGCTCTCACCGGCCACGGCGAAATTTTTTTGCGCGGCGGCACGCTGCAACAATACAGTCTGCTCGTCGCGCTCGGCCAGCTCCTCCAGATCGATGAACTGACGCAGCTGCATCTCGAGCAGGCGGAAGTCCATTTTCGCATCAGCCCGGGCGTCGTGACGATCGATCAACTGCTTCTGCGCTCGCCGAACATTCGGCTTTCCGCCACGGGCACAATCGATTTTGACGGCCACATGCATCTCAATTCGCAGCTCGCGCTCGACGATAAAATTCGCCGTCAGCTCTTTTCGCCGATCCGCGAAAATTTCCAGCCGATCGCCGATCCGCCGGGTTACGCTGCGATCGATTTTCATGTCAACGGAACTGTAGATCGGCCGAAAACCGATTTAATGGACAAGGTGGTCGGGCGCGACCTGCGCGATCTCGGCGGCGTCATCAGCACGCTTTTTGGTCACCATTCGAAAAAGAAAAAGGCGGCAGCGGAAACTTCGCCAACCGCGTCGCCTAACGACAAGGCTGCGCCTGTCGAATCCGCCGTTTCGCCCTCGCCTAACGAATCGACGCCGGCCCTCCCGCTGAAACCCGTGCCGACGCCATGAGAGTCATCGCCGGCAGCGCCGGCGGCATCCGGCTCGACGTCCCGAAAACCGACATTCGCCCGACGATGGACCGCGTGAAGGCCGCGATTTTTTCCAGTCTTGGCGATCGCGTAATCGGCGCGAGCGTGCTCGATCTTTTTGCCGGCACCGGTGCGCTCGGAATCGAAGCGCTCAGCCGCGGCGCCGCCACGGCCGAGTTTGTCGAAAACAATCGCAGCGCCGTCGCCGCGATTGAACGAAATCTTGCCAAAACCAATCTTCGCGGGCGTGTTCGAAGCCGGGAAGTTTTTGACTATCTCGCGCACGCGCGCGCAGCCGAAACTTTCGATCTCGTCTTCGCTGATCCGCCTTACGAAAAATCAAAAAGCGGCGAAGCCTTCACCGATTCGCTGCTGCAAAATCCGCACCTGCCCGCCTGCCTGACGCCAGACGGGATTTTCGTTCTCGAAAAGCGGCCGGGAGAGAATTTGCCGGCGGCAAATGTTTGGAAAGTAATTCGCCGCAAAACCTACGGCGCGACCGAAACGATTTTCCTGCAACGCGCCTAACGACAGCGAATGATTCGGCTCATTTACAACCTTCTCTTTCCGGTCGCGCTGCTTTTTTTCCTGCCGAGTTATCTCCTCAAGATGGCCCGGCGCGGAAATTACCGAGAAAAATTCGGGCAGCGTCTAGGCGTTTACGATCGCGCGACGCGCGCGCGCCTAACGATCGGCCACAATACCTGGATGCACGCGGTGAGCGTCGGCGAAGTGATGATCACGCTTAAACTCGCGGCGCGGATGAAGACGAACGAACCGGACTTGCGCGTCGCGCTCACGACGACGACGACGACCGGCTTCGCGCTCGCGCGCACGCGTGCGCCGGATTGGATCGAGGTGATTTACACGCCGCTCGACTTTTGGCCGGTGATGTGTCGCGCCTTTGCGGTCATTCGGCCGGCTCGGGTCGTGCTCGTGGAAGCCGAAGTCTGGCCGAACCTCGTCGCGATTGCGCACGGGCGAAGAATTCCGCTCGCGCTCGTCAACGCGCGTCTTTCGACTCGCTCGGAAAAACGATTCCGGCTTTTTGGCACATTCGTTAGGCGATATTTTCGGATGCTTGATCTCATCTGCGTGCAGGAGCGGGAAGACATCGCGCGCTGGGAGTCGTTAGGCGTGGAGAGTGCGCGCATTCGGCTCGTCGGCAGTGTGAAATTTGATCCCGAAGAAAGCGTTTCTCGCGCGAGCGGGCCGCGGATTGCTCTCGAAAATCTTGGCATTTCCGCGGACCGCTCGGTTCTGCTCGGCGGCAGCACGCATCCGGGTGAAGAAGAAATTTTGGGCCGCGTTTTGTTGCGACTGCGCGAAGAATTTCCGGCGCTCTTTCTCATCGTCGCGCCGCGGCACGTCGAGCGCGCGGCGGAGGTCGCCGGTCATTTGCGCAAGCTCGGACTGGAACCTTTGCAACGCAGCGAGGTGAGAAAAAGCGCGACGCCGTTCGATTGCCTGATCCTCGATACGACGGGCGAATTGCGCGATTGGTATGCGGTCGCGACGATTGTTTTTATCGGCAAAAGCCTGACCGCGCGCGGCGGCCAAAATCCAGTGGAAGCGATTGTCGCGAATCGGCCGGTCATTTTTGGACCGAACATGGAAAATTTTTCGGCGCTCGCCGAGCACCTGGTCGAAGCCGGCGGCGCGTTTCAGCCTAACGATGAACCTGGCCTGACGAAAACGATCGAGACGCTTCTGCGCGACACCGGACAGCTGCGGCGCGCCGCGGTCGAGCGCGCGGCGGAGGTGCTCGAGCCGCATCGGGGCGCGACTGCGCGCACGGCCGGGCTGCTGCACGAGTTACGCGCGCGACAAGTTTGAAATGCCTTGCAACGCGCGGACTCGCTCTGGATATTGGGCGCTTTTCCGACCCTATCGTCCAGTGGCCTAGGACACCGCCCTTTCACGGCGGTAACACGGGTTCGAATCCCGTTAGGGTCGCGCTGCCGGCAACGCGTGGCGGGCGCGGAAGGCGGCCAGTTTTTTCTCGATCGCGTCGAGCGCTTTTCTCTGCGTGGCTTCGCTCGCGGCCTGTTCGTTAGGCAAATCTTTCGCGGCCTGCGCGGCGGTCGCGAAGACTTTTTTTAGCCGCGGCGTTTTCTTGCTCAAGGATTTTGCGTGATCGCTTTTCAGCCAGCTTTTCAAGTCGCTGCTTTGCGCGGGAAGCCGCGCGTTTTGTTCTTTCAGCGTCGCGCGCGCGTTCGCCAGCGTTTCTTCCATTCGCTGCATGGCGGCCTCGCCTAACGAACTCGCAGGCGATTGCGATTCCTCGCGCGCGAGCGGGAAATTATCCGGGACAACCACGGTGGTTCCGTGTTTGAGTCGGCCGATTTTTTGCAACTGCGGGTTGAGGCGAAGCAGCCCCGCCTCCATTTCCGCTTCGCTGGTTTTCGCGGCGGTTTTGCCTTTGCTTTGGGGCGCGAGCAAACGCTTGGTCAAAGCCTTGACCGTTTTTTCTCCCTTGAGTTCTGCGATGTTCATTCGTTTTCCTTTTTTCGATTTGTTGCCGATTCGTTAGGCGCCGATCACGTTCAGCGGCTGCCACGGTAAAAGCAGCGGCGCACCGTTCAGAAAAATCTCTCCCGCGACGATGTTGCCCAAAACGCTCGCGGCATTTTGGTTCGTCGCCGATACGTCGAGCGAGCGCGCTTTCGTCGGACCCTCGACGCGATTGCTCGCCGCGATGACGCTGCCGGCGTTGATCGCGACTTCCGTGCCCAACTCTTCGGCCAGGTCGGTGCAGTAGTTGTCGCTGAAACGGCAACTGCCGGCGACGGCAACGGTGACGAGCGGCGCGCGGCCGTAACCATGAAGCGAGTTGCCGAGGATGCCGACGTGCTGGCTGACAGGCGCGGACGCGGCCATGAAACCCTGCATATTTTGAATTTGCCTAACGACCGGCAGTTTCTCGAAAGCGGCGAAGCGCCCGACCAGCGTGTCGCCCGTTTCTTTGATGCAAATCGCCTGCCAGAAGGATTCGTCGGTCGTGTCGGGAAAGACCTGCCGTTTGATGAGATTGCCGGCGATCTCGAGATTCACGCTTGGGCTCAACGCCAAAATGCCGGCGGCCGCACCTCCGAATTGACTGCGTGGCCCGAGGTCCACGATCGAGTTGTCGTTGATCCGAACGTCGATGCTGCCTTCGATGCGAAGGCCCGCGAGAGTCGCGGCGACCTGCGCGTTGGCCGCGACGCCGGCGAGCGTGTTATCCGAGATCGCGCCCGACCAGAGCCCGCGCAGATAGATCGCGGCGACGTCGACGCCTTTCAGATTCGCCGTGGAGGCGGCGTTGGCGACGTCGATGAATTCGTTCCCCGAAATCTGCATCACGCCGACCGAGGTGTTGGGTTGCATGATGATCGCGGCGCCGCCAATCGCCTTGAAAATATTTTCGGCAACAAGCAACGACACGAGGCCGGCCTCGATCGTTAGGCCGGGACCGGTCCAGCCTTGAAAATAATTTCCCTTCACCGCGATCGGCAATGCGGCCAGGGCCGAGTCGCCCGTCGTGATGCGAAGGCCATTCACCCCTTGCGCGTCCAGGTTCACCAAACGGTTTTCGTCGACCTGCGCTCCGCCGCTCGCCGCGATGACGATCCCGTCGCCGCTTTGCGGATTGATTGTGTTCCCGCTGATCTCGATCGTCGGTGTCGCCGACCCGGTCGCGGAAATGCCGACGAGCGTCGTGCCGGCGATAAGATTGCGCGCGAGCACGGTGTCGCTGCCGTAAAAAATTTTCCCGTCGAGGCGAACGCCGGCTTGCGCGCATTGGAAAAAATTGTGCTCGCAGGAAAAACTGCCGAGCAGCAGACCGGTCGTTGTCTTTTCGTTAGGCGTGTAAATCACGCCCGTCTCCGCCCAGATCAGGTTGTCGCGGATCCTGGTTTCGCCAAGAAATCCGTCGCCCAGCCCGATGCCCGCGGTCGGCGTTACGCCGCTGGCCGAGACCCCGACGATGATGCGCTCGATCGTCGTGCCGACGGAATTCGCCAGCTGAATCGTCGCTTCAAAAAACGGCGCGAGCGCCTGGATCGTCAGGTAATCGAGCGTGCACCAAAGCGCGTTGCTGATCGCGAAGGCCGAGCCTTCCCGCGGTTGCATCACGATCGTGGCCGCGCCCTGGCCGCGAATGCGCACGCCTTTCGCGCCGGCTAATTGCACCGGTTCGCGCAAAATGAAAACGCCTGGCCCGAGGCAAATCGTGCCACCGCTTTGCAGCAGTTGATTCACCGCATTTTGAATCGTCGCCTGACCCCGGTTGTGCTGCTCCGCTGTGACGCAAATCGTGCAGTCACAGCTTTCCCCTTCGCCTAACGACGGCGGCCAGAAGATGCGGCAATCGACCACCTGATCGGGAAAGGTGATCAGCCCAAGCCGGCCGTAATGATGATGCACCCCGCGCGGCGGCGTCGCCTCGAGCGCTTCCACCGAAGCGTCCGCCGTGCGCGCGACAAAAATCCAATAATCGCCCGCGCGAAATTCACCGCTGCCACTTGGCGCGATCGTGAAAGTGACCTCGACGCCGTCTTCCAAAATGAGCGAAGTGCCCGCGTCCGGCACCGCGATCAAACCCACGCCGCCACTCGCGTCGAGATCGACGTAGGTGTTGCCGTTGCTGTCGCGCACGATGCCGCTTTGGTCCCAGCGTTTGATCCGCGTGTGCCGCGACGGGTCGGTCAGGTTTTGTCCATCGACCGGAAACGCACCAGTCGTTAGGACGAGATCGAGCGTGATCGTGCGACTCGCGTCGACGACGCTGGCGATGCGCCGAATGTCGCCAGGCGCGCCGGAAAATTCCCGCCAGTCATCCGTGATTTCCACCCAATCGCCCGGGCTGAACCGCCGCGCCGAATCCCAAACCGCGCGATCGACCGTGAGCGTCGTGTCGCCTTCGATCGCGCTCACGCCCGTCGCGACCGAAGTATTGTCGCGCGACCATTTAAAAGTCGCCGCGCCGACCGCGCCGCCATCGTGGATTTCGACACGGTAAGTCCGGTTCTCGAGCCCGCGATAACCGCCGCTCGGCGGAATCAAACACGGATCGTCCGCAGTCGCGACGCCGACCGCGGCCGTCGTTAGGCGACCCGCCGACGGCGCGATAATGTCGAGCCAGCCGGGAAGATTTTCGTCCGGCCCGCCGCAGGTCGCGTCGGCCCCGACGTTAGGCAAAACGCGCACCTGCCACGCCGTCTGCGCACGCGCGGTCGTGTCGACGCCAACCGCGTTTTCCACCAGCGCGGGATTCTCGATCGAGGTGACTTCGCGTTCCCAAACGTCGATATAAACCAAGTGCGGGCCGGCTTCGTCAGGCAACGCCGGCGCATTCGGGAAATACGGCTGCCGATCGTAGGGCAACGGCTCCGTGCCGGCCGATTCCGCGAGCACGGCATCGAAATCGAGCTCACCCGCGCCGTGATTTTCCGCCTGCAAACCATCGACGTAGATGCGACCCGGCCCAATCGTCAGGCTGCCGCCGCTGAGCTGGATTTGAAATCCGTTCGGCGTCTGCAACGGCACGATGCAGCGGCCGATGATGTCGATCGTTTCCGATCGCCAGCGCCGATCGAGAATTTCGTTCCACTCATTCCAATCCGCGTCGAGCTGTACGCGTCCCTGTTGCATGAGGACGCCGCTAAAATTATTCGCGGGATCAAAACGTTGACGGCTGATGTCTGAGCTCATGGCAAGGTCCTTTGTTCGTTAGGCATTGTTAGGTTTGGTAGAAAATTCCGGCCTCGAGACCGAAGCGCAGGTATTCATCGAGGCGTGCGCGCAGATTGCTCGCGCGCTGTGGTTCGAAAAGATCGTGGAACGCGCCCATCTCCGCTTCGTCATCCGCGCCGGCGCGAATCTGCTCGGGCACGGAGAGGCGCAGTTGGCAAAAACCCGGATCGGCGTAGCGCAGCGAGGTGAAAGCCGGCACCAGCCTAACGATGACGGAATCGGTGATCGCCTGGCGTTCCGCGCTGCTGATTGTGCCGCTCGCGGAATTTTTGATCGCGGCGTCGATTTGCTCGGCAATTTCCAAATCCGGCTGGCAGCGATAACGCCGCGGCACGCGCGAGGTCAGCGGCAGCCAGGAAAACCTGACGCAACCAGTTTGTTGCCTTTCCGAGCGCACCGGCGCGGAGCCATCGGTCGTGCGGGCGACAAAAATGCTGTTCGACGCCAGCTTCAAAAGCTGCGTGTGCACCGTGCCGATGACCGTTGTGTTCACGACCGAAAGAGTGCCGCCGGCGGCGACGCCATCGAGCACGGCGAAAGCGACCGCGTCGTCGCTGTTCGCGTCGAGAATGCTGTTACGGATGAGGACGGTCGCGTTCAGCGGCGCGCGAATCGGGCCCAGAATGCAGTGATCGATGTCGATCTCGATTGGGTTTTCCGTCTGCTCGATCGCGAGCGCGGTCGCGCCCGGCGAGGCCGGCGTGCCATCGACGCCTAACGAATAGCCGGGAACGATCGTGCAATGTGTCAGAGTAACTTTGCGGAGCGAATCGCCTAACGAACTCAGAATCCGCAGCCCGTTCCCGGTGACGAGCAAACCGTTCAACGTCAATTCGGCATCGGCGCCGCCGGTGATGTCGATCAGATTTGCGGTCACAATCGTCGGCCGATGCTTGTCCGCCGCGCGGAGCTCAAACTCGACGCCGGCGTTCACGTCGATCGATGGCGTTTCGGCAAAACGCCCGTTGTCGCTTAGCTCGACCACGCCGCCGCCGGCGCGCGCGTCGATTGCTGGTTGCATCGGGCCGGGCGACGCGACCGTTTCGATCGGCGCGAGGTCGGCGTCGAACGTCGCCGCGCGCGGATACTCGCCGCCGCCCAGCGCCATGCTGAATCCGTAATGAAAATAAACCAGCGGCGGTTGCGCCGGCGGATCGCGAAAAGCGATTCGGCCTAACAATGGATCGATCGCAACCGGTGCGCTCGGCGGAACGTGCGCCCAGCCCGCGCCGTCATCAGACAAGTTGCAAACCGCGACGTCCGCGATCGGCATTCCGTCGATGAACAAACTCAAATCCGCGCCGTAATAATCGCTCAGCGCCGCGTCGAGCACGCGCCGGCTGATCGGCTCGGGCACGTTGAGCGGCGTGGCGAGATGCGCGATCGAAGCCTCGGTCTGCGGATTGGTGAAAAGCGGCAGATTCGCGCCTAACGAACTGAAAAAATAGCGGTTCGCGTCGAGCTGCGCCGCGGGCGAACCGTGGAGCGGAAATGCGTCGAGGCGCCAGAGAAAAATGCCGACGTTCGGGATGTTGTATTTTCCTTCGCCGCTCGCGACCCGGCGAACATCGACCGTGTGCGCGGTCGTCTCGAAAGCGGTGCCGAGACGCTCGAGCGGCTCCCATTGCCGCAAATCCGGCGCATACCAGTTCGTTAGGCGAATGTGATTCATGAACTGTGTCGTGGCGAGGAGTTGGAAAAATTCGACCGCACGCGCGTTCCACAAAGTGACGTCGCGCGCCAGTTGTTCGAGCACGGAGGGGGTGCCTTTGCGGCGCCGATACGCGATCGTGTTCGCGACTTCGGCGCGCGCCGTCGGTTCGTCAGGCGAAACCGGATGCAACGAGGTGTAGCCGATGAGATCGCCGATGTAGGGCAGCACCCACGGCGCGCAGGTCTCGATAAATTGATTGTCGTAAAGCTGGTCGAGATCTTCCTGCAAAACGCCGACCTGCCGCGTGATGAGTGTGAGCAACTGGCGCAACGGCTCGCCCTGCAGTGCATCCCGAATGCGCTGAACCGCCGGAAGCAGGTTATACAGCAGATCTGGATCGTAGCTCACGGCATCGCCTCCAGATCGATCGGCCCCGGGTCGATCGTGAGTAATTCGGCCACGCCTAACGAGTCGGGATTGCCGTCGTTAGGCAGGTTCGCTTCGAGGCGCGAATTCAAAATCGGCGCGCTGCCCGTGCGGTAAAGCGCTTTCAAATTCACCGCGACAACTCCGGCGATCGATTGGATGAGCGCGATCACTTCGCTCATCTCGACCGGCTCGCCGAAATAGCGCGCCGCGAACGAAAACTGCGCGCGCAACGCATCCTCAATCGCGCTGAAAACGAGGTCTGATTCGTAATCGCTCTCGACCAAAATCTGCGCTGATAATTTGAACAAGCGTTCTTCGTAGGAGGCGACGCGGATAGGCACGAACGGATCGCCGGAATGGTGAATCGCATCGATCAATTGCTGCGCGAGCGGGTCGGCAATCGTCGCGCCATTCGGCCCCGCGACGGAAAGAAAAACGCCGCGCGCACGACCATCCCAGGTCCAGGTCGCAAGCGCCTTGGCGAATCCGGCGTAGTTGCGTGTAAAATCTTCGTAGTCGCTCAGCGAGACGACGCGATCGAGCGTGAGCATCGTGATCGGCGCGTTTGTTTGCGCGTCGGAGAACGACTGCGGGTCCTGTGCGCCCTCGGCGGCGATGGGATTGGTGACCGATTTCAAACCCGGAGGCCGCGTCAGCAAAGTCGTGAGCTGCCCTTGCCTAACGAGTCCGGCGAGCCCGATGCCGCGGCGATAAGTCGCGCTCACGTTTTGCGAGCCGGAGGGCAATCGCGCGCCGCAAATCCCGTCGCCGAAACGGACCGTGACCGAGCCGTCGTCAGCCATCTCGGTAACCAAGATCCTGTCGCGCGGGCCGCGCTCGAAAAGCGTCGGCACTTCCTGCCAGAGCAAATTATTGACGCGAATTTGCAGAGTTGATTGCGCGCCGCCGGGCACGCTCGCAGCGACATAAGTCAGCGGCGTCTGCTTCAGTTTGAAACTTTGATTAGGCTGGGAAGCGTTGCCGCTGCCGAGCACTTCGCTCACCGTTTCGCCCTGGGTCGCGGGTGCGACATTTCCGTAGATGACGAGGTTGTCGCGGCGATAACTTTGCGGCGGCGAAGGCACGCTCAGCGACGCGAATTCCAAACTCGTTAGGCCATTCGCGCTCGCGCTCGAAACGACCTGGACGACGTTGTTGAGCGTTTCGCCGGTCGCGCTATCGACGCCGGAAAAAAGCAGGAGCCGGCCTTTCGCCAAATCGTCCACCTGTGCGCTCAAGATCACGCTGCCGCCGGCCACCGGATCCGTGATCGGCGCGGTCCCGAGAGTCAGTTGCTCGCTTTGCACATAAACGGTCGCCGAACGCAACGGCACCAGAGTGGGCGGCCGATCGGGCGTGATCCGCGTGATCTTCGCGCTAAGGGCGAATTGCGCGCGCGACACACTCGTTAGGCTGCTGACCTTGTGCAGTTGCGCGTAGAGCGGCTTCGTCAGCACGACCCAACTGTCAGCCACGATTTTTGAATAAACTGCGTCGAGATCGAGCTGGTTGTTTTGAATTTTGAAGCCCGGCCATTCGGTCGAAGTCGTGTAGTTGGCCGGGTCGTAAGCCATGCGAATGCTCTCCGGCATTGAGATCCAATCAGGCGCGTTGTTGCCGAAGAGCGCGGCCCGCTGCCGCAGGGCGAAGACCCTGGCGTCGGCCGCGCCTAACGATGCCGGGAATTTCGTCAAACCGTCTTCCCACGCGACCAGCGTCTGCTTTTCGTTAGGCAAGGCCGTCACCGTCTTGAGCAGGCGAAATTCCCAGAGCGCGCTATCGATGTTGTTCTCGCGATCATTCCCGACCATCACGATCGCGTCGCCGGGCTGGAGTTTGGTGTCAACGCCCTGGAGGTAGAGCTGCTCGAGCGTGTTGCTGAGAAGTTGCGGCGCGGACGTCTGCGGGGTGAGCCGATTCCAAATCGTGCGCGCGTCGATCGCCGCGATCGTCTCGAAGGTTTGCGCGGTCTCGTTAGGCCCGGGAACGCTTTGCACCTTCGTCCCGATGTCGAGCGTGAGTTCGTTAGGCGCGCCAGGCGTTTGATCGAGAAGAAAAGCGAGCGGCGCGGAAGCGGCCACGCCGGGTTGCAAACGGTAGCCGATGAGCTGCGCCAGCCTGACGATCGAGTCGCGCTCGGTCGCAGTGCGAAGCCAGGATTCGTTTGCGATCCGCTCCTGATAAAAAGTGAAGACGTCGGCGAGCGTGGCCCAGCCGTCGAGGAGCGCGATGGTGAAGTCGTCCGTCTCGCGTGTCGTTAGGCTGCGCAGCGCCGGGAACTCCGCGTCCGACAAAAATGCGAGCGCGCTTTGCAAAAAATCGGCCTGCGTCCCGACGCGATAATTAACGTGCGAAAGACCGGGACGATTCGTGAGGCCGGCCGGAATGTCGGCCGTGATTCCGTCGCAACAGCCGCAATCGTTCAGTTGCGTCGGCATCAGCGGCCGCCTCCGAGATCAAGAGTGAAAATGCCGCGCTCGGGAAAATCGGGATCGTTTTGGAGCCGCGCGATTTCGAGTCGATCCATGGTCAGAAAGCCACTCGTTAGGCCGCTTGTTTCCGGCAGGCCCTGTCGTTGAAACGTCGTGATCTGGACCAATTCGACGCCCGCGACCGCCTGAGCCGCGGCGTAAATCGCGCTCAGGTAAACCGTTTGTCCAAACGCGAAAAGATCCGGCTGGAAAAATCCTTTGCTGCCATCTGCGCGCGTGCCGCTGCTGAAAACTTCAAGCAACGCCAGCTCGACGTCGCTGCGAAAATAATCCGCCTGGACACAAACGAACATCGCGATCTCGAGCGAGACGTAACGCGGCGAATCGATCTCGAGATCCTGCCCGGCCATGCGATAGGGCTCGATCTCGGCCAGAAGTTGGGTTTCGAAATCATTCGTTAGGGGAAGCGCGTCGAAACGATCGGCGGTAATGAAAACCGTGTGCCAGCTTCCCGTCCAGCGGAAGGTCGCGGCTGCGCGCAGAATCGCGGGATCGAGCTCGGCCGTGCACGCATAATCGTCTTCCGTCACCGCGCGTTTTTGGGTGCGAAACGCCTGCGGCGCGTCGCGTCGAATCTGCGCGGCCGACTCCGGATCGAGGCCGCCGGCTGCTGGAAGAAAATTCCGCACCGCACTCACGCCCTCGCTCGTGACGATGTGCGCGAGCGTTTCCGCGCCGATGTTTCCAGCCGCGCCGTTGCCGACGCGATACGTCGCGCTGAAAGCGGTGCCGGGATCGGGCGCGGCACCGTATTCGTCGTCGCCGAAACGAAGAGACGCGCTTTGGTCGCTTTCAATTTCGACCACGAACTCGGTCGCGTCATCGGCGCTGCCTAACAAATCGCGTTGCGGCAGCCAAGTCGCGGTGTCCGCGCCGAGGATGCTTTGCAGCGCGATTGCCGGTTTCGCGGTATCCGACGCGAAGTTCAAACTCTGCGAAGCCGGCAATGTTTGATCGAAAGGTGAAGACTGCGTGAGCGGCTGCGATTGCAAGGTCGGATGAAAACGCGGCGGCAGAAATTGCGGCGGCGGCCGATTGCAACAATCCGCGCCCGCGGTCGGCGGCAGCGCAATTTGTGGCGCGGGCACGGCGCCTAACGACTCGTCCGCGATCGTCAGGCCGTGATCGCAGAGGACGATGTTTCCGTGCGCGACGCTGATGTCGTCGTAATAAATTCCCCCGTGCTCTTCATCAGTGAAACCGGAGAGACAAAACGGAAACGGAAGCGCGTCTTCCGCCATCCAGGCGATCTCGGTAATTTGCGCGCCGGTGAGCGGATCGATCAGGGGCGCGCTCGCGGCGTCGAAGGTAATCACACTCGTTAGGCGAAGGGCGAAACGGCGCGTGCGATCGGCGTCTGCGATTTCGCCGGTGAGCGGTCCGCGTTGCTCCTCGAAGATGAGCACAGCATCGTTAGGCAAATCGGGAAAGTGGCCGGCCAGAGTCGCGCTGGTCGCGCCTTTGGGCAGACAACATTGGCGGTCGCTCCAGGTGTAAAACGGCATCGTGTCGTGCGCGATGAAAAGCGTGATGTCGTGGAGCGTTTCGAAAACGGTCGGCTGTTGCCGCAAGGCCGCCTGAAGAGTCTGCGACGCGGGCGCAACGCGCGTCGGCGTTTGATCGAGACGACTGAGAATTTGCGTCTGCGCCGGGACGGTCACGAGATCGGCTTCGGGCGTGAGCTGCACCCAGACGCGGGCGTTTGTGCCGTCGCTGACGAAGTAATCGACGAGCCGCGCGTGACGCCGGAGCGAGACGCGTTTGCGCGCGGAGTCGAGGTAGGCTTCGGTCGCGACGGCGTCTTGTTGATAGCTGAGTTGGTCGCCGATGTAGGCGAGCAACTCGACGAGTGTGATGCCGAGGTCGGCGGGATTTCGTTCCTGCCAGGCGGGCACGAGCAGCGCCATGCGATCGAGGATGAGCTTGCGAAAACTGGCGTAGTCTTTCGCGAGATAATTGATCTCCGGGAGCGGGCGCGGCGCGGGCGGGCAGACGCGCGCGGGCGCGCAATCGAAGTCGGACGGGCACTCGACCTTGAAGGAAAAATCGACCGCGGCGAGACGCGGGTCGATGTCGTTAGGCGGGGCGGAGTCGTTAGGCGATTGGACTAACGACAAAGTGTAAATGGAAAAATCGCCCGGCTGTTGCACCTCGACGGTGAGGACGTCGGCGTCGTCGCCCGTGCCGATGGTCGCGTTGAGGACGACGATCGGCCAAATGCGTTCGCCGCCGCTGATGCCGACGTTCGCGGTCGCGAGTGAATTTGCCGCGATGTTGTTGATGAAATGGACGCGCAAAAAGCGCTGGCGATCCGCGGGATTCGGCGCGTCGTGATCGACGACTTCGAGATAATCGATGCCGTTGAGCGCGGTGCCGCGAATGGCGTCGCGGCGGCGTTCGTCGCAGCAAAAATAAAGCGGATTCGTCAGGCCGTTCATGAGCTCGCGTTCGTGAATTGCGCCGCCTGCAAAGTTTGGGTGCGCCTAACGAGATAGCTGACGGTGACGCGCAGGGTGGAATCTTCGTTCTCGACTTCGACCGCGTTCACCTGGATGAGGTCGCCGAGGAACTGTTGCAACGATCCTTGCACGAGATATTGCGTGGTCGCGGCGAGCTGGTCGCTGTTCGGCGCGAAGGCGAGATTGAGCAGGCCGCTGCCGAAATCAGGACGGTTGACCCGCTCGCCCGGCGCGGTGAAAAGCACCTGCTCGATCAGATCGCGGATGTGATCGTCGTCATTGTTAGGCGCGGCGGTGCGGCCGCGCGTGTCGAAGTGGAAAGGGAAGTCGACGTTCATGTCGCGAGCACCCGCGGTTGCGTGGAAATGACGAGCAAACCCTGGCCGGTCGGGACACAAATGGCCTGGCTCGTTTGCGTGATGACAGGCTGACCACCGGCGAGGACGCGGGTCGCGCCGACGACCCATTGCGCGGTCACGCACGGCGGACTCGGGACGCTCGCAAGCGCACAGCCCGCGACCACGTATGGCGTCGCAAGCGTGACCACCGGCTGACCGCTGACAAGGACGCGCGGAAACGGCACGGTCGGCTGGGCCACGCCCGCGTGCATGCAGGTGACGACGGCGCCGAGATGGACGACTGGAGCAGGCATCGTTAGGCAAAAATCATATGATCGTTAGGGCGCCGGCGTTGATGTCGGTGGAGGGGCCGACCATGTTGATGATCGCGCCCTGGCCGTTGGAAATAATGATGCCGGTGTCGCTGACCGAAATCATCGCGCCGGCCGCAGTCTTGATGAGAATGCCGCCGGTCGGGCCGGGCACGTCGCTGATCGTTAGGCCATTTTGCAGCGGCGTCTGCAAAGTGATTCCGGGAACACCCGGGGGAACGATCAGCGCCATCGCCGGCACTTCCGGCGCGCTGCCGTAAAAGCAGCCGGCCCAGATCGGATAATCGGGATCGCCTTGTTCGAATTCGATCCAAACCGCCGAACCGACGATCGGCACCGCGAAGACGCCGTTCTGGATTCCCGCGACTTGAAAACAAGGCATGGCCCAGCTCGACGGGAGCAGACCGGTGACATCGGGCACGATCGCCTGAATGCGACCCATCATCATCGGATCGACGTTGTTCAAAACCGTGCCGCGATATTTTCCGAAGTAACGTTTGTCGCTCATGCTGGAACGGTGCTGACGGTCGAGATGAGGCCGTTGCGGGTGAGGGTGAAATCCTGTTTGAATTCGCCGCGTTTGATCTGGCTCTTGACGCTCTTGACGTAGTAGAGGCCGTCGAACGCTTCGCCGACGCCGCGCAATCCGACGAGCCGGCGCGCCTTCAAAATTCCGCCGTAACGCACGACGTCGAGCCGGCCGATCGCGGTCACGGCGTCGGCGGTGCGCGCGGCTTTCGCCAGGCCAATCGCGGCCGCGCGGATAGGCGAATATTTCGCCGTGCCTTCGATCGGCTCGAAGTTAAGCGAGAGCGGCGGGATTACGCCGAGCGGCGGATTGAGCGGCGTGATCGGCGGAATCGGAATCGGGATCGGCACATGCGTCTCCTCGTTCTGGATGTAAACGATCGGGATGACCGTGCCCTGCGAGTTAAAACTGCAGGAGACGCTCTCGATGTTCGAGGCCGCGTCCATGTTAATGCTGAGTGCTTTTTGCGGAGTGCCGGTTTTGATTTCTGGGCCCCAATACGCCGTGCTTGTGCCGACGTCCGGGCCCGGATCGACATAAAAAACGTAGCCCACTTCGTCCGCGAGCGAGCGCACGTAGGCGAGATCTTTCCCTTTCTGAACCGGGACACGATCGGTCGGAATTGGAATGTCTATCAAAATGCTGGGGATGACGAGCGGGATGAGGCCGAGAAAACTGTATTTCGCGATAATGAGCGCGACGCGCGCCTCGGGCGGCATGCCGGGAAACGGGAAACCGCTGAAGTCGATGTAATCCATCACCCGGCTGAGGTCTTCGCCAATAATAGTGAGGACGGAATGCGAAACGTCGGCCCCGGGACGGATCTCGTGATTCGTCATCACGCCGTCCATCAGGACTTCGGAATTTCCTCCAACTGTAACAATGATTATTACTCTTACGAGTGGAACGGCCGCGCCGCCGGCGAGCAGAAAAATGGTTTGGAGCGGCGAGTTGTTGCTGAGCGTGAAGTCGAGCTGAAAACCGCTTCCGCTCTCGCTGTTTGTCGTCACGCTGACCGAGGTGAGCGCGTCGAGCACCTGCTGAGAAACCGGCTCGGGCACGACTGGGCCGATCATGAGAGTGAGATAAAAACCGGCGCTAGTCATTTTGCGGACCGGGAATGTTTTCCGGCAAGGTGATGCGAATGGTGCGGCCGATCGGCTCGAGCAGTTCGTTAGGCCGAACCGCGCCGTTCGCGTCGCAAATGCGCCAGAATTGTTCGGGATCGCCGAGAAATTTTGCCGCGATCTGGTCGAGCCGTTCGCCCTCAGTCACAACATGCAACTGAAGAGTCGCGAAATTTTCCGGCGCTGGAACGAAACGGCGTTTCAGGTAGGCGATCTGCGTTCCGTCCGGCATCGTTAGGCTGGCGATCGCAGTTTTGTTGTAACGGCTGGTCGCGGGAAAGGCCGGAGTTGTTAGGCCGGTTTGCTGCAGCAGAGTCTGGAGTTGATCGCTCATGAGATGCCGGAAATGCCGAGGCTGGCGAAGGAGCCATTAGACGCAAGGCCGCCGAGCCGCTCTTTCTGCTGCTGGTAAATCATGTAAAGGCTCCCGGCCTTCGAGCTGAAATCGACGTCGTTCACGCTCAGCACGCGCATGCCGACGCTGACCTTGGCGCGGATCGGGTTGAGGTTCGCGTCAAACGCTTCCTCGGTGATGCTAAAATCGGTCAGGCGCATCGGAATGATGCGGTTTTTGCTCCAGATGAAAAGCGTGAGCGCGGATTCCATCGGGATGATCTCGAGTGTGCCTTGTTGTTCGAGCGCGTTGTTCGATTGCAACTGCTGGCTCGTCGGATAAACGATCGCCTCCAGGGTCGCGAGCTGCGGCTGGATGCCGGCGGAAATCGCGTTTGGGTTTTGATCCGGAAACTCGAGCTGATCGGTCGCGTCGATCTCGGCCTCGAGCTTGATCGTTTCGACTGGCGGACCTTTTAATCGCAAAATTTCCGAGCGATCGGCATTCGCATCGATCGCGACGCCTTGGATCTGGAGCGAGCGCGTAAGCGTGTCGGGATTGTATTGCAGCGAAATAATCCGCTGCACCGCCGCCGTGTCGGGATCGAGCAGGACGATGCCGCCTTTGAGAAGCTTCGGAGAGTTGGGAAATGTACTCATCAGCTTAGTGCTTCGGCGGCCAACGAGATGGGTCGAGGTAGACCTGTTTATCGTAAATGAACGCCGGGGGTGCGGTGTCTCGGCCGCCTAGCCGCTGCCAGGCGAGCTGTTGATGCTCGTGATCGACGCTGTAGTGAACGTTGCCACCTTTCCCTTTCTGCTTCGGGTCGGCTGAACGCGGTTGGTTTCTGATTCTTTCAACCGCCTCTTCGCTGATCGATTGGGGTGGATCGATGTGACCGCGCGGAGCTTGGGAACGTTGCGATTCGGCGACCGCCTCTCCTGTATCCGCTTGCGGCGAAACATTCTTTTCCGGCGGCGGCTTTGCCGGCGGCTGCGCAGGTGGTGTTTTCGCTTGCGGATCGACTGCGGCATTCGCAGGCGGAGGAGCTTCACCTGTGTCAGCGTGGCCAGCGTCACTGCGCGATGTGCCGGGAGCTGCTCCCGTTCCGGTCGGCGCGCGCACCGGGGCGGATTCGCCTGGATGTCCGCCCGACGAAACGGGAGGAATTCCAGCTCTGCTGGCCGGTCGCAGTAAGGGATGGTCCGTACTGACTCGGACGTTTCCTTCACCGTCGCGGTAAGCGGGAGGCGCAGTCCCTGAGCCGCCACGCGCGTGCCAGTCCGCTTGATGCGCGCTTGGTTTCTGCGGCTTGATTGATGAAGGCGACGTGGCGTTGGTCTTCACGACTTCCACGTCAGTCACAGCTTGGGGCGGCCCACCGGAACTTTGCCCGGCTGTCGATGCTGCCGACGTCGCGTCCGGCGTCTCGTGTGTTGTTTCGGGCGGAGGGGCAACTTCCGCAGATGGCGTGTCTCGGCCCACCTCGAGACCCGCGGTGCCTTGATACTCCTCAGTCTTTGCGGCCCTACTTCCCGCATACACCGGTAGCGCAGTGTCAAAGAAGCCACCGATAGCCGCACCATATTCTGCGCCCTTCTCGCCTCCGATTGCCTGACCGACCACACGCCCAGCCAGCGAAATTGGTCCGCTGCCCGCTACAGCTTCGACCTTCTCCTGATAACGTTGATACTGGTAATATGCTGCGCGTTCCTTTGCGTCGCGCCACGCTATGAAACTTTCGCCGCCATACTTCTCGTCAACGGCACGTCGGCACTTCTTCTTATTTTTGGGCCAAAAATTGTCATCATCGCAAGCGTCATATTCCTTCTTCTCACGCTGCCAGAATTCATCATGTAATTCCTCTCGCGTCAGGTAGTCCGGATCTCTGTTATCGTAGGTTACGTCGTCAATCAGGATCGTCGCTCGCTTCGCACTGGGCAGTCCGTTGCCCAGAGCGGCCGCCATCGCGTCATAACGTGCGGATCGGGACATCAGTTGTCCGCGTTTGATTTCGATCGGGGCGAAGCGGGTCGTGGCCGGCACCTTGCCCGTCCTGCGGTAAATCTCGTGAGCCTTAGCCAACTCCCCTTTCCCTTGCTGGTACGCGTGGAGCAAAGTCTCGCCATAGCTTTTCTCAAAGGCTTCTTCGTCCGCGGGCAAAGGCGCAGGCTTAGGAGCCGGCGCGGGCTTGGCGTCAGGCTTCGAAATGGGTTCCGTGGCGATCGATTGGTTCACCGGACGGTAAATCACCTGCCCGGGCTTTAAGCGTGACGGGTCGATAATTTCCGGGTTCGCCAACAGCAACTCGTCCGGATCGATGCTTAGCCTGCGCGCGACCTGCCGCAGATCGGTTTCCCCAATCTGCACGAAGACCATCGAAGAGCTGTCGGCGGGTGCGCGCTGCAACCGAGCCGGCGAATGTCCCGACGATTGCTGAACGACATGTGCCAACTCATGCGCAAGCAAGCGCTGACCTTCGGACGTTCCCGGCGAGAATCGCGCGGCGCTAAAGACAATATTATCGCCGACGGTATAGGCGAGTGCGCTTACCGCGGTGGCGCTGGTGCTCGCCCGCGTATCCGTATGCACGCGCACACGGCTGAAGTCGTGGCCAATGCGCCGCTCCATAAAGCTGCGCGTCGCGGCGTCGAGCGGCTGGCCACTTTGCGCCAGCACTTCGTGCACGATCGGTGGCGCGGCACTCGGCATGGATGGCTCGTTGCTTTCTTTCCGCAGCACGAGCAAATCTTCCTGCTTGCCGCGCGGAGCGAGGCTCAGCGGATTGCGTGGATCGCTCAGGTTCGATTGGAGATAAGAATCGACGAGCGCTTTGTCATCCCGGCGCTCTTTCGGAGTCTTGACGTCCTCGCGAAACTTCGCGTGGTCGTCCGCGACCCGGGCAGTTTCGCCGCGATACTTTTCCGCGCCAGTCGGGCCGCCGCTCTTCCTTTCGGCTGAGCCGCCCAGGGGAATCCTCAACATGCCGCCGGCCTTTTGTTCCATCGGTTTTCCGTCTGCGGCCGGAGGTTTGCTGTAGCTCTCGACGAGGCTGACTCTTCCTTTACTCGTTAGGCTAATTCCGACATCAGTGGGCTGACGCATCGGGCTGGCTCGCGGACTTGTCACCGCTTCGGCGATTCGATCAGCTTCGCGTTCATGCTCATCGTTAGGCTGATTAATCGCCAGCTTCGGCTGCAAAGAAACGCGGCCAAAGTCATGCCCGGAAGCCGCGTCGCTCATTTTCGCCTCGCGTTTCTCCTGGCATTCCGCGCATTCGCCGCTTGCTGCCGGCGTCCCGCCGCACGCGCATTTGCGTTGCAAGCGGGCACGTCCCACGAAGCATGCCGAAGTCACGCTGGCCGTCGAAATTCCTCGCTCCCGCGTTGCCGTCATTCCTTTTCCCCTCCGTGAATCGCTTCCGCGATTTGCGCGCCGGTCAGTCCTTTACTCGTTAGGCGCAAACTTCCGGCTTTGAGTGAGGCGGCATTTCCCTGCCAGGCCTTGGGCAGGCCGTACCGCCGCAAAAGTGTTCCCAACTCCTTTTCCAACGCGTCGCCCACCGGCCAGCGTGCGCCCGGTTCGAATCCGTGCAGGACCAGCTCTTCGATGTGCACCTCAATTGCGCGCGGATTCATTTCCAATCTCCCAGCTCGGCTTCGGTCAGCGGTTTTTCGAGCTTGGCGTACTCGCTCCGCGCTGCGCCTAACAAATGCGCCATTTGCACCGGCTCGTCGGCCGCAGCCGCGGCGAAAGCGGCGTTGAGCGCGATGCTGCGAATGTTGCCGCCGGAAATCGAGAGCCGCGAAAGTCTGCTGAAATCGAGCGAATCGGTCGGCGTTTTTGCGGGAAAAATTCGGCGCCAGATTTCGGCGCGTTGCGGTTGATCGGGAAACGGAAATTGCGCCACGAAACGCAGCCGGCGCAGAAACGCCGGATCGAGCGCGTCCTTCATGTTCGTGGTCAGAACGGCGAGACCGCGATACGCTTCCATCCGCTGGAGCAGGTAGCTGATCTCGACGTTGGCATAACGATCGTGGCTGTCCTTCACTTCGCTGCGTTTGCCGAAAAGCGCGTCCGCTTCGTCGAAAAGCAGAACCGCGCCGCCATCTTCCGCGGCATCGAAAACGCGCCGCAGATTTTTTTCGGTCTCGCCGATGTATTTGCTCACGACCGCGCTCAGATCGATCCGGAAAAGATCGAGCTCGAGTTCGTTCGCCAGAATCTCGGCGGCGAGAGTTTTGCCGGTACCGCTCGGGCCGGCGAAAAGCGCGGTCAGGCCGAGCCCGCGATTCGATTTTTCGGCGAAGCCCCATTCCTCGTGCACCCGCGCGCGCTGGCAGACCTGCGCGGAGATGGTTTGGAGGGTTCGCAGTTGCGGCGCCGGCAGCACGATATCGGACCACGTCGCGCTCGACGAAATGCGCTGCGCCAGATCCTCGAGCCGCGGACGCGCGCGCAGACGACAGGCGTGCCAAAGATTCGCTTCGGTTTTTTCGCCTAACGAACTCGCGGTCGCGCGAATCGCACCGGTGCTGAAGTTGAATTGCGAGACCAGCCGATCGAGCTGGCCATTCCAACCTTGCGCGCTTGCGCCGATCGCGAGCTGCCACGCCCGACGTTGTTCGACGCTCGTCGGTTTGCGGATTTCAAAAATTGGCATCGGGCGCTCGAGTTCGCGCCGCGGTTCGCGCGTCGAAACGAAGAGCGGCGTGTGGGAAAGTTCGATCCAACGCTCGATCGCCAGATCGCGTGATGCGTCGGTGCTTTCCGCGCGGTCGCAATCGAGAAACAGCGCAGCGTTTTGCAGGATCGCTTCGCGTTCCCAGAGCCGATGCACGGCTTCCAGCTCGGCGAGATTCGTCGGTAGGAGCATGGCCGACAGACAAAACAATCTTATCGTTAGGCGCTCGGCCAGCGCACTGGCGAGCGCGCGTTTCGCGGCGCCGTCGGGCCCGCAAAGTTGGCACGCGGGCCACGGCGCTTCGTTTCCTGACGCGGATTTCCAGGCTGCCTCCAGATTTTCGAGGAGGGCGACTTGCCAGTCCGCGATCGGGCTCGTTTCGGGCAGCGCGAACAGCCTAACGAGTCGCTCGTCGAGCTGCGAAACGCCGGTGAGAAAAAAAAGAATGCGCTCGTCGATCTGCAGACGATTGGCGACGAGCGCGCCCTGCCCGAGTACTTCGACGAGTCGCCAATAACGCAGCGGCGCGTGATGCCCGAGCCCGCTCCAGTGCGCATCGGGAAAAGCGGCCAGCGCGAGACCGAAAGATGGCCACGCATTTCCGCCCGAGCCCGGCGCGCTTGCGCAGGCGGCCGCGAAGCTGCCCTCGAGTTCGATGCCTGCGCAGAGCAGAACGATGCGCCGTTCGAACGGGGACAGGCCAAAACGTTCGCCCAGCGCGTCGAGCGCGGGCGAAGTTTCACTTTCGCACTCGTTAGGCGACGCGCCGCCTAACGAACTTTTCAAGGCGCGCAGCTCATTCATCAGCGCACGCTGATTCGCGCTCGTCCAATCTTCCGAGGCGGTGGGCGCGGTCATGTGATTGTCAGCTTCGGCGACGCATAATTTCCCGAAGCGTCGAGCGCGAGCGGGCTCTCCGCGCCGTCGATTTGTACGCGGAGCAGATAGTCGCCCGCGGCCAGATCGGGAATGGGAAAAAGCAACGTCTCAGTCGGCGGATCGGCAGCCGGTCGCGGCGGGATCGAGATGGTGTTGCCGCCGACGAGCAGAGCCACGCGCTGGCCCGAACCGACCGCCGGCGCGACGTCCAACGAAAGGGTGGAATTCGGCGCGGTCGAATAACCCGGCGTCGTGATCTGCGGCGTGAGCACGAAGGAAGCGATGTTCGATTCAATCCCGCGCCGGGTGTCGTTAGGCTGGCTCGGATCGAACGCGATCGGCTGCGCGATTTGGACCGAATGCAAGCCCGGCTCCAGGTCGGCGGGGAGCGGGACGATGATTTGCGTGTCGGTGATTTCGTCGCTCGCCGGCGTGATACTTTCGTCGTCGATGTAGACGAGCGTGGTGTCGCTTTTCAGTTGCTGCCCGACGATCACGAGATTGTAACCGGCGAAAATTACCTGGCCGGGAATGATCGGGTCGCTGTCCGTGGCTTGCGATTCGATCTGCTCGATCGCCGGACTTTCAAACGGCAGCACGAGAAGATTGCGCGCGCGCACGGGCAGACCCGGCGTGATCGGCTGCACGCTCTCGATCAGGACGACGGTCACTTTGTAAACCGCGGTCGGCCGGTATTGCGACTGGAGCGCGGACCAGATTTTGGAAATTTCTTCCACCGACATCACCTGTGGCACGATCTTGATCTGCTCGATTTGATCGGCGAGATCGGCACTCGTTAGGGCATTCGGCAAAGTGCTCGGCGGCGGCGTCGGGATGGCTGCGCGAATCGCGTCGCGCGTGAAGATCGGCATCTCGTGAAAGACCGACATCGCGTAGCCGAGCAAGACTTCGGCGTGGAGATCGGCCGAGCCGTAAGCGGTCAACAGGTAGCTCAGGTCGAGCGCGAGCGGCGGGTTCGAAATGCGGTCGCCGGTCGCGTTGCGGGTCGGCTGGCAGACGTTGCGCCAGCCCTGGTTTTCGATCGCCTGGAACAGAAAGAGGTTGAGGCAGTCGGGCGACGCGTTGCCATTCAAAATCCGGTCCGGTGCTTCCGCGGAAACCTTGATGGTCGCATTGAGAATGCCCTCGAGTCCGTATTTGGAAACGCTGTTTTGCAGGAAACTTTGCAGCACAGCGGTGACAGCGGCGACTGCGAGAGGACTGCTCATCGCGCACCCTCTTTTCGTTCCTTTAGGTACGCATCAAGGGTAAGTCGGGGCGGATTTTGCGCGCGCGTTTTTCGTGCCGGCGCGGCGACGGCGGTCGGGGCGTGCACTTCGATCCGGCCGATGGTGACGCGGACGATTGGCCGCTCGAACGAGGACTCGTTAGGCGAGGCGGAAGTCTTTTTCGCGGCCGGGAAATTTTCGGAACGCGCCGAACGGCGATCAGGCCGACGCCGGGAAGGGAGAAGCGGAGTTTTCGACTGGTCCGGCGCCATCTGGCGCGACCCGGTTAAATTTTGCCTAACGATCGGCGTTGAAGTTTTCTGCAAAACTTCCCGCGGCAGGAGCAGCGTTTCGCGCATGACGCCGAGGGAATTTTGCGGCGGCGTCGAAATCGCCGCCGACTCCCGTTCCTGCCTAACGACTGGAGTTGAAACAGACGTACCCGCAATTTGTCCCGTCGGGACTTCCGTTTCGGCGCCGATTTCTGCCTGGGCTGGCGGCGCGAAAACCGGCGCGACGATCGGCTCGACCCGCGGCGCGATGCCGCGAGCGCGCTCGATTAATCGCCCGAGAAAATGCGTCATGCCGCGATCAACTCCAGATAAGTTTGCCGGCGCTGCGGCGGGAGATCGAGAATCTCGCGCTCCGTCCAGCCGTAGGCGCGCGCGAGAGCGTCGATCTCGCGCAACAATCGTCGCGCCTGGGCGCCGATTTCCGTCCAGAAAAATTCCGCGACGTCGAAGAGCAAATTCCAGCGATGCGCGCAGGCCGGGCAGTTGAGATCGAGGACGATTTCCGCGCGTGGATCGGCGGCCAGCATCGCCCGGCTGAGAGATTCGACGAGCTCGTCAGGCAAATCGGATTCGTTAGGCCAAACCTTGTCGTTAGGCAAAAGGCAGCGCTCGACGAGCCGGCGCAAAGCTTCGCGCGCGTCAGGCGCGGCGACCGTTTCCGCCAGATCGCGACTGCTCGGCAACCGGAAGCCGACGCAGCGGCCTTGCAGCGCGACTTCCTGAGCACTTTTGCTCACTTCCGTCGGCGCGACGAAATCCGCGGTGTCGAAGGAAAACTCGAGCCGCTCGGCGCAGCGCGGACATTCCGCAAAACCTTCCGCACGCGAGCCGACGAGGAGCGTGCGCAGATGCAGGAGCCGCGCGTCTCGCTCCGCGATGCTTAACTCGGCGAGCGTGTCACGCGCGACGCCGGGCGACGCGGCGGCGAGGATCGTCAAGGCGCGATCGAGCGGATGTTGCGGCCGGGCGATTTCCCAGAGCGCGAGAATCTTTTCGGGAGTAAGAGATTGCATCGGTTGTTCCATGACCGAGGGCGCCTGACGAAAACGACAGTCCGTCAGGCCGGATTGACAAAGCTAGGCTCACTCGGCTCGGGCACTTCGTCGTCGCGCGCCCAACCTTCGTTCTCCAGTTTGATGTGCTCGATGAGGACGGCGTTGGCGTTGGCGTCGAGGTCGGAAGTCATTTGAAACTCCGAAACCCAGGAACGGTAAACTTTGTAACTGAGCGCGAGTTGCCCGGCTTCGTTATAGACATCGATGATCAGATCCTTCCGAAAATCCTTGAGCGAAACTTCCGCGCCGAGGCCGGAGCCGTAGTTCCAGACCTTGTTCGCCCATTGCTCAAAGGCGACGTCGTTCGTCACGCCGCGCTCCAGCGTGATGGCATCGTATTCCGTGCGACCGGGTGATTTGCGGCTGCTGCTCGGGTCGCCGCCTTCGCGGTGTTTCACGACTTCGGTGATGCGCTTGAACGGGCTTACTTTGCTCACGCCGGCGACGTAACGGCCGTCCCACTTGACGCGAAATTTGAAATTCTTGTAGGGATCAAAACGTTGTGGATTAACGGTGAATTCCGCCATGATTGGTCCTCCGGTTATTCGTTAGGCTGCGTTTAGGTGTCGGTTTGTCCGGCGAGTTGCTGGATTTGAATGACAACAAATTCCGCCGGCTTGAGCGGCGCGAAGGCGACAAGGATGTTGACCACGCCGCTGTCGATATCGGCCTGGGTGGTGGTCTCGCTGTCGCATTTCACGAGGTACGCTTCCTTCGGCGTCGTCCCTTGAAAAGCGCCCTGCCGGAAAAGGCCTTGCATGAACGAACCGATGTTGAGGCGAATCTGCGCCCAAAGCGGCTCATCGTTAGGCTCGAACACGACCCATTGCGTGCCGCGATAAAGGCTCTCTTCCAAAAAAAGCGCGGTCCGCCGCACAGGAACGTATTTGTATTCATCCGCGAGCTGATCCGCGCCGCGCAAGGTGCGCGCGCCCCATACGACGCGGCCCGCTGTCGCGAAAGTGCGCAGACAATTAATCCCGAGCGGATTCAACAGGCCGTTTTCCGGGTCGGTCAGATTCACTTGCAAGGCGGCTGTGCCGTTCACGCTCGCGTCGAGACCGGCGGGCGCTTTCCAGACGCCGCGCTGCGTGTCGGTGCGCGCCATGCAGCCGGCTATAATTCCGCACGGGACAAAGGTGTCGAGTTGCCCGTCGAGCTCGGGATCGGACTCGACGACGCGCGGGAAATACAACGCAGCGTTGCGGGCGTCGTTGCCCGTCAGGCCGAGGCTTGGCAGATCCGTTGCGGCAGTCTGGGCGGCCGTCACCGGGTTTGCGCCCCACGCGACCGGCGAATCGACGAGCAGCATCGCGCGGCGACCGACGCAATAACTCATCGCGGTTTGATAAACGTTCGCGCTGGTATCGCCGTCGCGGGTGTCGGCCGGGATGCAGAGCAGGTTAAAAAGATCGGCTTTCTCGAGAGCATACATTCCGGTTTTGGTGCTTTCGTCTCCCAGAATGTCGTCGTCACCGAGCGGATCGCTGTCCAAGCCGCCGGTCAAATATTGAAACTGCGTGCTGTCGGCCGCGGGATCGGAAGGATCCTCGGCCGGCGTGGAATCAGTCGGCCGCGTCGCCGGAAGATCGGGCGTTCCGTCACTCTTAAGTTGCACGCGCACGAGATTCGACTCGTCATTGAGCACACGATCGAGCCGGCGCGATCCGGCGCCGGAAGTCACCGCGACGTTGAGAAATTTTTCCACCACACCGCTGCCCGGATCGTCGTAAATCGTCAGGTTAAAAAGGTCGGCCCGGGCAATGCCGAAGCGCGTCGCGACATCGGCGGTGATTCCCTTGGAATCGACCACGTAAACGAGCGAATTTCCCCAGACGCCCTGGCTCGACGCCTCGAGGTTGACGTCGTTCTCCGTCGCGGCCATGGAGTTTTTTTCCAAACGGACAATGATCGCCTGGCTGCCGCCATTAAGATAAAAATCGCGCACCGCATAACTCATCGGAAAATCGAAACCGAGCCCGCCGAACTGACGCTCAAAGTCAGCATAGCTATTAATAATGGTCGGCTCGTTCGTCGGCCCGAGCGCGGCGCGGCCGAGGAAGGCAGTGACGGAAGTCGCGACCCCCGTGATGGTGTGGACTCCGCTGGAGATTTCTTCAATATAGACGCCGGGATAAGTTGTTAGGACAGGCATAAGAGTTGAGCAATTCTGCGACGACAAGGAGGGAACAATTTGTGCGAGCCGGACGCGCTTCCGGCGCGCGCAAGGAAAAAAATGGAGTTGGCGGAGGCCATGTTAAAATCTTCAACCATGCTGTTTTCGCGAGCGCGCATCAATCCTGTCAAGACTATTTTTCAAGACCGACAAATTTTCCGGCTGGCTTGTCTCAAGAGGCTCTTTGCCGTCCATTAGATCGCGGCGAGCGCGATCAGGGAGAAAAGGAATTGGCATTATTAACTGGCCTTCAATTTGCTCCCGGTATTGGATTGCGATGTCAAAAAAACATGTCTCCCTTAGTCAGCATTATTATTCCGACGTTTGATCGGCCGGCTTACCTCAAGGATGCCGTCCGTTCGGCACTCGGGCAGACTTATCCCAACGTCGAAGTCGTGATTGGCGACAACGGCGCCGACGACGTCATGCGCGGCTGGGAGAGTTCGTTAGTCACCGACCCACGCCTGACCTATCGCCGCAACCCGCGCAATCTCGGGATGCCGGGTAACTTTAATGCGCTCGCTGATGCCGCGCGCGGCGAGTTCCTTGTCGCGATCGGGGACGACGACCGGCTCCTACCCGAGTTCGTTAGTCGCCTGATGCAGGAGATGAAGCCGGGAGTAAGTCTCGTTTTTGCCAATCACTATCTCATAGACAGCGACGGCGCGCGGCTCGAGTCGCAGAGTTACGCTCAGACTCGACGTTACAATCGCGACAAGTTACCCACCGGTCCGCTGCCAGACTCGCGCATCGCCGCCTGGCAACAGGCTGTCGCCATCTCCGCCACCTTGATGCGCACCGCCGATATGCAACGGCTGCGTTTCCGCGAAGACCTCAACGCGCCCGATGCCGAATACTTTATTCGCCTGGCTCACGAAGGCGCGACCTTTGCCTTCGTGCCTGACTATCTCGTCGAATATCGCGTCCATCTCGGCGCGGAAAGCTCTTCCGGCGTGCAAAGCGAGCGGCTCGTGGAGTATCTTCTGCCCTTGGACGTCTCACCCGAGCTCGAGAGTTATAAGAAACAACTCCTCGGTCCGCTGATGATGAACGCTGTCAGTCGTTGCCTCCGGCAGGGTGAAACCGCCCACGCGCGAAAACTGTTGCGCAGTCCTTATTATCCGCGCCGTGTTCCAACTCATGGGAAGTCAACTCGTGGACTCAGGAATTTTGTTTCGGCCGCCGAGCATGCGGTTAAGCTCGGCCTGCAACATCTTTGCGCGAGCCTGCCCGCGCCGATCGGTTGTCCGGCCTATCGCGCCGTGAGGTCGGCCAAGGACTGGGCCAAATCCGGGAGTTAGAAATGAAATTACTGATAACCGGCACAGAAGGCTATCTCGGTTCCCTGCTCGCACCCGTGCTGATGCAGCATGGTCACGAAGTCCTTGCGATCGATACCGGGTTTTACAAAAGTGGATGGCTCTATCACGGGTCAGTCATAACTCCTAAGACGCTTAGCAAGGACATCCGACATATTACTCGCGACGATCTCGACGGAATCGAAGCCGTCGTTCACATGGCTGAGTTATCGAACGATCCGACCGGAGAGTTAGCGCCTCACATCACTTACGACATTAATCATAAAGGGTCCGTTCGCCTCGCTCGATTGGCCAAAGAAGCGGGAGTCAGTCGCTTTGTTTACATGTCTTCCTGTAGCGTCTACGGAGTTGCGGACTCCGACTATGTCACGGAAGATTCGCCTGTAAGTCCTCAGACGGCCTACGCCGTCTGCAAGACACTCGTCGAGCAAGATCTTCGACCTCTATCGAACGATAACTTCTCACCCACTTTTCTTCGTAACGCCACCGCTTACGGCGCCTCGCCGCGGATGCGCTTCGACATTGTCCTCAATAACCTCGCCGGCCTCGCCTGGACGACTAACGAGATTAAGTTAGTCAGTGACGGAACCCCATGGCGCCCCATCGTCCACGCCCTCGACATAGCCCAAGCCATTCGTTGCGTTCTCGAAGCCCCGCGAGAGACAGTTCATGACCAGATATTCAACGTCGGGGACACAAGTCATAACTATACGATCAAGGAAATCGCCGAAGTTGTCGCCGATGTCTTCCCGGGTTGTCGTTTAACTCTCGGCACGCAGGGAGCAGATAATCGCAGTTATAGGGTCTCTTTCGATAAGATCAGGAGTTATCTCCCCGACTTCCGCTGCGCTTGGGACGCTCGTCGCGGGGCCGAACAACTGCGCGCCATCTTCGAACAGATCGACATGCCAGTAGAGACCTTCAATAGTCGAGGCTTTACGCGCTTGAAACAACTCGAGTACCTTATTCGCACGAAGCAAATCGATCAGAACTTTTTCTGGAGCAACGGCAACGCGAACTTCTCTGAGTGACCTTTACCGAAACTCCGCTGCAAAGCGCTTACTTGATCGACCTGGAGCCGCGGCACGACGAACGGGGCTTCTTCGCCCGGACCTATTGCCGGCGTGAATTCGAAGCGCACCAACTAACTCCTGACATCGCGCAGTGCAATATCTCTTTCAACCTGAGAGCGGGAACAATCCGCGGGATGCATTTTCAACAACCGCCATCAACCGAAGCCAAGCTTGTCCGCTGTATCCACGGGGCTATTTATGACGTCATTATTGACCTGCGACCCGAGTCACAGAGTTATAAGAAGCATTTCGCGGTCGAGTTATCAGCGGCTAACCGGCGCGCCCTTTTTGTTCCGAAGTTTTTTGCCCATGGCTTTCAGACGTTGCAGGATAACACTGAGGTCGAATACCAAATGAGTGAGTCCTATTCTCCGGGTGCGGCCGCAGGCTTTCGCTATGATGACCCGAGCGTCGGAATTGAATGGCCTTTGCCTGCGACAGTTATTTCATCTCGGGACCTGGCCTGGCCACTGATCGCTTGAATGCAAGACTTAGGTAAGCAAATGAAAGCGCTGATCGCGCAACTTTATCCCATCTGCCGAAGCATCACCGGGGATGGAGTGAGGGAAACGCTTCGGATTCTTACTCAAGAGATACCTTTGCAGATACGCGAAGTTCCGAGCGGCACTCAGGTCTTTGATTGGACGATTCCGCGCGAATGGAACATTCGCGACGCCTGGATCAAAGACTCTGCGGGCGCGCGCCTGGTCGATTTCCGGGAGCTAAGTCTGCATGTCGTGAGTTATAGCGGCCCGATCCGTCAAAGGATGACTTTTGAGGAGCTGCGACCGCATCTTTTCACTTTGCCTTCTCATCCCGACTGGGTGCCTTACCGAACATCCTACTACACCGATAACTGGGGTTTTTGCCTGAGCGAGAATCAGCTCGCCCGCTTTCGCGAAAAAGAGGCTTACGATGTCTGTATTGATTCATCTTTGAAAGAGGGCTATCTGACTTACGGCGAATGCTTGGTCCCCGGCAAAGAGCCGAATGAGTTTCTCATTTCCTCCCATATCTGTCATCCTGCCCTCGCTAACGACAATCTATCTGGAACAGCCGTTGCGATTGAACTATTCAAATGCCTAACGAGTAAAACAAATCGTTACTCCTATCGCTTTCTATTCGCGCCCGGAAGCATCGGCGCAATAACGTGGCTGGCCTTAAATGAAGCCCTTCTGCCGAGGATTTTACACGGTCTCGTCCTGACCTGTATCGGCGATGAGTCACCTGTCACTTACAAACGCAGCCGTGCCGGCGACGCGGAGATCGACCGCGCTTTCGTCCACGTCCTGACTTATAAGAGTGGCGGTAACAAAGTCATCGACTTTTCGCCCTACGGCTATGACGAACGCCAGTATAACTCTCCCGGCATAAGGCTACCCGTTGGCTGCATGATGCGGGCCGTGCATGGAACATTTCCGGAGTATCACACCTCAGCCGATAACCTCGACTTTATCAACGAGCGATCACTTACTAACTCACTCGAGACTTTAAGCGAAGTTATCGAGCTCATCGAAAGTAACCATACCTATATCAACAACCGGCCCAAAGGAGAGCCGCAACTCGGCCGGCGCGGCCTTTATCGAAGCCCCGGAGCGGGTGAAACACAGTTAGCCATGCTCTGGGTCTTAAACTTATCTGACGGGTCGCATTCCCTGCTCGACATCGCAGAGCGCGCCAAGCTTCCCTTCACACAAATCAAGCAAGCCGCCGGCGCTCTGGCTGTGACCGATCTTCTCACCGTAAAATCGCCGTGAAAGTCGATTGCGCGATCGTGGGCGGGGGAATTGTCGGCCTAAGTGTGGGCATGACTTTAAGTCAGCGCCAGCCTGGTTTGCGCATCCTGGTTTTGGAAAAGGAACAAGAGTTAGCGACTCATCAAACCGGACGGAACAGTGGAGTCATCCATTCCGGTATCTATTATCCGCCAGGAAGCCTGAAGGCGCGGTTTTCGCGTGAGGGAAATCGTGCACTGATCGCGTTTTGTCGACAGCACGCCATTCAACACGAGATATGCGGCAAAGTCATCGTCGCGACGAGAAAGGAAGAGTTAGGAGAGTTAGAACAGCTTTCCCACCGAGGCCTCGAAAATGGGGTAACTGTCGAAAGGCTCTCCGCGGATGAAGTCCGCGAGCTGGAACCTCACGTAGCTTGTCATCGCGGGCTTCGTGTTCCTTCAACCGCCATAGTTAACTTTGCGGAGGTAGCGAGAAAGTATGCCGATCTTCTGGAGGAGAATGGCGGCACGGTTAGAAAGGGAACCGACGTGCGACAGATTCGGACCTTTAATGATACTTACATTCTGCAAACCACCGGCGGCGACTTTGAAACACGCTATCTGGTTAATTGCGCGGGTCTGCAAAGCGATCGCGTCGCTCGACGCGCCCGAATCTCACCACCAGCGCGGATCCTGCCGTTCCGGGGCGAGTATTACGAGTTAGTGCCGGAGAAACGTCATCTCGTGAAAAATCTTATCTATCCGGTGCCGAACCCGGCGTTTCCTTTCCTGGGTGTTCACTTCACGAGGATGATCGATGGTTCGGTTCATGCTGGACCTAATGCTGTGCTGGCTCTAAAACGCGAAGGTTACTCTAAGACCGATCTAAGTCTGACCGATCTCGCAGAAATTGTAACTTACAAAGGATTATGGAAACTGGCGCGAAAACATTATCGCGAGGGTCTGCATGAGATGCATCGTTCTTTTAGCAAGCGCGCCTTCGTCGCCAGTCTTCAACGACTCATTCCCGAAATCAGCAGTCGCGATCTTGTCCCGGCTAAGTCGGGTGTGCGAGCCCAGGCTTTGCTTCCAAACGGAACACTAGTGAATGACTTTCTTCTCATCCATGGCACTAAGTCGATTCACGTCTGTAATGCGCCTTCGCCGGCGGCAACGGCCTCCCTCGAAATCGCCAAGGAGATCGTCGCTCAGATCCCGCTATTAAGAACCAATTCAGTTGTGAGCCTAAGTTCCGTTTCCTAACTCGCTCATGCGGCTCGCACACACCTATAGCTGCAGATTTTGCGGTAGCCCGTTGCGCCACAGTTTTGTCGATCTCGGCCTCTCACCTCTTTGCGAATCCTATGTCTCGGCCGAGCAGCTTCCACAGCCTGAGACTTTGTATCCGCTGCACTGCTTTGTCTGCGACCGGTGCTTCCTTGTCCAATTGCCGGAACATGTCGCGCCCGAGGCCATCTTCGAAGAGTATGCTTACTTTTCGTCCTATTCCGATTCGTGGCTTGAACATGCCAGGACTTATGTCTCGCAGATCAGCGAGCGGCTAAGTCTCTCGACTAAGTCTCTCGTGGTCGAGCTGGCGAGCAACGATGGTTATCTTCTTCAATATTTTCGGGATCGCGAAATATCAGTCCTCGGCATCGAGCCGGCCCGGAACGTCGCCCAGGTCGCGATCGAGAAAGGTATCACGACGGTCACCGAATTTTTCGGCGTTCCCCTGGCGACTCGACTCGCGGCCGAAGGTCGCCAAGCTGACTTACTCCTGGGCAATAACGTCCTTGCTCACGTCCCCAACATCAACGACTTCGTCGCCGGGATGAAAATTCTCCTCAAGCCGGAAGGCGTGATCACGATGGAATTTCCACATCTGATCAAGTTGATTGAGGAGAACCAATTCGACACCATTTATCACGAACATTACTCCTATCTCTCGTTCACAACTGTGATAGAAATTTTCCGCCGCCATGGACTGGCTCTATTTGACGTGGAGGAATTAGCGACTCACGGCGGCTCACTGCGTGTCTATGCGTGCCATGCGGGTAGTAACTCCCGCGAAATCTCACTGAAAGCCCTTGCTTTGGCCGAAAGGGAAGCTGCCTGGGGAATAACCAACATCGAACGTTACCTGGCTTTTGGAAAGAAGGTCGAGGCGACAAAGAGAGATATCCTGGGCTTTCTAATTAGTGCCAGGAACGAAGGCAAGGTCGTCGCAGGTTATGGCGCGCCGGGAAAAGGCAACACTCTTCTCAATTATTGCGGTATTCGTTCCGACTTTCTCGACTATACGGTTGACAGGAACACTTACAAACAGGGTAAGTTCACGCCGGGTTGTCGCATTCCAATCTGTCCTCCCGAAAAGATTCGCGAGACGCGGCCGGACTATCTCTTCATTCTGCCATGGAACCTAAAAGACGAAGTTATGAGACAAAACGCATTCATTCGCGAATGGGGTGGCCGCTTTGTCATTCCCATTCCCAAGATACAGGTGTATGAGTAGGGCCTGCCGATCATGGCTAACTCGATGAAGGTTGTTCTCTTTTGCGGCGGTCTTGGGATGAGGTTGCGCGAAGGCCCGCAGCCGGTGCCGAAGCCGATGGCTGTGATTGGTTATCGGCCGCTTCTTTGGCACGTGATGAAGTATTACTCCCACTTTGGTCATAATGACTTCGTCCTTTGTCTTGGCTATGGCGCAGACGTCATCAAGCAATCTTTTCTTAACTATAATGAGTGTGTCTCGAATGACTTCGTCCTTTCCCAAGGCGGAAAGAAGGTCGAACTTCTGCGCAAAGATATCGATGACTGGCGCATTACCTTTGTCGATACGGGCCAGAACTCCAACATCGGCCAGCGCCTCCTGCGTGTCAGGCAATTTGTCGAGGAAGACGAGGTTTTTCTCGCTAACTATGTCGATGGCCTGACAGACCTGCCGCTCCCAAATCTGATCGACTACTTTCTCGCCAAAAAAAAGATCGCCTGTTTTCTCGGCGTAACTCCGACGGCAACCTTTCACACCGTCTCCGTTGAGCCCGATGGCTCAGTCAGTGCCATATCTCACATCGCCAGCTCTGGTAATCTGATCAACGGCGGCTTTTTTGTTCTGCGTCGTGAGATCTTTAACTACATCAATGAGGGTGAAGAGTTAGTCGAAGAGCCCTTCCGCCGCCTGATTGCAGAAAGACAGCTTATAACTTATCCCTACACTGGTTTCTGGGCGTGCATGGATACTTTCAAGGAGAAACAGCACTTGGAAGACCTACATGCAAGCGGTCAGGCCCCGTGGCGCGTGTGGGACGCGAAGTAACTCATGCTTGCGTTAGAACTTCATCGCAAAGCGCAAAACATCCTATGTCTCGGCGCGCATGCTGACGACATTGAGATAGGATGCGGCGGGACGTTACTGAAGTGGATAAGTCAGCGAGCTGACCTCAACATCTACTGGGCAGTCTTCAGCGCGGAAGAAAGCCGCGCCGATGAAGCCCGCGCCAGCGCCGAGGGCATTCTGCAAAAGCTAAGTCATGAAATCGCGGTGCACTCTTTTCGGACCAGTTTTCTTCCTTTTGAAGGATCGAAGGTCAAGGACTGTTTCGAGGAAATCAAAGACTCTTTCGCGCCCGATATTATCTTTACTCACTATCGCGACGATCGACACCAGGACCATCGACTCTTAGCGGACCTGACCTGGAATACTTTCCGCAATCATCTCGTTTTAGAATATGAGATTCCCAAGTATGACGGTGATCTCGGAGCGCCAAATCTATTTGTAACTCTCGACGAAGAGTTGGCCCGGCAGAAGGTGACTCATCTTTGCCGCTTCTTTCAAAGTCAGGCCGACAGGCACTGGTTTGCCCAAGAGACTTTTCTTGCCCTCATGCGATTGCGCGGGATGGAGTGCGCCTCGCACTACGCCGAGGCCTTTTACTGTCGCAAGCTGCTTCTCGCCTAACGAGTCTAGCTCAACGCAGCCTGCGCCGCGGCCAGCTTCGCGATCGCGATGCGAAAAGGGCTGCAACTGACGTAATCGAGCCCAAGCTTGTCGCAAAACTTCACGCTCACTGGCTCGCCGCCGTGCTCGCCGCAGATACCGAGCTTGATATTCGGCCGGGTCTTGCGTCCAAGATCGCGAGCCATTTCCATCAACCGGCCGACGCCTTTCTGGTCGATCGACGCGAAAGGATTTGTCGCGATGATATCGAGCTCGGCATAAGCCGGCAAAAAACTTCCGGAATCATCGCGGCTCATGCCAAGAGTCGTCTGGGTCAGGTCATTCGTGCCGAAGCTGAAGAACTCGGCGTCCTGCGCGATCTCATCCGCGACCAGCGCAGCCCGCGGAATCTCAATCATTGTGCCGACCAAGTAGCTGAATTTAGTCCTTTTCTCGTTAGTTACTTCCGCTGCGACTCTTTTCACGATCTCGATCTGCAATTTTAACTCGCGCGGGAAGCCGACGAGCGGAATCATGATCTCAGGCCGCACTTTTTTTCCTCTCTTTTGCACTTGCGCGGCGGCCTCGAAGACCGCGCGCGCCTGCATCTCGGAAATTTCCGGATAGACAATCCCGAGCCGGCAGCCGCGATGACCGAGCATGGGATTGAACTCGTGCAGCTCGCTGACGCGACGCGCGATCCGCTCGACCGGAATGCCGATCTTGGCGGCGAGATCGCGTTGTTGCTCCTGTTCGCGCGGCAGGAATTCGTGCAGCGGCGGGTCGAGAAAACGGATCGTCGCCGGCAGGCCGTCGAGCGCTTCGAAAATTCCAACGAAATCTTCGCGCTGATAAGGCAGTAACTTCGCGAGCGCTTTCACCCGCGCCTCTTTGTCTTCGGCGAGAATCATCTCGCGCATCGCGTCGATGCGGTCGCCCTCGAAAAACATGTGCTCGGTACGGCAGAGGCCGATTCCACTCGCGCCAAACGCGACCGCGTTTCGCACCTGCTCGGGCGTGTCGGCATTCGCGCGCACGCCGAGTTTGCGCGCGCGGTCGACCCAGCTCATCAGCTTTGCGTATTGCTGATAAGTCGCGCTCTTTTTTTCGGGGAGCGAACGATCGACCAACACCTGCACGATCTCGGACGGCGCCGTCGGGACTTCGCCGACGAAGACTTCGCCCGCGGTGCCATCGATCGAAATGTGATCGCCTTCGCGCAGCGTCACACCATTCGCGGTCAGCGTGCGTTTTTGATAATCGATTTGAATTTCCGATGCGCCGCAGACGCAGACCTTGCCCATCTGCCGCGCGACCAGCGCCGCGTGCGAAGAAACGCCGCCGCGCGACGTTAGAATTCCCTCGGCGGCGATCATGCCGCGCAAATCTTCCGGCGAAGTCTCGATCCGCGCGAGGAGCACCTTCTCGCTGCGGGCTGCGCGACGCACCGCCTCTTCGGCGCTGAAGACGACGTGACCCGAAGCCGCGCCTGGACCGGCGGGCAAGCCTTTCGCGATTTTTTTTGCGGCGGCAATTCCTTTACGATCGAAAATGGGCGCGAGCAGGTGGCCTAACGAGTCGGCGGGAATGCGCCGGATCGCATCCTCCTTCGAAATGAGCCGCTCATCGACCATCTCCACTGCGATCCGAACGGCGGCGAGCCCCGTGCGTTTGCCGTTGCGCGTTTGCAGGATGAAAAGGCGGTTTTCCTCGACGGTGAATTCGAGGTCCTGCATGTCCTTGAAATGTTTCTCGAGCAGCGCGCGCACTTTCATGAGCGACTTGTGCGCGGCCGGCATTTCCTCGGCGAGCTGCGCGATCGGATGCGGAGTGCGCACGCCGGCGACGACGTCTTCGCCCTGCGCGTTGATGAGATACTCGCCGTAAAAAACTTTCTCGCCGCTCGCCGGATCGCGGGTGAAGGCGACGCCGGTCGCGCTCGTCTCGCCCATGTTGCCGAAGACCATTGTCTGGACGTTGACCGCCGTGCCCCACTCGTGCGGGATGCCGTATTTGCGCCGATAAACGATCGCGCGGTCGTTGTTCCAGGAGCCGAAAACCGCGCCGATCGCGCCCCAAAGTTGCGCCTGCGGATCCTGCGGAAATTTTTCGCCGGTTCGTTCTTTGATCAGCGCTTTGAAACGCCTAACGAGTTCGCGCAGGTCATCGACCGAGAGCCGCATGTCGGGAAAATTATGATTCCCGTAACGCTCGTCCTTCAAATGCTCGATCGCGCTTTCGAACGGCTCGTGATCTTCTCCCGCGCGCTTTTGCACGCCCATGACGACGTCGCCATACATTTGCAAAAAACGGCGGTAGGAATCCCAGGCGAAACGCGCGTTCTGCGTTTTGTCGGCAACGATCTCGACCACGGTGTCGTTCATTCCGAGATTGAGAATGGTGTCCATCATTCCCGGCATCGAGTCGCGCGCGCCCGAGCGCACGGAGACGAGCAACGGCCGCTCTTTGTCGCCGAGTTTTTTGCCAACGGATTTTTCGACTTTGGCCAGCGCTGCTTCGACCTGAGCTTTTAACTCGCGCGGATACGTGCGCTTGTTCTCATAGAAGTAAGTGCAGACTTCGGTCGTGATCGTGAAACCGGGCGGCACCGGCAGCCCGATGCGAGTCATCTCGGCGAGGTTCGCGCCTTTGCCGCCAAGAAGCGGTTTCATGTTGCCGGCGCCGTCAGCGTGGCCGTCGCCGAAGTAGTAAACATAGCGCTGCGCGCGCGTTTTTTTTCCTGAAGTGACTTTCGATTTGGAGCGGGAAATTTTTCGTTGAATAGCCATTGAAAGAGGAAAATTGCGACCTTCGGCCTGACTCTCGCGCAAGCTAAGTCGTGAGGTCGGGGTGTCAATCTGGGGAAGCCGGCTTGTAACTCTGGATTTTCGCCTGCCGCGCCTCTGCCTCAGCCAGATTGAGGAGACAGGTTGCGAGGCGAAAAGCAGCGCTGCCTGAAGCGCCAGCTAGTTTTGGCAGTTCGGCCCGGAGGCGAGCACGTCGTCGATCGCGTCCGCAAATTCATCGACGCCGGAGATCGGCACGATGATAACGTTGCGATGACCCTGGCTATCCTCGGTGATGCGAAGGAAGCGACCGCGCCCATTTTCCCGCAGATCGATGGCGAAAAATTTGCGCTCGATTTGCAACTCCCGTGATTCGATGATGCTGTCCATGTCCAGCGGCCGATGGTAGGAGAAGCGCGGAAATTTGGGAAGCAAAATCTTTCCCGGCGACGGAACCGGCTTAGTGTGGAAGATGCGATTGACCGGCCTCTTCCGCTTGTGCATAAAAGTTAACGGCGTCGAACAATCGGCCCTTGTTGAAATCGCCGCCCCCGGTCTTCCGTCCTACGACGTCGTGCGCGTGGTTCGCGGCGAATGGGCCAATCGTTTCGCACCCGGCATCTCGCAAAATCGGATTGAATGCCTTGGCCGCGAAGCGATCGACATCATTCCGGATGGGTGGGAAGCGGTCAGCGTTTCGAGTCCTTATCCCGTCAGGCTGTTTCAACAGGCAGGGACCTAGGGCAAAACTTGCTTCCTTTACTGGTTAGGCATTCTGGGAAGCTGGCTCTTATGTTCGTTAGGCTAACGACCCGCCGACGGGACTCCCCGACCTCTCCTGGCAAAAGGTAACAGAATTGTTACTAAATGAAGTTTTCACATCGGTGCGAAACTCAACAAGATTAAAAATATGAAGCTTCAACTTAAACTCTTATTCGCCCTCTGCTGCGCCTCTCTTCTGCCGCTCCTCAATGCCAGCGCCGACACCATCCCAGTGCAGGTGGGAGAAGGCGGCCTGAAATTCACCCCGCAAAATGTGACCGTGCACGTCGGCGACACCGTCGAATGGACCTGGGCCGGAAGCGATCATAGCACGACTTCCGGCACACCGGGCCATCCGGATGGCATTTGGGATTCGGGAGTTCAGAACCAGGGGTTCGTCTTCGACCAAACGTTCGATACCGAGGGGACGTTTAATTACTATTGCTCGATCCACGGCACTTGCTGCGGCATGGTTGGTTCGGTCATCGTCATGCCAGCAGCTGACCGCGTCCGCATTACTCGCGCCCAGTATCAGACGACCGGCATGCTTCTCCTTGTTCAGGCGACAGATAGTGACAGCAGCGCGACGTTGACTGTCTCGGTGACAAAGACCGGAACCAACCTCGGGACGATGAAGAGCGCGGGAAATGGCAAGTATGTCGCCAAATTCAAACACCTCAGCAACCCGCAAAACATCACCGTCACGAGCAGCCTCGGCGGCACGGATTCCGCGAAGGTGAAAACGAAGTAAGCTCCGATTCGCCGTCCCAGAGTTCTTGAGTCTTATGTTCGTTAGGATGAAAATGGCCTAACGAACATAGCTCCTCGAGCGCGGTCTTTTTTCTTTCGCACTCGCCGCCGAATCTGTCTCGATCGCGAAATCAGCCTGTTGTTTGAAGGCATCGACGCGCGCGACCTTCACCCGCAAAACGTCGCCGACCGCAAATTGCCTTTTCGATTGCCTCCCAAGAATTCGCCGCCGCGCGCCGTCGAAAATGTAGAAATCGTCGCTCAATGACGAGATGTGAATCAACCCGGTCAAAAGCACATCCGGCAGCTCGATGAGCAGGCCATAATTGCGAACATCAATCACGACCGCGCGGAAAAGCTGCGGCCTGGCCGCCGTCATTTGCGCTATTAGGAACTCGAGCTTCTTCATCTTCACCGACTCCATTTCGGCATCGGCCGCCACCCGCTCGGTGTCCGAAATGTGCTCGGCGACCGAACCGAGTTCGCCCGCGCCGCCGCGACGCCGCGACGAGTCGGCGAGCGCACGATGCACAACGAGATCGGCATAACGCCGAATCGGGCTGGTGAAATGCGTGTAATTATTTTTCGCGAGCCCGAAATGGCCGAGCGGCTTCGTGTCGTAGCGCGCGCGCTTCAGACTTTTGAGCAGACCGATTTTCAGCGCCTGCTCTTCCGGCTTGCCGCGAAAATCTGCGAGCAGCCGTTGCAACTCGACGCGATTCGTGAGGTCGCCCACTTGAAATCCGTAACTGAGCACGAGTTCGCGATATTCCCCCCGCTTGTCCGGATCCGGTTTTTCGTGCACGCGATAGATTGCGGGAACGAGCCGATTTTTCAGCTCGAGCGCGACCGCCTCGTTCGCCGCCAGCATGAACTCCTCGATCAACTGATGCGACTCGTCGTTCTCGATCCGTTCGAGACGGAGCGGACGGCCGGTCGCGCGATCGACGATCACTTTTACCTCTGGAAAATCGAGGTCGAGCGAGCCGTTTGCGAAACGCCGACGCCGCAGAAGCGCGGCCAACTGCCAGGCCGTGTGCAAACGGCGGCCGAGCTCGTCGGCAGGCGGACTTTGCAACAGGGAATAAGCCTCTTTGTAAGTAAGCCGGTGCGCGCTTTGAATCATGGTCCGCGCAAAACGCGCAGATCGAACCGCGCCATTGCGGGCGAAACGCAGAAAGACCGAATGAGTCAGCCTAACGAGTAAAGGGTTGAGGCTGCAAACGCCGTTGCTCAAACGTTCCGGCAACATCGGAATGACGCGATCGACCAGATAAACGCTGTTCCCGCGTTTGCGCGCTTCGCGATCGAGTGCGCTCCCGGGCGTGACGTAAGCCGAGACGTCGGCGATATGCACGCCCAGCTCCCACTCGCCGCCGGCGAGCCGCTCGACGTTGATCGCGTCGTCAAAATCGCGGGCGTCGTCGGGATCGACCGTGACGATGAACCTGTCGCGCAGATCCTCGCGGTCGGGATAACGTTTCGGATCGACCGTTTCGGGAATTTTCTCCGCCTCGGCGACGACGGCGGCCGGAAATTCGGTCGGCAAATTGTGCTTCCGAATGATCGAGAGCATGTCGACGCCCGGATCGGAAGAGCGGCCAAGCAGCTCGATGATTTCGCCCTCGGGATTCACGTGACGCGATTCCCACGGCTCCAGCCTAACGACCACCTTGTCGCCTGGAGCGGGCCGGCGTTTCGCTGCCGGCAGCGACCGCAACTGCACGTAAATGTTATGCGTCATGCGCGGATCGTCGGACACGACGTAGAAAAAATTTCGCGTTTGTTGCAAAGTGCCGACGATCGTGTCGTGCGCGCGCTCAAGGATGCGAATGACCCGGCCTTCGGCGCGATCGGAACCGCGCCGCTCGCGGGCGTAGGCGGAATCGCGCGTGATGCGGACGACAACGCGGTCGCTGTTCATCGCCGTGCCGGTATTTTCGGCGGCGACGAAGATGTCGCCCTGGTCGGAATTTTCCCTAACGAGAAAAGCAAATCCGGCCGGATGCACTTGCAGTTTGCCGGTCACGAGATCGGCTTCTTCCGGAAGGACGTAACGATTTTTGCGAATGCGCGCGATCTCGCCGGAGCGCTCGAGCTCGCGCAAAATGTTCTTGAGCGCGCCGCGCTCGTTAGTCGTTAGGCCAAGGGCGCGCGCGAATTCGACTTTGTCGAGCGGCCGATACTTCGGGGCGCGCATCACTTCGAGAATTTTTTGTCGCGTGTCGTTTTCTTTTTTCATCCGGGCCTCGCGACCATCGAGGAAAGCGGCGCGATTGAAAGCGGACATTTTCGCGCGCGGTCCCGGATGTGCTCACAGTGACTTCGAATATTTTGTCGCCTGTGATAGTCTCTTCAGTCATGACTTCCACCTCCTGGAAAATCGGCGACGACGTGATCGATCTGACGAATCGCGCCCTCGTCATGGGCGTGCTCAATGTCACGCCCGATTCGTTTTCGGACGGCGGGAAGTTTTCCGATCTCGAAGCGGCGGTTCGTCACGCGAGCGAGATGGCGCGCAATGGCGCGGACATCATCGATGTCGGTGGAGAATCGACGCGGCCGGGCGCGGAGGCGGTTTCGCCTAACGAGGAGCTCGAACGGGTCGCACCGGTACTGCGCGAGCTGGCGCGCGCGCTCGCGATTCCGCTTTCGATCGATACTTCGAAAGTCTTGGTCGCGCGCGCCGCGATCGAGGCTAGCGCGAAAATTATCAACGACGTGACCGGTGGCCGCGGCGATGCCGGAATGTTTGATTTGGCGGCCGAATGCAATCGCGCGATCATCATCGTGCACATGCAAGGGACGCCGGCGACGATGCAATTGCGTCCGACTTATGACAATGTCGTCAGCGACGTGGCGAATTTTTTTGCAGAGCGATTCAAAGTCGCGACGAAGGCGGGAATCGATCCGGCGCGGATCGCGTTTGATCCTGGAATCGGCTTCGGAAAAACGGTGGAGCACAATCTCGAGCTGCTCGCGAATCTTGCGCGATTGCGAGTGCGCGATCGTCCGCTCGTCGTTGGTGTTTCGCGCAAATCATTCCTCGGCAAAATCACCGGAGGCCCGTTCGCGCGCGAGGACGCGACCGTGGCGATGACTTCGCTCCTGCGCGAGCGCGGCGCGGACGTGCTCCGCGTGCACGATGTCGCGCCGAACGTAAACGCGCTGCGCACGACGGAAGCTTTACTGGCGGCAAGCCGATGATTCACCGGATCACGCAAATTTTTTTCGATAAATGGCGGAGCGGTTTCGAGATTCTGCTCCTCGCGATCGTTATTTATTACGGCTACCTCTATTTTCGCGGGACGCGCGGCGCGAAAGTGCTGACCGGGCTGGCGATTGTTTTTCTCACCCTCACGCTCATCACGCAGCTGCTGAACCTTGTCGTGATCAGTTTCATCATTCGCAGCTTCTCGGTCTTCATCGCGGTCGCGCTCGTGGTTATTTTTCAACCTGAACTGCGGCGCGCGCTCGCCGAGCTCGGCGGCCATCCGATTTTCTCCCTGACGAGCGAGAAACGCGAGACCGTGCACGATCTGGCTGAAGTCGTGACCCAGCTCGCGAGCAAACAATTCGGCGCGCTGATCGCGATCGAGCGCGACACTTCGATCAAGGTTTACGAAGAAACGGGTGTAATCGTTGATGCGGCGTTTTCGAGCGAATTATTGCTGACCATTTTTCATCCGAAGTCGGCGCTGCACGACGGCGGCGTGATCGTGCGCAACGGCCGGATCGCGGCGGCGGCCTGCATTTTTCCGGTGAGCCAGCGCGAGACGCTCGATCGCAGCCTCGGCCTGCGCCATCGCGCCGCGCTCGGAATCACGGAGGAGTCTGACGCGGTCGCGGTCGTGGTGTCGGAAGAAACGGGGGCGATTTCGATTTGCCATCGGCGCCGGCTGGAACGGAATTTTACCCCGGAGACTTTCCGGCAACGGCTCGGCGAGATTTTGCTCCATCGCAATTATGAAGAAGATGCTGCTGAAGAACTGGCGCGCGAAGCTGATCTCGCTGCTGCTCGCGACCGCGCTCTGGTATCTCATCAAAAAGAACATAGCAACGACAGCCTCGCCGTCTGATCTCGAAGGCCGGCCGGCGGCGGCGCAGGTTCGTTAGGCCGCGCTCGCGAGCGAAACGCGAGCTCGCGGTCGGTTAACGCAGAAAGCGCGCGAGATTTTCGTCTTCCCACTGCCGCGCGCGGCGGTAACTCGGGAAGGCTTTCTCGCGGCGATAAAATTCGTCCGTATGGACGCGGCGCCGACCGGCGGAATCGGTTTCTTCTGGCACGACGGAGTGGAGCATTTCGTGATAGAGCACGTATTCCAAAAACCAGCGCGGCACGAACGGCTGATCGAGCAACGGATGAATGCGAATGACGCGATCCTCTTCCTGGATCGTGCCGAAAATGAAATATTCTTTCGGACGATGGCGCCGGCGCTGGCCCCACATCACTTTGTAGCCGCGCAGCCGACCGCGAAAATGCTTTTCGTTCACGCGCTGGAAAATTTCGCGCAGATCAAAGTAGCGGCCTTCATGGCGCAAGTTGAGATGACGCTGCATCGGCAGAGTCGGCCGGGAAATTTTTCGCTTTGTCTTCTTCGCCATCGCGAGGGTCGGATTGGACAACAAGTTTAAGACTCTTTGGGCGGGTGACAAGAAATAGGGATTTTGGCCGTCGATTGGCCTCCGGTAAGAGGTTTAAAACAAACGTTTTAACCAATCGAAAAATCTTCGCTTCACCGTCGCGACTTGCCCTTTTTGCAAGCCATCTTAGCTTCCGAAAGACCGAATCAATGACTCCGTTTTTACGAAAACTTCTCGGCCTGAACTGGCTTCTGCTCGTGAACATGCTCGCGCTCGCGATTTTCGGTATCATCGCGATCTACAGCGCGACCTACATGCGACAGGATGCGACCACGCTCGATTTCTGGCGCAAGCAGGCCAACTGGGTCGCAGTCGGATTTTTCGCCTTCATTGCGACTAGCCTGATTGATTATCACTGGATCAAATGGGGCGCGCTGCCCATGTATTTCGCGGGCTTGTCGTTTCTGATTCTCACCCGATTTATCGGCACGAAGGTTTACGGTTCGCGCAGTTGGCTGCATCTCGGGCCGGTAAATTTTCAGCCGGCGCAGCTTGCGGTTGTCGCCGGCATCATGGTGCTCGCGCTTTTTCTAAGCCAATTCCGCCAGATGCATCCGATGCTGCGGCTGACGCTCTGCGCGGCGATCGTCGGGGCCCCGTGCGTCTTGATTTTAATGCAGCCCGATCTCGGCGAATGCATGATCTGGGGGCCGGTCTTGCTCGCGCTGCTTTTTATCGGCGGGCTGCCGTTGCGTTATCTTATCTGCGTGGTCCTGATCACACTGGCGTTCATTCCGGTCGCTTACATCGGGCTCAAACCCTATCAGCAGGAACGCATCACCGCGTTCATCAATCCCGACATCGACCGGCAAGGCTCAGCCTGGGCGATCAATCAATCGCTCATCGCGATCGGGTCCGGCGGCTGGTCGGGCAAGGGATTCAAAGCGCCGAACACGCAGATCGAGCTCGGCTTTTTGCCCGCGACGGCGGTGCATAACGACTACATTTTTTCGGCGATCGGTGAGCAGTGGGGTTTCGTCGGCGGGATGTTTTTACTCGGCGCCTTTGCGCTTTTGTTGCTGACCTGTTTGTTCGTCGCTCTAACGGCGGGCGACCTTTTTGGAACATTGCTCGTGACCGGAATCACGACGCTTATCTTCACTCACATCTTCCAGAACATTGGCATGACCATTTCCGTCCTCCCGATCACGGGCGTGCCGCTGCCGCTGATCAGTTACAGCGGATCGTTCGCCTTGATGGTGATGTTCGGTCTCGGAATCGTGAACAGCGTTTGGGTCCATCGCAAGGCGAGACTGGTTTGATTTGCTCTCCGCTCTCGAAGTGTTTGCGTTGAATTACGGGCCACTCTGCGATTTGTCTCGCTCGATTTTCTCTCCATATTGCCCGTCCCGATGACAATTTTGATCAACTCGTTGCTCGTTCTCGAGGCCGTCGTCGCGGTCCTCATGATGTTCGTCATTCTCATGCAACGGCCGAAAAGCGAAGGCCTCGGCGCGGCTTTTGGCGGCGGAGTGACGGAGAATATTTTCGGCGCGCAGACGACGAACGTCCTTACGACGATCACGACTTGGCTGGCGAGCATTTTCTTTATTGTCGTCCTCGTGCTGTCGATTCTTTATGCGCACCGTGGCGCCAGTCATTCCGCCGTTCGCCAGGAGTTGATGAAAACTTCCGCAACCGGGAACGCCGCGACGCCCGCGCCTTCCGGCGTCCAACGTTTGCCTCCGAAAGTCGCCGCGCAAAAAGCCGCCGCTGACGCCAAGGCTCATCTCAACCCCGTGCCAAAAGGCGCGGCGAGCCCGGGTGCCGCGGCCTCGCCTGTTTCGCCGGCCGACGCGGCAGTCGGCGTAATCCCGATGAACGCGCCGGCCGCGCCTTCGGCCTCCGCCGTTCCGTCCGCGACACCCTGACGAATCCGGTCTTACGCTGCCTAACGAGTAAAGGACTCAGCGTAATCGTTTAAAGGCGGCGTCATTCCGTCCGGGCAAGCGCGTCGTTAAATTTCGCTGGCGCTCATCGCGATTCGGCTGTGGATTAACGAACGATGAAACGCGCGCTCGTCTGCCTGCTCGGGGTTTTTTCTTTCAGCCTCCCTCTCGTCGCGCAGAGCGACCTGCAAACCATCACCTCCGACCAATTGCAAACGACCGGAGAAGTTGATGCCTTCCCCGCGCTCAGCCTTTATCGCCCGGATCTTTTCAGCAGCGCGAACGGATCGCTCTTGCTGCACGACCTGCCGGTGCTCGTCCTGCTCGACGGCCGGCGCCTTTCGATTTCGCAGGATAATCGTTTCGACGTCGCATCCTTTTTCTCAGTCGGCTTTCTCAGCGCGGTCTCGGTGCAAACTGATGTCTCGCCGATGTACGGGACCGATGCGCTCGGCGGAATCGTCAACCTTCAGACCAATCGCACTTACAGCGGAGGCCAGGCAGGTGTCTTTTACGGCGGATCGGGAGGCAAAATCGGTGGCCAGGACTTTAGTAGTTACATCATTGGCAGTGTCGGCACCGATAGATTTCAGATCACCGCGGGCGCGGCTTATGAGAAAGGCAGCGGCGGTCTCAGCTTCCGCGTGAATCATTAATCTTGTTGATCGGCGAGACCCTCCGGACGCCGACTCTTCGAGCTAACAAAACGCCGGAATGCCGGTGATCTGTTGGCCGAGAATGAGAAGGTGCACGTCTTGCGTTCCTTCGTAAGTCTTCACGCTTTCGAGATTGCACATGTGCCGGAAGCACTCATGCGAATCCAGGATTCCGTTGCCCCCAAGTATGTCTCTCGTCGCACGCGCGACGTCGAGCGCCATCTCGACATTATTCATCTTCGCCATCGAGATATGATAATGTTTCAACTCACCGGCATCCTTCAATTGAGCCAGACGAAAGACGAGTAACTGCGCCTTCGTGATCTCGGTGAGCATGCGCGCGAGTTTCGCCTGGATGAGTTGGAAACTCGCGAGCGGCCGGCTGAATTGCTCGCGCCTCAGAGAATATTCGCGCGCTTCTTCGTAGCACGCTTCCGCGGCGCCGATCGCGCCCCAGGCAATGCCGTAGCGCGCGTGATTCAGACATTCGAGCGCCGATCTCAGCCCTGTCGTCTCGGGAAGCAGCGCCACGTTGGGCAACTCGCAATCGTTGAATTCCAACTCAGCCGTCAAAGCCGCACGAAGAGATAACTTGCCCTCGATAACTCTCGCGACAAAACCTGGCGTTCCTTTTTCAACCAGAAATCCCCTGATCGCATTCGCGCCCTCGTCGCTAACTCCGGAATCATTTTCGAGTCTCGCCCAGACAATCGCGACATCGGCCACGCTGCCATTGCCGATCCATTTTTTCCGACCACTTAGCCGATAGCCATCGGTCACTTTGCGCGCGCGGCATTGTAAGCCCGCGGGATTCGAACCAAAATCAGGCTCCGTCAGCGCGAAGCATCCGAGCTTCGCACCTTTCGCCATCGCCGGCAGCCAGCGCGTTTTTTGCTCGTCAGATCCGAAGAGATAAATCGCCATCATCGCGAGCGAGCCCTGCACCGAAGCAAAGGTCCGCAGCCCGCTGTCGCCTCGCTCCAGTTCCTGCATCATTAATCCGTTCGCGACGGCTCCGAGGCCGCGGCATCCATAACCCTTGATCCCAGGTCCGAAGACTCCGAGCTCGCCTAACTCTCCCACTAACTCGAAAGGAAAGGTGCCGTCGCGATAATGTTGCGCGACGATCGGTCGAAAGCGCGCCGAGACCCATTCGCGGACGTGATTGCGAATTCCGATCTCTTCCTTCGTGAAACAGTCAGCCAGTCGGCAAAAGTCGGGGCTATCAGACATAGAGTTATCCTGCGAGCGGCAAGTTTTGCGAACAGAACTCCTATAACTCTAATAGTCCTCGCCAACCGATAACTGCTCCAGGGTGCCGGCGGAGGGGATCGAACCCACACACCCTTGCGAGTACTGGATTTTGAGTCCAGCGCGTCTGCCAGTTCCGCCACGCCGGCATTTCGAGCGGATCAGAAACTACGAAGATCATCATCCGCGCGCAAGCCGCGCGGCGGGCCGAGGACCTCCCGCAGGACGACTGCCAGCCTGACGTTTTCAGGACGACGCAAGATTTCGCCTAACGAACTCCGCGCGGGCGCCAACGCCGACTCCGCTTTCCGGACGAAGGGCGCGGAGACGGCCGACGGAGCGAGAACGATCGGTGACGGAAAAGATGGCGGCGGCGGAGTTATCACACTTACCGGCGGCATCGCGACAAGCACCGGCTCCGGCGGGGGAACAGTCGTCAGCGGAGGCAATGGTTGCTGCCACTTTTCGCCGCGACTGCGATTTCTCACCGCGGGTCGTGCCGGCGCTCGCCGAACCGGCGGCGCAGTTCCGGGTGGCGCGCCGATCGCTTCCAAGAACCGCCGTACTTGCTCGGCATCGTTTGGCGGCGGCTCGGCAGCCTTAGTCTCGTTAGGCAAAGCAGCCGGAGGCTTCTCTTTTGCGCGCCGATCTCGCTTCGTCAGCCATTTAAAGACTGCGACGATGCCAACAAGAATAAGAACGAGAACGTTATCGTGCATCGGCCGGCCGCCCTGGATCAGGTCGCCTCACTCGTCGGCTTATCGCCCGCAATCGATTCGCGCATCGTCGTGTCCGCCTGAACATTTTTCATCCGCACATAATCCATGATTCCGAGGTTGCCGGAACGAAATGCGTCCGCCATCGCCTGCGGCACCTGCGCTTCGGCCTCAACCACTTTCGCGCGCATCTCCTGAGTCTTTGCGCGCATCTCCTGCTCGACCGCGACCGCCGCCGCGCGCCGCACTTCCGCCTTCGCCTGCGCGACGCGCTTATCCGCATCGGCCTGCTCGGTCTGCAATTTCGCCCCGATGTTATCGCCGATATCGACGTCGGCGATGTCAATCGAAAGAATCTCAAACGCCGTCCCGCTATCGAGTCCTTTGTGCAGGACGAGCTTCGAAATGCGATCCGGATTCTCGAGCACATCCTTGTAAGTGTCGGCCGAGCCAATCGACGTCACGATCCCCTCGCCCACCCGCGCGATGATCGTCTCCTCGGTCGCACCGCCGACAAACCGATCGAGATGCGAGCGCACGGTCACTCGCGCCTTCACTTTCACACCGATCCCGTCCTTGGCCACGCCGTCGATCGTCGTGCGATTCATCGCCGCGCTCGGCACGTCGATAATTTTTGGATTAATGCTCGTGCGCACCGCCTCGAGCACCGTTTTGCCCGTACCTTTGGTCGCGAGGTCGATCGCACACGCGCGATTGAAATCGAGCGAAATGCCCGCCTTGTCCGCGGCGATGAGCGCGAGGATGACGTGACTGACATCACCGCCCGCGAGGTAATGCGCCTCCAGCGGATCGCTCGGAATATCGATGCCCGCTTTTACTGCCGTGATGCGATTGTCGACAATCAATCCGACCGGCACTTTGCGCAGCCGCATCCCGACCATTTTGCCGATGGTCACGGGCGCGTTCGCGATCCGCGCGCGCAGCCAGAGCCCGAAAAAATTGAAGAGCACGATCGCGAAAATCAGCGCGAGGACCGCGATGACTCCGACGAAAATAAAATAGAGCGAATCCATGCGATAAAGTTACGAGAGCCGGCGAAAAGCGGAAGCGTTATTTGCGCGCGCGAAGCGATTCGTTAGGCGACAAAATCGCGCGCAGAATTTTTTCCTCATCGATAACCGGGTTAATTTCTTCAAGGATGAAATTTTACTCGCTCCTCGACCTCGCGCCGATCATCGAAGGCGGCGACGCCGCGCTCGCCTTTCGCAACGCGCTCGACCTCGCCCAACAGGCCGAAGGCTGGGGCTACCATCGCTACTGGCTCGCCGAACATCACAACATGCCGGGCATCGCCAGTGCCGCGACTTCGGTCGTCATCGGCCACATCGCCGGAGGGACCAAAACGATTCGCGTCGGCGCCGGCGGCGTGATGCTGCCAAACCACGCGCCGCTCGCGATCGCGGAACAATTCGGAACCCTGGCCGCGCTTTTTCCCGGCCGGATCGATCTCGGTTTGGGACGCGCGCCGGGTAGCGATCAAATTACCGCGCGCGCGTTGCGACGAAATCTCGGGAGCGACGGCGACACGTTTCCGCACGACCTGATCGAGTTGCAATCTTACTTCGAACCGGCGCGGCGCGACCAGGTTTTGCAGGCGGTCCCGGGCGCCGGGCTCGACGTGCCGATTTATTTGTTAGGCTCGAGCGATTTTAGCGCGCGCCTCGCCGCCGAACTCGGTTTGCCTTTCGCCTTCGCCTCGCATTTTGCGCCGGATTATCTCGAAGTCGCGCTGCGCATTTATCGCCAAAATTTCCAACCGTCCGTCCATCTCGCGGCGCCGCACGCGATGATCGGCGTCGGGATTTTCGCCGCCGAAACGGACGAGAAAGCGCAGCGGCTTTTCACTTCGTCGCAGTTGCAGTTTCTCAATCTCATCCGCGGTCATCCGAGCGCGCTGCCGCCGCCGGTCGAAAGCATGGAAGGTCGCTGGAGTGCCGCCGAAAAAGCCGCGGTCGCGCAGCGGACACGATGCTCCGCCGTCGGCTCACCGACGACGGTGCGGCGACGCATCGCAGAATTACTCGAAATCACTCGCGCCGACGAAATCATCGCGACGGCGCAAATTTTTTCCCACCCCGACCGGCTCCACTCCTTTGAGCTCGCGGCGGAAGCGCTTCGAGAGTTCGTTAGGCAGGAAGACTTGGCCTAACGAACAGTCCCTACTCGAGCGGATGAACGATGTAGGTGCCGACCTGCTTGTCCCGCTCAAGCTTCAACAGTCCGCGCTCTTCCGCCTCGAGAAGCAAATCATTGAAAGCTTTGAAGCCGTGCGCGCGCTCGTTAAAACCGGGCGACTGCCGTTTCATCGCCTGTTTGATGAGCGAACCGTGGATTTGATAATCTTCGCCGCGCTCGGAGCGGAGGGCGTCGAGCGTTTTCGCGAGCAACTCAAGCGCTTCGCCCTGTGGCGGCGGAGGCGGCGGCGCGTCATCCGACTTTGCCGCCCGCGAAATCCTTGACTCGTTAGGCAATTTCGCCGCGGCGCGCGATTGCCGCGCCGATTCGCCGCGCGCGAGGTCGTCGTAATAAATAAATTCGTCGCAATTGGCGATGAAGAGATCGGAGGTCGATTGTTTCACGCCGACGCCGATGACGGTTTTGTCGTTCTCGCGCAGCTTGCTCACGAGCGGCGAAAAATCGGAATCGCCGCTGATGATGACGAAAGTGTCGACGTGACTTTTCGTGTAACAAAGGTCGAGCGCGTCTACGACCATGCGAATGTCGGCGGAATTTTTTCCCGATTGGCGAACGTGCGGGATCTCGATCAACTCGAAGGCGGCTTCATGCAGCCCACGCTTGAAAGTTTTGTAACGCTCAAAATCGCAGTACGCTTTTTTCACCACGATGTGACCTTTGAGCAGCAAACGCTCGAGCACTTTGCGCACATCGAAGGCCGGGAATTTCGCGTCGTGCGCGCCGAGCGCGATGTTTTCGAGATCGAGGAAGACGGCCATGATCGCGTCGGATTCGTTCGCACTCATCGGCTCGATTTAAGGGACGCCGCAGCGCGGCGGCAAGACTTTCCGCGCGGCTGCGGAGTTCGTTAGGCGCGACCCCAGATCATGGCGACGCTTGTCGTGAGGCTTCCGCCCATGTTGAAGGTGAGAAATTTTTTTGCGCCTTCGATTTGGCGCGCGTTGGCCTGGTTCGTCAGTTGCTGGTGCGCTTCGTAAACCTGACGCACCCCGGTCGCGCCGACCGGATGTCCGTCGCCAATCAAACCGCCGCCGACGTTGACCGGAATCTCCCAACCGATTTTCCCGCTCACATGTTCGCCGCGCACTTGCGGCAACGCGGTCGCGCCGCTTTTCGCCAGTTCCGCGCCTTTGCCCGGTTCGGCGAGGCCGAGAATTTCGTAGGCGACGATTTCGGTGATGGAAAAACAATCGTGCACTTCGACGCCATGCATGTCGCGCGGTTTCAGATTTGCCATCGCAAAAGCTTTCTCGGCCGATTTGCGAGCGGTCGAAAAAGTCGGCGCGTCCTTTTTTTCCAGCGCGAGATAATCGGTCGCGCTGCCAAAACCGAGCAGTTGCGGCAGGGTCGATTTATCACGGCCGATGCGATCGAGATATTTTCCCGAGACGAGCACAAGCGCGGCAGAGCCATCGGTGATCTGCGAACAATCGGAAACGCGCAGCGGCGGCGCGACGCTCGGATTTTTTTCCGACATCTGCGAGGCGTCGTCGTAGGTCAGGTTGGCGTCGCGCATTTGCGCGAGCGGATTGAGCCGTGCGTGCGCGTAGTTCTTGTAAGCGACGGCAGCAAGGTCGTTAGGCGTGGCGCCGTATTTCTCGATGTAAATCTGCGCGATGCGCCCGAACAATTTCGGGAACATGAAGTCGCCGTATTCCGGTTTCTCGATGTGATAATCGGCCGCTGCGCCGAGCACGTCAGAGCCGTCGAGCGACGACATCGTTTTCTGCTGTTCCGCGCCCACGACGAGCACCGCGTCGTGAAAGCCGCCCATGATCCATTGCGCGCCGAGGAGCACGGAAAGCGCGCCGGATGCGCAAGCCGCCTCGGTGTGCATCGTGGGAATGCCGTGCAGCTTTTCGTCGATCTCCGGGATGAAGGCGCCGAGATGGAGCTGCTTCGTGAATTGCCCGGCGTTGAAATTACCGACCGCTGCGGCCTCGATCTCGCCGGCGTCGATCTTCGCGTCCGCGAGCGCCGCGCGGCCCGCTTCCTTGATCAGGTCGCGAATGGTTTTGCCTTCCTTGCGGAGGTTGCGCTTAAAGTCAGTTCGGCCACCGCCGAGGATGTAAACGGGTTCGTTCATAGAGTGCGAGCAAGCTAAGCCAGCACGCTCGAACTGTCATCCCGAGTGCTTTTGCGGATCGATGAGTTCATGCAAAGTTGCAGAGTCGATGACGCACGATCGACCTTCGCCACAAAATGCTTTTGTAGGATGGGGATTCGGGCGTAGAAATGGGGAACTGATCGATAGATCATTAATTCTTTAATGGAGCCCGAACAATGATACAGCCACAACCCTACGTCCCGACCGCACGCGAGCAGAAGTTTCTCGAGGGCGTCGAAGAAGGCCGCTATGAGCGGGAAATTATTAGTGGGCTCGCCCCCTTCTTCAACGAGAAGGCTCCGGCGGACATGCTCAGCTTCTACTCCCCGGACGAGGTGACAAGGCTGAAGGCGCTCAAGGGCACCGATCGTGACGTTGAAGCCCGGATGCCCGTGAAGATCACGCGCCATTACTACGAGCTGGCCAGGACCAGCGCCGCGATTCAGCGCATCGTCAAGGCGGACCCCGGCGAGACGATGGATCTTGCGGGCGCGGAGGACCCCGGCAACCAGATGGACTACAGCCCCGTCGAGGGCCTGCTGCACAAGTACGAGATGGGACTCATGTACGTCATTTCGACCTGCTCGGCACATTGCCGCTTCTGTTACCGCGAAGAATTGATCGCCCGTAAGCAGATCAAGCGGCAGGACGGCACCATCGCGAAGAAAGGTCTCGCGTTGATCCCCGACATCATCCCTTACATCAAGGCGCACAACGCGGCCGTCGCGGCCAACGGCGGTGTGCATCCCGAAAGCGGACGCGAGAAGCTGCGCGAGATCCTGATGTCGGGCGGCGACGCGATGGTGCTGAGCAATTCAAAGATCGCGGCCTGGCTCGCCGCGCTGGCCGAAGCCGGCGTCGAGTCGATCCGCATCGGCACCAAGGACATGGCGTTCTATCCCCAGCGCTTCGACCGCACCTTCCTCTCGATGCTCGATCGGTTCCACGAGACCTGGCCGCAGGTCGGCTTGCATATGATGCTGCACTTCGAGCACCCGGACGAGTTCCTGGCTAAGGATGCGGAAGGAAACTACGTCGAGGATGCGCAGGGCTTTAAGCAGTGGGTCCCCGCGACGGGCGAAGGGATGCGGGGCCTGGCCTCGCGTGGTTGGCTCACCGTGCAGAACCAGGCGCCGATCATGAGGGGCATCAACGATGACCCGGACGCTCTCCGCATTCTGCAACGCGAGTTCAAGCGCGCCGGCGGCGAGAACCACTACTTCTTCTGCGGGCGCGACATCGTCGCCTACAAGGCATTCAACGTCCCGATCGAGACCGCGTGGAATATTCTCAACGAGTCGCAAAAAGGGCTGTCGGGCGTCGAGGCGCACGCGCGCCTTTCCATCACCCATTACAAAGGGAAGACCGAAGTTTCAGCGGTCACCAACGAGGCGATACCGGGACTCGCGGGCAGCGAGAATGGCGTCTTGATCTTCAAGATTCTTCGGAACGCCGGCAGCGCTCCGGACCGCGGCAAGGTCTGCATCGTCGGCCGCAACCCCGAGGCGCTCTGGTTCGACGACTACGAGGACCGCGTTCTGTTCGACGAGGCCGGCTTGTATCACTACGCGCGGGTTTCGAAATCCGGACAGGCGCCGGGTCACGCCACGGCTGCCGGACAGGCGCCGAGTCTCGGCGCTCTTCAAGCCGCTCTTGTCGCCGGGTGATGATCGACAAGCGGGTCGCGAGCGCGGCTGAGGCTGTCTCGGACATCTTCGACGGCGCAACCATCATGATCGGCGGTTTCGGCGAAGCGGGCAGTCCCGTCGAGCTCATCCACGCGCTGATCGACCAAGGCGCCACGAATCTGACGACGATCAGCAACAACACCGGCAGCGGCCAGGTCGGCCTCGCGGCGCTGCTCCAAGCGGGCCGCGTTTCCAAGGTCGTTTGTTCGTTTCCGCGCACCGCCAACTCGACCGTCTTCCCCGAGCTCTACCGAAGCGGGCGCACGAAATTGGAATTGGTTCCCCAAGGAACGCTCGCGGAGCGCATCCGCGCTGGCGGAGCTGGAATCCCGGCGTTCTACACGCCGTCCGCGGTGGGAACGCCGCTGGCGGAAGGCAAGGAATGCCGGGAATTTGGCGACAGAAAGTATCTGCTTGAGCACGGCCTCCGCGCGGACTTCTCGCTCATCAAAGGGCGGGTCGCCGACACCCACGGCAACATCCTCTACAATAAAACGGCGCGAAACTTCGCCCCGCTGATGGCGATGGCGGCCAAGGTCACGATCGTCCAAGTCGCCGAGATCGTCGAGCCCGGCCAGCTGGACCCCGAGTCGATCGTCACGCCCGGCATCTTCGTGGATCGCGTCGTCGCCATCGCCAACCCGGCCCACGAATCGGAACTCGTCGAAACGGGAGCGTCCTACCCATGACGAAGCCGCCGGTGATCGGGCGAACGCGCGAGGAGATGGCGCAGCGTCTGGCGCAGGACATTCCCGACGGCTCCTATGTGAATCTGGGCATTGGCATTCCGGAGCTGGTCACCAGGTTCGTGCCGGCGGGCCGCTCGCTGATCTATCACACAGAAAATGGCCTGCTCGGCATGGGCCCCGCGCCCAAGCCCGGCGAAGGCGATCCCGAGCTGCTCAATGCGGGCAAACAGCGCGTGACGGCGTTGCCGGGCGCCGCGTATTTTCATCACGCGGACAGCTTCGCTATGATCCGCGGCGGCCACCTGGATCTTTGCGTGCTCGGCGCGCTCCAGGTCGCGCAGAATGGCGATCTGGCCAACTGGTCCACGGGCGAGCCCGACGCCATCCCCGCAGTCGGCGGCGCCATGGACCTGGTCGCGGGAGTAAAATCGATCTTCGTCATCACCCAGCATTGCACCAGGGAAGGCGAGGCGAAACTCGTGCAAAAGTGCACCTTTCCGCTGACGGGATTGGCCGTCGTGAACCGCATCTACACCGATCTCGCCGTGATCGAAGTCACGCCGGACGGATTTCGACTCGTCGAACTGAGCCCAGGCATCAATTTCAATTTCGTGCAGGAGCGCACCGGTGCGCCTCTGCTTCAAACTAATTAGGAAGGAAGAATTAAGATTTAAGAAGGTGGCCACAGGAGATCCGGGGAAAGATTTGCGTAAACGAACGATGAGCTTTGCCCTTCGTATTGTTCGGATGTTTTCGGCTCTGCCGAAAACGACTGGGGCACAGATACTTGGCAAGCAGGTGCTCCGTTCCGGGACGTCGGTGGGAGCAAATTATCGGGAGGCTTTCCGAGCGCGCAGTAAGCCGGAGTTCATCTCGAAGTGCGGCGACTGTTTGAAGGAAGTCGAAGAAACCGCTTACTGGCTCGAGCTGCTTGTTGATGCAGAATTTGTCATTCCGGAAAAGCTGGCGCATCTGCAGCGGGAATGCGACGAGCTGACGGCGATCTTCGTTTCGATCATCAAGAGTTCGAGGCGCAATACGACCACTTCTTAAATCTTAATTTTTAATTCTTAATTCTGATGCAAACCGACCTCTCACGCAGCGCCGCCCTCTACGAGCGGGCCCTCAAAGTCCTTCCCGGCGGCGTCAGCCGCAACGCGATCCTGCGGGCGAGTCACCCGACCTACGTCGAGTGCGGCAAAGGTTGCCGCGTGACCGACCTCGAGGGCGTCACGCGCATCGACTTCTCCAACAACATGGCGTCCCTGATCCACGGCCACGCCTGCCCCGAGATCATCCAGGCGGTGACGGAGCAGATGAACCGCGGCACCGCGTTCATGATGGGCACCGAGATCGAGGTGCGCTATGCCGAGCACTTGTGCAGCCGCAACCGCTCGTTCGCGAAAATGCGTTTCATGAACTCAGGCACCGAGGCGATCATGGTCGCGCTGAAGGCGGCCCGCGCATTTACCGGGCGGCCGAAGATCGCCAAGGCCGAGGGCGCCTACCACGGTGTCTACGACTACGCCGAGGTGAGCCAGGGTTCCACGCCGGCGACCTGGGGCGGCATCGACCATCCGGTTAGCGTTCCGCTGGTGCACGGGACCCCCGAGTCCGCGCTCAAGGACGTCGTTGTGTTTCCGTTCAACGACACCGAGCGCACGCTGGCGATCCTGGACGAGCACGCCAAAGATCTTGCGTGCGTCTTGATCGATCTGATGCCGCACCGCGTCGGCTTGTGTCCGGCAGATGTCGAGTTCGTCGCCGCGCTGCGCGAGTGGTCCGCGCGCCACGGGGTCCTGTTGGTGTTCGATGAAGTCATCACGTTCCGGGCCGAGCACGCCGGCTTGCAAGCGCGCTACGGCGTCACGCCCGACATGACCGCGCTGGGCAAGATCATCGGCGGTGGATTTCCCATTGGCGCCGTCGCCGGCCGAGCCGAAGTCATGGATGTGCTCAACCCGCAGTCGCCCCGCTACGTGTTCCCGCACTCCGGCACATTCACGGCCAACCCGATCAGCATGACCGCGGGCATGGCGGCGATGCTGAAGTTCGACCAACCCGCGGTGGCGCGCCTAAACGCGCTGACCGATCGGGCCAGGAACGGCATCGAAGGCGCGATCCGTGCGACGGGCGCGCCCGCGAGCGTCACCGGGGCGGGCTCGATGTTCCTGGTGCACATGAAGCAGACGCCGCCACGAAATTACCGCGATGCCTACCCGACGCCCGACGAGTCGCGCCGACTCAAGGCGTTGCTCGAACATCTCCACAACGAAGGTTGCAGCATCATCAGCACGGGGACGTGCGTGTTCTCCACGCCGATGACCGAAGCGGAGATCGACACGCTGGTAGGGGCGTTCAAGTCCGGCTTTGCCAAGCTGGCTTCGATTGGCTGAGCGAGCGAAAGGACGGATCGATTCGGGCGGGTGGGATGCGTTGCAGATCATAAGAAAAAGTTTCGCCTACCGACGGGAGGCGCCCCCCCGGCAGGGGGCTTGTTTGCGATCGACACGGACTGCACGACCGTGCAGGCTTTGCAAATGCCTACACAGTTGACGATCATCGATTTGTTCTGCGGCGTTGGCGGATTCAGCTTAGGCGCAGCACAAGCGGGTTTCCGGCCGTTGGTCGGTATCGATATCGATCCTGATCTAATTTCCGGATATGGTTTAAACTTCCCTTCGGCGCGTGCAGTGGAGGCCGACATCTCGGAATTAGACGCTCCCGCATGGGAAGAGATTCTGCGGGGCAATCAGCCTCTGGGAATCATCGGCGGACCGCCGTGTCAGGGCTTCAGCCGGATCGGGAAACGCGAGAAGAATGATGCGCGCAACCGGCTAGTCGGATCGTTTATCAAACAGGTCTGTTCGTTGCGTCCAGCGTTCTTTGTCATGGAAAATGTCGAAGGGCTTCTGGATTCAGACTTCGAGGAGATGCTTGAGCTCGCTCTCCGTCGAGCGCGAGATCACTATGAGCTAATAGGACCGATTCAATTAAACGCATGCGACGCTGGAGTCCCCACCGATCGCCGTCGTGTAATCGTGGTAGGATATGATTCGGCAAGAGTTGGAAGGTTGGTCCCAACCGATTTTGCGATCAAGAGTCGCAGTAAAGTGACCGTGCGCGATGCCATCGAAGATCTTCCCGCTCCGAATGAAGATGATGATGGCGACTTTGCTTGGTCCCGGTATTCGTCAGGAGTGAGTCTAGGAACTTATGCACGGACGATGAGGGGGTCACTGCCGCGCGGCGTGGGTTGGGAGGCGTCCCTGAAGCGAAGAGAGTCGGAGGTATCCGGATTGCAAAAGACGATTCACACGTGGGAGGTTGTAGAGCGATTCGACCGGGTCGCCGCTGGGAAAACCGATTCGATTAGCCGGTATCCTCGCCTTTCGTGGGATGGCCGCTGCCCAACGTTGCGCGCTGGAACCGGATCGGAACGCGGATCGTTCCAAGCAGCTCGTCCAATCCATCCGGAAGAGCCTCGGGTTATCACGGTGCGAGAAGCCGCCAGACTCCAGGGATTCCCGGACGCCTTCGTGTTCCATCCGACGAAATGGCACAGCTTCAGAATGATCGGCAACAGCGTGTCGCCTCCGGTCGCGCGGAAAGTGATGGCAGTTATTCGAGGGAAGATTAAGAAGTAGCGGAGACCAGATGGCCAAGGGAGTCGAACGCAGGCAGGCGGACACCAGTCCGACCAAGGAAGTGGTCGTCCAAAGTCTCACGAAGGACGCGACGACACAGGCGTGTCTTTTCGATTTGGTTGACAACGCGATTGACGGGGCTCGTGAAGTGATCGAAGCGGGCGGCGGCAAAACCAAGACGAAGCCAATCGACCTGCCTTCATCCTACAAAGGTTACAAAGTCGATCTGCGGGTAAGCGGTTCCGAGGTTCGGGTCGAAGACAATGCTTCTGGTATATCGGCTGATGATTTGGAGAAGTCCGTCCTACGATTCGGTCAGCGGGCCGGACGTCCGCACGGCATTGGCTTTTATGGCGTGGGGCTGAACCGCGCTCTCTTCAAACTCGGTCGAACGGTCAAAATCGATACCGATGACGGCAAGTCGCATTCTCTAATTGGGTTCGATGTCGATGATTACCTGAAGGAGGCGACTACGTGGGAGCGTCCTTTCGACGTGACCGCTTCAACCGGCAAGCGAGGAACGACGATCACGTTGACCAATCCGGCACCCGAAATCTCACGCGAACTTGCAGGTTCGGACGAGATCCTTCGGCGCGATCTGGGCCGACGCTATCATCGTTTTTTGCAGAAGGGACTGAAGATTCTTTTCCAAGGAAAACCTGTCGAGCCTCTCTATATCCCGCTCCGTGGAAACTCACCTTTCCCGAGGCTCCACAAATCATACCGCAGTGGAGACAACGTTTGGATTCATATCGAAGCAGGCGAGCATCGCGATCACCTGTTCCCTGCCGAGATGGCCGAGGGAAGCGCGAACCCGCCGGAACTGACTCGGGATTTCGGCTGGTCCGTGCTGTGCAACGACCGTGAGATTGTGGAGGCCGACCGGACGGATAAAACCGGCTGGGAGCACACGTGGCACCCTGAGTACAATGGCTTCGTCGGCCGGGTTCATTTTGTAAGTTCCGCCCCTGATCTGCTGCCTTGGAACACTTCGAAAACCGATGTGGACCGAAATAACGCTGCCTACCAACGCGCTCTGGAAGACATGCAGGCATTTGCGGCGAAATGGCGCCAATACACTCGCGCCGCGAAAACTGCGAAACGGAAGGGACTGCTGCTGCCCGTTCCCGGACCGCGCAAAGGAGTTGAGAGTGCGCCGAGCGCCAAGTCAAATTCACGGCGCCCAAAGGCGAAGATGCGACAGCATAGTCGGTGGCTCTTGCCCGCCGACATCGACGAGGGGAAATGCAGTGGAAAGTTGCTCGAACTTGTCGGGGAAGGTAAGTCTATCGACGCCTTCGAGAACCGATACACTGGGTTGGCGCTGATGCGCATATTGTTCGAGGTGGCCAGTGTTCATTTCTTAAAACGAGCCAAGCTTCTCGAACCCTGTAGAGCGTGGTGCATCGCAAAAGAGGAGGCGGCTCGGGCGAAAGCCTATAGCGCTGACCACAAGAAAAGATACGTGCCCGCCCTCTCAATTCTCTTGGATTACTTCACGGCACACTGGGAACCGACCTTCGGGCCCGCAGCAGGAGCCTATCTCGAACCGAGCTTCAACAAATTCAAGCAATTCAAGTCGGATATGGACAGCGCTGTGCATCATCCATTCAACGAGATCAACGCTATTCGCGCGATTGAGATGCGCGACTCGTGCATTCCGATCTTGCGGCACTTGCTCGAAACCTAAAGAGCATGACGGATCACGTGTCCGTATTGCATCGGAGCGCGATCATGCGCTCTGTTGGATCAAAAAATACCGGTCCTGAAATTCTTGTCCGCCGCGCTGCTCATTCTCTTGGGTTGCGATTCCGTTTGCATCGAAAATCGCTGCCGGGCACGCCCGACATAGTATTTCCTAAGTCCAAGACGGCAATCTTTGTGCACGGCTGCTTCTGGCACCGCCATTCGAAATGTCGAAAGGCGACCACGCCACGATCAAGAGTCGAGTTTTGGAACGCTAAATTCGACCGAAACGTGGCCCGAGATGCGGAGTCTCAGTCCTTGCTGCGCAAGCTTGGCTGGAAGGTAATTGTCGTTTGGCAGTGCGAGGTCCCGACAAAGGAGGCTGCGGAGAAGATTTTGAAGCGCGTCTTCTTCAGTCGCAGAGGGTCATGAAGTTTCTGAAATCAATCTTTATCGCTATATCGCACTGACTCGACTTGCTTCAAACCCTCTGCCTCTGTTCATCGAACGATCTGACAGTCAGGCTCACTTCCAAAACTCACTCCCGTTCGAAGACCGTCGCCAAGCCTTGTCCTACCCCGACGCAGAGCGACGCCATGCCGCGCGAGGCGTCGGTGTCCAGCGAATCCCAACAGTGGGATCGGTAGCGTAGAAAGACGCACTTGCGTCGATTTTCGGACGTAAACTTCTCTGTATATGATAGTAAGCGCACTTGAGTCGCGAATAAACTGCTCTCAAAACGCTGTTGCCAATAACGGCAGGACATCAGGTGAGATTGCAGAATCAAATTTCTAAATTGAAATCTCTCTTGGGAATATTGAAACATGCCTTTTCAATATTGAACGCCAGCGAATCAATATTGCTTTCGGTGCTCTGATTATTTACCGGTGATCTTGCGGTAACTGCTAGCCACTTGTCGTATTCGACTTTTCGTACGGCAATATTGGCGGAAGGCGTGGCAAGAAAGCTGCTTTAATTCTCGGCAGCAGATTAACCGAAAGGAAATTATATGGCTCGTAAACCAATGAGAGTTGAAATCCCGAAGAACCCCGATGACTGCATTACGCTCGCCGGAAAGGTGATCGCCAAGCATGTCGCCGACGGCGCAACCAGTCCGATTACCGGTCTGGGCATGGCCGACATGGCGGTCAAAAACACCACCGCCGACGCGCAAAACAAGCAATCGAAAGACCTCGCCCGTCAGTCGCAGCTCTGCACGGAGAATCGCGATATCGCGTTGGGCAAGGACACTTCGAAAGAAGGCACGGTGCGCTTCTACCTGAACTCGGTGCGCGACACCTTGCTCGGCAAATATCGCGGCAATCCCAGCCAATTAGGCGATTGGGGTTTTGACGTCATGACGACGCCCAAACCTCCGAAGGCGAAGAAAACGCCATCGGCGTAATCGTTACGCGTTTGCCCGTCGTGGCTCGCGTCCGGTGAAATCCCGGCCAAGCGGGCGACGCGCAACACGAATGGTCTGCGAGGCAGCAATTATTCTCCGCGTAATGCGCGGCTAAACTGTCAATGCCGAATCTTCTCTTCTGCGGGACGGTAAGTAATCGCGCAGCAAATCTGTAACCCGCTGTTTAGTTTCGCGTGTCGCGCCGGGGTGGGTTACCACGCGACGAACAATTTTCCGCAATTTGATCGGAATATGTCGGCACAGATCTTCCGAGGCAATACTTTCGTCCTCGCGCGGGACTCGCAACATACGGTATTCACGCTCAATCCTACAGCTGGCCGGCTTGTAGAAGAATAGGCTCGTGTGCGTGAACTCGGTTCGGGGAAAATCTAATGACGCATACTTCACTCCGTACTTCATGATTTCTTCTGGCACAAAACGCCGTAGTGCCTTCGCGGACGTGGCGATCACCACGCTGTTCGGTGTCTTCGTATATCCCCGCCACATCTCCCAACATTCGCGTGTCCCGCGATTCCAGCATGAAATGAACATTACTTGTCTGATTGTCTCTTGGGATTCCTTCCAATTCTCAGGTCTCTTGACCGGGTAGAGTTTCTGAAATGCCTCCTCCGACTTCGACATCGTCTCCGTGTTACCCGGTGACTCGCGGCCCTCAAACGGTTCATCAAACTGGTCGGCCCTCGCAAAGTAGATTGTCGACCTCTTGAGCATGTCTTCGAACTTCCAAAGCTCCATGTATCGCCAGAGCGTCTCGTGATCGGCAACCACCTCATACGGCCAATCCTCACTAAAAACGGGCGCTACCGGCCCGACGATTTCACCAGTGTAGCGATTATACATGACGCGCCCAAGCGGGCGCGGCGGACTTGCAGCGCTTGCTCTTTTACTCGGCAGCATACTTGCGCGAAAGGGTGCGTTGGAGAGGCGCTGGGCGCTCGAACGATCTGACAGTCAGGCCCACTTCCAAACTCACTCCCGTTCGAAGACCGTCGCCAAGCCTTGTCCGACCCCGACGCAGAGCGACGCGATGCCGCGCGCGGCGCCAGTGCGAGCCATCTGGTGGATCAGCGTCGTGGCCAGGCGGGCGCCACTGCAACCAAGCGGGTGACCGATCGCAATCGCGCCGCCGTTGACGTTCAATTTTGCGTTGTCGATGCCCAGCTCGCGCTGGCAGGCGAGGGCCTGCGCGGCGAACGCCTCGTTCAACTCGAACAGGTCGATGCGGTCGAGCGTCAGGTTCGCGCGCAGCAGCGCCTTGCGCATCGCGGGCACGGGCCCGAGCCCCATGAACGCGGGATCGACGCCGGCCGCGGCGCTCGGACCGATGAAGGCGATCGGCTGAAGACCCAGCGATTTGGCCAGCCCGGCTTCAACGATCAGCAAGGCCGCCGCGCCGTCGTTGATCCCGGACGAATTGCCCGCGGTCACCGTGCCTTGGTCGTCTTTGGAGAAGGCGGGTTTCAGCTTGGCGAGACCCTCCAGCGTCGTGCCCGGCCTCGGGTGCTCGTCCACGCTGACGAGGGTCGGAGCGCCCTTGCGCTGCGGAATCTCGACGGGCACGATCTCCTGGGCGAAGAGCCCGCGTCCCTGCGCCGCCGACCACCGTTGCTGGCTCTGCAGCGCGAACTGATCCTGATCCGCCCGGCTGATCTGGTGCTGGCGGGCGACATTCTCGGCGGTCTCGCCCATGGAGAAAGGGTGATGCAGCGCCGCTAGGCGAGGATTGACCAGGCGCCAGCCGATCGAAGTGTCGAAGATCTGCTGCGACCGGCCGAACGCGGTTTCCGCCTTGCTCAGCACATAAGGTGCACGGCTCATCGACTCGACGCCGCCCGCGATGAAGACATCGCCGTGATTCGCCTCGATCATGCGCGCCGCGATGTTGACGGCTTCCAACCCCGACGCACAGAGGCGATTCACCGTCGAACCCGGCACGGACGCGGGGAGGCCCGCGAGCAGCGCGGCCATGCGCGCGACGTTGCGGTTGTCCTCGCCGGCCTGGTTGGTGGCGCCGAAGTAGACATCCTCGATCAAGGCGGGGTCGATGCCGGATCGCGCCACCACGGCCTTGATGACGTGGGCGGCCAGATCGTCGGGGCGAACCGACGCCAATGCGCCCGCGTGCCGGCCGACAGGTGTTCGGAGAGCCGTGATGATCGCCGCTCGCCTTTGCATCTAGATTTGATCGCGTCGCTGCATGAGCAATGTAATAGGGCGCGACGCTCGTTAGGCCGACTTGTGCACCGCGTCCTGCTTGCGCGGATCAGTCAACTCGATGATGACGCTGACTGATTTTTGGTTGAAACCCTTGAAGCCGCCTTTGCGTTGCAGGTTTTCAAGGTGACTTCCGATCGCCCCTTCGCGGGCGAATTTCTGCGCCTGCTCCTCGGTCAGGAGTCCTCTGGAAGTCAGCCGGGTGATCCGCTCTGGCCGCACGGCCCAGCGCTCGCCCTGGGTGAAAGCCTGCTTGAGGAAAGGAAAATCGGAAAACGGCGCCATCGTCTTGATGTGGGCCGCGGCGAGCTGCTCGCGCAGGAGCTGGTAATCAAAACGGCACTCCAGGTGATGCATCCCCGCATCGAGAAAACTCTCGCCATGCAGTCCAACCCAAAGCCCCACCGTGCGCAGTATTTTCTCCTCCGGCGAGAGCGGTTCTCTCGAGAAATCGATCCCCGTCTCGTCGGAGAAAAGATCGACGTCGTTGAAGATCGTGATCCCTTCGATCGGTTGCTCGACAATCTGCGCGCCCCAGCCCGCCTGCGCCCCGGCGTAGTAACGCTCACGCCGATGGAAGCCGAGCATGTCCCAGGCTTTCATAAGATCGACGAAATGTTTTCGCGACGAACGAAAGGTGTGGTGATCGTGATTCGCCCAGCCCAAACCTAACGAGTCTTGCCGGCGCTTCTGCTCGATCGCGGCGCGATTGCGCTTCTGCCAGAAAGCGCGCTCTTCTTCAAAGACGAGATGACAGGCGAGATCGCGGCCGACGAGATCGATCACATCCTGCAACCGCTCGAGTGAGTAAGCGTAACCCTTCACATCGCGGTCCCAGCGGCGGCGGCGCGTCTGCCAAATCTCGCGCGCGGCGAGGAATTTCTTCAGGTCGACCGGTTGCGAGATATAACCGCGATAGCCGCGGCGCTCGATCGCGTAAAAAGCCGCGTCGTTCTCCTCAAACGCGAGCAGCTTCCGAAACCGCGAGTAAGGCTCGCCCTCGATCTCGTTCGTGATCCCATGGAGCGCGGCAAATTCCGCGACAAACTCCGGCCGGATCGCGAGCGCGCTCGGATGTTTCGCTGCTTTCGCGCCGAGCAACACCCGCGGCAGCATCGCCTCGGGATGCCAGAGCGCCGTCAGCCCACGGTTGTTTTCGCCTAACGGATCTTCCGTGAAACCCACTTCGCGAAAAGCCGCTTCGTCGTCCGGCGAGACCACGACGTGATCGACCCAATCGAGAAAGAGCGTGCCCGTCTCGGCGCGCATCCGTTCCGAGAGAATCCGCGCGAAACTATTCTGCTCGAGAAACGCGTCGATGCGCGCGAGCAGAAGATTTTCCGCCTCATAACAAAGCGGCCAGTTAAATTGATTCTCCGCCTCTTTCGGCGCTTCGAGAGTCGTCGTGCTCATGGGCAAAAGTTAGTCGAGACTGGCCGGTCGTCATCCGCATCGCGGATCGTTAGGCCGTCGAGCTGCCTTCGTCGACGCTGCCAAACTGAATCCCCTGCGCAAGCGGCAGCTCGGTGGAAAAATTGATCGTGTTCGTCTGCCGCCGCATGTAGCTCTTCCACGAATCGCTCCCGCTTTCGCGGCCGCCGCCGGTGTTTTTTTCGCCGCCGAATGCGCCGCCAATTTCCGCGCCGCTCGTCCCGGCGTTCACATTTGCGATCCCGCAATCGCTCCCGACTGCGCTGACAAATTTCTCCGCCTCGCGCATGTCGTTGGTGAAAATCGACGAGCTCAGACCTTGCGAAACGTTGTTATGCATCGCGAGCGCTTCGTCGAAATCGCGATAGGTCATGAGATAAAGCAACGGACCGAAAGTCTCGTGCTGCACAATTTTGAAATCCGCGCGCGCGCGCGCAAGGCACGGTCTCATATAACAACCGCCGGAAAACTTTTCGCCGTCAAGCTTCTCGCCGCCGTAAAGAATTTCGCCACCTTCTTCTTTCAGCCTAACGATGGAATTTTCGACGTTATCCACCGCGCACGGATCGATCAGCGGACCCATCAACGTTTCGCGCTCGAGCGGATTTCCGATCCGCACATTTCTGTAGAGACGGCCTAACGAATCCTCGATTTCCTCCGCGACCGACTCGTGCATGATCACGCGTCGCGTCGAGGTGCAGCGCTGTCCCGCCGTCCCAACTGCGCCGAAAAAAATCGCACTCGTCGCCATTTTCAAATCGGCGGTCGGCGTGACGAGGAGCGCGTTGTTACCACCGAGCTCCATGATCGTGCGACCGAGCCGGCCATGCACCGTTTTCGCGACATTGAAACCCATGCGCGTCGATCCAGTCGCGGAAACAAGCGGAACGCGCGAGTCCGCGGCAAGCCGTTGGCCTAACGATGGTCCGTCGCCGATGATCAAACCGAAAATTGCCGGATCCGCTCCGGTCTCGCGACAGACGCGCGCGGCGATTTTCGTCACCGCGATCGCGGTCAGCGGCGTTTTTTCGGAAGGCTTCCAAACCGTCGCGTCACCGCAGACGGCCGCGAGCGCCGCGTTCCACGACCAGACCGCGACCGGAAAATTAAAGGCAGAAATGACGCCGACGATGCCTAACGGATGCCACTGTTCCATCAGCCGATGATTCGGGCGCTCCGACTGAATTGTTAGGCCGTAAAGCATCCGCGATTGGCCGACGGCGAAGTCGCAAATGTCGATCATCTCCTGCACTTCGCCTTCGCCCTCGGCGATGATTTTGCCGGCTTCGAGCGAGACGAGCATGCCGAGTTCGCGTTTGTTTTCGCGCAATGCGTTGCCGAGTTGCCTAACGGTTTCGCCGCGCACCGGCGCGGGCACGGTGCGCCATTTTAGAAACGCTTCCTGCGCCCTAACGATGACTTTTTCGTAGTCGTCAGGCGACGCGGTGCGGACTTTGCCTAACGACTTACCGTCAATCGGCGAAAATTTCTCGATCGTCGCGTCGCCGCCCGCCCACTCGCCGGAAAAGGCGCCATCGTTCGTCTCGGCGAGGCCGAGTTTCTGCAAAAGGTTGGTCATGCGCCTAACGAACGCGCATCTGCTCGCATTGCTCGCGCAGCAGATCGGTCGCCTCGTCCACGACTTCCTTCGAAATGTCGAGCGCGGGACGAAAACGAATCGAGCGTTCGCCGGAACGCAGAGTGAAAACGCCGCGACTGAACGCGCCTTTCCAGAATTCTTCGCGCGTCGCCGCGTCCGGCAAATCGAAGGCGAGGAAGAGACCGCGACCGCGCACGGCCGTGATCATCGGCTCATCATTTTGCAGTTCGAGCAGCCGCTCGAGAAAATGCGCGCCGACGACGCGCGCGTTCTCGACCAGGTTTTCCTGCTCGATGATTTCGAGGAAGTGCGTCGAGCGCACCATGTCGGTAAAATTCGCGCCCCAGGTTGAATTGATCCGACTCGTTAGGCGAAAAACATTCTCCTTCACTTCGTCGAGTCGCGGTCCGGCCATGACGCCGCAGACCTGCGCTTTTTTTCCGAACGACATCAGATCGGGCAGGACGTCGAAATGCTGGCAGCACCAGTTTCTCCCCGTCGCGCACATGCCGGTTTGCACTTCGTCGAAAATGAGGAGCATTTCGTTTTCGTCGCAGATGCGGCGGAGTGTTTGCAGCCATTCGCCGCGGAAATGATTGTCGCCGCCTTCGCCCTGGATCGGCTCGATCAGGATCGCGGCGATGTCGTGACCGCGTTCCCTAACGAACTCCATGATTTCCGCTTCGCATTTTTGCTCGCGCGCGACGACCCCGTCTTCACGCTCTTTTTTGCCTAACGAAAAGTCGATGCTCGGCGTGGAGACGCGCGGCCAGTCGAACTTGGCGAACAAATCGGTCTTGCGCGGATCGGTGTTCGTCAGGCTCATGGTGTAGCCGCTGCGCCCGTGGAAGGCATGGCGGAAATGGAGAACCTGCGTGCCGCGTTCGCCGCGGCCGGCCGCGAGATTTTTGCGCACCTTCCAATCCATCGCGGCCTTGAGCGTGTTCTCCACCGCGAGCGCGCCGCCATCGATAAAAAGCATCCGTTCGAGCGGCGGAAGGCCGACGACGCGCCAAAACGTTTCGACAAAACGCGCGTAACCTTCCGAGTAAACGTCGGAGTTCGCGATTTTGATTTTGGCCGCGCGGAGCAGATCCGCTTTCACCTCCGGCCGTTCGAAATGCGGATGATTAAACCCGACCGGATTCGAGCCGAAAAATCCGTAGAGATCGATCAGGCGCTGATCGTGCGCGGCATCGTAAAGATAGGAGCCTTTGCTTTTTTCGAGATCGATCACGATCCGAAAACCGTCGAGCAACACGTGCTCGGCGATCGTGTCGAGGACGCGAGATTTCGTTTCGGTTTTTGGTTTCTTGCTCGAACTGACGCGAGTCGCAGGTCGCGCGGCAGTGAGCGTGGAAGACGCGCTCATCTGCCCAGAGTAGCCGCCGGGCGCGATTTGGTCAATCGGTCGTCGTTAGGCGCGGCGGCGGCTAGACAATGCCTTCGCGCAGTTGCGAATGTTTTCCCGCGAGCAATTCCTGCGTGAGATCGTAGCCGGCGCGATCGGCGTTTTCGGAAACGCCGGCGAGATGATTGTTGATCCGCATCTTCGCCGAGCGACAAAAGTAAGTCGTTAGGCTGAGAATCTCCGCCGCCGGTTCGCCGCTGTCGATTTTGTGCTGCGCGAATGAACAGGTCGCGCTCATTGCGAAAAGCTCGGTTGCGATTCCAACGAAACGCGAGAGCAACAACTGCTCGCGATCGAGCTTCGGGCCGAAGCGGGTCATGGCGTGGAATAATCCGCGAGCCAGTTTTTTGCTCGCGCCCGCCGCGTAACGCACATGCGGCCGCAGATCGGCGTGCAATTTTTCGAGGTCGCCGGTGGTCGCGAGCGCCCACTGTTTCGGATACCAGCTCGCGTAAAATTTGCCCGAATTCACGGCCGCTTTCGCGCGATCCGCCATCGGCAACTGCGTGTTGAAAATCGCGCCGCCGACTTTGAGATGCGGGTCGAGCGCCTCGCGCGCGATGAAGAGGCGCATGATCTCGCTCGAGCCTTCGAAGATCATGTTGATGCGGCAATCGCGCAGGAATCGCTCGACCGGAATGCCCGGCTCTCCACGGCCTTCGAGCGACGCGGCCGTTTCGTAACCGCGCCCGCCGCGCACCTGCATCGCTTCATCGGCGATGCGCCAGGTCGCTTCTGTCGCCCACATTTTGCACATCGCCGTCTCGATGCGCAGATCGCCGGCCTTGCGATCGACGAGCGCACTGGTCAAAAACGTGATCGCTTCCATCGCAAAAACATTTCCCGCCATCTCGGCGATCTTGCCCGCGATCGCGTAATGCTGCCCGATCGGCACGCCCCATTGCACGCGTTCGCCCGCCCATTTGCGGCAGATTTCGAGGAGGCGCTTCGACAAACCGACGCACGCGGCCGGGATCGTTAGGCGACCGGTGTTCAGAGTCGTTAGGGCAACTTTCAAACCCTGGCCTTCCTTCGCGATCATGTTCTCGCGCGGCACGCGCACATTCGTGAATTTCACGATCCCGTTGTAAAGCGCGCGCAGTCCCATGAAATGGCAGCGATACGTGATCTCGAGCCCGGGCGTGTCGACCTCGACGACGAAGGCGGTGATTTGTTTGCGCTCTTTGCCGTTGACGATTTTCGGCCGCGTTTTCGCCATCACGACGAGCACGCCGGCTTTGATTAGATTGGTGCACCAAAGTTTTTCGCCGTTCATGATGAAGGCGGAGCCGTCTTCGGTCGGCTTCGCTTCCAGGCTCATGTTTGCCGGATCGGAGCCGGCGTTCCATTCCGTCAATGCGAACGCGGAAATTTCGTGGCGCGCGACGCGCGGGAGATATTTCGTCTTTTGTTCATCAGTTCCGAACAACAGAAGTGGTTGCGGCACGCCGATCGATTGATGCGCGGAAACGAGCGCAGTCAGGTTCGCGTCCCAACTGCCGAGCAACATCGCGGCGCGTCCGTAATTCACCTGCGACAATCCAAGCCCGCCGTACTGCGTCGGGATTTTCACCCCAAACGCGCCCATCGCGAAAAGGTCTTCGATGTTCTTGCGCGGGATTTCGCCGCTGCGATCGATCTCGTCGGCATCGACATTTTTCTCCAGATACTCGCGCAGCTCTTTCAGAAAGGGATCGCCTTTCGCGCGGTCTTCGTCGCTCTGCGCCGGATAGGGAAAAATGCGATCGAAGTTGAATTTCCCGATGAAAAGATTGCTCGCGAAACTGCCGCGCTCGTCGAGCGGATCGCGCGAACTTTCCGCGAGCTCGAGCGCGGCAGCTTTGCCGGCGGACATCTTCGACGTGTCGATGACGGACTGCGCGGCCGGTTTCGCGCTCGTCTCTTCGGCAATTTGTTTTTCAGGTGCTTCGAGCGGTGACTTCATAAAATGACGTGCCCTTTTTCGCGTGCTCGCGGAGCAGAGCGCACGGCTTGAACTTCTCGTTTTCTTCGGCCAGCCGATCCATCTCTTCAACCAATTTCGTTAGGCCAAAATGATCCGCAAACCGGAGCGGCCCGCCGCGCAAAGGCGCGAAACCGGTCCCGAGAATCATCCCGTAATCGGCGTCCTCCGGCGCGGCGATGACGTTTTCTTCGAGGCAACGCACCGCTTCGTTGACCATGAGAAAAACGAGACGATGCGCGAGCTCTTCGCCGCTTTTCGTTAGGCCGGTTGCAGTTTTTTTCGAGCGCCACGATTCGATCGATTCGTTAGGCGTTTGCGTCTTGCCTTCGTATTTGTAAAAACCGCTGCCGGTTTTGCGGCCGAGCATTTTCGCTTCGCGCATCTTCAGCAGAATCGTCGGCGTGCGCGCGCGTGCGCCTAACGATTTTTCGAGCGTGGCCGCGATGTCGTTCGTAATGTCGACGCCAATTTCATCGATCAAACGCAGCGGGCCCATTGGCATTCCCCAATTCACGAGCGCCTCGTCGATCTGTTTCCCGTCGACGCCGTTTTCAAACATCTCCGCGGCGTCGAGCAAATATGGAAACAGGACGCGATTGACGAGAAAGCCCGGCTCGTCCCGGACAACAACCGGCAGCTTCCCGATCTGCCGCGCGAAAGCGAGCGCGCGTTCTTTTGTGTCGTCGGAGGTTTGTTCGCCAATCACGACCTCGATCAATTTCATTCGGCTGACCGGATTGAAAAAATGCAGTCCAATGACGCGCTGCGGGTGTTTCGTTTCCGCGGCGAGTGCGCTAATTGAAAGCGCGGACGTGTTCGTGGCGAGAATGTCGGTGTCGTCGATTTTCGTGTCGAGGTCGCGGAAAATTTCCTTTTTGATTTCCATTTTTTCCGAGGCGGCTTCGATCACGATTTGCACGTCGCGCATCGGGCCGGGATTGGCCGAGCAAACGATGCGCGCGCGGCCTTCCTTCGCTTTTTCCTCGGAGATCAAGCCGCGCTTGACCGCGTCGCCGTAAATTTTTTCGACATTCGCGAGACCTTTGCCGAGCACCTCGCTGCTCACGTCCCGCAAAATTACCGAGACGCCGCGCGCGCTCAGCCATTGCGCGATGCCGGAGCCCATCACGCCCGCGCCGATGACCGCGGCGTGCGCCATCTTTTCGTTAGGCGCTTTTGCGCCTCCTTTTTTGAATTTTTCGGCGAGGAAAAAATTGCGAATCAGGTTGCGGGTCGATTCCGTTTCGCCGAGCGCGACGATCGCGTCGAGTTCGCGGCCTAACGAATCGTCGATCGAACTCGTCAGGCTGCGGTTGATAATCTCCGCGGCCCGCGCCGGCGCGGGATTTTGGCTGCGCGGCGCTTCGATCGGTTTTTCGAGAGAGCGCGCTTCGATTTTGCGTTTGCCTAACGATATTTTTTGTCGCGCGGCCTCGAGCAGCTTTTCGTTAGGCACAACTTCATCGACAAGGTCGAGATTCAAAGCTTCCTGCGCGGGATAAAGTTTGCCTTTGAGAATCACTTCGCCGGCAATTTTCGCGCCGAGCAAACGCGGCAGCCGCGTCGCGCCGCCCCACGCGGGCACGAGACCAAGCGTCGTCTCGGGCAAACCTATCCGCGTCGCGGGCGCGTCGGACGCGACGCGATAATCGCAGGCGAGCGCAATTTCGTAGCCGCCGCCCGCGCACGCGCCGTGGATCGCGGCGACGGTCGGAATCGTTAGGCCGGCGAGGCGATTGAAAATGCGCTGGCCTTCCGCGATGAACGCGCGCAGCTCGCCGTTCTGCGCCTGACGCAACAAAGTTTGCAGATCGGCGCCGGCGATGAAGATCGATTTCTTCGCGGACGCGACGATGAAGCCCTTAAGCGCGGAGTCTTTTTCAATCGCGGCGAGGTGCGCATCGAGCTCACGCAGCGCGTCGGCGTCGAAAATATTCGCGCCGGAATTCGGCCGGTCGAAGGTGAGAATGCAAAGGCCGTTGTCGTCCGTTTCGCGCCGGATCAAAGGCGCCGCGGCTGGTGAAGTCATCTGTTTTAACTAGACCGCTTTCCCGAAAAATCCAAGCCATTGCGTCCCGCGAGGGGCGATGTTACAAGCACGGGGTCTTCCGCGGTCGCGTCTTTGCCTAACAATGGTCGGCAGGATTTTACAACCGGAAATCAAGAGCCTGATCGACGCGCGCAACTTCACCGCGCTGCGCGAACTTTTTCGCGAAATGCCGCGCGCGGACGTCGCGGAAATCATCCTCGATGTGGCGGAAGACGAGCGGGTGATTATTTTCCGGCTGCTCCCGACGGCGCTGGCGGCGGACGTTTTCGAATATCTCGACGTCGAGTCGCAACAGCAGCTCCTGCACGGGATGGCGCACGAGCAGGTGGTCGCGATTTTGAACGAGATGTCGCCGGACGATCGCACGGCGCTGCTCGAGGAAATGCCGAGCGCGGCGGCGCGGCAACTGATTCAATTGCTCACGCCGGAGGAACGCAAGATCGCGCAGGCGCTGCTCGGTTATCCGGAGGGAAGTGTCGGCCGTTTGATGACGCCGGATTTCATCGCGGTAAACGAGGACTGGACGGTGCAGCAGGTGCTCGATTACGTGCGCGAACACGGGCAGGACCGCGAGACGCTGAACTTCATTTACGTCGTCGATGACAAGGGAAAACTGATCGACGACTTGCGCATGCGGGAGTTTTTGCTCCGGCCCCTGACGACGCACGTGCGCGACATCATGGACCGCAGTTTTGTCCATCTGACCTGCCACGAAAAACAGGAGGACGCGCTCAATATTTTTCGCAAATACGATCGCGCGGCGCTGCCGGTGGTCGATTCCGCGGGCGTGCTCGTCGGCATCGTGACGGTCGACGACATGCTCGACGTCGCCGAGGCGGAAGCGACCGAGGACATCCAAAAACTCGGCGGCATGGAGGCGCTCGACGAGCCGTACAACACGATCCCGATGCATCGGATGATCAAAAAGCGCGCGGGCTGGCTGATCCTTTTGTTCCTCTCGGAAATGTTCACTTCCAATGCGATGGCGCACTTCGAGGACGAGATCGCGAAGGCGGTCGTGCTCGCTCTTTTTGTGCCGCTGATGATTTCGAGCGGCGGCAATTCCGGCTCGCAGGCGACCACGCTTGTCATCCGCGCGATGGCGCTCGGCGAAGTGCGGCTGCGCGATTGGTGGCGGGTGGCGGGAAAAGAAATTACCGCCGGCGCGTTGCTCGGCGCGATTTTGGGCGTGGTTGGATTTTTCCGAATCCTGCTCTGGCAGGAACTTTCAGGCGTGTTTCCGCACAGCTTTTTCCAGCACTACCAAAATCCTTACTTGTTAGGCAGCACAATCTTCTTCGCGCTTTTCGGCATCGTGACCTGGGGAACGCTGATTGGCTCGATGCTGCCGTTCATTCTTCGGCGGCTCGGACTTGATCCGGCGACTTCGTCGGCGCCCTTCGTCGCAACGCTCGTCGACGTGACTGGGATCTTTATTTATTTCAGCGTCGCCGCGGTTTTGTTGCGCGGCGCGATGTTGTGACTCGTTAGGCGAAAACGGCCGCCTCGTTCTCGATCGCAACCCATTCGTTGCGCGCGCGCGAATCGGCCACCGCCTGCACGACGCGCATGTAACGCACGCCATCCTCGAAATCCGGATGCGGCTGGACACGGCCGCGCGATTTCACCGCGGCGATGAAATCATCCTCGACATGCCAGTTCGTCTCGAGATCGGGCGTCAGCTCGACGGCCGAAAGCGCGCGGTCGCCGATCTTGCCGGCGTGGACGAGATCGGCGCCGAAATCATAAGTGAGCGTGCCGAGATCGCCGTAAACTTCCAGCCGATCGGCCGGCGCCTGCGCGTCGATGCCGCTGAATTCGAGCACGCCTTCCATGCCGTTCGCGAACGCGCACAAAACCGTCAGCACGTCGGGAATGAGCACGTCGTAATTCTGCCGCGACGGCTGGACAATTTTGCCGCGCGCATAAACGCCGCTGATGTCGCCAAACCAATGCTGCAAAACTTCAACATAAATCCCGAGCGTCAGCGTGTTCAATCCGCTGATCTCGATCCGTTGCCGCCAATGCGCGGGCGCGTCGGGATCGAGAAAGAGGCTGTTCAAACTTTGCAGCCGCAGATGATGCGGCCGGCCGAGAATTTTTTCGGCGAGCAATTTTTGCACGAGCAGATCGCCGCGCATGCCGTGCGGCGGCGGACAAAGCATCGTGACGAGCGCGGGAAAACGCCGCGCGGCCGCGAGCATTTCCTCGGCTTCGACCAGGTCCATCGCCATCCGCGCCTGGCAAAAAACATGTTTGCCCGCTTCGAGCGCGGAGACGGTCACGGCCGAATGCATATAAGGCGGCGTGCCGATCCAGACGATGTCGAGATCCGGCAGCCCGAGCAGCTCCGCCCAGTTTTGCATCGGGATCGCGCGCGGCACATTTTCGCGGCAAAACTTGTCCGCGCTTTCGTAGCTGGAATTGGAAACCGCGACGATCTCGACGTCGGGATTTTGCTGCAAGGCCGGCAGATGCCGCCGCCTCACGATCTCGCCCGCGCCGACGATCCCGACGCGAAGTTTTTGATTATTTTTCTGGCTCATAAAGATTGGCCGACGCGCGCGAGCCTATTTTGACCACGGTTTGCCCCTCCTGTTCAAGAAACTCTTGACCGCGCTCCCGACCGACGGCAGCTTACGCGCTCTTCGCACCCGGCTTATGTCAAAAGTTTGCGCCATCACAGGATCGAAACCATCACGCGGCAGTGTGATTCATCGCCGCGGCATGGCGAAGAAAAAAGGCGGCGTCGGCCGGCACGTGACGAAAAATGTGCCGCGAACTTTTCAGCCAAATCTGCGCGAACAGCGCGTCTGGGTGCCGGAGTTGGAAAAATTCGTGCGCGTGAAATTAACCGCGCGCGGCCTCAAGACGATCAACAAAAACGGCGCCTACGCGACGTTGAAAAAAGCCGGATTAATCCCCGCCTGATTGCGGAGGCAAATCGGTCGGCGGCAAAGGTGAAACCGGATCGGCCGGCGCCGATTCCGCGACCACGGCCGACTCGTTAGGCGTTTGAATCGCGGGTTGGTCGGGCTCGATTTTCGCGGACTCGTTAGGCAAGTTCTCTGGCCTACTTTGCGCGCCCGTTTTTGGCGACGGCGACGGCGTTTTGCTTCGCACCAGATCGAGTGTGCCGTCGTTGAACTCGATGACGTAGCCCTCGCGGATCAGCCAGTGCACGTCGGACGCGAGCGCGAGCCTCTCCTTTGAAGGTTCCTCGGCGACGCCGTTTCCTTCTTTCGTCGGGAGCAATTTTTCGAGCAGTTGTTTGCGATTAATGCCCGACGTTTCCCTGATCGCGCGCAGGATCGCGGCAAGGCTCGGCGAAACCGAACCCGCGCCGAGCCCGAACCCGCGCGGCCGCACCGAGGCGACGAAAAGCATCGATTTGCGATGCCGAAAAAGATGCAGCCCGTTGGCCGGAAACGCAGCGATCAACTCCTGCATCATTTTCATCGGCGCGCGAATCTCCTGCGACCACACCGCCTCGATCGCGCCGCCGAGCGCGCGGTCCGCCAGCCGCCGACTGGCGACGCCGTCGAGCTTGACCTCGCTGCTTTCGCGCACCAGACCCGGCAGATAATTTTGCCGGAAATGGCGCTCCGCTTCGGCGACATTTTGAAAGATGAGCGGCGGCTCTTCTTTCAGGGTCGTGAAGGTGACGACGTTGCGCGCATCTTCTTTCCAGCGCTCGACGATTTCCAGATCGTTCACGATCTCGATCTGGCGCTGATAATCGGAAAAACTCATCCGCCGGCTGAAGCGTTGCTCGTAAAGCGTCCGCAACTTTTGCTGATACGCGTGATGATTCGTCGGGCCAAGGAGCGTGCCGCTCAGCCGATCGCGCGCGACACTGGCGAAATTGCCTTTGATCGGCTCGCTCTGCACGACTTCGACGCGGTAAAAATTTTCCTTTTCGTCCGCGAACGCGTCTTGCTCGAGCCGGCGACGATCGCTCGCAACCGCTCCATTTTCGCCGAGCTGAAAAAGCGGGCCGCTCTCGCCTTGCAATTGCACATCGTAGCGTTCCGGCTTTTCCAAAAACATCCGCGCGAGAAAAAAAACCGAGTAAGCGACATGGCCCTCCTTGATCTGGCGCAGGACATTTTCGAGCGCGCGCGCTTCGGGTTTGAAACGCACCTCGACCTTCGGCAGCGGCGCGAATTTTTCTTCCGTCGACGTCGCGCGCGCAGGCGGACGCGGTTCGCGCGCACGCGTCTGTTCGCGCGGGCCGCGGCGTTGTTGCGGCGGCTTGCGACCGGCTGGTCGCGGGCCACGATCGCGCCGCTCGCCGCGGTCACGATGCGGGCGATCGTGGACGCTCGCTTCTTCGCCCGCGAAATCGGCGTAACGATTCTCGTTAGGCGATTCTGTCGCCCAAGCCGGCAGCATTTTCAGGTCGAAAAGATCGGCAGCCGGATCTTGCTCGGACATCTCGTTCTTTACCGTGCGGAGAGGCGGATGTAAAATCGCCGGCCCGCAGAAAAATGACGCCGCGGCGCGAAAAAAATTGACAAGCAACGCGATTATTTTAGTTGCCAACTGGAGTGGTCGCCTTTAAGGCGTCACCCACAGCAACCCAATCAGGAGTTAAATTTTTATGGCGGACAAACCGATCGAAGAAAAAGTGAAAGAGATCATCGTCGAGCAACTCGGCGTGAATCCCGAACAGGTCACGCCAAATGCTTCGTTCATTGAAGATCTCGGCGCCGATTCGCTCGACATCGTCGAGCTGGTGATGGCTTTTGAGGAGGAATTCTCGGTCGAAGTGCCCGACGAAGACGCGGAGAAATTGCAGACCGTCGGCGACGTCGTGAAATACATCGAGGACAAGTCGCAGAACAAGGAATAGCGACTTTTTCCCGCGGCTGCGCGCGGCTTCATTGTTTTATCTGACAGGAAACACGGCTGCGGCCGTGTTTTTTGTTGGCGCGGGTTGCAGTCGCCAACTCGCGAGAGAAAATAGCGCGTGAATCTCGTCTGGCTGAATCGCCCGATCTTCGATCTCGGCAGCCACCACATCTCGATCCTCGGCATTGCCGCGTTCGTCGGGCTCTTCGCCTTCGGCATTATCGTCGCGCGCTTCGTCCAAAGCGGACTCGTTAGGCGATTTCTCGGCCGCTTAAAACTCGACAGCAATCTGGCCGCGATTGTGACCACGATTCTGAGCGCGGTCGCGCTCGTTTTTTTCACCGTCGCCGCGATCAACGGCCTCGGCGTTCCGCTCGAATGGAGTGCGCCGCTGCCCGGCGTGCCGATCAGCCTGCTGCAAATTTTTCTGCTCGTCGGCCTGCTCTTTTTCGTCTTCTGGATTTCGTCGCGGACGAAACGTTTTCTCTTCAATCGCTTCCTCGTCCACAGCGGCCTCGATCGCTCGCTCCAGTACGCGATCTCGCAAATCGTCTCCAACGTCGTCCTCGTCGTCGGCATTTTCATCGTCCTGCAAAACACCGGTATTCATCTCGAGGCGCTGACCGTTTTTGCCGGCGCGGTCGGCGTCGGGATCGGTTTTGGATTGCAGAATATCACGAGCAATTTCATCAGCGGCCTCGTCATTCTGGCCGAACGCCCGATCGCAATCGGCGACCGCGTCGAGGTCGCGGGCGTGACCGGGCAGGTGCAAAAAATTCGCGCGCGCAGCACGGTCGTCGTGACGAACGACAACATCGCCACGATCATTCCGAACCAGAAATTCATCGACTCGCCGGTGACGAACTGGACCTGGGGCGACCCGAAAGTGCGCTTCCGCATTCCAATCGGCGTCGCCTACGGCAGCGATGTCGAACTCGTTAGGCAAAAACTAATCGAGGCCGCGCAGCAGGATCCGCACACCTTGAAAGACCCGGCGCCGAGCGTTTTTTTTGTCGGCTTCGGCGACAGCACGCTCAACTTCGAGCTCGTCGCGTGGAGCGATGAGATGAGTCACCGCCCGCGCCGTTATCGGAGCGATCTGAATTTCGCGATCGAGAAAAAATGCCGCGAATCCAGGATCGAGATTGCCTTTCCGCAACGCGACATCAATATCCGCAGTGGCGTGCTCAAAGTGGAGTCGGTCGCCCCCGAGCGCGCCGAGCCTTCGGCGGAGGAACGCATGCCCGCGGGTTGAAAAATCGCCCGTTTTGGTTACTTGGTTAAGCTATTCACAGTCTGGCTTCTTTCCACTCTTGCGAACCTCAGCGACGCGATTTCTCCGGCGGCACGTTGCGGGTGCCGCAGGGTCGCGCCACGATTGTGCGGCAGGCGGAATTGCAAAGTTGTCCCGCCTGGCGCGCCGCCTTCGCCGACCGCTGCAAGGACCATCGCTTTTACGAATTGATCAGCGCCACTCTCGAGAATGATTTCGAATATTTTTTCCTCGTCCTCGAAGATGATTCCGGACGGGTGCGCGCGATTCAGCCGCTCTTTTTCGTTAGGCAAAATCTGACCGAAGGCGTCGCCGGCCGGATGCGCAGCGCGGTCGACGGCATTCGCCGAAAATTTCCGCGTTTTCTAACCCTGCGCACGCTCATGGTCGGCTGCGCGGCGGGCGAAAGTCATCTCGGCGCCTGCCGCGAAGAGGACGCCGAGTGGGTCGCGGAAGCGTTGCATTCTTGCCTGAAAGAATTTGCGCGCCAGTCGCACGCATCGCTCGTCGTGCTGAAGGATTTTCCGGCGCGCTATCGCGAGTCGCTCCGCAGTTTTTCGAACAACGGCTACACCCGCATCCCAAGCATGCCGATGACGCGGCTCTCGCTCCGCCATCGCGATTTCGAGGAATATCTCGGCTCGTTAGGCAAGGCGACGCGCAAAAATCTGCGCCGCAAATTTCGCCAGAGCGAGCGGCGCGCGCCCATCACGTTTGAAGTCCTCTCCGACATCACGCCGTTGATCGACGAAATTTATCCGCTCTACCTCCAGGTGCACGAGCGCTCGAAGCTGCATTTCGAAAAATTGACCCCGGAATATTTTTGCCGGGTCGGCCGCGAGATGCCGGAACGCGCGCGCTTTTTCGTCTGGCGGCAGGAGGGTCGCGCGATCGCGTTCAGCCTTTGCCTTGTCCACGACGACACGATCTACGACGATTATCTCGGGCTCGATTATGGCGTCGCCTTCGATCTCAATCTTTACTTTTACACGCTGCGCGACGTCATCAGTTGGTCGCTCGCGCAAGGCTTGCGTTTTTATTGCAGCAGTCCGCTCAATTACGATCCCAAACTGCATCTCGGTTGCGAGCTCGTGCCGCTCGATCTTTACGTCATGCACACCGGCACACTCGTGAATCCGATTTTTCGCCGCGCGCTCCGTTTTCTTCAGCCGACGAAACACGATCCGGTCCTGCGAAAATTCCCGAACGCGCACGAGCTCTGATGCAGTCGCTGGCGGACGCATCCGCGCTGCGAATCGGGCCGGCGCCGCTTCACGTTTTCGCTTTGCGCGAAGGCGCGTCGAAGATTTTCGCGCGCGCCGCTGATGTCGATCCGGAGCTGTGGGAGCAAACTTTCAGCGGACAGCCAAAAGATTTTTCCTACTACGAGCTGCTCGAGCGCACGATGTCGCGCGGCTATCTCTATCGTTATCTGGTTCTGTTTTCGCCTAACGACGAACCTTTCGCGCTCCAGCCGCTCGTCATCGTCGATCAGGATTTGACCATCGCTTTCGCGCCGCACTGGCGTCGCGCGATCGCCGCGCTACGGCGATTTTTCCCCCGCTTTTTGTGCGCTCGAATTTTGCTGGCCGGTTGTCTTGTCGGCGATGGCCGATTCGGCGTCAGAAAAGATTTTCATCGCCGCAAAGCGACGAGCCTTTTGGCCGAAGCGCTCTTCGCCTGCACGCGCGCCGAAGATATTTCGCTCGTCACGATCAAGGATTTTTCCGCGCTCGAACGCAGCGAAATGCAACCGCTGCGTGACGCCGGCTTCACGCGCATCGATGGATTTCCGCCGCTCCATCTCGAGCTCAACTTCGCCAGTTTCGACGATCACCTCCGCAAACACGCGAGCAAAATCACCCGCAAAGGTCTGCGCCGAAAATTCCGCACCGCCGCTGCCGCGAAGCCGCCGATCACACTCGAAGTCCTCGCGGATTGCCGCGCGGTGATCGACGAAATTTATCCGCTTTATCTCGCAGTCGCGCGGCGCAGCGAGATTCAATTCGAAATTTTCAGCCGCAAATATTTCCTCGATGCCAGCGTGGCGATGCCGGAACGCAGCCGTTTTTTTGTTTGGCGGCAGGGCGGCAAAGTGATCGCCTTTTCCTTTTGCATGATCTGCGGCGACACGATTTTCGACAATGACATCGGGCTCGATTACGCGGTCGCGCATCAGCTTCATCTTTACGACCTCAGCTTCCGCGACATCGTCGACTGGGCGCTCGACCACGGCTGTCGTCACTACCGAACCTCGCCGTTCAATTACGAATCAAAACTGCGTCTTCGTCTTCAGCTCGAGCCGGTCGATCTTTTCGTCCGACATAGTTCCGTTCTCGTGAACTTTGCGCTGAAAAAACTCGCGCCCTTTTTTGCGCCCGCGCGCTCCGATCCTGCGCTGCGCCGCCATTTTTCCGGGACGTCGTGATCGTTTTCGTTCGGCGCTGGTTTTTGAATCCGTGGACTCAGCTCGCGATTTGCGTTCTGCTCGCGACCACGGCGGAAATTTTTCTCAAACTCGGCGCGCGCCAGACCGCGAATCCCGCCAGCGCGTGGTCGTGGACGGGTCTGACCGGCTTGCGTTCGCATTGGGTCTGGTGGGGAATTCTCGCCTCAGTCGTGAGCCTGTTTAACTGGCTCGCGACCCTGCGAAAACTTCCCCTGACGATCGCCTTTCCGGTCGGCAACGTCGTCCACATCCTCGTCCCGTTGAGCTGCTGGATTTTTCTCGGCGAAGCTATTTTGCCGCTGCGCTGGTGCGGCATCGCGCTCGTTCTCCTCGGGCTGATGATCGTGGCGCAGCCGGCCGCGACACTGGAGGAGCGGATGTGACGTTGTTCGCTGCGCTCCTCATTTTTGTCACCGTCAGTTGTTTCGTGGCCGGACAGATTTTGCTCAAACGCGCGATGGACATCATCGCGCAACCGACCTCCTCGCGGCTCCACGCGACGCTCGTTTTCACGAGCGCGATCGTCGTCTTCGCGATGAATTTTTTCATCAACATCGGGCTGCTCCAGCGCTTCGATCTCAGTTATTTTTTTCCTTTCCAGGGCTTGAGCGTCGTCATCATCGCGTTTGCCGGCGCGTTCATCCTGCACGAAAAAGTGAGCCTTCGCCTAACGATCGGCTCGATCGTGATCAGCCTCGGCGTCATTCTCGTTTCGATCAGTTAAGGCCGGGAGCAGAGCGCGCAGCGCGGCCAGATTCGCCGCCCGCATCTGCGCGGGATCGCGCGCCGGAAGTTTCGGATGGTCCATTTGCGAAGCGAAACGCTGTTTGTGTCGCGCGTAAACCGCCCGGGACCACGCGCCGCAGATATCGCCCGCAACAATGTGCGCATTTTTGCCTAACGACTCGACGGCCCAGACCAGATCGCCTAACGAAAAGCAGCCGTTCTCCCAGTTCGTCGCCGATTCTTCCGCGCGCAGACAATCGAGATCGATCGTGACGTAAACCGACACGCTCTGAAGTTGCCTAACGAAAAGCTGAAACTGTTCGCGCCAGTCCTCGCGCAGGATCGCGCCGCGCCGCGCGCGATCGTTTGTGCTGCGGTTGTCCGCCCAAGGATGGACTTCGAGCCGGCCGGCACGCTCGGCGCGATTGTTCCCGAAAATTCGCGCAGGCCACCAGCATTCGAAATTTCCGCAGCCCCACACGCTCACTTTTTCGATGGCCGGCAATTCGAGCGCGCGATTGACCCAGCTTCCGCAGCCCCAGCGCGGCGGGCGAATGTCCCAGTCGGGATGATTGTCGAAGGAGACGACGTTCGTTAGGCGTTGCTGTCGCCGGCGAATGAAGAGCGCGCTCAGATGATGAAAATCGCCCGAGCCGAAAACCAGAAATGGCGGCAGATTTTCGCCTAACGAAAGGTCGAAGCTCTCGATCTCGCGCGCCGGCGCGGAAAAGCGCAGCCGCGGTCCCCATTCGCGCAGGTCGCGTGTCGGGAGATCGATTTCCCCCGGCCAGGCGTCGTCGAAATTCAAGTGCAGGACTTCGGCCGCCATTTAAGATGAAGCGCGAGACGCGCGCGGTCTCGTCGGCGAACGATCAGAAAGACGATGGCGAAAAAAGCACCGAATCACACGGCGACGCCGAAGGGTGAGCATTCGTTTTTTTGCCGGGTGCAGGATGCTTTTCGCGTCATCGCGCACAAAAGCTCGAGCGTGCTCGGGACGGCGTGGGCGTTCATAGTCGCGGTCGCGGTCATTGTGGTTTGGGCCGCGACCGGTCGCCTTTTTCATTACTCCGACACCTGGCAGTTGATCATCAATACGGGCACGACCATCGTCACGTTCCTGATGGTTTTTCTGATTCAAAATACGCAGAACCGCGAGTCGCGCGCGGTCCAGCTCAAGCTCGACGAATTGATCCGGAGCATGCGCGGGGCGCGGAATAAATTAATGGACCTCGAAGCGCTGACCGATGAGGACCTCGACGATTTTGAAAAAGAATTTCGCCGTTTGCGCAAACGCGCCGAGCAGACCGCGGAGACCGTCACGCAGATGAGCAAGGGCGCGAAGTCACGTTGAGGCGCGCGCTTCGCCGCGGCGGATAAAGCGCGGGCCGGACGGGCAGAGCGCGAGCACTTCGCAATTCGGGCAATCGGGTTTGCGCGCGAAGCAGCGGCGGCGTCCGTGCCAGATGAGCCAGTGGCTCCAGTTCGTCCAGTCCGCGCGCGGGATCAGTTTCATTAGATCGGTTTCGATTTTTTCGGCCTCGGTGCTTTTCGTTAGGCCGAGACGGAGCGACAAGCGCGTGACGTGCGTATCGACGACGATGCCTTCGTCTTTATGAAAGGCGTTCCCGAGAACAACGTTCGCCGTTTTCCGTCCGACGCCGGGGAGCGCGTGCAGCTCAGTCATCGTTTGCGGAACTTCGCCGTGATGTTTTTCGACGATCGTCGCCGCGGCCGCGCGAATGCTTTTGGCTTTGTTACGAAAGAAACCGGTCGATTGAATTTCCTTTTCCAGTTCGTTAGGCGAAGCGGCCGCGAAATCCCTGGCCGACTTGTAATGCTTGAAAAGCGCGGGCGTGACCATGTTGACGCGCTTGTCGGTGCATTGCGCGGACAGAATGGTCGCGACGAGCAACTGCAGCGGCGTTTTGAAATTCAGCTCGCAATGCGCGTCGGGATAAATTTTGGGGAAGGCTTGAACCAGCTTGGCCGCGCGTTCCTTGCGAGTCATTTGCCTAACGAATTCATCCTGTCGCCGACTCGTTAGGCGTCAGGCCAGAAACGGCGCCAGCTTCGGCTCGAGCTGCGGCGGGACGTGCGCGACAACCTCGGCAAAATCACCTTCGTAGTGCAGTTCGAGCACATGCCCGACGCGATGAATCTCCGCGAGCAACGCGCCTTCACCCGCGGGCACGCGATAACGCGCGCGCAATCGCCAGGTGCTGAGCGCGTGTTGCAGGGCCTCGACCAGTTCGTCGAGTTGCTCGCCGGTTTGGGCTGAAATTGCGACACTGCCCGGAAATTTTTCGCGATAGATCTGCACGAGCTCACGATTTTCAAGCAGATCGATTTTATTGAAAATCGTCAGCGTTTGTTTGCCGTAGGCGCCGAGCTCCTTGATCACGGTCTCGACCGCTTCCATCTGTTCGTCGACGCGCGGATGACTCAAATCGACGACGTGAATGAGCAGGTCGGCTTCGACCACTTCCTCGAGCGTGGCCTTGAACGACTCGATCAAAGTGTGCGGCAGGTTGCGCAGGAAACCAACCGTGTCGGTCAGCAGCATCCTTTGTTTGTTAGGCAAAATAAAACTGCGCGTCGTCGGGTCGAGCGTCGCGAAAAGCTTGTCTTCCGCGAGCACGCCGGCGCCGGTGAGAAGATTGAGCAGGGTCGATTTGCCCGCGTTTGTGTAGCCGACGACGGCCGCGACCGGCCACTGGTTTCGCTTCCGACCCTGGCGCTGAATCGCACGATGTTTGCGCACTTCCTCGAGGTCGCGCTCGAGCCGCGCGATCCGTTCCTGGACGCGACGGCGATCGACTTCAAGCTGCGTTTCGCCCGGGCCGCGCGTACCGATGCCGCCGGTTTGCCGTGAAAGATGGGTCCACATTCTCGTCAGGCGCGGGAGCAGATATTGCAGCTGCGCGAGCTCGATCTGCAGCCGGCCTTCGCGGCTGCGCGCGCGTTGCGCGAAGATGTCGAGGATGAGCTGGGTGCGATCGAGAACTTTTCTTGCAAACAAATTTTCAAGGTTGCGGCCTTGCGCAGGCGAAAGCTCGTTGTCGAAAATCACCGACGTGACCTGCTGATTTTGGAACGATTGCCTGATCAATTCCGCTTTGCCTTTGCCGATGTAAAAGGGCGCGGTCGGCTTCGATAATTTTTGCGTGACGGTGTCGACGACGTGCGCGCCGGCGGAATTCGCGAGCTCGGCCAGCTCGTCAAGCGAGTCGCGCAAATCCCATTTCGACACGCCCTGTTTTTCGAGGCCGATGAGGAGCGCGCGCTCCTGTTTGCGCTGCGGCTGAGTGAATATCATTCAGCGGGGGCAAAAAAGCGTTCGGCTTTTTGCAGGATCCAATCGACGGCTGCGGCGTGGTCCTTCAAGCGAGATAAATTCAGCGGCTCAAAAATACTTTGGCGGCGAAACCAGGTCAACTGTCTTTTGGCGTAACGCCGCGTCGCCTGCTGAATCGCGGCGATGCATTCGGGCTCGCTGATTTCGTTTTGCAACAAGGCTCGGATGGTCGTTAGGCCGATGGTTTTCGCCGCGGTCGCGCTCGCGTTTTTGAGCGCAGCAACTTCGGCCATAACGCCGTCGCGAAAGATTTCTTCCACGCGACGATCGATGCGCGCGCAGAGCTCTTCGCGATCGCGGTAAACAAAAACGCCGTGTGCGGCCGATGGATTTTCGTTCCATTGCGCGCGCTGGCCGGAAGCCGGCGAGTTGGTTTGCGTGGCGATTTCCAACGCCCTGACGAGTCGCCGTTTGTTTTTGCGGTCGATCGTTTGCGCGCCTAACGAATCGACGGCGAGCAGGCGCTCGTTTAATTCCGCGAGCGAGAGCGCGTTCAATTCGGCGCGCAGTCCGGCGTCGATTGGCGGCAACGGCGCGAGACCGTGCGTCAGCGCCTTGATGTAGAGTCCGCTCCCGCCAACGACCAGCGCACGTTTTCCGCACTGCGTGATCTCCGCGACTGCGTTCAACGCCAGCGCGCGAAATTTTGCGGCGCTCATCTCTTCGCTCGCTGAAAGCGTTGCGATCAAATGATGCGGCGCCTGACGCAAAATCGACTCGTTAGGCTGCGCCGTCAGCAACGAAAGGCCACGGTAAACCTGAAATGCGTCCGCGCTGATAATCTCGGCGCCGCATCGCCGCGCGACTTCGGCGGCGAGATCCGATTTTCCGCTCGCGGTCGGACCGACGATGTAGAAAACATTTTTCGCCGGCGCGCTGGCGGAATCTTCAGAAATTTCCGGATCGCCGTTCGCGGCCATAAAAAGAAACCGGGAGACGAGCAGCGACGGCCGCCCAATCTCCCGGTTGAATTCGCTGAGACTGACTAATCGCGCGGATGAGTATCCGATTTCGCGCCGCTCACGACCAGTTTGCGGCCGAGGAATTCCTTGTCGTGCAATTCCGCGACGGCGCGTTTCGCTTCGTCGATCGATTGCATTTGCACAAAGGCGAAACCTTTCGAGCGCTGGTTGTGTTTGTAGGTCACGATCTCCGCGTTCTGCACTTGTCCGACGCCATTGAACAATTCGAAGAGGTCGCTTTCACTCGCGTCGAAGGAAAGGTTGCCGACGTAAAGCCGCGGCGTCGTCACGCCGACCGACTCGACGCGGCGCACCGGTTGGGGCCGCGGGGAGGGCGCGCCGTTGCGTGATGAGCCATTACGCTGCGAAGGCGCGGAAGTGCGCTTCGGTGTACCGTTGGCGCCGCCAAAAAAGGCGGTGATTTTCTGCCAAAGGCTCTTTTTTGCGGGAGCCTGCGAAGGCGCGCGACTGTCGCGCGTTTCGTACCGCCTGCGGGGTCCACTCCGGCGCGGACGCCGCGAGTTTCTCCCTGGGGATTGAGATTTCATAAGGATTGTTATTATTGACCGAATGTAGTTGCGGGCGAAGCGCATCAAGCGATGCACAGTCCACGGCGCGCTGACCCCGCAGGGTCGGGATCAGCTCAAGAGCATTCTGCGCGGCCGGAAGGAACTTCGCCTCCTCGGGCCGGAAAATTCGGACGGGCCGAAGCCTGTCCGCACGCGATGTCGGTAGTGGCGGCAAGTCGGTCGAATTGGACGTCGTTGCCTGCATGGTTTTGAACCGAACAACCGCGGGAAGGAGGCACAAGCCTCAATCTCCCGGCATGTGAATAACTATTCTGAAGCGGGGCGCAGCGCAAGAGCGAATGCAGCCCGCGGAATTTACGCAGGCGTTTCCCGCTGCCGGCGAAACCAGGCGATGAAACGCGGCAGGCCGACTGCGAGCGGCGTTTCCGGATGGTAGCCGAGCAACCGTTTCGCCTTGGAAATCTCGGCGCAGGTGAGCGGGACATCGCCGGGTTGCTCCGGGAGATGATTGATTTTCGCTTTCCGGCCGAGCGCGGATTCGATCGCGGCGATCAATTCCCGGAGCTCGATCGTTTGATTTTCGCCGAGATTAAAAATGTCGAACAACGCGCGGTCGTAGCCTAACGATGCCGTCACGCCTTGAATAATGTCGTCGATATAAGTGTAGTCGCGCCGCGTCGTGCCGTCGCCGAATTGATCGATCGGTTTCCCGCTCCAGATGCGGCGGGTGAATTTGTGAATCGCAAGATCGGGTCGCTGCCGCGGACCGTAAACGGTGAAGAAACGCAGCGCGACGATCCGCATCTGATAAAGATGCGAGTAGGTCGAGCAAAGAAATTCGCCGGCGATTTTGCTCGCGGCGTAGGGGCTGATCGTTTGCGTGAGATGCAAATCTTCCGAAAACGGCACGGTCTTCGAAATTCCGTAAACCGACGAACTCGACGCGAAAATAAAACGCCCGACTCCGCTCTTCCGCGCGGCTTCGAGAAGATGCAGCGTGCCGTTGACGTTCGTCTCGTAATACAGTTCCGGCTGACTGATCGACGGCCGCACTCCGGCGCGCGCCGCGAGATGGATGATGACGTCGAATTTCGCCGAGTCGCAGACGCGCGCGACGGCCGCGGCATCGCGCAGGTCGACTTCGTGAAGCGCGATCTCTTTCGCGACCGCGGCGAGATTGTCGCGCTTGATTTGCGGAGAATAAAAATCATTGAAGTCGTCGAGAACCGCGACTTCGTGGCCGAGCGTGAGGAGTTTCTCGACCAGATGCGAGCCAATAAATCCGGCGCCGCCCGTGACGAGAATCCTCATTGCGCGAGATTAGAGATGGAGTGATGACCGGGCAAGGAGAAGTCGTGCGAACGCCTAACGAAAAGCGGACGGGAGTATTTTTCTGGCTGCTCGCTTTTGTATTCTTGCTCTTCGGCCTCGCGATCGACCTGAGCTGGAGACTCGGTCCGGAGCTTTTGAGCGGTCGGCCTTTTGATCCGTCCCTCGAGCTGACTTCGCCAATCGAGCTGGCCTCGCTGCCGACCGCGACGCGCTTTGATTTTCCGATTGGCAGCGAGCATGGCGCGATGGCTTACAACGCGCAGCCCTTTACGCAAAACAATCATCTCGGCGACGATCTCAACGGGATCGGCGGCGAAAACAGCGATCTCGGCGATCCGATTTACGCGATCGCCGACGGCAGGGTTTTACTCGCGCGTGACGGCGGCCCAGGCTGGGGAAATGTCGTGATCATTCTGCACGCCTATCGCGAAGGGGGTGCGCGAAAATATGTGCAATCCTATTACGCGCACATGCAGGCCATACTCGTTAGGCCGGGCGAGCTCGTCAGGCGCGGCGAGGAAATTGCGACGGTCGGAACCGGCAACGGTCGCTATCTCGCCCATCTCCATTTTGAGATGCGTGAATTCATCACGCCGTTCATCGGGCCGGGTTATCGCAAGGATACGCGGGGCTGGATCAATCCGAGCGAATTCATTCGCGCCCATCGCGGCGCGCCCGATGCGGAGATCGGCCGGGTCGAGGGCCCCGGCCGATCAGTTAGCCCTCCGTAATTTCTAGCACATGCGCATCGCCGCATCCGCGTTCACGGCAAGGGTGTTCAAGGTGTCAAGGAATTCCTGCGACTGACCTTGGAATAGGTTCGAGTTCGTGAGCGCCGTCGCGGCTGCGATCGCTCCCGCGGGTTGTGTTTGCACCGGCCGAATGACAGAGCAAAACGGCAAAGGTTTCTCGAAGAACATGCATGGCTGCGGCATGATCAGGTTATCCTGCCGCAGCGGATCGCCGTCGAACGATCCGATGTCGGGAAAGGTCACGCCCGGCACCGAGACCGCCGGAATGCTGCCGGCTTTATCGTGCCAGAGAGTGAAGTGCACGATTTCCGCGCCTCCGATGCTCGGCAGGATTTGCAGCAGGTCCGCGCTCGACGCTTTCGGAATGAACGACGCGTAGAGACTCGTGCCGCCTTGCTCGATCGTGCCGAAGTGAAACGCGGCCGCGTTTGCGATCGCCTGGATTTCGTCCGAGCCGTTCGCGAAATCCATCGGCGGAATCGCCGGGAAATTGACGATCTGGATGAATTGCGGATAGACCGCGCCGAAATCAGGATTCGTCCGGCTACGGTAACGAATCCACCAGCTCGTATCCACCGTCAGATTCATGAGATTCGTTAGGCGACCTTTTTGCTTCGCGCCCGTCGCCTGGCTGCTCGGCAAGTTGCGAAACGCATCGAGGTTGACGGGCGTCGCGCCGATCGCGGTCAGATACGCGTTGAGAAATTTCGCATGACTCGCTTCGTCGTCCGTGTTGTCATGAATGTACTGATTCATGTCGTCGTCGATGACGGCGAGGGCGGCGCCATAAGCCGGGTTATGCAAGGCCAGTTCGGTGTATTGTTCCCACAAATCCTGCTCGATTAACTCGGCGGCGGCCGCGAATTGCAGGATCGCAATATCGCCGTCGGTGGGACTTGATTGACGGCGAACGCCGGCGAATGCCTCGCTGCGCGAAGTAAGAAGAGCGGCGGCCGGACTGAGCATGGCCGCGCCCAAGCCGAGCCCGCGCAAAAACGAACGACGACCGACATGCCGGGACGGCGGAGGCGGCGAATTTAGAAAATCAGTTGGCTCCGAAGAGTTAGCTGACGATGATGAATCTGTTAGTTGCATTTTGTAACTCCTTTATTTGTTAGGTTGATGACTCTGTGACATGACCTTTGTGGTCGAAGCCAGAGTTTGACCCACGCGCGCAGCCCGCAACGCGCCCTTTGTAACAGCGTTGTTACTCCACTAGCCGTCCGCACGGCGGAGTAACAACCTTGTTACTAACTCCGCCTCTTTCGCCGCCTTGCGCGGCGGCTCGTTAGGCACCCGGCAGCTCGAGCGCGCGCCAGAAATACCAGGCCGCAACCGAGCGATAAGGCCGCCAGCGCTCGCCGATCGCTTCCAGCTCCTTCGCGCTTGGGAGAGTTTTCCGGCGAAAAGTTTTCGCATAACCCTTGCGCACTCCGAGATCGTCCGCCGGCCAGATATCGAGCCTCTCCATGTGAAAGAGCAACAACATCTGCACCGTCCAGCGCCCGATCCCGCGCACACTCGTGAGTCGCGCGATGATTTCGTCGTCGCTCATTCGAGCTAGGACCGCGCGCGTCGGCACCGTGCGATCGAGTGTTTTCGCGGCGAGATCTTTTAACGCTGCGGTCTTGTTCCGCGACAAACCGGCGGCGCGAAAAGTTTCGTCCGGCGTGGCGAGGATCAATTCCGGTGAAAACCATTTTCGCCGCGGGTAAATCGCGCGCACACGCCCAAGGATGGTGGACGCAGCTTTCCCGCTCAACTGCTGGTAAACAATGGAGCGTGCCAGCGCGTCGAGCGGCCTAACGAGTCTAACTCCCGCAATACGAAAAGGGCCAACCTGCGCGATGATCGCGGCGAACGCGGGGTCGCGCGAGCCGAGGTGGTGTTCGGGCCGAAGATTTTTTGACGAAGGCGGCTGGGACATGACCAAAAATCTCCGGTCTGCTTTCAGCGCGCAATCAAAATTCAGCCGGAACTCTCGACCGCCGGCGTCGCCGGAATTCCGACCCGTCAGGCAGCGATCGAGTGAGTGCTGGCGAGCACTTCGATCGCGTGCCGCAGCTCATCGACATCGAAGGGCTTGGCGAGCATGAGATCGACTTGCAGCTGTTCGTACGCGTGCGTGTTTTCCTGATTCAAATGCGCGGAAAGGACCGCGATTTTCCCGCCAAATCCGCGCCTGCGCAGTTGTCGCACCAGTTCAAGCCCGCTCATCTTCGGCATGATGTGGTCGGTGATGACGAGATCGAACGGTCGCGCGGCGGCGGCGATTTTTTCCAACGCTTCGGCACCGTTGTTCGCGGTCGAGACATGGCAACAGGGTCCGCAGAGCACGAGCGCGAGCAATTGCGCGACGGCGGACTCATCTTCGACGGCGAGAATTCGCGTGCTGTTTTTGACGTCGTGCTTTTGCATTCCGCATGACTGCTAAGCAAGAGTCAAGCCGCGCCGCCGGCGGAGGGGAAAAAAACTGCGGCCCGCCGTCAGCTAATCGACGACGAGCCGCAAATCAGGATTCTTCCAGTGGCGAAAAATTACTGGCCGTAGGCGAAATCGTGGATCGATTGCACCTTTTCCGACCGGACTTCGCCTAACGACTCGTTGATCGAGAAGTTGCGCACGCCCCCGTTGGGCGCAGTTTTCACCTGCAGTTGCAACATGTCGATATTGAGGCCGCCGGTGTATTGGCCGATCAGCGGAACGTAGCCCGAGATTGGCGGCGCCTCGGAGCGAAACCAGACGAGCGTGGTGTCGCCGTGGACTTCGCTCTGACGCGTGTCCGGCGGTCCGAACATTTGCATGAGGTTGGTCTCGGTCGTCACGCCCGGCTGAATCGTCCGCACTTTCGCCTGGGTGATGTCGTACGATGTGCAACTCGTTAGGCAGGCCGCGAGGCCGAGAGCAAGAAAGATTGTGGTTTTCATTTTTCGAATTACAAGAAATGTCACTGCCATCAACTTTGCGCACAAACGCCAGAAAAGTTCAATGGTTAACAAAGAACGGTCCAATTTTCGCGGAAGTCAGCCTCCGGCCCGGTCAAGATTTTTCTGGTTGAGCGAAACGTTTGAGCACTATTCTGCTCCAGCTATGACACCGAAACCCATCTCCCAGTTTCGCGCGATCGAACTCTTTCACGCGCTCCACGCGACCGGCTGTTTCGTAATTCCGAACCCGTGGGACATCGGCACCGCGATTTACCTCGAGCGCGTCGGCTTCAAAGCGCTCGCGACGACCTCGGCCGGATTTGCTTTTGCGCGCGGACGCGCGGATGGCGCGGTGCCGCGCGACGAAATGCTCGCGCACATCCGCGAGATCGCCGCGGCCGTCACGCTGCCGGTGAATGCGGATTTCGGACCAGGCTTTGGCGATAATCCGGAGGAAGTCGCGACCAGTGTCGCGCTCTGCGTCGCCGCCGGAGTCGCGGGATTGTCGATTGAAGACGCTCCCGGCGCCGACCGGCCTCTTTTTGAAAAAGAGACCGCAGTTAAAGATTGCGCGCCGCGCGCCGCGTGATCGATCAGTCGGGGCGCCCCGTGCTTTTGACTGGACGATGCGAAGCCTTTCTCGTTGGGCATCCCGATCCTTTGCCGACTGTGCTCGCGCGCCTGTCCGCTTACGCCGAAGCCGGCGCCGATTGTCTTTATGCTCCCGGCGTGACCGAACCGCGCGAAATTTCCGCGATCGTCCGCGAGGTCGCGCCGCGTCCGATCAATGTGCTTGTCTCTGGTTTTAATTCCGATCTTTCGGTCGCCCAGCTCGCCGACCTCGGCGTGCGGCGCATCTCGGTCGGTTCCGGGCTGGCTCTCGCGGCCTGGGGCGCGATGACTCGCGCGGCTCGCGAAATTTCTGACAAAGGAACGTTTGGCGGATTAACCGGCGGAGCGCGTTCCGCAAAGTTGAACGAATTATTTTGGGAGGAAACCTGAGTTAGCCTTATACTCGTTAGGCAAGAACTCAGAGCCGAAAAACGGTCGCACCTGCCCGAAGTTCGCGCGGGGCCGCGTCGCGCTGAAACAACCTCGCGCCGTTTGTTCCGCCAAGCCGGCCTTCGCCTCTCTCGAGCCGCAGCCAGGCGCCTTCGCGCAAACCGATCACGGGGGTTTCGTTCTCCTCGAGAAACTGAAGGATTCGCTCTTCGCGCGTCTCACCCATGTGCGTGGAATTTGGATCAGGATCGAGATAGTGGGGATTGATCTGCATCGGGATCAAAACGAGGGCGGCTCGACGATCGGCATGTCGTTTGTCGTGCAAATTGTCGGGCAGGCGAGATTCGAACCCGCACTCGATCCGAGATACGCGGCCCCCGCTTCCACGCGATCGCGGAGGATGCCTAACAAATCCAGGTCATACATCGTCTTGAGAAGCCGAAAGGTGTTCCCCCCGCCGACGAAGACCGCCTCCGCCTTTTCGATCGCGGCGGCCGGCGAAGAAGCTTCATGAATTGCTTCGACCTTGTAACCCATCCGGCCGAGCCGTTCTTCGACGCGCGCGAAATAGCTCGCCCGATCAGCGAGCGCATAGGGAAAAAAGAGAACGCGTTTCGTGTCGCCGAAAAACTCGTGAATGACTTCTTCGGCGTAATCGAGAGAGTTGCTGCCGCTGACGCTGGAGCTGCTCAGGAGAAGGATCCGTTTGTGCAAGCTCGCGTTGGAAGGTGACGCCTAGTTTGTCTTTGACACGAGTCCTTTACTCGTTAGGTAAAAGAGACGATCGCCGGAAAAGGCGCCGACGCAATCGCCGCCTCCAGCACGCGAATATCGACCGGCTTGGTCAGGTGCGCGCAAAAGCCGCAGGCGCGGCTGCGCGCGACGTCAGCATCCATCCCATAACCGCTCAACGCGATGCCCGGCATGCCCTGGGTGCGATGTAACTCCGCCATTAACTCATAGCCGTCGCCATCAGGAAGGCCAAGATCGGAAATCAAAAGGTCGCAGTTACCCGCGGCAGCCCGCGCGCGCGCCGCTTCGCTCGTCGCGACCGCGACAACCACATGTCCGCGACGCTGCAATAACTGGGCTAATGTCACGCGGGTTTGTTCGTGGTCTTCAACCAGCAGGATGTGTCGGTTCTGTTGCGGAGTCAGCGTCGCCTCGCCGGTATGCGGCGGTGTGTCGGTTGCGTTCGCGGCTTTTTCCAAGGGTAACTCAATGCGAAAAGTTGCGCCCTGGCCGCGGCCTTTACTCTCGGCGAGGATCCTGCCGTTTTGTAACTCGACGAGCCGGCGAGTGATCGCAAGGCCGAGACCGACTCCGCCAAAGCGATGGCCGTACTCATTATCTTCCTGGATAAAAGCATCGAAGACGCGCCCGAGCATTTCCGGGTCGATACCGACACCGGTGTCACTGACTTCAACTTCAAATATCTCTTCGGTCTGGCGCGAGTTACTCGTTCGCACACTTACCGAACCACCAGCGGGAGTAAACTTGACCGCGTTCTTGAGCACGTTCCAAAAAATCTGCTGCAAACGGACGGCGTCTGCCTTGATCGTATGCTGCGGGGCGGCGAGCTCGAGAGTTACCTGGATTTTTTGCTCTTCAATGTCGCTGCGAAGAATGTCGTAGGCATGTCGAAGCGCGGCGTGAGCGTCGATCGGTCGAAAGTCGAGACGCAATTTACCGCCGGTGATGCGAGTGATGTCGAGTAAGTCATCGACCAGCCGCGCCTGAAGCGCAATGCCTTTGGCGATGACATTAATGTCGTCGCGCACGCGCGCCGGCAGAGTCTTGTCTTCGGCGAGCGACGTCGCAAGGAGCAAGGCGGGATTGAGCGGCGTTCGTAACTCATGAGATAGCGCGGCGAGAAAGTCATCCTTCGCGCGCGTGGCCGCTTCGGCGCGGCTTTTCGCGGCTTCGGCACTCAAGCGCGCGGCTTCGGCAGTTTCGAAAAGCGCGCGGATCTGAGTGGCGCTTTCGCGCAGAGCGGCATTGGCCTGCTCTAGCTTCGCGGTCCGCTCGGCGACCTTTTGTTGTAACTCGAGCGCGTGTTGCGATTGCTGCAATGCATATCGAATCGAACGTTCGAGCGCGCCGGCATCGATCTCGCCTTTGACGAGATAATCGGCGGCGCCGGCTTCGAGCGCCTGCAAGGCGAGATCGCGATCGCCTTCGCCCGTGAGCAGGATGACCGGCGCCTTGCAACCGCGCTCAAGGGCTTCGCGTAAGAGGAGCAGGCCATCTTTTTTGCCGAGCCGATAGTCAAGCAAACAGGCATCATGTTCGCATCGACTTATACTCGTTAGGCCAGATTCGAAATCTTTCGCCCATTCCACCTGGACCTTGCTGCCCGGAATTTCCGCGAGCAATTCCTTCGTCAAGACATAGTCGTCGGGATCGTCCTCGATCAGGAGCACCCGCAACTGGCTCTTATCCATGCTCGCCTCCGTTTTCGCCCGGCAGGGCCACGATCTCGAGCCAGTATTTGCCGAGCACTTTCACCACTTCTGCCATCGCGGCGAAAGTGACCGGCTTTGTAATGTAGGAGGCGGCCGACAAGTCATAGGTGCGATAGATATCCTCTTCCGCTTTCGAAGTGGTGAGGATGACTACGCGGATGTTTTTCAAGCCAGGATCGGCTTTGATCTCCTTGAGCGCTTCGCGGCCGTCCTTCTTCGGCATGTTTAAGTCGAGAAGGATAAGGCCCGGGCGCGGTGAGGTCGCCGGGTCTTCGTACTTGCCGCGGCGTTTCAGGTAATCGAGTAACTCCACGCCATCCTCGACGAAGCGCAGGTCGTTGACGAGGCGGCTTTCCTCGAATGCTTCCTTTGTCATGAGACGATCATCCGCGTCGTCATCCGCCATCAGGATTGTAATTGGCTTGCCTTGTATTTCCATTCGTTCGGTTCCTTTCATGTTTGTCTTATTGGTAGGGTAACAAAAAATGTCGCGCCTTCGCCTGGCGCGCTGCGGGCAGTGATGCTGCCATGATGTCTTTCGACGATTTTACGACATATAGCCAGTCCCATGCCGGTGCCTTCGTATTCCTGACGGCCATGGAGGCGCTGAAAAAGCTCGAAAATGCGATCGAGATAAATCTCTTCGAAGCCGATTCCGTTATCACGCACGGCCAGCTCACAACGCGGGATTTCGCCGTTGCCCTCGAGCGGCGGAAGCAGGCGGCTTTTCAATTCGATCACCGGCGACTCGTTAGGCCGGCGGAATTTCAAACCGTTGCCGATCAGATTTTGTAACAGTTGCCGCATCTGCATCGGATCGGCTTCGAGCTCCGGCAAGGCGCCGACCTCGACGCGCGCGCCGGTTTCTTCAATCCTGTCTTCGAGATCTGAGACGACTTCCGCCGCGGTCGCGGAAAGATCGACCCTGGCAAAAGGCTGGGCCTTGCTCGTGACGCGCGAAAAAGTCAGCAGCGCATCGATCAGACTGCGCATGCGCGTCGCCGACGACTGCATGCGCGCGAGATAATCGCGGCCTTGTTCGCCGAGAACCGAAGAACTGCGCGTCTGCAACCGGTCGCCGAAAGCCTGGATTTTGCGCAACGGTTCCTGCAAATCGTGCGAAGCGACGGAGGCGAACTGCTCAAGCTCGCGATTACTGCGTTCGAGCGCTTCGTTTGTCGCGGAAAGATCGGCGGTGCGTTGCTCGACGCGCTTTTCCAGCTCGGCGTTGGCGCGGTTGAGCGCTTCCGCGCCGCGGCGACGGGTCGCAAGCTCGCGCGCCGTGAGCCAGTAAGCCGCCACCACCATGCCGACGCCTAACAATGTCGTGAGGTATTGGGTCATCAATGCCATCCGATAACTCGCGTGCGATTCCGCGTCGCGGACTCGCAAGAGCCGCAACTCTTCATTCCGCATCTCGGCGAGCAACGACGAGATCGCTTCCATTTTCAGCCGGCCGCGACCTGCCTGCACAAAGGCGCGACCACCTTCAATGCCTTGTGCGTCGCGCATCGCGACGCCCTGCCGCAACAACGTCAGCCGGTCGGCGACTAGCGGCTCGAGTCGCGCGATCCTTTCCGTTTGCGACTGATTATCGATCGTCAACGATCGCACGGTTTGCACATCGCGCGCGACCGCGTCGGCCGCCGCGTGGTAAGGCTCGAGATAAGTCGGGTCCCCGGTTAGAAGATAGCTGCGCTGACTTGTCTCCGCACTCGCAAGCGCGGCAAGGATGTCGCGCAATTCATCGAGGACTTGCTGAGTGTGAATCACCAAGCCGTCATTATGAGAAATGCGATGGATATTATTCGACGCGACCCAGCCACTGCCGATCAAGACGATGATGGCGAGGGTAAAAAAAAGGGTCGCGAATGTGCCGACCGACTGCTTTGTCTCCCGTTTTTCCTCCATGCGCGATCCGTTTCGACGGCAACAATCTTCCGGCCCGGTCGATCCGCAAGAGCAGGCGCGCGAAATAAACGAAGGCCGGCAGGTCGACGAACAACCTGATCTTCGCAAATGGATTCGTTAGGCAGGCTGATCTCGCTCGCGACTAACGAACAAAAGACGAGCGGGAAACGCATCAGGTCTTCATCGATTCACCATCCGCCTTTCGCCTAACAAAAATAAGATTGGCAACACGCCGCGCCGCCTTGTAACCTCCGCCGAAACACCATTACACCTATGTTTGATACAGGAACTACCGGCTTCATGCTCCTCGCCACCAGCCTCGTCATGTTAATGACTCCGGGCCTCGCTTTCTTCTACGGAGGATTGGCCGGGCGGCGAAACATTCTCGGCATCATGATCCAGAGCTTCGTCTCGATGGGTATCACGACCATCCTCTGGTTCATCTGCGGTTACTCGCTTTGTTTCAGCGGCAACGCGCTCGGCGGACTGATCGGCAATCTCGACAAGGCTTTCATGCACGGTGTGACTCTCAATTCGCCCTTTCCCGGCAATCATAAGTTACCCGAGTTCGTTTTCATGGCTTATCAAATGATGTTCGCCATCATAACTCCGGCCCTGATTACCGGCGCCTTTATCAATCGAGTTACCTTTAAGGCCTATCTCTGCTTTCTCGTCCTTTGGCAGTTACTCGTCTACTATCCCTTCGTCCACATGGTCTGGGGCGGAGGCCTGCTTGCGCAGCTCGGCGTCCTCGATTTCGCCGGCGGCATCGTCGTTCACGCCATCGCGGGCTTCGCGGCGCTCGCTTCCGTCTTCTATGTCGGGCAACGCCGCGATCGCGAGTCGCCGCCAAATAGCATTCCACTTATAGCTATCGGCACCGGCTTACTCTGGTTTGGCTGGTACGGCTTTAATGCCGGGAGCGAGCTGGATGTCAACGCCATCACCGGCCTTGCCTTTCTTAACACCGATGTCGCCGCCTCCTTTGCCGCGATTACCTGGATGGTGATCGAATGGAGCGCGCAACGACGTCCGAAATTTGTCGGGCTTCTGACCGGCGCGGTCGCGGGGCTCGCCACCATCACTCCGGCGGCCGGCTATGTCTCACTGCCATCGGCGGCAATCATCGGCATCGCGGCCGGAGCGATCTGCTATCTCGCGGTGCATTTGAAAAACAAACTCGGCTGGGACGACGCGCTCGACGTCTGGGGAGTGCATGGCGTCGGCGGAGCGCTCGGCGTGATTTTACTCGGCGTCTTTGCCAGCAGGGCGGTCAATGCGGCCGGCGCGAATGGGCTGCTTGCGGGAGGAAGTCACTTCTTCATTCTGCAATGCGCGGCGGTGATCGGGGCATCGATTTACGCCTTCGTTTTTACCTACGTCATGCTCGCGATCATCAATATTTTCACGACCGTAAAAGTCTCCGAAGCTGATGAAGACCTGGGTCTCGATGCCTCGCTCCACGGCGAACAAGCGTATGATACCGGCGTCCTCTGAGTTATACTCGTTAGGCCAAACCATGAGTGAAGTCATCGTCATCGTCGCCTATCTTCCGAAAAGCGGGAAGAACGCCGAAGTCTTGGACCTCGTCCGCAACCGCGTCCCGACCTTGAAGACGGAAGGGCTTGTCACCGATCGCGAACCAGTCATCATGCGGGCGCGCGATGGCGCAATTATCGAAGTCTCTGAGTGGAAATCGCGGGCTGCGATCGAAGCCGCGCATCAAAACCCCAGAGTCCTTGCGATGTGGGACAAGTTCTTTGCCGTTTGCGACTGCGTGCCGCTCAATACCATCGCGGAAACGCGCGATATGTTTGCCGGCTTCGAGCCTTTGCCAAGCTGACCCTGACCGCTGCTTTTCCGCCTAACGATCATAAGACTCGGCGCTCTCCGAGCTTTTCCACCCGGAGAGCCGCGGCCAGTCTTTTACTCGTTAGGCCAATCGGCCTTAGGCGGGAATGTTTGCGATCTTTTCTCGATCCCAATTCCGATGTTGCGCGATCGCTTTGATGAAGCGCGCCGAGACCTTCTTCGCGTCGCTCTTCCCATCGGCAAAAACGGCGGGATCGCTTTTGACCGACTTATCATCGAGCGGAATCGCGGAAGCGCGCAATAGCTTTACGCCTTCGCCGGTAGCTGCGATCGCCTTGCAATGTTTGTAGGTCTCGTTGACGAAGTGCAGAGCGCGTTCGTCTTTCGCCAGGCTGGCCGCGCTCTTCGCGCCGCCCGGAATATACGTGGCGTCGAAAAGCACTGAGGCTGCGTTGAGCAGACTCATATCGACTTTCACCGCGGCGCCTTTGGCGCTCTTCACGCTGCCGCCACGCGGGCCGATGATCTTCACCATCGCTCCTTCACTCGTTAGGGCTTTTTTCATCGTGTTCAGGTCGTTGTCATCGACGCCGCCAGCGACGAGAAAGGCAATCTTTCGCGTGCGAATCGTGTTCTTCACCGTGTTCGCCATGCTGAGCGCGGGGGACTTATTGTAAGTGTTTTTCATCGGCTTGGATTCCGTCTCTTTGCCGGCATCGGCACCGACGGCCCGGTTGGTCCGACCTTCAACCGAGCTGGGAACATCGAGGCCGAGACCTTCCGCGATGCCGCTGGCGAGACGCTTGTCCACTTTATTCAGCATGCCGAGCATGCGCTCGACGATCGCCGGCCGAGTGACATTCCCGAGCTCAAAGGTGAGCGCGTTGATGATGTGCTGCCGTTCGTAAGGCGCCATGCTGTTAAAGAAGAGCGCGGCCTGGCTGAAGTGGTCGAAGAATTTTGCCGTCTTCCCGCGCACTTTCGCGCCTTGCAGTTTCTCCATGTAACTAACGAATCCGCCCGCGTTTTCCCTGGCCTCCATCGGACAGCCGCTGCTGATCGTGTTCGGAAAATAACTCGTCTCGCCGCGATTGACGATCTGCTGCATATGACCATCGCGTTGGTTATTGTGCATCGGACACGTCGGACGATTGATTGGAATCTGCGCGAAGTTAGGACCACCGAGCCGGGTCAGTTGCGTGTCGGTGTACGAAAAGAGCCGGCCTTGCAGGAGCGGGTCGTCGCTAAAGTCGATGCCACTGACCAAGTGGCCCGGATGAAAAGCTACCTGTTCCGTTTCCGCAAAGTAGTTATCAGGATTGCGATTGAGAACCAGCTTGCCTAACGGTGTCACCGGCACGATTTCCTCGGGAATGATCTTGGTCGGGTCGAGCAAATCGAAATCGAACTTATGCTCGTCCTTTTCCTCCACGATCTGAACGCCGAATTCCCATTCTGGAAAATCGCCCGTCTCGATCGCGTCCCATAAGTCGCGCCGATGGAAATCCGGATCGTTCCCGGAAATTTTCTGCGCTTCATCCCACAGCACCGAATGCATCCCGAGCTTCGGCTTGAAATGAAACTTCACGAAGCGCGACTTACCCGCCTTGTTGATGAAGCGGAACGTGTGAATGCCGAAACCTTCCATCATGCGCAGGCTCCGCGGAATCGCGCGATCCGACATCACCCACATGAGCATGTGAAATGTCTCGGGCGTGAGCGAAATGAAATCGTAAAAGGTGTCGTGCGCCGAAGCGGCCTGCGGGATTTCGTTATGCGGCTCCGGTTTTACGGCGTGGATGAGATCGGGAAACTTGATCGCGTCCTGAATAAAGAAGACGGGAATGTTGTTGCCGACCATGTCGAAGATACCTTCGTCGGTATAAAACTTGATCGCGAAACCGCGCACGTCGCGCGCTAGATCGCTCGAGCCGCGCGAGCCCGCGACGGTCGAGAAACGGAGAAAGACCGGAGTCTTGCGCGACGGATCATTCAGGAAACCCGCTTTCGTCAGGTCGGGCACAGCTTTGTAACATTGGAAGTAACCGTGCGCCGCCACGCCGCGCGCATGCACGGCGCGCTCCGGGATCCGTTCGTGATCGAAATGCGTGATCTTTTCCCGCATGAGAAAATCTTCGAGCAGGGAAGGACCGCGTTCGCCGGCTTTGAGCGTGTTGTTCGTGTCGTTGATCGGCACGCCCTGATTCGAGGTCAGCGTCGTTGCGTCCATTTCGGAAATGTCCGGCGCCAGCTCCTTGATTTTTCCTGTCTCGCTATCGGTTCTTTTCGTTTTGATTTTCGGCATAAGATCCCTTTTCGAATTTTTCGCTTCTCTCGGCTCGCAAATTAGCGATATCCGTGATAGGTGAGAAAGACGTTCTTTCTATTCAATCGATAGGCACTGCCTATGGAAATCCATCAGCTTCGCTACTTCCTTGCTGTCGCCCTAGCCGGCAATTTCAGCCGCGCGGCCGAAGCCTGTCACGTCGCCCAGCCGTCCCTGAGCCAGCAGATCCTGAAACTGGAAGGCGAGCTCGGCGAACGTCTCTTCGAAAGAAAAGCGCGCCACGTTTCACTGACCGCCGCGGGCGAACTTTTCCGCGGGCGCGCGGCTCGCGTCATCGCCGAGCTGCACGAAGCGCGGCGCGAAGTGCGCGACTCGTCCGGCGAACCGCGCGGCCAAGTCGGCCTCTCCGCCCTGCCGACGATCGCGCCTTATCTTTTGCCGAAAATCATTCGCGGTTTTTCGCGGCGCTGTCCCGCGGTCGCGACGATCGTGCACGAAGAAACAACCGACCGCGCCTTGCGCGCGCTCGAGCAGCACGAGATCGACCTTGCGCTCGTTAGCCTGCCGATCGCGTCGCCGCGCGTGCGGGTGCGTGCGCTTTTCAGCGAGGAGCTTTTGCTCGCGCTTCCGAAACGGCATCCGCTTTTGCGGAAACGGAAACTTGCCGGCGCCGATCTGGCGCGAGAGAAATTTATTTTCATGGCCGAAACGCACTGCCTTGGCGCGCAAAGCCTGCAATTTTGCTACGCGAAAGGTTTCACTCCGCAGATCAGTTGCCGGAGCGCGCAGATGGAAACCGTGCAGGCGCTGGTCGCGACCGGGGTTGGCATTTCCATGGTCCCGGCAATGGCGCGGCAGCGTTCGGCGCGGGTCAGTTATCGTTCGTTAGGCAAACCGAAGCCGACGCGAACGATTGCCTTGATCTGGGACAAGCACCGCCAGCTTTCCCGCGCCGCGATCGAGCTGCGCGATTTTATTCAAACACTCGCGGCCGACTGCGACTAACGAACAAAGAACCGAGCGCTCGTTAGTCTGATTGACTTTGCGCCCTGCTCGTACGTAAAGTGCTTCGCTTGTCCAATTATGCGCGCCATCTGGAAAGGCAGTATCAGCTTCGGTCTCGTTTACATTCCGGTCGCGGTTTACCCGGCGACTCGCGAGGAGAAACTCAGCTTCCGGCAACTGCGCCGGACCGATCTTAGCCCGATCAAATACAAGAAGGTCGCCGAGGCCGACCAGGAAGAAGTCAGCGCCGATCAAATCGTCAAAGGCTTCGAGTACGAGCGCGGGCGTTACATTGTTTTAAAGGAGGAAGATTTCGAGAAAGTCCGGATCGAATCGACGCACTCGATCGACATCACCGATTTCGTCCAGCTCGAGCAGGTCGATCCGAAATTTTTCTACAAGCCTTACTTTCTCGAGCCGCAAAAGGGCGGCGAAAAAGCTTACGCGCTTTTGCACAAGGCGCTCGCGGGGACGGGCAAAATTGGCGTCGCAAAAGTTGTGATCAGCAATCGCGAACACCTTGCCTCGGTCAAGCCGGACGGACTGTTTCTCGTCCTCGAGCTGATGCATTTCGCGAGCGAAATTCTCAGTCCGTCGGAGCTAAGCCGCGGCGTCACCGGCGAAATCAACGACAGGGAATTGAAGATGGCGCAAACCCTGATCGAGAGCATGTCGGTGCCGTGGGAGCCGGAGAAATATCGCGACGAGTATCGCGACGCGGTCATGGAAATGATCGAACTCAAAGCCAATCACAAGGAATCGGCCGCGCCGCCAGTTGCCGCGACTCGCGCGACCAATGTCGTCGATCTCGTGAAAGTTTTGCAGGAAAGCCTGGCGCGCAACCAATCGGTGAAGACGAAGAGCAACGGGACGCGTGCCAGCCGCTCGACTTCGTCGCTCGTGAAGCGCAACAAGCGCCGGATCGCCGCCTAACGAGCAAAGAACCCCAGTTCCCTAACGAGCAAAAGACTCGAACATCGCGTGGGATCGCGCCGACGCGCGATAAGCGGCGCCTCGCAATATCTTTGCCAAACGCGAGGGATTCCCTAGAATGCGGCCATGATCGCAACACGACCGTTACTGATTCTGCTCTCGTTAGGCTGCGGCCTCGGCACGCTTTGCGCCGATGAAGGGATGTGGCTTTTCAATAATCCGCCGACAAAACAGCTCGAGCAAAAATATCAGTTCGATCCCACGCCGCAATGGCTCGATCACCTTCAGAAATCGAGCGTCCGCTTCAATAACGGCGGGAGCGGCTCGTTCATCTCGAGCGACGGCCTTGTCATCACGAATCATCACGTCGGCGCCGACACCCTGCAGAAGTTGAGCAGCTCCGAGCACAACTATTTGCGCGAAGGTTTCTACGCCAAGACGCAAGCCGAAGAGCAGCGCGCGCTCGACCTCGAACTGAATCTTCTCGAGTCGACCGAGGATGTCACGCAGCGAGTCAATGCCGCGATCAAACCAAACATGGATCCGGCGGCGGCGCTCGCCGCGCGTCGTTCGGTCATCGCGCAAATCGAGAAGGAATCGAAAGACAAGACCGGTCTGCGCAGCAACGTCGTCACTCTCTATGAGGGTGGTTCCTACCAATTGTATCGTTACAAGCGATACACGGATGTTCGGCTTGTTTTCGCGCCTGAGCAGCAGGCGGCGTTTTACGGCGGCGACCCGGACAACTTCGAGTATCCGCGCTTCGATCTCGATATCTGTCTCTTTCGCGTTTACGAAAACGGCAAACCGGCGCACATCGATAATTTTCTCAAATTTAATCCCGCCGGCGCGAAGGAAGGCGACCTGGTTTTCGTCAGCGGAAATCCCGGGCGCACCGATCGCGAGCTGACCACCTTCGAGCTCGCCGACGCACGTGACCGCGCGATTCCCCAGCGGCTCAATCTCCTCTTCCGCCGCGAAGTTGCTCTAACGAACTTTAGCGAGCGCTCCTTGGAAAACGCGCGCCGCGCTCGCGACGAACTCTTCGGGGTGCAGAACAGTCGCAAGGCGCTCAAGGGAATGCTCGCCGGTCTGCTCGATCCGGAAATTTTCGGAAAGCTCCAAACCAACGAACAAAAGCTGCGCGCGGAAATGAAAGAACGCGGGGGCAAGGACGCGATTTCAAGGTCCGCTCTCAGCGCCTACGATAAAATCAAGACTGCGCAGACGGCGATCATCAAGAACGCGCCGATGTATGACTACTATGAAGGCCGCGGCGAATTCGCGCGCGGATTTTTCAGCGATCTTTTCACCGACGCGCGCATCCTCGTGCGCAATGCCGAGGAAAAAACGAAACCGAACGGCGGGCGGCTGCCGGCTTATCGCGAAAGTTCGCGCGACTCGCTCGAGCTGAAACTTTTTTCCGCCGAGCCGATTTATGATGATCTCGAAGAGCTGGAGTTGACCGATTCGCTGACCGATCTGGCGACGCGCTTCGGCGCCGAGGACGCGCTCGTGAAAAAAGTTCTCGCCGGCAAATCGCCGCACGATCGCGCGGTTGAATTAGTCACCGGGACGAAACTCAAGGACGTGGATTTTCGCAAGAAACTTTACGCCGGCGACAGCGCCGCGCTCAAAGCGGCGAACGATCCGATGATCGAGCTCGCGATGTTGATCGACCCGACCGCGCGCGCCGCCCGCAAGGTTTTCGAGACGAACGACGAGACCAAACAACAGGCTTACGCGCAGATCGCGAAGGCCCGTTTCGCGATCGAAGGCGCGAACGATTATCCCGATGCGACCTTCACTCTGCGCCTCGCCTACGGAACGGTGCGCGGCTATGAGGAAAATGGAAAACAGATTCCGGCGTTCACGAATTTCTCCGGCCTTTACCAGCGCTCGGCCGAGCATGACGATAAGCCGCCGTTCGACCTCCCAACGCGGTGGGTGCAACGTAAAGACTCACTCTCGTTAGGCACAAACTTCGACTTCGTTTGCGACGCCGACATCATCGGCGGCAACAGCGGCAGCCCGGTCGTCAACCGAGAGGGCGAATTTGTCGGCATCATTTTTGACGGCAACATCCAGTCGCTCGTGCTCGATTATGTTTACGAGGACAAACAGGCGCGCGCCGTCTCGGTCGATTCCGCCGCCATCCTGACCGCGCTGCGCCAGGTTTATCAGGCCGACGCGCTCGCCGATGAAATCGAAGGGAAAACGCATTGACCACCGCGCGCGCCCGCGCCGAAGATTAGGCAGCGCGCCGATGTGGCGAAATGGCAGACGCAACGGACTTAAAATCCGTTGGGCTTTAACGGCCCGTGCCGGTTCGAGTCCGGCCATCGGCAGACTTCCCTAACGATCGATTTGCCTAACGAATGAAGGAGAACGAGCGCATGCGCCGGCTCGGGATCGAGCGTCGCGATCTCGAGGAAATTTTTACGCGCGCGAGCGGCCCCGGCGGTCAAAACGTCAACAAGGTGGCGACCGCAGTCACACTTCGGCACGGGCCGACCGGCATCAGTGTGACGGCGCAGGATTCGCGATCGCAATCGCAAAATCGGGCGCTCGCGCTCGAACGTTTGCTCGACGCGGTCGAGCGACGCGAAGAAACTGCGCGCGCGCGCAAACGCGCAACTGCGGCGAAGGAACGCCGTCGAAAATCTCCGCGCCCGCCGCGATTGAAGAGAAAAATTCTGGAGACAAAACGAAAGCGATCGGAGTTGAAAAAACTTCGCGCAAAACCAGCCGACTGAGTTATCCCTCGTGAACGACGAAGTTCGACTCGGCGTCATCGGCGCCGGCTGGCCGGGACAACAACACGCGAGGGCGATTTGCGCGATCGCAGGCGCGCGCTTGCAAGCGCTGGCCGAGTCTAACGAAACGCGAGTAGCGGAATTTCGCGCGCTCTTTCAGCCGGAACAAGTTTATTCCGACTACGAATCATTGTTAGGCGACGACAAGATCGACGGAGTCATCATTTGTTTGCCGAATCATCTGCATTTCCCGGCGGCACTCGCGGCTTTGCGCGCAGGCAAGCATGTGCTTTGCGAGAAGCCTCCGACACTGAATGGCGCCGAGATGCGCATTCTCCAGACAGAGGCGAAACAACAAGGTCGGATTTATTTTTTCAGCCGACAATTTCGTTTCGCACCGGCGATGCGCCTCGCGCGCGAGATCGTGGCGCACGGCGAGCTCGGCAAAATTTATTTTGCCGAAGCCGTCTGGGTGCGCTCGCGCGGAATCCCATCGGGCATTGGCGGCTGGTTCACGGAAAAAAAACGCTCGGGCGGCGGCGCGCTTATCGACATCGGCATTCACGCGCTCGACTCGGCCTGGTATTTGATGGGAACGCCGCGGCCGATTTCGGTCACGGCCGCGGTCTTTCGCAATTTTCCGCAGCTCGTGACGTCACCGGTCTTCGACGTCGAAGACGCGGCCTTCGCCTTCATCCGTTTTGAGAATGACGCGGTCGTCCAACTCAAGACATCGTGGGCCGGGAATCTCACCGATGAAATTCCGCAGGGCCTGGTCTTCGGCCGCGAGCTGAATAACTGCACCGTTTATGGAAGTCGCGCGACGATCAGGTTGAAACCGTTGACGCTTTTTCGCGACGACGACGGCAAGCTCGTTGACCAGGAACTGATTCCCGCTACGACCGAAAATCCGTTCGAGCTACAGATGAGAAATTTCGTCGAGTCGATCCGTGGCAGCGCCGCGCCAGTCAACAGCGCGGAACAGGCGCTTTACCTGATGGAAATGCTCGACGCGATTTACGTTTCAAGCAGCAACGGCCGCGAAGTGCCGATCGCGCGCGCCTGAAAAAAGTCGCCTTCGCATCCATCCACGGGGCGGATTTGTCGCGAATCGGCATTGTAGTATCCAACCATATGAAAAAGCTATCCTTGTTAGTTCTGGTGATCCCGCTTTGTGGAATGCTGCTTGCGTCCTGCACCACAGTGGTGAAAGAGCCGGCCGCGTCGACAACAACGACGACGACAGATTCCGCAGTCACGCGCACGCCGACTCAGACGAGCACGACCGTGACCCGGCAAAGTACCGGTAACTAGTCCACTTAGACTCGTTAGGCAAAAAGGGAGGCCTGCGTTTTCCTTTCGCAGCGGATCGGGCTCGCGCGGCCTTAGACGGTCGCTTCTTCGGTCGCTTCGCTTTCCTGGCTGACGACCGGCGCAATCGCCTGGAGCTTTTCGCCGCTCTTCAGGTTCATCAGTTTTACGCCCATCGTGTTTCGGCCGACGGCGCGGATTTCCGCGACGCGGGTTCGAACCATCTGACCTTTGGTTGTGATAAGCATGAGCTCATCCGCCTCAGTCACCGTCAGCGCGCCCACGACGCGACCAGTTTTATCGCCGGTCTTCATCGTGATGATGCCTTTGCCGCCGCGTTTCTGCCGTCGATAAGCGTCGAAAGCAGTGCGTTTCCCAATCCCGTTTTCGCCCGCGACAAGCAGCATGGAATCGTTATTCACGAGCGAGATCGCGACGATGTGATCGCCTTTGTCGGGACGAATCCCCCAAACGCCCACCGTGTTTCGCCCCTGATCGCGCAGCTGGTCTTCATGGAAACGCAGACTCATTCCCTCCCGCGTTATGAGCACGATCTCGTTATCGCCGTTTGTCAGCACCGCATCGATCAGACAATCGTCCTCCTCAATCTGGATCGCGATAATGCCGCCTTTGCGCACGTTGCCGAAACTGCCGAGGTTCGATTTCTTCACGATGCCCGACCGCGTCGCAAAGACGATGTGCTGATTTTCGTCCCATGTCTCATCGACCTGGTTTGCGCCGGTCCCACTGCTCTTCGATTGGATGCGAATGGTCGCGGCGATTTTCTCGCCCGCGCGCAACTCGAGCAGGTTGGCAATTGAACGCCCTTTCGAGGAGCGGCTCATCTCCGGTATCTCGTAGACTTTCTCGACATAAGTCCGGCCGGACTCGGTGAAAAACATCAGATAGTCATGAGTCGTGGCGGTAAAAAGATGCTGCACGAAATCGCCTTCATCCTCCTGGGTCGCGCCCTCGCGCGTCGTCATGCCGATAACTCCCTTGCCCCCGCGCCGCTGCGCGCGAAAAGCACTCACCGCCGTCCGCTTGATAAAGCCGCCATGAGTTATACTGATGATGCAACCTTCATTCGCGATCAGATCTTCCATGTTGATCTCACCTTCGTCGGGAACGAGCTGAGTCAGTCGCGGGCCGGCGTATTTTTGTTGAATCTCACGCAGCTCCTTCTTGATGATCTCGAAAACGCGCACTTCCTTCGCGAGAATATCGCGCAAATCCTTTATCGTATCGATTAGGGTCTTATATTCGTTAGTTATCTTGTCGCGCTCAAGACCGGTCAGTTGATAAAGGCGAAGATCGAGGATTTGATTGGCCTGATGTTCGCTAAAGGCATAGCGACCTTCCGTCAGTCGCGCTTCACTGCGAATAAGAACGCCAATCTGCTCGACTTGGCGGCGGGAAAACTCGAAGGCAAGTAACTTTACGCGCGCTTCCTCGCGATTCGCGGAGCCGCGAATGATACGGATGAACTCATCGAGGTTAGCCAGAGCGATAAGATAACCTTCGAGAGTCTCAGCGCGTTCCTCGGCCTTGCGTAACTCGAAACGAGTGCGGCGAAGGACGACTTCGCGGCGGTGTTCGATAAACGCCTGGTTCGCTGCTTTAAGCGGCAATAGCTTCGGTTTGCCATGATCGATTGCGAGCATGTTGACCGCGAACGATGACTCCATCGCGGTATGCTTGTAGAGATTGTTGATGACAACCTTGGGCAGTGCGTCCCTCTTCAACTCGATAACTACTCGCGTGTTCTCATCCGACTCATCTCGGATCGCGGTGATGTCACTTAGGACCTTCTCATTGACTAATTCGGCGATGCGCTCGACGAGGGTCGCGCGATTCACGTTATAAGGTATCTCGGTTATAACTATCTGCTCGCGGTTGCCCTTTAACTCTTCCACGCCGGCCTTGCCGCGGACTTTCATGCTTCCACGACCAGTCTCGATGTATAGCCGCACGCCCGCGATGCCGCAGATTGCGCAGCCGGTCGGAAAGTCGGGACCTTTCACGTGAGTCATCAACTCGTCGACAGTTATCTCCGGGTTATCGATCTGAGCGCAGACGCCATTTATAACTTCGCCGAGGTTATGAGGCGGGATGTTAGTCGCCATTCCGACGGCAATTCCGGTTCCGCCGTTGACGAGTAAGTTAGGAAATGCCGCGGGAAAAACAGTTGGTTCCGTGCGAGTCTCATCGTAGTTAGGCACGAAATCGACGGTGTCCTTCTCCATGTCCGTCATGAGCGCCGCGCCGAGATGAGTCATGCGCGCTTCGGTGTAACGCATGGCCGCGGGAGGGTCACCTTCGACGGACCCGAAGTTACCCTGACCATCGACAAGAGTCTCACGCATCGCCCATGGTTGAGCCATGTGAACCAAGGTAGGATAGATGACTGCTTCGCCGTGCGGGTGATAGTTACCGCTCGTGTCACCGCAGATCTTCGCGCACTTACGATGCTGACGATTCGGAAAGAGTGAGAGGTCGTGCATCGCATAAAGGATGCGACGCTGCGATGGCTTTAATCCATCCCGCGCGTCGGGCAGCGCGCGCGAGATGATAACTGACATCGAGTAATCAAGGAATGACCTCGATACCTCGTCGGCAACGTTGATCGGTTCGATCTTTTCGTTCGGATTATACACGAGAGTTAGACGTCGAGGTTACGAACGTTGAGCGCATTGTCCTCAATGTACTGGCGGCGCGGCTCGACCACGTCACCCATCAGTTTCGAAAACATCTTGTCCGCATCGACAGCGTTATCGTCATTTAGATCGACCTTAAGGAGCTTGCGTTTCTCCGGGTCCATCGTGGTGTTGAATAACTCTTTTGCATTCATTTCCCCAAGACCCTTGAAACGTTTGATCTGCACGCCGCGACGACCGATCTCCATGATCTTGGCCAGAATTTCCGGGATGGAAAAAAGCGGATGACTGACCGCGCGATCGCCTTCGCCTTCGACTAACTCGAAGATAGGTTTGTCGGCGGCGGAGTAATGACTCAATTGCAGACCTTTTCGCGCCAACTCCTGGATGAGTTTCTGCACCGTCGTCGATTCGTGTAACTCAACCAAGGTCCCGCGCCGCCGGTTGCCATTTGTCTTCGGCGCGGTAGTCAGTGGGAGTAAGTCCTGACCAATCTCTACGTCGAACAAACTCAGGTCGAGGTTTTCCTCGTGAAAGTGCCGGACGGCGCGCTCGTCGTTAAAGTAATGGACAGACTCCTCATTGCCGTCGCGCACTTTGACGAGATAGGCAGGCAGCTTGCCGGTTTTCGGCTCGCGGTGAGTGAGTAACTCTTCAAAGTCGCCGCCGTGACGTCGAACTGACTCACTGACTTTGGCCAGCTTCTCGAGTTGCTCGAGAATGTCTTTGAGTTGGGCTGTGCTCAATTCCTTGCCGTCGGCGATCGTCTTGAGACGGACGTCTTCCGCGCCTAACGAGATAAGGATTTTGTTTAACTGCACGTCGTCATCAACGTATTCTTCGCGCTTCTTCCGCTTGATCTGGTAGAGCGGCGGCTGGGCAATGTAGATTTTGCCCGCGCGGACCAGCTCGGTCATTTGCCGGTAGAAAAAGGTGAGGAGTAAGACCCGAATGTGCGAGCCATCGACGTCCGCATCGGTCATGATGATGATGCGCCCGTAACGAAGCTTCGACATGTCGAATGTCCCTTCCTCTTTTGTGGTCGCTTCTTCCTTTGGCTTGCCAATGCCGGTTCCAATCGCGGTGATCATCGATTGGATCTCGGTATTTTTTAGCGCCTGATCGAGGCGCGCTTTTTCGACATTGATGAGCTTGCCGCGAATCGGAAGGATCGCCTGGTAACGACGATCGCGTCCCTGTTTGGCGGAGCCGCCGGCTGAATCGCCCTCGACAATGTATAACTCGGTAAGATCGGGATCTCGCTCCGAACAATCAGCCAGCTTGCCGGGCAAACCGCCGCCCGTCAGCGCGCCTTTGCGAATTGTTTCGCGCGCTTTCCGCGCGGCTTCGCGCGCGCGCGCGGCGGTCAGGACCTTGTCGAAAATTCGTTTCGCGATTGGCGGGTTTTGATCGAAGTAAGTCATCAAGCCGTCATACACGACAGAGTTGACGATGCCGTCGATCTCGGTGTTGACGAGCTTCACTTTGGTTTGTGATTCGAAGCGCGGGTTGGGAAGTTTGAGGCTCAAGACGCAGACCAAACCTTCCCGGACGTCCTCGCCGGAAATGGCCGGGTCCTTCTCTTTTACGAGACTGTTACTACGCGCGTATTGATTGACCGCCTTGGTCAGGGCAGTGCGAAAGCCGGTCAGATGAGTCCCACCATCCGGGTTGGGAATGGAGTTAGCGAAAGGCAGGATCTGATCGTTGTAACTGTCGTTATATTGTAAGACGACGTCGACGAAAACTTCGTCGCGCTGCCGCGAGATCACGACCGGCTTGGGATGAATGACATTCTTGTTCTCGCCTAACTGTCGGACAAATTCTTCAATGCCGTGCTTGTAGAAAAACAGTTCCTTGCGGGCCGGCTCGGTCCGCTCATCGGTCAGGTTGATTTCCAACCCCGGATTAAGAAAGGCGAGCTCGCGCAATCGGCTCGCCAACCGATCAAACTTAAACTCAGTCGTGATCGTGAAGATGGTCGGGTCAGGGAGGAAAGTTATCAGCGTTCCGGTTGTCTTCTTGCTTTTCAGCTCGCCGATGACACTTAGTTTTTCCGTCGTCTTCCCGCGCTCGAAAGCCATGTGATAGACTTTCGCGTCGCGCGAGACTTCGACCTTGAACCAATCCGACAATGCGTTGACGCATTTCGCGCCGACGCCGTGCAGGCCGCCGGAATATTTGTAGGCGCCCTGGCCAAACTTTCCGCCGGCATGCAGATTCGTCAGGACTAACTCGACCGCCGGCATCTTGAACTTCGGATGCATATCGACGGGAATACCGCGGCCATTGTCGCGCACCGAAACGGAGCCATCGACATGAACGGCGACATCGATCTTGCCGCAATAGCCGGCGAGATGTTCGTCAATCGAGTTATCGAGCACTTCGAAAACGCAGTGGTGCAAGCCGCGCTCGTCGGGGTCGCCGATATACATGCCGGGCCGTTTACGCACGGCCTCGAGACCTTCGAGTTTGTCGATTTGAGCGGCGTTATATTTCTGCGTGTCGCTGATTCCGGCGGGGCTGCTCGGGGGAGCGGATTCGTCGTTGGATTGGAGCATAGAAAACGCGCGCTAACCGCGCCCAAAAAGATAGGCCAGGATAGCGTTTTGAACAACTAATTATCTGCAGGTTTTTGCGGGCATTATCCGCTAGATTTAGCGACCGCGTTTCCAAGCCGATACCGAATATTGTGGCTGGAGGAACGGGCCACATCCACCGCGTGATCAAAATCCGATCGGACTTGAGAGATTAAAATGGATGGTCGGAAAGCGACGATCCGTTACGCTTCAAGCGGCCGTGGAGAAATACAAAACAGTCCTTTACTCGTTAGGCGAATCGTCCGCAATTGCGATTGCACACGAGCGACTTTTCCGAAGAAGGCAAACGTGCTACCTTGATGCGACGGCAGATGATCGCCCGGCTCCAATTTTGCGGCCGGGAGGAAAGTCCGAACACCAAACGGCAGCATGCCGCGCAAAATGCGCGGACGCTTTTCTCGCAAGGGACAAGCGATGGACAGTGTCACAGAAAAAATACGGCCGAACGGGCGGCGCAAGTCACTCGTTAGGCAAAGGTGAAAAGGCGAGGTAAGAGCTCACCGCTCGACGCGCAAGCGCCGAGGCAGGAAAAACCCCATGCGGTGCAAGACAAAACAGAGGATGGGCAGCCGGTCCGATAACTCCTCGGGTATCGTCGCATCACGCGGCACGCGAGTGCCGCGGGCGGGCGGCGTTCCGTTCGCGGAGCGCCGGTCGAGATAAATGATCATCGCGGCCGAGCAATCGGCCGAACAGAATTCGGCTTATCGCCGTCGAAAATGAAGGGCGCTTTCGGAAACGAGGCGCCCTTCCACTTTTCGCCTAAAGAAAAGGCGCGCCCTTTTCGACGCGCCCTTTCGAGTTAGTCCTTTGCTCGTTAGGTTAGGCTAGCTTTCGTAGCGCTTCGAGACTTCGCCCCAGTTCACGGTGTTCCACCACGCCTTGAGATAATCGGGGCGCCGATTCTGATATTTGAGGTAATAGGCATGTTCCCAGACGTCGACCCCGAGGATGGGCTTGTTACCGTCCATCAGCGGACTGTCCTGGTTCGCGGTCGAGACGACCTCGAGTTTTCCGCTTTTGTTTTTAATCAGCCAGGCCCAGCCGCTGCCGAAACGTTTCGCCCCGGCGTCGGCGAGCTTCTCCTTGAACGCGTCGAAACTGCCGAACGTCGCCTTGATGTCGTCGGCCAGTTTTCCGACCGGCTCGCCGCCACCGTTTGGTCCCATGATTTTCCAGAAGAAGGAATGGTTGGCGTGGCCGCCGCCGTTGTTGCGCACGGCGGTGCGAATATCTTCCGGCACGGCGTCGAGATTGCCGATCAAATCCTCGATCGGTTTGCCGGCAAGTTCCGGCTTGCTTTCGAGCGCCTTGTTCAGGTTCGTGATGTAAGCTTGGTGATGTTTGTCGTGATGAATCTCCATCGTCTGCGCGTCGATGTGAGGCTCGAGCGCATTGTTCGGGTAGGGTAATTTGGGTAGTTCGTATGCCATCGCATAATCTCAGGCCAATTCGCGCGCTTGGGTAGTAATTTTTTTGGCGCGAAGCCGCGGCCCACTTGCGTAATCCGAGCGCAGAGGTTACGTCCCATCGAGTTCGACATGGAAAAATTCTTCGTTGGTCGAGGCACGCTCGTCCTTTCTGCGGCGGCCCTGGCGGTCCTCGTCTTCAGTGGTTGCGGGAAAAAAAATGAAACCGCGCCTGCCGCGGCAACGCCCACGCCTGCGGCCTTGCCCGTCGCGTCGGCTGCAAGCTCGGCGATTGTTCCGGTCGCGGCACCCCCGCTCACGGGCGAGATCACTCCGGCGATCGTCCAGAACGGCCCTGATTCAATCACCCACTACCTGCATTTTCCGAAAGATCCGGCGCTCGCGAAACACGACAGCGTCGTGCAATTCTACTGCGACGTCAGCGAGCGCGGCACGGTCGAGACGACCTACGGCGTGGTCGGCAACGACAAGGCTTTCCGGACCGCAGTACAAAGCGCGCTGGACTGGGGACGCTTCCAGCCGGCGACGGTCGATGGGCGCGCGGTCCCGGCTTATGTCGGCGGGACGGTTTTCTTCTGGCACGAGAATGCTGCGCCAGTCATCGTCGTCTCGTTAGGTACAGAGGAGCGCGACCGCGTCGGCAAAATGACGAACTACATTCAGCCGCAATTGATCGGAGGGTTGCGGCGTGCGGCGGCGCGGGTGATTCGCCAGATTCCGCACAATTTTCCGGTCGACGGGCAGGCCGAGGTGGTCGTGAACGTTGATGAAAAAGGTGTGGTCAAGAGCACGAAGATCGTGGGCGAACATCCGAAAGGAAGCGGCCTCGGCCACCTGCTCGAGCGCGCGATTGAAGGCGCGCAATTCACCCACGGCTTTGAAAATGGCAAGGCGACCGCCGGTTCGGTCAACGTCGTCGCCGATTTCAGCCTGCTTTAAGTCCTTTACTCGTTAGGCGATGCCAGACCGCGATTCGAGCGCGGTTTCTTCTTTCGGCCGTTTCTGGAAGTGGAGTTGTCCGACGCGCCGCCCGTCCGCCTGCGTGACGGTGATGAGATAATCTTCGATCCGCACCTGCTCGCCTTGCTTCGGCAAATGGCCGAGCAAATGCGTGACGTAACCGCCGATCGTGCTCACGTCGGCATTTTCCAGCTCGAGCCCGGCGAGATCGCTCAGCTCGTAAAGGCCGAGCGTTCCATCGACCACGAACTCGTTGTCGTTAATCTTGCGGAATTCCGCACGCTCGGTGTCGAACTCATCCTGAATGTCGCCGACCAGCTCTTCGAGAATGTTTTCCATCGTCACCATCCCGACCGTGCCACCATATTCATCGACCACGATCGCGAGGTGGGCGTGCCTAACGAGAAAAAGATTGAGCAGCTTCTCCAGCGACATCATTTCGGGAACCGGAATCAGCTCGCGCTTGATTCGCATCAGATCGGGATGCGGATCGCGCATCAGCGGGATGAGCTCCTTGATGTGAATCAGACCGAGCGCGTCGTCGAGATGCCCGCGGCACAAAGGAAAACGCGTGTGCCTTGAGGCGAGCGCCTTCGCGACATTGGCATCGAAGCCTTCCTCGACATCGAGATACAAGACTTCGCCGCGCGGCGTCATGATATCGCGCACGACGCGGCGGCGCATGTCGAGCGCGTTGACCAGAATGTCGCGACCGATCGAGGAAACCTCGTCCGACTTTTCGCTTTGATCGAAAATCAGCCGCAGCTCCTCTTCGCTGTGCGCGAGTTCGGAGCCGCTGAGCGGTTTGAGCCGCAGAATTTTTTGCAGGAAAAAGTTCGAAGAATTGTTCAGCAGCCAGATGAAGGGCCGGAAAACAAGATGAAAGAGAGTCAGCGGCCTAACGAGTATAAGTGAAACCGGCAACGGATTCGAGATCGCGAAATATTTCGGCGCCAGCTCTCCGAAAACGATGTGCAGAAACGTGATCCCGAGAAACGCGATCACAACCGACACCGTCGTCACGACCGCGACGGAGTGAACGTTCGCGAGCGCGAAGAGCGGCTGAAAAATTGTCGCCAGAAATTGTTCGCCCGCCCAGCCGAGACCGAGGCTCGCGAGCGTGACCCCGAGCTGCGTCGCGGAAAGATAGGAGTCAAGATGCGTCCGCACGTGCCGGGCGAGAGCCGCGCGGGTATTGCCTTCGTCGATCAGAGTTTCGAGCTGACTGCTGCGCACCTTGATGATGGAATATTCCGCCGCGACAAAGAAACCGTTGAGCGCGACGAGCGCGGCGATCGCGAGCAGTTTGCCGAGCAGAATCTCGGGCGAATCCCAATGCGTGGCGACGCCTTCGGCCAGACTGGCAAAGGCGGCGAAATGGAAAAACAAATTCATCGTCCGGGCGCGAAACGTCGCGCCCCGCGTGATCCGGCGGCGACGATCAAGCTACCAGCTCGATTTCGTCACGCCCGGGATCAGACCCTGCGAAGCCAGCTCGCGAAAGGTGAGCCGGGAAACCTTGAACCGGCGGATAAACGCCCGCCGCCGGCCGCTCACCTGGCAGCGATTGACGACCCGGGTCGGGCTCGCGTCGCGGGGCAGTTGCGAGAGGCCGATGTAATCCTTCTTCGCCTTCAGCTCGGCGCGCTGGGCGGCGTATTTCTGCACCGTTTTGCGCTTGCGCTCGTTGCGATTAATCCAGGAAGTCTTGGCCATAAAAGGAACGCGGAAGGTAACGGGAAAGGCGCAACGCGCAAGCTCTTTTTCGGCCGGCCAGGGGCGCTCGGTGCGGGTCAGGTTTGCAGCGAGCGGACGAGATCGCGCACTTTTTCGGCGCCGGCGATGTTCCAGAAGATAACGTCGGCGTCGTCGGTCGCGGCGGAAGAGAACTCCACCGTCCCGATGCCGAAAAGGCCACTCAGTCCGTGCCGGCGGAGGTTGATGCTGCGAATATCCTGCAACCGAACTTCGTTGGAAGTGCGGCTGACGATTCCGAACTCGACGCTGACCCGCCGATTCGTGACCGTGTATTTTCGCCGGCTGCGATCGAGTTGAATCCAGCCGGCGATGAGTAGCGCGACGATGACGAGCGCGGCTCTCCCGCCCCACAGAATCTCCGCGTAATTCGGCAGCGCGAGCAGAAAACTTGCCCCCGCGATTGCGAGTAGGATGAGCACGAGCACCCATTTGCCGGCGTAATGAAAATTCGAGACCGAGCCGGTCCAGAGCGTCTGCTCGGCGGTGGCGGAAGCGGGTTCGTTCATCCGCACAGTCTCGCTCACGACGCGCGGCTCGCAATCGCGACGCCTTTGGTGCAGAAAGAGAACCATGGAACCGGCCGAAGCGCTCAGCACCGTCGCACAGATCGCCGTCGCCCTCGCCGGATTTGCCGGGGTCGTCGTCGTCTTTCGCACCGAATCGCTCCATCGCTGGGCCGCGATCGACCGCTTTCGTCTCTGGCTCTTGCTGGCAAACTCCGTCATCCCGCTTGCGCTTGCCCTCCTCGCGATTTTACTCCTCGCGGCCGAGCCGGCGCCGGTCGCGATCTGGCGCTGGTGCAGCGGCATCGCCGGGCCGTTTCTTCTCCTCTTCGCCGCGCTCACCGTGCGCGCGGGACGGGCCATTCCGGCGCCGGAACTGCAAGCGGACCGGACGGCGCGGCTTCTTTTTTATCCGCTTTTTTTCCTCGGCGCCGCGGTCACGCTCCTCCAATTCTACAACGCGATTTTCGCCGGGCGCTTCCGCTACTTCTTTGTCGCGATTGTTTTTCAACTCCTCGGCGCCCTCCTCCAGTTCGTCCGCCTGATTCTGGCCGGGCCGGCGCGCAAAAACTGATTTGACGCCGCCTCAATCCAAATGTAGCATTGGCTACATTATGGAACTCCGGCCACAACATGAAAACACGGCTGGATCGGCCTCCGCCCCGCAATTTGCGCAATCGTGAACCAGGGCGCGCCGCAGACCATCACGCCCGCGCCCGTCGCCCTGCCCGCCTGGCGGCGGGCCACCTCCGGGTTTTCCCTCCCGGACGTTTACCGCAGCATCGCCATCCCTCGCGGCCCTTCCTTCTGGCGCAAGCTCATCGCCTATTCCGGCCCCGGCTTCCTCGTCGCGGTCGGTTACATGGACCCGGGGAACTGGGCGACCGACCTGGCGGGCGGGGCGAGTTTCGGCTACGCCCTTCTCTCCATCGTCATGATCTCAAACTTCATGGCCATCCTCCTCCAGCACCTCAGCATCAAACTCGGCGTCGCCACCGGACGCGACCTCGCCCAGGCCTGCCGCGACCATTATTCGCGGCCGACCGTTTGGTTTCTCTGGGTGCTGGCCGAGATCGGGATCGCGGCCTGCGACCTCGCGGAAGTGGTCGGCTCGGCCATCGGCCTGCAACTTCTCTTTGGAATCCCGCTCGTCTGGGGCTGCTGCATCACCGCCCTCGACGTTTTCGCGGTTCTTTATCTCCAGCACAAAGGCTTTCGTTATATAGAAGCGCTCGTCATCGCGCTGATCGCGACCATCGGCGCTTGCTTCGCGGCCGAGCTGATCTTTTCCAAACCGAGCCTGCCCGGAATCCTGGCCGGCTTCGTCCCGGGCGCGCACATCATCGTCAACCGCGACATGCTTTACGTCTCGATCGGCATCCTTGGCGCCACCGTCATGCCGCACAACCTCTACCTTCACTCCTCCATCGTGCAGACGCGGCGTTACGCTGAGACCGCCGCGGGCAAGCGCGAAGCCGTCCGCTTCGCCTCGATCGATTCCGGGGCCGCGCTCATGTTCGCGCTCCTCATCAACGCCGCCATTCTCATCCTCGCAGCAGCGGCCTTTCACTGGTCGGGGCACGCCGACGTCGCGGAAATCCAGGACGCGTATCGCCTTCTCAGCCCGGTCCTCGGGGTCGGCGTGGCGAGCGGACTTTTCGCCGTCGCCCTTCTCGCTTCCGGCCAAAATTCCACCCTTACCGGCACCCTCGCGGGCCAGATCGTGATGGAAGGTTTCCTCAACTTCCGCATCGCGCCCTGGCTCCGGCGCATCATCACTCGCGGGCTCGCGCTCATACCGGCCGTGCTCGTGATCGGCATTTTCGGCGAGGGCAAGACAACCGCGCTCCTCATCATCAGCCAGGTCGTGCTCAGCATGCAGCTCGGTTTTGCCGTCTGGCCGCTCATGCGTTTCACGAGCGAAAAAGCAAAAATGGGCGAATTCGCCAACCCGCCCTGGATTAAAATCCTTGGCTGGCTCACCACCATCGTCATCATCGTCCTGAACGCGAAATTGATCGCCGACTTCGCTCTCCCCGCCTCCGCCCAACATCTCCTCTACGGCCTCCTCCATCTCCCGCCGCCGCAGTGAACCCTTTCCGTCGCGGGAAGAATTGTCGGGACGGAAAATAAGACGGAAATCAACGGCGGGCGGCCGGTTTCAAGGCGTCTTTAGTTCGTGAACAGAGGGAGTCCTTTACTCGTTAGGCGCGGATTTGAGGCGATGCAGTTGCCGGTCGGGGCAGGAGAGTTTCGGAAAAGATTCGGCGAAAAATGAAATTTAACGGGCTTTCCGCTTGAAAAATTCCGCCGCATACTGAGTATCAATCGCAATCGATTATGGACGCTTCTTCTTCCGCCGCTCTTCACGACCCGCACGATTCGCACGCGCACGCGGAGCATGATCATCACGAGCTGCCGTTCTGGCGGAAATACATCATCTCGACGGATCACAAGGTGATCGGGATTCAATACGGAATCAGCGGGCTGATTTTTTTGTTCTTCGGTTTTTGCCTGATGATGCTGATGCGCTGGCAGCTCGCGTTTCCCGGAACGCGATTGCCCGTGATTGGCACGCTGCTCGAGAATGTGCTCGGCCCGGGCGCGATGACGAACGGGGTGATGACGCCGGAGTTTTACAACTCGTTAGGCGCGATGCACGGCACGATCATGATCTTCCTCGGAATCGTGCCGGTGGCGTTTGCGGCCTTCGGAAATTTCGTCGTGCCGCTGCAAATCGGCGCGCCGGATATGACCTTTCCGAAGATCAACATGGCGAGTTACCAGGCCTTTTTCGTTGGTGGCTGCATCATGTTCGCGAGCTTCTTCGTGCCGGGCGGCGCGGCCAAAGGCGGCTGGACGTCCTACACGCCGCTCTCCGATATCGCGGACAAAGGGCCGACCTATCACATCATTTTTAACGGCCAGACGATGTGGCTGATCGCGTTCATTCTCTTGATCACGTCGTCATTGTTAGGCGCGGTCAATTTTATCGCGACGATCATCCAGCTCCGCGCAAAAGGCATGACCTGGATGCGGCTGCCGTTTTTCGTTTGGGCGCAATTTGTGACCGCGTTTTTGTTGCTCCTCGCGTTTCCACCGCTCGAATCGGCCATCGTGATGCAACTGATGGATCGGATCGCGGGCACGAGTTTCTTTTTGCCGGCCGGCCTCGTCGTGAATGGTGCCGCGGTCTCGATCAGCGGCGGCGGCAGTCCGCTTTTGTGGCAGCACTTGTTCTGGTTCCTCGGCCACCCGGAAGTTTACGTTTTGATTTTGCCCGGCATGGGCATCGTCGCGGAAGTCCTCGCGAACAACACGCGCAAGCCGCTCTGGGGTTACAAATCGCTCGTCCTCTCCGTGCTCGTGCTCGGATTTTTGTCCTTCATCGTCTGGGCGCATCACATGTGGCTCACCGGCATGGGCACGTATGTGAGCGCGTTTTTCCAAACCACGACGATGATCATTTCGATTCCGTCAGTCATTATTTTGAGCGCGTTTTTCATTTCGCTTTGGGGCGGCTCGATTCGATTTACGGTGCCGATGCTTTTCGCGACGGCGTTTCTGCCGATGTTCGGAATCGGGGGCCTGACGGGTTTGCCGCTCGCGTTTAACTCGGCCGATCTTTACCTGCACGATACCTATTACGTGATCGCGCATTTCCATTACATCGTCGCGCCGGGAACGATCTTCGCCGTTTTCGCCGGCATCTATTATTGGTTCCCGAAGGCGACCGGGCGAAAGATGAGCGATTTCTGGGGGAAGGTGCATTTCTGGCCGTCGCTCGTCTGCATGAACGCGATTTTTCTGCCGATGTTTTTGCAGGGAATGCTCGGGATGCATCGGCGCTGGTATGACGGCGGACAAGGCTGGAATCTCGCTTCGGAAAAAGTTTGGGGCTTGAGCGGTTTCCATTGGAACATTCCGATTTCGATCGCGGCCTGGACGATGGGGCTCGCGCAAATTCCGTTCATCATTAATTTTTTCTGGAGCATCCGGCACGGCGAAAAAGTCGGGATCAATCCGTGGGAAGCGACGACGCTGGAATGGACCGCACCCTCGCCGCCGCCGCATGGAAATTTCGTCGAAGCGCCGGTCGTTTACCGTGGGCCTTACGAATACAGCCTGCCTGGCCGGGAAAAGGATTACACGATGCAGACGGAGCCAATTCAGCCTAACGAACGGACAATGCCGGAGCCGACGATGTCGTTAGGGCATTAATGCCTAACGATGCCTAACGACTAACGAATCATGGAAATTCCCTACACAGTCACCGCCCGGCCGGACACCGGACTTTGGAACGCCAAGGTCGGCATCTGGCTTTTTCTCGCCTCGGAAGTGATGCTCTTCGGCGGGTTATTTTCTTCCTACATTTTCCTGCGGCTCGACGCCGAGCCCGGTTATTGGCCGCACGGTTTGCTTAACGTCCCGGTCGGCACTTTTAATACCGCGGTGCTCATTCTGTCGTCGGTCACGGTGGTGCTGGCGTGGGCCGCGCTGAAGATGCGGCGCTATTCGCGCTACAAGATTTACATGGCCTGCACGATTCTGTGCGGCATCCTTTTTCTCGTGGTGAAACTCGGCTACGAATGGCCGCAAAAGTACGATCACTTCGGCGCTTACCTGAAGACGAGCTCGCTGGAAAAGTACGAGAAATATCTCGGCAATAAGCATCTCCTCGCGGAAGGCCTCCCGCCGCGCGTCGAGATCACCGGCCATCTGCATAACGAGGCCGCGCTCAACGATCCGAAAATCAAGGAATACAAAGTCGGGCTCGATGCTGTTTACACCGATCCGACGGATCCGAAGATGGACCGGCCGCACTTTCTCTACGTGCCGCCGACCGAGCACATGGCGACGATCGAGAAGGCCGATGTGGAGCGCGCGACGATGTTTTTGCCGACGCACAACACTTATTTCGCGACCTATTTTACGATCACCGGATTGCACGGCTTGCACGTCCTCGGCGGCGTGATCGTGTTCACTTATCTGTTTTTCTTTGGCGGGATAACCTACCGGCAAAATCCCGAGCATCTCGCGAACCGGGTTGAGGTCGCGGGTTTGTTCTGGCATTTTGTCGATCTGGTTTGGATTTTCGTCTTTCCGCTTTTTTATCTGCTTTAAACGATGAACAACCCGCCAACCACTGCGCCGGTCGAACACGAGACCGAGGCTTTCGCGCCTAACGAACACGACGTCAGCAAACACGTCCGCGGTTATCTGCTCGTCGGCGCGACGCTGCTTTTCTGCACGGGGCTGACGGTTTTTCTTTCCTACGTCGATTTCGGTTCGCGCAAGGCCAATATCGCCGTCGCGATGTTCCTCGCCGCTTTCAAGGCCGGACTCGTCGCCTACATTTTCATGCATCTCTCCGCGGAGAAAAAACTCATCTACCGCGTGCTCGTTTTCACCGGCATTTTCGTCTTCGCACTTTTCTGGCTGACCTACCTCGCCTGGTACGATCCGGTCGTTCACTAAATGTCGCTCAAAGGTTTCCACATCGTTTTCATCACCTTCTCGACCCTGCTCGCGTTCGGTTGCGGCATCTGGTGTTTGTGGGTCAACAGCCTCACGCCTGAGACGCATTCGTATCTTCTCGGCGCGATCTGCTCGTTCGTCGCCGCGATCGCGCTCATCATTTACGGCTGCTGGTTTTGGCGAAAAATGAAACGGCTTCGTTTGATTTGATGAAGAAAAAATTACTCGCAATGCTCGCGGTCGTCCTCGCATCGCCGATCAGTCACGCTTTCGCCTGCGCGACCTGCATGGCGGGCATTGGATCGAAAACGAACGCGAACATGGCGATCGCGATCTGGGTCATGATCGGCGCCATCGGCACTGTGCTCGGCGGCGTCAGCGCCTTCGGTGTTCATCTCTGGCGGCATGCGACCATCCCGCTTCAGCCGCACCAGCAATTAATCGACGAAGATCTCGCGCAATATGACTAGTCTCGCGCTGATCAACGAATTTCTCGGCCAGCCGCCGAACGCTTCGCAGCACGGCTACCAGATCGATCAGATCATCGAATTCGCGCACTGGTTCATGGGCGCGCTTTTCCTCGGCTGGTCGGCGTTTTTTATTTTCGTCCTCATCCGTTTTCGGAAAGGCCGCAACCCGGTCGCGAGCCACGAAGGCGTCACCAGCGGCATCTCGACCCACTTGGAATTTGCCGTCGTCCTGATCGAAGCGGTGCTCCTCATCGGCTTCGCCGTTCCGCTTTGGGCGAAACGAGTCAACGCCTTTCCACCGGATAAAGATGCGATTCACGTCGCCGCGATCGGCCAGCAATTCAGTTGGAACTTCCACCTTCCCGGGCCAGACGGCGTTTTCGGCCGGCGCAGCGCCGACCTGATCACAAACTCGAATCCGTTAGGCCTCGACCCGACCGATCCTGCGGGTAAGGACGACCTCGTGGCGTTGGGCGAACTGCACGTCCCGGTCGATCGCGACATCATCATCGACGTTTCGTCCAAGGATGTGATCCACGATCTCGACATCCCCGCGATGCGCATCGCGCAGGATGCGATTCCGGGCGAGATCATCCCGATGTGGTTCAAGCCGGTCAAAATCGGCACCTACGAAATCGTGTGCGCGCAACTTTGCGGCCTCGGCCATTACGGCATGAAAGGCTCGCTCGTCGTCGACAGCCCCGCGGACTACCAGGCGTGGTTGAAAGAGCGGCAGCAACTTTCCGGCAACCAAGCCGCGCCACCGCCGTTGCAGCGTCCGCCCGGCGAACCGCCCGTCGGCCCGACTCCCGGTTCAGTCGCTCCGCCGGGTGCTCCGAAAAATTCCAAACCCGCCGGCGGATAAAAAACGGCCCGGCCCGAGCGGGCGTTTTGCCTAACGATGCGCACGTCCGTCGCCGAGCCGAACCGCCTCCTCCGTTTTTTCGCCTGGTTCGCCGCCGCCGCGACGCTGTTGCTCATTTGCAGCGGCGGCATGGTCACGAGCAAAGGCGCCGGACTCGCGGTGCCCGATTGGCCGACCAGTTTCGGCTACAACATGTTTTTCTTTCCGGTCTCGAAATGGATCGGCGGAATTTTCTTCGAACACGTTCACCGGCTCATCGCCTCGGTTGTCGGGTTCCTCACCATCATCCTCGCGGTCTGGCTCGCTTTTTCGCCCGTCGCGCGCTGGGTAAAATGGCTCGGTTGGGCATCGTTAGGCGCGGTCATTATTCAAGGCATCCTCGGCGGCCTCCGCGTCACCCTGATGAAGGACCAGATCGGAATCTTCCACGCCTGTCTCGCCCAGGCGTTTTTCGGCATGCTCGTGCTCATCGCCCTCACGCTTTCTCCCGTCTGGAAACGCGCGACGACCGCGCTCGTTAGGCAAAAGCTCGTGGCCGTCGCGCGCTTCGCCATCGTCATCACCGCCATCATCTACGCCCAGCTCGGGCTCGGCGCGACGATGCGACATCAACATCGCGATCTTTCCATCACCGACTTCCCGCTCGCTTACGGACAGGTGATTCCAAAAACCGACGACGCCTCGATCGCGCGCATCAACGCCGCCCGCGATCGCGTCGCGCTCTCCGACGTCACCGCCGGCCAGATCTGGCTGCAAATGGCGCATCGCTTTGGCGCGCTCGTCATCGGGCTCTCGATTCTCGCCTTTTGGCTTCTCGTTAGGCAAAAAAATCTTGCGCGCACTTCGTTAGGCGCGCTTTCCACCTTCTGGCTCGTTCTCGTCCTGGTCCAAATCGGTCTCGGCGCCTGGACGATTTGGAGCAATAAAGCCGCCGACATCGCGACCGCGCACGTCGCCGTCGGCGCCATCACCTTCGTCACTGGTGTCGCGATTTCCGCCCTCGCGTGTAGCGCAAGCTTCCAGCTTGCGTCCTCCCCGCAGCAAGCTGGAAGCTTGCACTACGTCGCGTGAAAACAGCCGTCATCGAGTCGCCAACCATTCCGCTCCCGCGCAGCCTAACGATGGCCGATTTCGCCGAACTGGTGAAAGCGCGCCTGACCATTCTCGTTCTTGTCACCACCGCGGTCGGCTTTTATCTCGGCTGGGAGGGTCCGATGAATTACCTCGCCCTCACGAAAGCCGTCGCCGGCACCGCCCTCGCCGCCGCCGGCGCCGCCGCGCTCAATCAATGGTGGGAACGCAACCTCGACGCGATCATGCTCCGCACCCGCACCCGCCCGATCCCGGCCGGGCGCATGCTCCCGCGCGAAGGTCTGCTCGCCGGCGCGCTCCTCGGCAGCGCGGGCGTCGTTTATCTCGCCCTCGCGGTCAATTTCATCAGCGCATTTCTCGCCGCCCTCACGATCGTGCTCTACATTTTCGCCTACACCCCGCTGAAAAAAATCAGCACGACCAACACCCTCGTCGGCGCGATCCCGGGCGCGATCCCGCCCGTCATCGGCTGGGTCGCGGCGCGCGGCACGCTCGATATCGGCGCCGCCAGTTTGTTCGCGATTTTGTTCGCCTGGCAGATGCCGCATTTTTTCGCGCTCGCCTGGATGTATCGGGTCGATTACGCGCGGGCCGGCTTTCGCATGATGTCGCAGGATGACGAAACCGGTTTGCGCAGCTCGAGCCAGAGCGTGCTCTTTTGCATCCTCCTTCTCATGATCGCGGGCACGCCGTTTTATATTGGCCTAACGACTGCCGTTTACCTCGCGATCGCGCTCGCCTTGAGCGCGTGGTTTGTCGTCATGGCAATGCGATTTCATGGCGACCGCTCGCCGCGCAATGCGCGCGCGCTTTTCCTGTCCTCGATTATTTATCTGCCGCTCCTTCTTGGTGCGCTCGTTTTGACAAAAGTATGACCACCGCAACCGCCGCCGCTCCGACAAGGGCGCCGCTTTCGCCGAGCGCGCTCGCCTGGAAAATCATCCTCATCGCAATCCCGCTCCTCACGGCCGGCGGGCTCTTTTTCCTCCGCCAGGCCGAAGTCGCGCGGCTCGCGCAGCACGACCTGCCGAAGCTGGGAATCGTGCCCGCGTTCGAGCTCACCGATCAAAATGGCCAGCCCTTCGGTTCCCAGCAATTGCTCGGGAAAATCTGGATCGCGGATTTCGTTTACACCACCTGTCCCGGCCCCTGCCCGATGATCAGCAGCCGGATGAGCGAGACGCAAAAGCCACTTCGCGACACAAACGTGAAGCTCGTCTCCTTCACCGTCGATCCGGCGCACGACACCCCCGCGGTCCTGCGCGGCTACGCGCAAAAGTTGAACGCACAGCCCGGCCGCTGGGAATTTCTGACCGGCGACAAGAGCACCATCTACAAGCTATCGCGCGATGGCTTCCATCTTGCCGCCGTCGCGGCAAACACCGGCCAGCCGATTCACAGCACGCGCATCATCCTCGTCGATCGCCAGGGAATGATCCGCAATTACTACGACGGCACCGACGCCGACGCCGTCACGCGCTTGCTCGCCGACGTCACCCACCTCCGCCGCGAGCAGCCTAACGAACCGCGGATGTAGCGCGCAGCCGAGCCGGCACCGGACGCCCTGCTTCTCCCTGCTGGGAAAACCCGGCCATTGCTTCGCATCCGTTACGCCCTCTTTTCCTGATTCCTTCCGGGCTTCCGAATTAAATCAAACCTCAGTCGCCCGCCGGGGCGCGGCCTACCCTCCGGGCAACGCGTCGCCTGCAGCGCGCCTAGGCGCCTTTCGCACCCAGCAGTTTTACTCGGCGCTGGAGATCGCGCCGGTCGACCACGTCGAATACCTCCACCACCTCGGGCGTGAAACGCAGCAGCAACCGATAATCGCCCGCCACGCGCGCGCGCACCACCTCGGCGCATTCCCGAATCTTCACCAGACCCTTGAACGCGGCCGGCTCGCCGCTGGCGAGGCGACCCAGTAACGGCAGAACGGCGCGGCCCACCTGCGGCGGAAGGCTGGCCAGCAGCTCCTGGAATTTTTTCGGAAACGCGATCAGGCGCAGCGGCTGTTGACCCCGCACCTCCAGCGCTTCGCCCTCTTCCTCTTCGTCTTCCTCCTGGGTGGGAGCGCCCGCCTCCTGCGCCGCTTGCAAAGCCGCGTAGTCGGTGTGCAATTGCTCGAGTTCCCGCCGCAGACTCACCCGTTCTTCGCCCCGCTCTTTCAGCAGCGCCTTTAGCGTCTCCATCTTCCTGCGCATCTCGCGCAGTTCCGCGGGTTCGGCTCGGCTTGCTGCGGCGGTCTGGGTCTGTTCCGCCGCCGCCCGTCGCTCCCTCTTTTCGCGGAGAGCGATCTCCCGCTGCATCGCCGCCAGCTTCTCCCGCACCTGCCGCACCTCCGCGGCCTTCGCTTCGAGTTTCGCCTGCGCTTCGTCGAGGGCGGCGTCGTCCTGGCCGGCGTCCCGGCGCGACGCGCGCTCGTCGAGCAGATCGGCCACCGGGTCGTCGATCGGCAAGTCCAGGTCGGCGCGTTTCGAGAGGATCTCGTCGAAAACCCAGGCGGAATGCTTTGCCTCCGTGAGCAGGAGGGCCCCCCGCGCGACCATGATCCCGAGCGCGCGATAAGGCGACCAGGTCAACCCCGCCACCAGACTTATCAGCTCTTCCGAGTCGTGCGATTTCAAGAGCGCGAGCGACTCCGCTTCCACCGCGGCGCAGAACTCCCCCGGGTCGTGCGAGGCCAGGAGCAAACGCACGCTGCCCTCCAAATTCTCCAGCGGCGGCGCGGCGTCACCCGCGGCCTCGAGGAGTTGCAGCACCACATCCCGGCGCCACGCGCTGGTCGCCTCACGGACGGCAAACACCCAGTTGGCGCGCAGGCGCTCCGGCAGCCCGAGCTCACGAAAGACCGACACCACTTCGTCGAAATGGTCACCCTTTGCCAACCGCGCCAGGGCGCTCTGTTGCGGCTCGTCGAGCAGATATGCGACATTCAAATGGACCAGTTCCGGCAAGGTCATCTGCAGGACCTGCGCTTTCGTCACCGCTTCGATACCTTGGTCCAGTTCATCCCAGGTCTTGCCCGCCACGGCGCTCGATCGTCGCAGCCGATCCTCGTCTTCCTTCAGGCAACAATTCTTATACTTCTTCCCGCTGCCACAACGGCAGGGCTCGTTCCGCCCGATCCGTTCCACCGCACGCCGCATCGGCTGGCTGCCGGCGTAGCCACGGTTCTCCTTCTCCGGGAAGGACTCCACCAGGGGCGCCTCGAGAAAGCCTTCGATGCGCTTAAAGTTCTCCGCGCGCATTTGCTCCGCCGACCGGCCCTCGCCGCCCCACATCCGCTGCAGCGCTGCGTCCTTCATCAGCACGGCCATCGCCCCCATCGTGGCCGCCGCGTCCGGTGTCACATCGGGATAGCTGTGCAAATTGCGGGCCGACACCACCAATTTACCCGGGAAAGCCTCGCCCGACCGATGCTGTGCCCACCAGCGCGCCGCCACATACATGGCATAAGCGGACACCATTATCGCCGTCGAATCCGCCGAGGTCGTGAGGAGCGCCGCCGTCACATCCCCCTCCATGTGCGCGGCCAGCCAGCCGAAGCGGTAGCCATCCCGGAACGGCTCCAGCCCATGCTCCGCGATCAACGTCGCCGATAATTTCCGGCCGGCGATCGCCGCGGCGTAGAGCAGCTTTTCCAGCTCATCCACCTCCGCCCGCTGATAAGCTTCCTCGATCCAGGCGAGCAATTCCGCATCGTCCTCCGGCAGCAGAGCCGCGATCTCGCGCAGACCGGCCTGCGTCAATGGCTGCGTGATCAACGCAGCGCGCACCTTCGGAGACATTTCACAAAGTAACGAAGCAACCATGCCTTTCCAGCAGCAGAATGAATGCCGCTGCCGAAGCGTGACCTCCCCCGCCCAAACGCCAACCGCAAGTCAGCGCTGCATCACCGAACGAGGCAGTCCGAGCCGCGCCTGCCGCGGCGGCCGGAAATAACGGAACTGTTGGCCGCGTCGCGAAATCGCAGCGTTAGGCAACGGACGACCTTCGCTTCACGGCGAGCGAGATTTCGCCTAACGAATTCTTCAGTTTCGCCTAACGAACTTGCCTAACGAGTGATCGCAGCCCATCCGTCAGGTAACGCGTCTTCGTCAGAATCTTCCCGTCCTTGAAACCGAAAGATAAAAGGCGAACGCCTCCTTCGCCTGCGCATCAAACGAAAGAAACGGCGCAATCTTTTGCATAGGGATCATGGCGGGCGGCCAGCCATCAAGCAAACGTCAGTTACCTGCAAGAATACAATTCGAGCTATAGCGGATGCGAAGGGTTAAGGTGGAGGGTTTAAGATCGAGAAAGCAAAAAATAAGAGTAGGCTCAGCCTTCACTGACCGGATTACGACCTGCAGCTCGCCCAAAGTAGCGTTTCGCGGCGGCGCCGAGACTGGTCGCAGACGTTGAGAAGTACGCCTTGCACAAAAACACTGCTAGCCCGTAATCTGGCTTTGACGCCAACCATTATAATGAGCGGTAAATTGAAATCTTTAGGCAAAACCATCTCCGCTTTAAAAGTCCGCCAATGGCTTAGCGGATGGGACACAGTACATTTCGATTCGAAAGAACTTCAAAGCGCGCCGGAGAGGTACTTTTACATTTGTTCCGTCCGGTCCGCCGATCTCAAGGCCTTGACTGGTGTCTACAGGAGATCAACAAAAGGCGGAACGGCTCGCGCTAAGGATCCGAACGTCCAGCGCGGGCACGAAGAGGAGCGGTCACTTATGATCCGCGAATTCGTGAAACATGGGTTTCCATGGTGCGAGATGTCTGAATCGCGCCGACGCGCGGAAGGTGCGGCCGATCTAAAAAAACCCGGATGGCTGCCGACCGCAATATTGGTCAACATCCTACAGCCTAACGACAAGAGAAATGGTGTCTAGATTCCTGCCTCGGATTTGATTCGCGTCACCGAAAATGGCGATGCAGCGTGTATCTTTCCATCGGGCTCACTTCTGAGTAGAAGGGGTTGGGGAGCAAGATCCGCGATGCAGCGGCTCGGGGCCGGGAGGCTCCAGAGCGGTTGGTTAGTTTGATCGGGGCCCTGCCCTTGGGCCTTAAAAATAGCAATAACTCGAACAGTTACTTGAGCGACCAGGACCGGCTCCTTCAACCCAAGGGCCAAGGGGCCGGCCTGGCCAGCTCGTATCTTACAAGCAGGAGGAAGCTAATGAAGGAAATTGAAAAAGTCTATGTCGGAGTGGATGTGGCCCAGGGGCACTGGGACGCGGCGGTGGGAGTGGAAGAGAAGCGTTTTAGTAATGACGGGCGCGGGCTGAAGGGGTTGCTTAGCTGGCTGCGGTCCCGAGGAGGGGCTGAGGTGCAGGTGATCTGCGAAGCGAGCGGGGGTTACGAACGGCGGCTGGTGCAAGGGTTGCAGGCGGCTGGGGTGGCGGTGAGTCTGGTGCAGGCGAGCCGGGTGCGGCAGTTTGCGCGGGCGAGCGGGCTCTGGGCCAAGACCGACCGGATCGATGCGCGCTTACTCTGCGCCTTTGGGGCAGCGCTCGGGCCGGCGCCGAGCCGGGTCTGGAGCGGGGAGCAGGAGAAGCTGCGCGAGTTGGACCGGCAGCGGCGGCACTTAAGCCGGCTCCTGGTCATGGAGCAGAACCGACATGGGCAGTTACAGGAGAAGGAGCTGCGACAGTTAGGGCAAAGACTCATCGCGCAAATCAAGCGCCAGATCGCGCGAGTGGACGAGCTGATCGGGGAACTGATCGGGCAATCGGCCGAGCTCAAGGCCAAGGCGGCCAAGCTGGTCGCGGTGTGTGGAGTGGGAGCGCGCACCGCGGCGCTCCTCCTCGCCCAGATGCCCGAGCTGGGGGAACTCAACCGCGGCCAGGCCGCCGCTCTCGCCGGGGTGGCTCCCTTTAATCGCGACAGCGGCAAGCTCAGCGGCCGGCGCTCGATCTACGCCGGACGGCGCGCCGTCCGCAGTGGCCTTTACATGGCCGCCCTCGTCGCGGCCCGTCATAACCCGATCCTGCGCGTCTTTTATCAACGCTTGCGCGCCGCCGGCAAACCACCCAAACTA
>DASXEB010000023.1:0-276440 GCA_036490335.1 Chthoniobacterales bacterium
CTCGCTGGTACAACAAAAACACCGGCGAATATCTTGCCCTCGATACCGGTGGCGGCCCAATCGCCCGCCTCTGGTCTACCGCACTCTCTGGTTTAGTCGACATCGGCTACGTCAAGGCCACTGGCCACAGCGTGAAGATCAATCTACCGAAGACAGCGCTTCTTCCAGAAGCGGAATTCGAATGGAAGATTCCGCAGTGGAGCAATGCCATCGAACGCGACCGTGCTCGCACTTACTTCCAGGCGTACGCCGCTGCTGCCGCGCTGCATTTCGTCGAGCGCGCGCTGAAGGAACTCCACGCGGGCAACACCAAGACGTGGGCGGAATTCAAGGTGCCCGACGAAGCCATAGGCTGCGGCTTCCACGAAGCCGTCCGCGGCGTCCTTTCGCATCACGTGGTCATTCGCGAAGGGAAGATCGCCAACTACCATCCGTATCCGCCAACGCCGTGGAATGCCAGCCCGCGCGATGTCTATGGCACGCCGGGCCCGTACGAAGATGCCATCCAGAACACACCCATCTTCGAAGAAAACGGTCCCGATAAGTTCAAAGGTATCGACATCATGCGCGCCGTCCGCAGTTTCGATCCGTGCCTGCCGTGCGGCGTGCACATGTATCTCGGCGGCGGCAAACTGCTGAAGCAAATGCACACGCCGACCGCGTTGATGGGTCTCGCGAAGTAGCCATGCCTAACGAAGGCGCGGTGCAGGTGACGCTCGAGGCGTCACCGGACGAAATCTACGACATCGAACTCGAGCACAGTCTGCTCGAGGCAAACGAAAAACTCGCGATCGAAAATCGCGCGCTCCTCGATCGGCACGGCATCACCGCGATCGACTTCATGGGCGCGATCGGCTCCGGCAAGACGACGCTGATCACCAAACTCGTCGAAAAATTAAAAGACAAATTCGGCGTCGCAGTTTTCAACGGCGACGCCACGACGAGCAACGACGCTGACGCCATCGCGAGACAAAACGTGCCCGTCGTCCAGATCGCGACCATCAACGGTTGTCATCTCGACGCCAATCTCGTCGGCAAAGGCCTGAAAAAAATCCCGCTCGAAAATCTGAAAATGATTTTCATCGAGAACATCGGCAACCTGATTTGTCCGGCCGAATTTCCGTTGGGTTCGAAGGCGCGCGTCGTCGTCGTCAGCGTCACCGAAGGTCCTTGGATGGTGCGCAAACATCCGCACATGTTCCTCGGCGCGCAGGTCGTCGTCATCAACAAGATCGACCTCGCCGAAGCGATGGAAGTGAGCGTCGACCAGTTGATCGCCGATGTTCACGCGCTCAAGCCCGACATCAAAGTCATCCCGACGAGCTGCAAGCGCGGCACCGGCCCTGACGAAGTCGTCGAAACATTACTCGCCATCTGATCGGTCGCGTCAATGCACGAGTTTTCGATCGCGTCCGGGCTGGTCGAAAAGCTGCTCGATTTTGCCGAAAAAAATCATGACAAAAAAATTGTCGAGGTCCGCATCGCGATCGGTGAGTTCACCCAGATCGAAGAAGAGCAATTGAGCTTTTGCTACGAATCGATCATCACTGAAATGCCAATCGCCGGGTCGCGCCTGGTGATCGAGCCCGTTCTCGGCAAGGTCGCCTGCCCGCATTGTTCCTACGCCGGGCCGCCGAAATACTGGGAAGGCGTTCTCACGGGCGCGCCGGTCGCGACTTTGCAATGTCCAAAATGCGGCAAGGCCGCGGTCGCGACCGAGGGCGAAGAATGCGCCATCCGTTCCGTTCGCTTCAAGCCTAACGAAATCGCCGGAACCGGCCCGTAGAGTGACGCGAGCTTTTGGCCGGTTGCGAATCGCAATCCGCGGCGCCGTTCAGGGTGTCGGCTTTCGACCGTTTGTTTTTCGTCTCGCACAGGAACTGAAGTTGACCGGCTGGGTCAGCAACTCCGCACAGGGGGTATCGATCGAAATCGAAGGCGAGCCCGAAACGCTCGCTGTTTTTTTGCGTCGCCTGCAAAACGAAAAACCTCCGCGCGCCATTTTGCAGAGCTGCGAATCGTCCCATCTCGATCCCGTTGGTTTTCGTGAGTTCGAAATCCGCCAAAGCACCGACCTCGGCGGGAAAAGCGCGCTCATTCTTCCCGACATCGCGACCTGCGCAGATTGTCTCCGCGAAATCTTTCAGCCTAACGATCGTCGATTTCGCTATCCTTTCACCAATTGCACGAACTGCGGTCCGCGTTTCTCGATCATCGAGGCGCTGCCCTACGATCGCGCGCACACTTCGATGAAAAAATTCACGATGTGCGCGGAGTGCGCGCGCGAATACGCCGATCCAAACGATCGTCGATTCCACGCCGAGCCGATCGCGTGTCCGCAGTGTGGTCCGCAACTGCAATTTTGGGATTCGTCAGGCAAAATTCTCGCGCGCGAAGACGCTGCGCCGCACGCGGCCGCGGCCGAATTGAGCTCCGGAAAAATTATCGCGCTCAAAGGTCTTGGCGGATTCCAACTTTTGGTCGACGCGCGCGACGAAGAAGCAGTCGTTAGGCTGCGCAAACGAAAACGCCGCGAAGAAAAACCGTTCGCTGTTCTTTTTCCCTCGCTCGCCGCCGCGCAATCTGCCTGCGAGCTTTCCGAAATCGAAGAGCGCCTGCTCACATCGGTCGAATCGCCGATCGTTTTGGTCCGGCAAAAATCGCTCCTCGCGCCCTCGATCGCGCCGGAAAATCCGAATCTTGGCGCGATGCTTTCCTGCACTCCGCTGCATCATTGGCTCGCGCGCGAACTGGATTTTCCCGTCGTCGCGACAAGCGGCAACCTGAGCGACGAGCCGATTTGCATCGACGAACTCGAAGCGCTCGCGCGTCTGCGCGGGATCGCGGATTTTTTTCTCGTGCACGATCGCCCGATCGTGAGGCACATGGACGATTCGATCGTGCGGGTGATGGCGAACCGCGAGCTGATCCTGCGTCGTGCGCGCGGTTATGCGCCGCTGCCGGTCACGCTGAGTTCGTTAGGCGGCGGCGAAGCGGAAACCATCCTCGCCGTCGGCGCGCATTTGAAAAACACGGTTGCGCTGCGCGTGAACGAAAACGTCTTCGTCAGTCAACACATCGGCGACCTTTCCACCCAACCCGCGCACGAGGCCTTTGCCCGCGCGGTCGAAGATCTGCCGCGTCTTTACGAGGCGAAACCGCAGATCGTGGCGCACGATTCTCATCCCGATTACCTCTCGACGAAGTTCGCCTTGCAGCAGCCGGGCCGTCACGTCGCGGTGCAACATCATTTCGCGCACGTCGCCGCCTGCATGGCCGAGAACGAACTCACGCCGCCTGCGCTCGGCGTTTCTTGGGACGGCACCGGTTATGGAAACGACGGCACGATCTGGGGCGGCGAATTTCTGCTCGTTAGGCAAAACGGATCCTTCAAACGCGTCGCGCATTTGCGTCCGTTTCGTCTTCCCGGCGGCGAACGCGCGGTGAAAGAGCCGCGGCGCGCCGCACTCGGCTTGCTGCATGAAATGACGGGAGAAGTTCTTTGGGAACATTCCGAGTGGTTGAGCACCTTCACTGAAAATGAACGCCAAGTTTTGCGACAGATGCTCGCGAAAAATCTTAACGCGCCGATCACGACCAGCGCTGGCAGGTTATTCGACGCTGTCGCTGCGCTCATCGGTTTGCGCGCGCGCAGCAGCTTCGAAGGCCAGGCCGCGATGGCGCTCGAATTTGCCGCCGATTCCGCCGTTCGCGCGACTTACCCTTTCGAGTTGAGCGCGGCGGATCCGATGGTTGTCGATTGGGCGCCGACTATTCGCGCGCTCCTCGCCGATCTTGAAAACAGTCTTTCTCCGAAAATCATCTCGGCAAAATTTCACAACGCGCTCGTCGAAATGATTGTCGCGGTCGCGCAAAAATTCGATGAACCGAAAATAATTTTAAGCGGCGGCTGTTTTCAAAATCGTCTCCTGACCGAGCGCGCGATCGAGCGTTTGCGCGAGGAAAATTTTCGTCCTTACTGGCACCAGCGCGTTCCGCCTAACGATGGCGGCATTTCGCTCGGACAAATTGCCGTCGCGAGCTGGAGTACGCCTTGAATTTGCATTACGCGCGGCTTGTTGAGATCGCGGAAGAGAACGGCATCCGCATTGGCACGATCGTCGTCGGCGGCGCGAAGAAGAAAGTCGCGCTCGACCTCCTGACAGATGTTGCCTGTGGTGATAGGCTTTTGATCTGCGACGGCGTGGCGATCAGCAGGGTCGCGGAGCCGATTGCGCGGGAGAACGATCATGTGTCTGGCGATACCGGGTAAGCTCATCGAGATCAGCACCGACGCGAACGGCGTCCGCATGGGCAAGGCGAATTTCGGCGGCATCGTCAAGCAGGTCTGCCTCGAATACACGCCCGAAGTCGGGATGGGCGATTACGTGCTCGTGCATGTCGGTTTCGCGCTGAGCAAAGTGGACGAGGAAGAAGCGGCGCGCACTTACAAGGCGCTCGAGCAGATGCAGCAACTCGGCGAGCTCGAGACGCCCGACGTCGCTGAGGAGGAGACGCTGTTTCCGGAGACGAAGAAAGCGGCCGCCGCGTGAAATATCTCGACGAGTATCGCGACGAAGCGCTGGCCAAAGGCATCGTCGAGGAGATTCGCCGCATCGTCACCCGGCCGTGGGTCTTGATGGAAGTGTGCGGCGGGCAGACGCACTCGATCGTCAAATACGGAATCGATCGTTTGTTGCCTAACGAGATCGAACTCGTGCACGGGCCGGGCTGTCCGGTCTGCGTAACTTCGCTCGAAATGATCGACAAGGCGCTCGAGATCGCGCGCCGGCCCGACGTTATTTTTTGTTCCTTCGGCGACATGCTGCGCGTGCCCGGCTCCGACACCGACCTGTTGATTTTGAAATCGCGCGGCGCGGATGTGCGCGTGGTTTATTCGCCGATCGATTGCCTGAAAATCGCGCGCGCGAATCCCGAGAAAAAAGTCGTCTTCTTCGCGATCGGTTTTGAGACGACCGCGCCGGCTAACGCCATGTCCGTCTGGCAGGCACGCAAACAAGGGATCAAAAATTATTCCATCCTCGTCTCTCATGTTCTCGTGCCGCCCTCGATCTCGTCGATCCTGCAATCGCCGCTCAATCGCGTGCAGGGATTTCTCGGACCCGGGCACGTTTGCACCGTCATGGGCTATCGCGAATACGAGCCGCTCTCGGCGCGTTTCCATGTCCCGATTGTCATCACCGGTTTTGAGCCGATCGATATTTTGCAGGGCACGCTCATGACTGTGCGCCAACTCGAACAAGGTCGCGCGGAAGTCGAGAATCAGTATCCGCGCGTCGTCAGTCGCGAGGGAAACAAGGTCGCGCAGGATTTGATCAACCAGGTTTTCGAAGTCGGCGATCGCAAATGGCGCGGCGTCGGTTCGATCCCGAAAAGCGGCTACAAACTGCGCTACGAATTCCGCGAGTACGACGCCGACCGCATTTTCGACACGCGCGAGATCGATACGAAAGAGCCGGAGATTTGCATCAGCGGACTCGTTTTGCGCGGGGTGAAAAAGCCGCACGATTGTCCGGCCTTCGGCACGCTCTGCAATCCCGAGCATCCGTTAGGGGCGACCATGGTTTCGGCCGAAGGAGCCTGCGCCGCCTACTACACCTACGGCCGCCATCTCCAGCCTGACGAAGAGCCGGCGCTGACCGAAGCTCGTTAGGCAATGAGCGTCACGGCCGAAACGATTCGGGACCGGTTGAGCGAGCCCTTCCGCGAAAAAGTGCTCCGCAAATGCGGCGAGAGCATGGAGATGAAGGAGAAATTTTTCTCCCAATACGCCGACTCACTCGACGAGATGTCGCGCGCGCTCGCGCAACGCTTTGAAAAGGGCGGCCGGCTTTTTGTCATGGGCAACGGCGGCAGTTTGTGCGACGCGCTCCACATCGCGGTCGAATTTAATCATCCGATCATCGAGAAACGCGTCGCTTTTCCCGCGATCCCGCTCATGACCGATATCGCGACCATGACCGCGATCAGCAACGATCTCGATTTCACTCGCGTTTATGTGAATCAACTCCGGCTGCAAGCCACGCCCGACGACATCGCGATGGTCTTCAGCACGAGCGGCAAATCGCCCAATCTCATTTACGCTCTCGAAGCGGCGCGCGAAAAAAAAATGCTCAGCGTCGCCTTTTCCGGAAAGGATGGCGGCCGTTTTCCCGACATCGCCGATTACTGCTTCATCGTTCCGTCCTACAGCATTCACCGCATTCAGGAAGCGCACGCGACCGCGGTCCACATCATTTGGGATTTGGTGCACATCGCGTTAGGTGCAGAGGATGTTACCTGACGAATCGGCTTCGGCCGCGCCCGAAAGTCTCCTCACCGCCAGTTGCCCGCTGCCCATCACCGATTACAACGAGATCGTCCTCGCGCACGGGAGCGGCGGGAAGCTGAGCCATCAGCTCATCTCGAAAATCATCGCGCCGCAATTCGCCAACGAGTTGCTCGCGCCGATGCACGACGGCGCCATCTTTTCGTTAGGCAACGAGCGCGTCGCTTTCAGCACCGATTCGTACGTCGTGAGCCCGATTTTTTTCCCCGGCGGCGATATTGGAAAACTCGCGGTGCACGGTACGGTCAACGATCTCGCGATGTGCGGCGCGCGTCCGCTCTATCTCTCCTGTGCTTTCATTCTCGAGGAGGGCGTGCCGATGGAAGATTTCTGGCGCGTCGTGCAATCGATGCGCGCGGCTGCGGACGAAGCCGGCGTGCAGCTCGTCACCGGCGACACCAAAGTTGTGGATCGCGGGAAAGCCGATGGAATTTTCATCAACACTGCCGGCATCGGCCTCGTGGCGCCGGGCGTCAACATCCAGCCGACGCGAGCGCAAATCGGCGACAAAATTTTGATCAGTGGCCCGATCGCGGTCCACGGCATCGCAATCATGTCGGTGCGCGAAGGATTGGAATTCGAAACCGAGATTGCGAGCGACACGGCCGCGCTTCACGGACTCGTTAGGCATGTTCTCGACGCCTGCAAAGACGTCCACGTCCTGCGCGATCCGACCCGCGGCGGCGTCACCAGCGTCGTCTCCGAAATCGCGCAGTCGGCCAATGTCGGCGTGCTGCTCGACGAATCGGCCATTCCGATCAGCGAGGAGGTCAAAGGCGCGTGCGAAATTCTTGGCCTCGATCCGCTTTATGTCGCGAACGAAGGCAAGCTGATCGCGATCGTTCCGCGCGGCGATGCCGAAAATGTGCTCGCGGCCATGCGCGGTCACTCGTTAGGCAAGGATGCCGCCATCATCGGCGAGATCGTGGCCGAGCATCGCGGATTCGTCGTCATGAAAACGCGCGTCGGCGGCATGCGGGCGGTTGACATGCTCTCGGGCGAACAATTGCCGCGGATTTGCTAGTCGTTAGGCGATCAGTGCGCGGGCGCGGCGCCTTTCAGATCCGGCTTTTTGCAGATCCAGACGATCATTCCGCCCAGCGTCAGGCAAATGCCGACGAACATGAAGGCGTCGTTCGTCGCCATGACGTAGGCATTTTTGCTCATCACGCCTTTGATCGAGGCGTAAGCCTGTTTCATTGCGGTCGCGGGGCCGAAACCTTTCGCGACAAAACTCGCCGCGATCGTGTGCAGCCGGTTTTGCGTGGCGAGGCTGTAAGCGGTCACCGATTCGCCGATGCGCAGATCGTGAAACTGCTCGCGCCGCGTGATGATCGTCGAGATCAATGCGATTCCGACCGAGCCGCCGATGTTGCGCGCGATGTTAAAAATGGCCGAGCCGTCGGCCGACTCTTTAGGCGCGAGCGTTGAGGTGGCGAGCGCGGAGAGCGGCACGATCGTGAAGGGCTGGCCTAACGACCGGACAATGTTCGGCCAGAAAAAATCCGGGCCGGAATACGCCGGCGACATGCTGATGTTCATGTAGCAACTGATTCCGAAGACGATGACGCCGAAACAAACGAGCGCGCGCAGGTCGAATCTTTTCATGAGAAAAGGCACGAAGGGAAAGATCAGGAGTTGCGGAAGGCCAATCCAGAGCATCGTTAGGCCGGTCTCGTAGGCGTCGTAGCCCTGGACCGATTGAAGGTAGAGCGGGAGCAAATACACGCTGCCGTAAAGTGCGAAGCCCATCCCGAAAGTGACGACCGATCCCGCCCAGAGATTGCGATGATGGAGCAGCCGCAGGTTTACGAACGGCTCTTCGCGATACCATTCGATCAGGAAAAAAATCGGAATGAACACGGCCGCGAGCGCCGCGCACCAGCAGATAAATGTGCTCCCAAACCAATCCTTGCGCTGCCCTTCCTCGAGCATCGCGATGAGCGAGCCGAGCCCGATCGCCATCGTGCCGATGCCCCACCAGTCGCCATTTTCGAAAAACGAAAAATCGAACGGCTGCGGATCGATCGCGTAGGCGATCGCGAGCAGCATAAGCGCCCCCGGAATCAGGTTGACGTAAAACACCATCGGCCAGCCGAAGCTGTCGGTGAGAAATCCGCCAATTGTCGGGCCGATCGCGGGCGCGAGCGTCGCCGTCATTCCGAAAAGCGCGAAGCCGATCGGCTGTTTGCTTTTCGGGAGCGTCTGCAACAGCACGGTGAAGCTCATCGGGATCATCACGCCGCCGGTGAAACCCTGGCCGGCGCGGAGGAAAATCATCGTGGTCAGGTTCGGCGCGATGCCGCAGAGCATCGAAAAACCAAGGAAGAGCACAACGTTGGCCAGCAAATACCAGCGCACGCCGAAAATTTTCGAGAACCACGCCGTCAGCGGAATCGTGACGATTTCGCCAATGAGATAACTGGTCGAAATCCACGAGCCTTCATCGATCGTCGCGCCGATTCCGCCGGTGATGTCGCGCAGGGACGAGTTCGTGATCTGGATGTCGAGCACGGCCATGAAAGCGCCGAGCATCGTGCCGAAAACGCCGATCCAGCAGCGCAGGCTTACTTTTTCGTCGTCGTTAGGCATTGTTAGGCATGGTCAGGCATTTCCCCAGTTTCCGCCCAGCGCCTTGATCAACTCGACCGTCGCCTGCATCTGCCGGCCGAGCAGCTCCGCCTCCGTCCGCTGGCCTTGCAGGAGCGTGCGCTGCGCATCGAGCACATCGAGAAAATTGACCGCGCCCTTCTGGTATTGTTGCTGGCTCAAATCGAGCGTGCGCTGCGCGGCCGCCACGACTCGCGCCTGCGCGGAACGTTCGCCCTCGAGCGTGCGGAGATCGGCGAGCGCGTTCTCGACTTCCTGAAAACCGACGAGCAACTGCTGCCGGTAACGCCCGAGCGCCTGCTCGTAACGCGCCCGCGCCGCGCGGAGGTTTGCAACATTGCGACCGCCTTCGAAAATCGGGATCGTTAGGCTGGGCCCGATCTGCCAGAAACGGCTTTCGGGATTGAAGAGCAAACCGAAATCCGCGCTTTCAAATCCGCCCGCGCCCGTCAGGCGCAGACGCGGGAAAAAATCTGCGGTCGCGATCCCGACGCGCGCGTTTTCGGCCGCGAGCATTCGCTCCGCGCTCGCGATGTCGGGGCGTCGCTCAAGCAGATCGCTCGGCAAACCAGCCGGCACGTTCGGCGCCTCGCCGGCGAGCGGTTTGCGCGGCAGACGAAAATCGCTCGCCGGCATCCCGAGCAAAGTGCCGAGCGCGTTTTCCATTTCCGCGCGCGCGCGTTCGACCGAAAAGCCGGCCGCTTCATCGAGCGCGAGATCGGCCCGGGCGCGCGCGACGTCGAGCGCATTCGTTAGGCCGGCCTGTAAACGTTCCTGCGCGATCTTGACCGCGCCGCGGCGGGTCTGGACGGTTTTGTCGAGCACGTCGAGCTCGGTATCGAGCGCGCGGGCTGTGAAATAACTGGCGGCGACATTCGCGCTCACGCTCAACTGCATCGCGCGAAAATCATTTTCAAGCGCCTCAGCCTGCGCGCGCGCGGCGGCATATTGATGGCGCACGCGTCCGAAGAGATCGATCTCCCAGTTCAACTCCGCCGGCACGCGAAAATCGTTTTGCGTCGTGGTCAGCGGCTGATTGTTGAGAACAAGTGGCGCTCCGCTGCTGCTGCCGCCGAACGGATTCGAGCCGATCAGCTCGCCTTTCTGATAAGGAAGCGTGTTCGAATTTCGCATTCGCTCGGCGGTCGCGTTCGCGTCAACGTTTGGGAAAAAATCGGCCGCCGCGACGCGGGCCTGCGCGCGCCCTTCGTTGATCCGCGCGGCGGCGACGCGCAAATCCTGGTTTGCGCCCAGCGCTCGCTGCTCGAGCCGATCGAGGACTGGGTCGCGGAAAATCGTCCACCAATTTGCCGCCGGCGTCTTCGCTGCGCGGGAGTTGGCGGCGGCATTTTTGTAACGGCGCGGGGCTGCGTTGTCGGCTGCGGACGGGCCGCGGTAAAGCGGGCCGACGGAGCAGCCGGCCAAAGCGGCGCAAAGCAGGCAAGTGGCCGGACTGAATATCTTCCCGGCCTGAGCGAAAAGCTTTTCGAAGTGGAGTTTTAGCCTTTCGACCTGAAGTTTTAGCGGCGCGGCTTGGAACTTTATCTCCTTAGCCTGGAACCTTATCTTCTCGAATTGGAGCTTTATCTCTTCGGCTTGGAGTTTTATCTCCCCGACGCGAAGGTTTAGAGCGCGGGAAAGATGCGGGCGGCGACCCGTTTTCAAGCCGCGGTGCATTAGCGGGAACGAAGGTCGATCCGCGGTTGGCAGGAGAGGCCGGGCACGACGCGGTTCTCGTAGCCGCGCAGGTTGTCGTGATCGAAAACAATTTTTACCGGCACGCGCTGGACGATTTTCGTGAAGTTGCCGGTCGCGTTGTCGGGCGGCAGCAGGGAAAAAGTCGCGCCGGTGCCGGGTTGAAAACTGTCGACGTGACCGGCGAAGTCGTGATCGGGCACGGCGTCGATCTCGATGCGGACAGTCTGGCCGATTTTCACTTTCGCAAGTTGTGTTTCCTTTAAATTTGCCAGCACCCAGACGTCGCGCTCGACCACCGCCATGAGCGCCTGGCCCGGCTGAATGCGCTGGCCCGACTCCGCGCTTTTTTTCCCGACGACGCCATCGACCGGCGCGAGCACGCGCGTGTAGGAGAGTTGCAGTTGCGCGTCGTGCAGACCGGCCTGGGCGTTCGCGACGTTGGAATGCGCGACGCCGAGCTGCGCTTCGGACGCGGCGATGTCGGCTTTGGCGGCGGCGCTTTCGGCCTGGGCGGAATGGAGCGCGGCGGTCGCGGTGTCGACGTCGGCTTTGGAAACGGCTTTGGCGTCCTGTTGATAAAGTGAAGTCGCGCGATCGAAATCGCTTTGGGCTTTTTCGAGATTGGCATCGGCGCGCTGCGCGGCGGCGCGGCGCTGGAGGACTTGCGCTTCCCCCTGCGTGACCCCGGCCTCCGCTTCGGTCAGTTGGGCGCGCGCTTTTTCGAGGCCGAGATTGTAAATGCTCGGGTCAAGGACGACGAGCGGCTGCCCGCGCCTAACGAACTCGTTGTCGTCGACCAAAACCTGCATGATGGTGCCGTTGATCCGCGCGCTGATCTCGTGGATGTGGCCGGTGGTATAGGCGTCGTCGGTCGATTCGTAGTTTCGGGCGTGCAAATAATAGAGCAGGCCGAGGAGAAGCAGCACGACGAGGACGATGGCGCCGATGATGATCGTGCGCTTCGAGGGACGGCGCGGTTTTTTCTTCCCGGAATCTTTTTCCTTTTCGTCGGCATCGCCGGATTTTTCGGACTGGGCTTTCTCGCGGTCGTGATCCGGTTTGTTCTCGTCGCGCGCTTGCTCTTCACCGTCCTGATTTTCCTTTTTGTCAGGCGATTTTTTTTCCGAATCGGAACGGGATGATGCGTCGGGCATGGCAGGTTTGTTTTTCGGAGCGGGAACATGGTGCAGCCGCGGCGCGGCGTCGAGATGTGTATGTTAGAAACGCGATGAAACGGGTTTTTGGATTGGAAACCGAATACGGCATCACCGTCGCGGGCGCGGAATCGGTCGATGTCGTGGCGGAATCGATCGAGCTCGTGCGCGGCTACACCGAGCACGGCGCGCACATGAAGTGGGATTATGATTTGGAAGATCCGCACCGCGACGCGCGCGGTTTTCGCGCGGCGGAATTGCTCCAGGACGCGGATGAGTCGGCTTATTTCGAGATCGATCGGAAGCGGCCGCTGAGTTATGAGGAGATAAAGAGCGACCTCGTCCTAAGCAACGGCGCGCGCTTTTACAACGACCACGCGCATCCGGAATATTCGACGCCGGAATGCAACACGCTGCGCGATCTGGTGGCGCAGGACAAGGCCGGCGAACGCATCCTGCGCGAATGTGCGCGGCGCCGTAATTTGAAATTGCCTAACGAACAAGAGGTTCGGCTCTATAAGAATAACACTGACTTCTCCGGTCATAGCTATGGCTGCCATGATAACTATCTCATGCGGCGCGATGTTCCTTGGGAACGAATCGTCAGCGGCGTTCTTCCATTTCTGGTGACTCGGCAAATCTTTGCCGGCGCCGGGAAAATGGGCGTGGAAGCGGAAAGCACCGCCGGTCAGCCGGGCATCTACCAAATTTCGCAGCGGGCGGATTTCTTTTCCGTGCTCGTGAGCATCGATACGATGAATCGGCGGCCGCTCGTCAATACGCGCGACGAGCCGCATGCAGACATAACTCAGTATCGGCGTTTCCACGTCATCATCGGCGATGCAAACATGAGTGAGTGGGCAACGGCGTTGAAAGTAGGAACAACTGCGCTCGTCCTTGACCTGATCGAACAAGGCCTCGCGCCAGAGCTAGAGATCGCGCAACCGGTCGATGCGACCAAGTCGATAAGTCGCGACCAGACTTATGACTGGATCATTGAATTGCGGGACGGGCGCAAGATCTCGGCAATCGAGGTGCAGAGAATCTATCTCGCCGCGGCACAAAAGGCGCGGAAGGATGCTGACGAGGAGACACGCTGGTTGTTACGGGAGTGGGAAGCGGTCCTGAATGATCTCGAACGCGATGTAACTCTTTGTCGTGATCGCGTCGATTGGGTGGCGAAAAAGGAGTTACTCGCGGCTTTGCAAAAGGAGGAAGAGTTATCCTGGAACGATCCGTGGCTGCAGGCGATCGATCTCGAGTATCATAACATTGACCCGGAGACGGGACTTTATGAGGAGTTGCTCCGGCAGGGGACGATGCGGCGGATAGTTAGCGAGGAAGAGATCAAGCGCGCGATTTTTTCTCCGCCCTTGGAAACGCGCGCTTACTTTCGCGGCCGCTCGGTGGCGCGTTTTAACTCACAGATAAAATCGATTCAATGGGACGAAGTCATCTTTCTCCAAGATGATTCGCGCCACGTGGTGACTCTTAGCCAACCGGCGGATGACTTGCGTCTGGTGAGGTTGAACGAAGCGGTGCGGGATGCGGAGAGCTACTCCGAATTCATTCGCACCGTCACCAGCCTGTAGTTACCGGCTGGCTGACTAAATCCAGGATTTGGGACGACTAACTCGCTTCCTGAGCTTTGCGGCGCGCAGCCCAGCGAGCTTTCATCATTTGCGAGAGTTTCTTCCGGCCAGCTTCGCTAATTCCCTGCGAACCCCGGCGACCGCCGGTTGTCTTTGCAGTCTTAGCCGCTGGTTTGCTTTTGCCTTTGCCCGGGCCGGTGGCACTCGCGCTGTTGCCACCTGAGCTTTTCAGTCGCGCCCAACGAGCCTTGGCTGCCGCGGCGATCCGCGCGCGTCCCGCAGCGGATAATCCGCGACGACGCTTGCCGCCGGTTTTTTTCGCCGCGGTCGAAGAACTGCTTGTACCGCCAGTGCTACCCGACTTAACAAAGCTGCTCGAACGATCGGAGCTTCCGAAGAGATGGGTCAGCCGGTTTTGTAACCGATCGATCTCCCGCCTGATTCTGACTGCTTCTTCCAGTTGATTTACAGATAGGTCCATGGCGGAGTTATAAGCTAAGTCTGAGATAGAGCAAGTAATGTTTTTCACTTAGCTTAAGATTTTTTTCGACTCAAAGCTCGGCCATGAAAGAGCTATACCTAACCAGTCAAGGACGACTAGCTCCAGGCGATGAGTCGTAGCTCGTGATCCTGGAGCAAATGCGGGTAGATAGGAACGACGCGGACGCTGAAGCCATAGGTGCCGCTTTCCGCCGCCGAAATCGAGCCTTCGTAGAGATAGTCGCCGTCATCGCCGATGCGGCCGCCTTCGCTTAGAGCGGTCGCGCTTGGATTACGCAAAGAACCATTCTCCGTTTCGCCGTGGTAAGCTTCGACGCGGACGTGACTCGGATCGACGCCGCCGAGATGGACCTTTGCGCTGAGACGCAATGAATCGCCGACCTGAATGTTTTGCCGATCCTGGTTACTTACCTGCACGTCGGTGATGCGGACCTGCGGCCAATCCCGACGCATCTGCGCTTTCCACTGACTTAGGACGGTGGCGGCGCGATAACTGTCGCGCGTAAACTCCGCCTGCGCACTCGCCGCCGGGAGATAGAGTCGCTCGGTATATTCCTTCACCATCCGATGAGTGTTAAACATCGGAGTGACGCTGCGAATCGACTCGCGCATGAGTTGGAGCCAGGCGAGCGGGAGCTTGCCGTCGGGCTTGGCGTAGTAGAGCGGAATGATCTGGTTCTCGAGTAACTGGTAAAGACTCGCGGCATCGACTTCATTCTGAAAATCGATCGCGCCTTCTTCGATCTCGGCGCCAATCGCCCAGCCATTTTTGCCGTTGTAACTCTCGCACCACCACCCATCGAGCACGCTCAGATTTAGTCCGCCGTTTGGCGGCAGCTTCATCCCGCTCGTCCCACTGGCTTCGAGTGGACGCAAAGGGTTGTTCAGCCAAAGGTCAACGCCTTGGACGAGGCGGCGCGCGATGTAAGTGTCGTAGTCTTCAACAAAGACGACACGGTTAAGAAAATTAGGCAGACGACTGAGCTTGTAGACTTCCTGGATGAGCGCCTTGCCGCCTTCGTCGCGCGGATGCGACTTACCCGCGAAAATGAATTGCACCGGTCGCGCGCTGTCGTTGAGCAAACGTTCGAGACGGTCCGGGTCACTAAACAGAAGCGCACCTCTTTTATAAGTGGCAAACCGGCGCGCGAAACCGATCGTGAGAATCTCCGGATCGAGAATGGAGTTAATCGCGCGCATTGCTTCCGGTGACTCGCCCAGTCGTTCCGCGCGCGCGCGCACCCGGTCGCGCACGAATTGCACGAGCCGGAGCTTCAGCTTTTGATGAGTCTCCCATAGCTCTGCATCCGGGATGTCGATAACTCCGCGCCAGAAGTCAGGTTCGGTCAGATGATCTTCCCAGTTACCCAGATACTTGTGGTAAAGGGCGGAAAATTCCGGCGCCATCCAGGTCTTGGTATGAATGCCGTTGGTGATGCTCGTGATTGGAACTTCATGAGCCGGCACGCCGGCCCAGACATCTTTCCAGAGTGATTGACTGACCGCGCCGTGCAGCTTGCTAACTCCGTTCGCGTGTCGACTCATGCGCAAGGCAAGAATCGTCATGCTAAAACTCGCGATCGGTTCGGTCGACGTCTGGCCGAAACGAAACAACTCATCAAAAGGTATCTGTAACTCGGCCGCGAAATCGCCGAAGTAACGCAGCATCATCTCGCGCGGGAACGCGTCGTTACCCGCCGGCACCGGCGTATGAGTAGTAAAAACATTTGCCGACGCGACTAACTGTAAGGCGGAATAGAAATCGAGGTTCCTTTCCGTCACACAAAGCCGGATTCTTTCCAGCGCGAGAAAGGCCGAGTGACCTTCATTCATGTGAAAGACTTCGGCGTCGATGCCGAGTGCGATGAGCGCTTTGACACCGCCAACCCCGAGCACAATCTCCTGGCGCATCCGCATTTCAAGGTCGCCGCCGTATAACTCGGCCGTGATGAGCCGATCTTCCGCGTCGTTCTCCGCAATGTCGGTGTCGAGAAGATAGAGAGTTATCCGGCCGACGTGTAACTCCCAGATCTTGGCGTGCACTTCGCGGCCGAGCAGCGGCACGGCGACGCGCACGATCGTATCTTCGCGCAAGACTTCGCGAATCGGCAGATGATGAAAGTTCTGATTCAGGCTGACTGCTTCCTGCCAGCCATCCTTGTTGATCTGTTGTTTGAAATAACCGTGCCGATAGAGCAGGCCGACCGCGACAAAGTTGAGATCAAGATCACTCGCCGACTTGCAATGATCGCCCGCGAGAATGCCAAGACCGCCGGAGTAATTCGGGATTGACTCATGAAACCCAAACTCGGCCGAGAAATAAGCCACCGGCTTTTTCAACTCATGACCCGGGCCCTTCTTTCCATAAGTGTCATTGCGCGCGAGATACTTTTTGAAAGCGCGATGCACCTCCCCCAGGTCGCGCAGGAAAGTCTTATCCTGCGCCACCTCGGTCAGCCGCGCCTGCCGCGAGAGTTGGAGCATGCGCAAAGGATTGTGATTCGTCAGATGCCATAACTCCGGATCGAGATGGCGGAAGAGCCGGCGCGCCGAAGGTTCCCAGGTCCACCAAAGATTGAAAACAATCTCGCGCAGCGGCTCGAGCTGCTCCGGCAGATTCGGAGTGACGTGATAAGTCTGAAAGTTCGGCATTTTGAGAGAGGCCGGTTAGGCCGCCAACATTGGCAGCAAAAGCAAGAGCAGCAAGCGTTCCCTAAATCGGACGCTCGCTCGCCGCGAAAACAATCCCGATCACGACGCCAGTGAGAAACCCACTCAAATGCGCGCCGAGACTGACCTGCGGAGTCCAGAGATCGAACAAAGTTTGAAAAACAACGATGACCAGGATCTCGCGCAGTCGGCGACCGACGAGCGGCGACCGTCTATGCCTAACGAGTAAACCAGCCGAAATGCCGATAACTCCCATGACACAGCCGGAGGCGCCGACAAGCTGGTCCGCGCTCGTCAGGCCAAGGATCGATAAGACAACAACCCCGAGGCTCGAGCCGATCCCGGAAAGGAGATAGCCGATGACAAATTTCCACGAGCCGATCATCGCCTCGAGCGCGGGCCCGAGGAGATAAAGCGCGTAAAGATTGACCGCGATGTGAAGAAATCCGTAATGCAGGAATAACGCAGTCACGAGCCGGCCGTACTCGTGCCTAACGAGAATAGCATCGGGCTCGAGCGCGCCGAGTCGATGCAGGGTTACGGGGTTGGTCGAGCCGCCCGCGATCATTTCGACAGCAAACATTCCGACATTGAGAAGAATGAGGGCCCAGACTGCTGGCGCGCCGCGTGCAGGCGGAAGCGATGGTTGCGAAGTTAACGCCGCCGACTCGGTGCTTAAACGCGCGAGCAATTTGTCGCTCGCCGCCGACAGCCGCGGCGCCGGAAAATTTTGCGCCGTCGCGAGACGCCGGTCGATCGCGCGTTTCAGGATCGCGTCGCGAGTGCGTAATTGTGTCAGGCGCGCGACCGCAGCTCCGGTTTTTCCTTCGGCCAGTTCGGAAGTCGCGATCCAAAATTCCTGATGATCGCGGTCGAGCGCCGCGAGCGGACCGCGAAATTGTTTTACGACCTCGTTGGTCCGACCGCTGAAGGCGAGCAGAAAAACAAATTCCTGCGCCGCTTGCGGCGACATCGTCGTTAGGCGCGGCGACAAACTTTGGCTGCGCGCCGCAAAAGTCCACGCGAGGTCGTCGAGCGCGCCGATTTCGCCAAGGCCGCGCAGATAAAGCGCCCGAATCGCCGGATCCTTCGTGACCGAAAGATCGCGGCGGCACCAATCGACGAGGCCGGGCCAGTTTTCGGTTAGCGCATAAATGAAAGCGGTCGCGCTGCGGCCGGGCGCCGTTTTTTCCGAACGCAATTTCGCGAGTTCGTCCAGCGCCGCTGCGAGGCGATCGTCACGCGCGAGTTGCAAACAAAGAAGCAGCCGCGGCAATTGCGTCGAGTTATTCCATGGATGCAATCCGCGCCTGACGAGCGCGAGCCGCCGCGCCGCGCCGTAGCGTTTTTCGAGCAGGAGCAGCGCGATTCTTTTCTCCGCGACGGCGGGAAACAAAAGCAGAAGCGCCCAGAAAATTCCGCCGATGATTCCCGCGGCCGCGGGCAGAAAAAAGTAGCTCGCGATCGTGACGACGAGGACGACGATGGCGGCGATGCGCCAGCCCGATGCATCCGCGCTGCGCAAACTTTTCAGGCGCGCGAGCAAAATCACCGACGACGCGATCGCGATGAACAGCAAAATGTGATTGAGGTTGATCACGTGAGCGCGCCGGCTTGGGATTATGCACGTCCGTTGTTTCGTTCTTTTGTCAAACCGCGCGCGCGGCCATAATCGGGCATGCGCCTAACGATCACGAATTATCTCGATGCGATTTCATCCTGGTGCTTTTGGGCCACGCCGGCCTGGCGGGAATTGAAAGAGCGTTTCGGCGACCGGGCCGAGTTTCGCTGGAAAATCGCGCTGATGGACGAATCCGGCATGCCGCGGAGCCGCGCGCAGATGAAATGGTTTTACCAGCGCAGCGGGATGGTCATGCGCTCGCCGCGGATGTTGAATGCCGATTGGTTTGAAGTCGGGCGGAAAGAATTTCTGCCGCCGAATTGCGTCGCGGAAGCGGCGCGGGCGCTCGGCATTGACGACGACCGCGTCTGGATGGCGATGCTGCAGGCGGCGTTGCACGACGGGAAAAAAATCGGCGATTGGGAAGTGGCGTCCGAAGTTGGCCGCGCCGCTTCCGGTTTGGAAAAAACGGAACTGCTCGAACTCGCGCGCTCGCCGGAGATCGAAGCGCGGGTCCGCGAGATGACGGCGGAGTTTCACGCCCTCGGGGTCACGCAACGGCCGACGTTTGTCATCGACACGCCGATTGGCGACCGCGCAGTATTTTCGGGCTTTGCGAAAACGGCGCCGCTGGCGGCCGCAATCGACTCGATGCTCGAGGACATCGCCGCCTACGAAAGTTTCGCGGCGCATTTCGGCGAGCCGCCTGCCTAACGAGTAAAGGACTGCGCGGAAATTTTCCGCGCCGGCGCAGAAACGCCTTGCCAGTTGCGCCGGTGAGATACAACGTTCGGTCGGTTCCGGCCTTGCCGCGGACCCATCGGCGCGCTGTTCGCGAGCGCGCGGATGTTCGAGTGCGGCGCGCGCTTTCGAGGGCGCGCCGGGGCGGTGCGACGAACTAGAACGACGGCGTCAACTTCACTCTCTGACGCCGGCCGGGAGCCAATTCATTCTGCAACAACAAATTCGTGTAAACGGCCGGATTCGCGCGCGCGAAGTCCGGGTCATCCTCGGGGCGACGAGCGAGCAGCTCGGCGTGATGAAATTATCCGACGCGCTCAAGCGCGCCCAGACTCTCGGCCTCGATCTCGTCGAGGTCGCGCCGACGGCGAATCCGCCGGTCTGCAAGATTGTCGATTTCGGAAAATTCCGTTACGACATTTCGAAGCAGATCAAAGACAAGAAAGGCTCGGGGACGAAGCTGAAGGAGATCAAGTTTCGGGTGAATATCGACGATCACGATTACCTGACGAAGATCCGGCACGGCGAAGATTTTCTCGATAAGGGAAACAAGGTGCGGGTGCAGTTGCAATTTCGCGGGCGCGAGATGGCGCACCAGGAATTTGGGATGCAATTGATGCACAAGGTGCGCGAGGATCTCGCGAGCATGGCGCAGGTGGAGATGGAACCGAAAGCCGCCGGGCGCAATATCACGATGACGCTCTCGCCTTTGCCGTCGAACAAGCGGAAGCGGCGTTTTTCGCTGCCGGATGAAGAGATCGAGCCGGATCGCGACGAGCCGGACGAGGAGCTCTCGTAGCCGAAGCTACAAAATGTAGCGGAAGCTAAATTTTCCGCCGCTGCGGCCGCACGCAACTGACCAACTTGCGCAAGCCGAGCTCCAGCCGCGTCTTCACCGTTCCCAGCGGCGTACCGGTGCGAGCGGCGATCTCGCGATGGCTAAGCCCGTCGAAAAACGAAAGCTCGATCGCCTCGCGCTGATAAACCGGCAGCAGGTCGAGTTGCCGATCGAGATAACGCCGCAGGTCGGAACGAATCAGATCGCTATCGATCCGGTTGTTCACCCACGCTTCCGGCTGGCGCTCGATGTGAGTTTCAAAACGATCCTTCGCCCGCGCATAAGCCTGCCGCCGGCGCAGCCGGTCGATCGCGCGGCGCCGCGCCAGCGTCACGACCCAGCCGAGCGGTTTGCCGGCGCGCGGCGAATAATGCGACGCGTCTTTCCAGATCTGGAGAAATATTTCCTGGAGCACATCGTCGGCCTCGGCGTCGTCGTGCACAACGTGGGTCACGACGGTTTTCAGCGTCTTCCCGTAGCGCTCGTAAAGTTCGCGCAGCGCGACTTGCTCGCGCGCGCTGATCGCTTTCATCAAAACTTCGTCGGGGAGTTTCTCGGGCGCGGAGAGATCGATGGGCGGCTGAATCATATCGAAGCGCCGCAATTGTCGCGGGCTCGATTTCGCGCCACAATCGGAGCGGGAGCAGACCGCGACCTAGGTAAAAGGCTTAGGCGCGCGCAACCGCCTAACGAACGACCGGCCGCGCGTCGTCAAGGCTGCTTCGCCGGCAGCACTTCGTGACTTTTCAGGATCTCATCTTCCGGCGTGAGCTTGTTTGCCTTGCCGCTAAAAATGATCCGGTTCGGTTTTTCCGCGAGCGTGTCGACGAGCGCCTTCGCGTGCGTCGTGATTACTTTCAGGTTGAGCAAAATCACATGCAGCTCCTGCATCTCGGTGCGCAATTCCTTGTCCGTCGAGCCGACAAAAGTGTCGGCGGTATCGAAGACATTGCCCGCTTTCGTCTCGACCGGGCCGAGGCCTTGCAATTCTTTTTGCAGCTCGTCGAGATCGGCTTTTGCGGTGTCGGCGACGGGAGTCAGCTTGGGCAAAAATAAGCCGAGATCCGTTTTCACCGTCGTCACGGTTCCGTTCACATTCGTCACCGTGCCGTCGAGATTTTCGATCAGCTTGTTTGCATTCGCCAGCACCGGACCGATCTGGCCGGTCAATTGATCGATCCCGAAACTTGGCTGGCCCTGGATCACGGCATTGTTAGGCAACGTCGGTTTCCCGGCCGTGCCGGCGGAAAGCGCGACAAATTTCGGCGAGAGCAAAGTGTCGGAGCCGAGCGTGGCCGCGATGTCGTTAGGCAACGGCGGCACGCTGTCGTCGAGGTCGATCGTGACTCGCACCGAATCTTTTTTGTTCGCTTCCGCCTCGCGTTCCGCCGCGGCCAGATGCCGCATCCCGATAACGCGACCGGCCGGCGCGCCGGCGTAACGCACTTCGGAATGGACCTTGATCCCGGTCACATCTTCATAGTCGATCCGCAAAGTGCGCGACGGTTTTTGCAAACGATAACCGGAAAGCGCGATCGTGAGGGCGGCGAGCAGGACGACGCTGCAAATGATGACGGCGAGAGCGACGAGATAATCGGAGAGGTTTCGTTTCATGTTAGTTTGATGTGGTAACGATCGCGGGCGGAAAGAAGCGGGCGCGGCTGCACGTGCGGATGCTGGCCATGCGCATCCTGGTCGACGTTGAGCGGGACGGGCCCGTCGGGCTCGCCGTTAATGAATTGCTGCACCTCCGGCGACGGGCTGGCGCGGATTTCGGCGGGCGTGCCTTGCGCGATAATTTTGCCGTGATTGAGCATGATCATGCGACTGGCGATGCGGAACGCGCTCGTCATGTCGTGCGTCACTACGACCGCGGTCATGCCTTCACTTTTCGTCAACTCCATCGTCAATTTGTCGACCACCGCGGTCATGATCGGATCGAGGCCGGAAGTCGGCTCGTCGCTGAACAATAATTCCGGATCGAGCGCGAGCGCGCGCGCGAGGCCGACGCGTTTTTTCATCCCGCCGCTGATCTCGGCCGGCTTTAATTCCTCGAAACCGGCGAGGCCGACCGCGGCCAGTTTTTGCCTGACGATTTCCTCAATTTCGTCCGGCGCGAGATCGGTGTGCTGCACGAGCGGGAGCGCGACATTTTCGCCGACGGTGAGCGAAGCGAGCAGCGCGCCCGATTGAAACAGCATCCCGAAACGGCGCCGGATGCGGACGATCTCGCGCTCGTTCATGTTCGTAATTTCTTCGCCGAAAATTTTCACCGAGCCCGAGCTCGGTTTCATCACGCCGACGATGTGCCGCAGCAGCGTGCTCTTGCCGCAACCGCTCCCGCCCATGATGATGAGCGTTTCGCCGCGATCGATCGTTAGGCTGAGATGATCGATCACCGCGCGCTCGCCGAATTTTCGGACGATGTCGTTGACCTCGACGACTGGTTCGTTAGGCGAATTCATGCTCCGAAGAAGAAAATCGCGGTGAGCACGGCGTTCGCGATCAGCATCGCGAGGAGCGCTTGCACGACCGAATTCGTCGTCGCGCGGCCGACGCCTTCCGCGCCGCCTTCAACGTGCAGACCGGCGTTGCACGCGATCGTGATCACGATCCAGGCGAAGACGAAACTTTTGATCACGCCGGAATACAAATCCCAGGTGTCGGCGCTTTCCAGCGCGCGCAAAATGTAACCTGCGGTGTCGAAGCTGAGCGCAAACCGACAGACCGCCCAGCCGCCGAGCACGCCGACGTAATCGCCGATAATCGTCAGTGCCGGCAGCATCACGAGCATGGCGAGAAAGCGCGGCACGATCAGAAAACTGATCGGATTAATCGCCATCACTTCGAGCGCTTCGATTTCTTCCGACACTTTCATCGTCCCGAGCTCGGCCGCGACCGCCGAGCCGCTCCGGCCTATGACGATGACCGCGATCAAAACCGGTCCCATCTCGCGCAGCAGCGTCACCATGACGAGATCGGGCACGTAAATTTCCGCGCCGAGCTGTTGGAGCGAATGCGCCGCCTGCATCGCGAGCGTGACGCCGACGCTGAACGCAGTCAGCGCGACCATCGGCGCGGCGCGCACGCCGATCGCGACCATTTGCCGGAAAACGGGCGCGATCTTGAACATGTCGCCGCGGAAGGGCGCGAGAAAAATCCAATAGAGCAGGCTGAGGTTGAGGCGAAAATAATTCTTCAAGCGTGCGGGCGGCGAGACTAAGCAGGAAAAGGCATGCATTGCGAGATTAGAATTGCGCGCGCACACTCTCGGCATGACCGCGACGGAAAATTTGCCTAACGAAAAGCTGAGCGCGCCCGACCTGACAAAACGTCCGCCGCGCAGCCCGCACTGTCGGCTCGGCGGCTACGTCATTCTGCCGCGCATGCTCGATAAAGGCCGCGCCACGATCGCGGGCACGAACGGCGAATACAATTTCGACACGCCGTTCGATCAGCACATCATCAATTTTCTCGGGCTCGATGTCGCGGCCTTGCGCGCAGAACTCGCGGCCGGCAAAGGCGATCACGAAATTTTGCAGTGGATCAACGCCAGCGCGAAACAGAAACGCGAGCCGTGGGAGATCGAACGCTGGAGCGATTACATGCAGCGGCGCGGGCCGGACAGCGACCAGGAGACGCTGATTTTTTTCGCGCGCCGGGTGCGCTCATTTTCCAAAACGCGCGAGGACATCAAAACCTGGATGGACCTGCTCGACCTCGATGATTTCGTGACTTTCGGCGGCAAAGCGTGACGCGTTTGCGCGATTTATTTTTTTAGTCCGAGGCCGATGCGCATTCTCATCATCGAAGATCAGAAAAAAATGGCGGCCTTTCTCGAGAAGGGTTTGCGCGAAGCAGGCTACGAAGTCGAGGCCGCGCGCGACGGCATCGCCGGCGAAGAACTCGCGCGTGACGGTCGTTTCGATCTGCTGCTGGTCGATGTGATGTTGCCGAAAAAGGACGGCTGGAGCGTGGTGGCCAATTTGCGGCAGGCCGGTTTGCGCACGCCGATTCTTTTTTTGACCGCGCGCGACAGCGTGCCCGATCGCGTCAAAGGTCTCGAGCTCGGTGCGGATGATTATCTCGTGAAACCGTTCGCGTTTGCCGAGCTTCTCGCGCGCGTGCGTTCGCTCCTGCGGCGCCCGGTCGGCGACGAAACGCATTTGCGCGTCGATGATCTCGAGATCGATCTGCATCGCCATCAGGCTTCCCGCGCCGGCGAGCCGCTGCATCTGACGGGCAAGGAATTCGCGCTCCTCGCGCACCTCGTCCGCGCCGGCGGCGAGGTCGTTTCACGCGAAGAAGTTTCCGCCGAAGTCTGGGGAATAAATTTTCGCACGAGCACCAACGTGCTCGATGTGATGGTGCGCCGGCTGCGCGCAAAAGTGGACGATCCTTTCCCGAGAAAACTGATTCACACCGTGCGCGGCGCCGGCTATGTCGTCCGGCCGAGCTGAACCGCGCTCGATCGCGTTGCAGCTCGTGCTGCTTTTCACGCCGGCGGCCGCGCTTTTGCTCGGCTGCGGCATCGGTCTGCTTTATTGGATCGTGGTGCGGCACGCTTTTGCGGAGGATCGCGCCGCGCTCGAGGAAAAAATTTTCGCTGTACGCGCCGATCTCAAAGCCGCCGGCGGTCCGCAGGTTTTGCGCGCACAATTGCGAACGGTGAACGACGCCGGCCGCTCGACTTATCTCGTGCGCGTGCTCGATGACGCGAACCGGCCGGTCGCGGAAAGTCCGGCGATGAGCCAGCTCGTGTCGGCAAACGTTTTTCCAACGCCGAAGAAAGCGCCGGCTGCCGCGGCGCGCGATTACGAAGTGGCGGGAAAGTTATTCTCGTTAGGCGCAATGACGGTCGCAGCCGGCGGTCGCGCTTACACGATCCAGGTCGCGCAGGACCGCACGACGGACGAGGCGTTTGAGAAAAACTTCAGCATTCTCGTCGCTGCCGTCCTCGTCGGCGGAATCTTCGCCTCCGCCGGCATCGCGATCACGGTGACGAGGCGCGGTTTGCGCCCGCTCGCGACCATGACGCGCTCGCTCAAGCGCGTCGCGGCCGATCGCCTGCACGAGCGCGTCCCGCCTCACGAGTGGCCGCGCGAGCTTCAGCCGGTCGCGATCGCTTTCGACGAAATGCTCGAGCGGCTGGAGGATTCGTTCACGCGGCTCTCGCAATTTTCCGCCGACCTCGCGCATGAGCTGCGCACCCCGCTGGCTAACATTCGCGGCGAAGGCGAGGTCGCGCTGACCCGGCCGCGTTTGCCTGACGAATACGAGGCAGTGATCGAATCGAGCGTCGCGGAATGCGAACGGCTCGGCGCGATCATCGACAATCTGCTTTTTCTCGCCCGCGCCGAGGCCGCCGAAGGGCAGGTGCGGCGCGAGGTTTTCGATGGTCGCGCGGCGATCGAAAAAGTTCTCGCCTATTACGAAGCGATCGCGGAAGAGCGGCGGCTGAAAATGTGCTGCGAAGGCTCGGGCGAAATTTTTGCCGACCCGCTGCTTTTCAGTCGCGCGCTCAGTAATCTGGTCGAAAACGCAATTCGTTTCGTCCCCGACGGCGGAGCGATTACGATCACGATCGCGCAGGATTCCGTGGGCGCGGAAATCGCCGTGATTGACGACGGCGCCGGAATTGCGGCGGAACATTTGCCGCGCGTCTTCGATCGTTTTTATCGCGCGGACCGCTCGCGCAGTTCGGAAGGAACCGGGCTTGGGCTCGCGCTTGTGAAATCAATCGTCGAATTGCACGGCGGCTCGGTTGCGATCGAGAGCGCGCCCGGCCGCGGGACGACGGTGACGTTGCGGTTTCCGTCCGCACCGGCCGCGCGTTAATCACCTTACAGATTTGTCATTATTTTATTGTCATCCGGAATCAACTTCGTTAGGCAGCTTGGATGCACCTGCCAAAATCCACTCGCGATCTTTACCGTCGACTAACAACTGGCGCGCTCGTCGTCGGCGCGTTGTTCCTTTTCACCCGGGTTGGCCTCGCCTAGGAAGCGTTTGCGCCGCCGGCGCCGGCGCCGGCAAACAATTCGGGGAATGGCGCGCCGAGTAATACTCCCTCGCCAAAAAGTAATACCAAACAACCGAAGAGCGATACCACCTCTTCGACTTCGAGCACAAACACGCAGCAGACGATCGTCGTCCGCGGCGAGGAATTGCCGAGCGCCTATGGCGCGCCGCCGGCCCTGTCGCGCAGCCGTTTTTCCAATCTCGTCAACGCCTACGTACTTCCGCCCTACGGATTTTATACTGCGGCGATCTTCGAGGGCGACGCGATGCGTTACAATCGGCCGAGCTTTAGCTACACCGCGGAAGTCGAGATGGGCCTGCCGTATCGTTTCGGTGTCGCGATGGAGGATGAGGTCGAATCGTTTCGCGACACGACCCAGGAACGTTCCTTCAGTCTCGAGACGCGCTACGCCCTCGCCGATTGGGACAAGATTCCGCTCAACCCCACGCTCTTCGCGGAATACAAATTTGGCGTCGGCCACATCCTCTTCGATGAAGGTCCGCCCGAGCCAATGGACAAAGGCGAGGCTGAGGAATTTCTCAACGAACACAATCCGCTCCCCGATTCGATCGAGGTCCGCATTCTTCTCGCGGAAACTTTTGGCGAGGTCGAATGGGCCTTCAATGCCTTTTGCGAAAAGGAAGTCGGCGGCGATCGCGGACGCGAAGTGGGCTTCGCCCAAAGCGCGATGGTGCCGATCATTCTCCCGCACGAGCGGCTGAAGATCGGCGCGGAAATGCAGCTGACCGACTTTACCGACAAGGATAGCCGGAGCATGAATTCCTACCGCTTCATCATCGGCCCGACGGCGGCGTGGAAGCCGTCCGCGAACACCCGCTTCGATATTTCGCCCTTGATCGGGGCGACGCATGACGCGCCGCGTGTCTCGGTCTTTGCCGTTTTCTCCTATGTTTTCGGCGGCCGCGAAGAAGCCGAAGCCGAGGGTCCGACTGCAACGCAGAATCGTTAGGCCGGCTGACCCGGCTTGTGGATGAGGCCGAGCCCGCAGGCGTCCTTGTAGAAAGGGCGCGGCAGATCCATGCTGCGCGATTCGCCGTTCAGGCAAAGCGTTTCGGCCTGCGGATTTTTTTCGCGCCATTCGCGCAGCGCGCGCCCGACGCCGCCTGCTCCTGTGACGTCGAAGTGAGCCGCGAAATCGCTCACATCGTGGAGCAGGAAAAGTCCGCCGGCCTCAAGCGCGGGATACCAAAGTTCAAGCTCGGTCAGCGTTGCTTCGTACTCGTGCGAGCTGTCGAGCAGAATCATTTCCGGGTCGGCCGGAAAGTGCGCGCGCGCCGCCGCGAGCGCGGCCGGATCGCGCGAATCGCCTTCGACAACCGCGACAAAGTTCGTTAGGCCAGCGCGCTCGATCCATCGTCGGGTGAGTGCGCACAAGTCGGGATTGATGTCGAGCGTGAACAATCCTTTCGTCGCCTTCATCCGCCGGAGCATGAAACCGAGCAGAAGCGAGGAATAACCCGAGCAGGTGCCAAGCTGCACGATGCGCGTCACGCGGTTGCCCATCACCAATCCGTGCAAAAGCGAAATCAGCGGCACAGCGCATTCGCCGATCAATTTGTTCGCGTCGGTCTCTTCGTACCACGCCCTAACGATGGCCCATTCCTCTGCGCTTAGGTCGGAATAAATCGGCGGGACGAAATCCATCCCCGGCAGTCGATGCCACCAGTAGCGCGGCGCTTCGTTTTGCGTCCAGGGCCGCGAACGCGGTTCATCGTTAGGCACACTCATTGCCTGACGAGTCACGGCGCCAGCCGGTCGATCGTCCACGACTCGCTTTGGCGCGTGTAACGAAAGCGATCGTGCAAACGATTCGCGCGCCCCTGCCAGAATTCGATTTCGTCCGGCACAATTCGGAAACCGCCCCAATGCGGCGGCAGCTCGATCTCGCCGCCGGCGAAACGCTCCGTCATTTCCGCGAGACGACCTTCCAGAATGCGCCGCGCATCGATCACTTCGCTCTGCTGCGAAACCCACGCGCCGAGCTGGCTCCCGCGCGGACGCGAATGAAAATAAGCGGCCGATTCTTCGCGCGAAGTTTTTTCCACCCGTCCGGCGACGCGAATCTGCCGCTCGAGTTGCACCCAATAAATCACAAAAGCCGCCTGCGGATTCTTCTCCAGCTCGCGACCTTTGGCGCTGTGATAATTCGTGAAAAAAACGAAGCCGCGCGCATCAAAACCTTTCAAGAGCACGACGCGCGCGGACGGCTTTCCGTTAGGCAAAGCGGTCGCGAGACTGATCGCGTTTGCATCCGGTAAGGCCGAGCTGACCGCGGTCGAAAACCAGGTCGCGAATTGCTCGATCGGGTCCGGATGAAGATCGGCCCGGCGCAAACCCTCAGTATCGTATTCGCGCCGCAGACCGGCGATTTCGAGCGCATCCATTGCTTGCAAATCGTAGCGGAACCGCGCGCGAATGTCGAAACCCATCGGCCGCTTTCGCTTTGTCTCGCGGACCCTTCGGATGGCGATTTGCCCGTGCTCGGCGCCTTTCCATTTGTGCGGCGAAAACATGTCCGCTAATTATCGGTCGTGTTCACGCTCACCATGCTCGGCAGCGGCAGCGCGGGGAACAGCGCGCTCGTCGCGACCGATCATTGCCGGCTGCTCGTCGATGGCGGTTTGAGCGCGCGCCAGCTTGTCGTTAGGCTGGAATTGTGCGGCGTCGCGCCTAACGAACTCGACGGAATCCTTCTCACCCACGAGCACGGCGATCACGTCTGCGGGCTGGAAGTTTTATGCCGCAAATTTCAGATCCCGATTTATTGCAACGCGCTGACCGCGGAGGCGATTCGCTGCCATTCGTTAGGCGAACATCGCAACTGGCGGATTTTTCGCACCGGCTCCGCTTTCTCGATCTGCGACATCATGGTCGAAAGTTTCGCCGTCCCGCACGACGCGGTTGAGCCGGTCGGTTTCGTTTTTCACGTTGGCGCGAGCGCGCTTGGATACATCACCGACCTCGGCCAGGCGACGCGCCTGACGATCGAGCGTCTCCGCCAGGTGCAGACGCTCGTCATCGAAACGAACCACGACGAAAAAATGTTGCAGAACGATCCGCATCGGCCGTGGCCGGTGAAACAACGGATTCAATCGCGGCACGGTCATCTCTCGAACGCGGCCGCGGCGGCGGTCATCGAGCAACTTTTGCCCGGGAAAATCGCGCGCGTCGTGCTCGGTCATCTCAGTCGCGACTGCAATTCGCCCGCGCTCGCGGCCGGCGCGATGCGGGCGCAGTTGGAAAAAAGCGGACGGACCGACGTGGAGATTTTTTGCGCGTCGCAGCATGAGATCAGCGCGCGTTTCGCCGTCGGCGCGACGCGAGGCGGAGTATTTCAGCCGACGTTCGAGAGTTTGTTTTTCGACACGGCTGAAATAGCCCTGTGATTCTACGCGACGCGACCGAGGCCGATCTGCCGGCGATTGTCGAGATCTACAACGCGACGATCCCGAGCCGGATGGTGACGGCGGAACTTGAGCCGACCACGCCCGCCGCGCGGTTGTCCTGGTTTCGCGCACATGCGCCGGTGCATCATCCGATTTGGGTCTGCGAAATCGACGGCGCCGTCGCCGGCTGGCTGAGCATTTCGCCCTTCATCACCCGTTGCGCGTATCGCGGGACGGCGGAGCTGAGTGTTTACGTGCACGAAAATTTTCGGCGTCGCGGCGTCGGCGCGCATCTGCTCGGAGCGGCGATCGCGCGTGCGCCCGCGCTTGGTTTGAATGCGTTCGTCGGCCTCATCTTCGCGCACAACGAGCCGAGCCTCCGCTTATTCGAACAATTTGGCTTTGCGCGCTGGGGACATCTGCCGCGAGTGGCGCGGCTCGATGGGGTCGAGCGCGATCTCGTCATCGTCGGCCGGCATTTGCCTAACAATGCCTAACGACTAACGACTTGGCCTAACGAATCGTTATTCTTCTTCGCCGACGACGAGATGAATGATGCCGGCCGGGTCGGAAATCCAGAAGCCGTCGAAATCGGAGCGCAGTTGCTCGACTTCATCTCGCTGCGCGACGCCCTGCGCTTTCAAATAGGCGGCGGCGCTTTCGGTGTCGTTCGTTTCGAGCTCGAGCCAGATGTCGGGATGACTGATGTTCGGCACGCGATCGATCCAGAGGCGGACGCCGCCGAATTGAAAAATGCAACCTTCCGGCTCCTCTTCAATGAGCGGGAGCGCGAGAGTGTCGCGATAAAACGCGATCGTCGCTTCGTAAGTATGATAAGGGCATTTGATCGCGATGTTCGGGCCGCCGGAAAAGTGCGGCGTGTTGACGTTGGCGACCATAAATGCGGCGCGCCTAGGCCTTGGAATTTTCTTCGAGTCCGCTGTCGAAGAAAACGGCCTTATTGCCGATGTCGCTGACCGGTTGCATACGGTTTTCCCCCGCCGTCAAAATCGCGAGCCGCTGCTCGGGCGTGGGCGAGCCCGGCAGCGTCTGAATGACCGCGAGCAAAAGTGTCTTCTGCGTGCTCGCCGAGCGATAATCGAGTTTCGATTGCACGCCGTTCGCGCTTTCGTGGTGGCGAACGATCGGCACGCCGACACCGCTGCCGAGCAATTTTTCGGCATCGGCTTTGGAGACGACCGCGGAAAGATCAACCTCGTTGGCGCGCAGCGGAGCGATCGCGCCTAACGACAAAAAAGCTGCCGAGAAAATCGCGAGCGAAGTCATTTTCATATTCGTCAGGCGCCGCCGGAACCTTCGCCGCCGGGTTCGGTCATGGCGACAGGATCGAGCGCGGCGTTGAGCTCGGCTTCGGGCAAAACTTTTTTCTCGAGTGCGATTTCGCGCACAGTCTTGCCGGTCTTCGCGCTTTCCTTCGCGATTTCGGCGGCGCGATCGTAGCCGATTTTGGGCGCGAGGCTCGTCACCATCGCCATCGAAAGCTCGATCAATTCCGCGCAGCGCTTTTCGTTAGGCTGAATTCCGCTGACGCATTTATCGGCGAAGATTTCGGCGACGTTGCCTAACAATCGAATGCTGCAAAGAAGGTTGTGCGCCATCACCGGCATCATGACGTTGAGCTCGAAATTTCCGTTCGCACCCGCCCAGGTGATGGTGGCGTCCGCGCCGACCACTTGCGCGCAGACCATCATCATCGATTCGCTCATCACCGGGTTGACTTTGCCCGGCATGATCGAGCTGCCGGGCTGGGTCGCGGGCAATTGGATTTCGCCGATGCCGCAGCGCGGACCGCTCCCGAGCCAGCGAATGTCGTTCGCGATTTTGAACAGGCTGACCGCGATTGTTTTCAGCTGACCGCTCGCTTCCACGACCGCGTCTTTCCCGCCCTGCGCTTCGAAATGATTTTGCGCTTCGCGAAATTTTATCCCGGTGCGCTGTTCGAGATGATGCATCACTTTGCCGGGAAAATCCCGGTGCCGATTGAGGCCGGTGCCGACAGCGGTGCCGCCGAGCGCGAGTTCCTGCAAGGCTTCGATCGCCTTTTCGGCGCGCTCTTTGCCTAACGACACCTGGCGAGCGTAGCCGCTGAATTCCTGGCCGAGCCGGACGGGCGTCGCGTCCATCAAATGGGTGCGGCCGATTTTGATGATGTCGTTAAATTCTTTTCCCTTGGCCCCGAGCGCGGCAGCCAGTTTTTCGAGCGCGGGGATGAGATGCGTTTTGAGTTGCTCGGCGGCGCTGATGTGAATCGCGGACGGAATCACGTCGTTGCTCGACTGACCCATGTTGACGTGGTCGTTAGGGTGGACGGGCTCGCGCGCGCCGATCGGTTTGCCTTCGAGCTGGCAGCATCGATTCGAGATCACTTCGTTCGCGTTTGTGTTCGTGCTCGTGCCGGAGCCGGTCTGGAAAATGTCGAGCGGGAAATGCTCGTCGAGCTTGCCGTCGGCGACTTCTTCGGCGGCCTGGACAATGAGTGCGCTGCGCTCGGCATCGAGCAAACCAAGATCGTGATTCGCCTGCGCGGCCGCCCATTTCAAAAGTCCGAGCGCGCGGATGAACGGCCGCGAAAAGCGCCATCCGCTCACGGGAAAATTCAGCACCGCGCGCTGGGTCGAGGCGCCGTAAAGCGCGGTGTCCGGAACGGACATCTCGCCCATCGAATCCTTCTCGATGCGCGTGTGGCCGAGGCTCATTTCGCGCCGTTGGCCGAGATCGCGGAGGCGAAGCGCTGCGGCGCGCGCGCATGGCCGTTGCGCGTATTGGCCTTGTGGAAAACGGTCACGAACATCGGCGGAATATTTTGCAGACAATACTCCGATTGGGCGCGGTCGAAAAAGGTCGCGTGCTGCCGAAGTTCGTTCGTCACCTGATAAATAATAAAGGCGCCGCCGGGCTGCAACGCGTCGTAGGTGTCCTGCAAAAGCGCGCGTTTTTTCTTGATCTCGAGAATGCTGAAGGGAATCCCGGAAAGAATATAATCGCACTGCTTGATCTCGCGCTTCGCCAGCTCCTCGGAGAGGCTGGCGGCGTCGCGATTGATCACGACGACGCGGGGATCGTTCGCAAATTGCCGGCGCAGATCGCGCGAGAAAGCCGGGTCGAGCTCGAAAAGAAAAAGCTGCGATTGCGCGTCCATCCGCGCCGCGAGCTCGCGCGAATGCACGCCTTCACCCGGCCCGTATTCGGCGATGACGCGCGGCTGGCTGAAGTCCATTTTGTTCGCGACTCGCTCCACGAGCGCCTTGGAGCTGGGAATAATGGACGCGATCTGAAACGGTTTTTGCAGGAACCGTTTGAAAAACAAAGCGCTCATAAAGTTGCGAATAGTGAACCTAGGGTGCGGGGTTGTCCAGCGACGATCTGCCGCGGCGCGATCTCCGCGGAAAGCATTCGCGATTCGGCGCGGGGGAGGATGCCTCGGCGTGGCGCGCGCGGGGTAATTTGAGAATGGGCGCAAATTTTCCGCGCGAAATCGCTATTGACACATTTTATAAAATTTATAATGCTCCCAATCAGCGAAGAGCAGCCATCGGGGCCGATTCGCATCATTGGACAGTTTCAAATGCATAATCTGTTGACCGTAAAAGAAACGGCGAAATACCTGCGCATCCCCCTCCCGACAGTTTATTATTTGGTCCAGCGCGGCCAGCTGCCGGCGATCCAGATCGGCGGTCGCTGGCGAGTGAAAAAAGATTCGCTCGACAAGGATGTGCTGAAGGAAGATCGCTCCGGCCAGCCGACCGTGCTCGTGGTCGATGACGATGAAAGCCTGCAAAATCTCTTCAAGGTTTTTCTCAAAAAAATCGGCTTCAGCCGCGTCGTTGTCGGCACGGTCAAGGAAGCGTTGACCGCGCTCGACAAACAGCGGTTCGATTTGCTTTTCCTCGATCTGAAATTGCCCGACGGGCCGGCCGACGACGTTTACGACGCGGCGAAAGAGATCGATCCAAATCTTCCCATCGTCGTCATCACCGGTTACCCCGACAGCGCGATGCTCGACCGCATCCTGGCCCGCGGACCGGTCACGGTTTTGAAGAAGCCGCTCAAGATCGAGCAGCTCAAACAAACCGTGCGCATCCTTGGTCACAAGGAAGCGAATCGGCTCGCCGCGTAACTCGCGCGAAATATTCTCGCGCCGGTTCGCGCTTGACCCGCGCCGTTCGGCTCGTCAATTGTCGTCGCCTCTTTCTGCGCGGTTAGCTCAGTGGTAGAGCACTACCTTGACACGGTAGGGGTCACAGGTTCGAACCCTGTATCGCGCACGATTCCGCGCACCCTGTGTCTGCGCCGTTAAATTGTCCCTGGCTCAGATTGCCGCGAATAGTCGCGAATAGTCGCGAACGCTCGCGAAATGCGATAGTTAGGCGGGAAGATTTTCAGCCTGCGAGCGCCGTTATCTTGTCCTGACCCGTGGCTACTTGTTTGGCCAAGCCTAACGGAAAGGTGCGAAGGTTTTTCGCGCGTTTCCCTCTAACCGGGGAGAAAAATTTGCGAGTAAATGTTTCATCTCGGGACAAAATAACGGCGCAAGAATTAAGGTGCGAAGGTGCGAAATTTTCCGCGCTGCGACCGAGGAAGGAAGTCGGCAGATTTAGGGCGAGCCGACAGCCGCCTTCGACTTCGCGGGTGAGGGTGAACCCTCGGGAAGCCACCTTATCTTATATGAACCGTCCGATTCTTTTCAACGTCTTTCGGTCTTGAAAAAGGGGTCAGGCTGGCGGAAACGGGCGAGAAGAGTGAGCGAGCGTCTTCTGGAAAAACTCCGCCTTGGACAAATCTATCAAGCCTGGAATTCGCAACGGAGTTTCTTTGAACAAACGAGGAGTGTGGATGCGATGGTAGGTTTTGAACATTCGAAATATTGGCGGGCTGTCGTTTGTCATTCGATAATAGCGCTGCGTCCTAGGCGCGCAAAATCAGCCGCTGTTTTTTTCGCTCCAGCGCTTGACTGCCGAGTCGCTCAGAAATCGAATCCAGGCGGCCCCGACGCTGTGCCATAGATCGATCAACAGCCAACGAAAAAACGATTGCCACTCGCTCGGGTGTGGCGCGGGCGGCTCAAAGGTAAGCGACGCCCATGCCGTTGGAATTGGCTTCGTCGCGATCTTTTTTAGCTGAAAAAGACCGGCATCGGAGGCGACCGCTCCGTCGCCTCCCTCCTGTAGCAAAGCGACCGCCATCGCGGCAATATAGAGACGCAGGCTCAGGTAAAAATGCGGCTCGGGTTCCAACGCCGGCCATTTCCAGCCGGTAAGCCAGTGCTCGATCGCGCCGACGATCGCACTATCAGCTAAAAAAGCCTCGGCCATCATTTGGTCGTAAATCGTGATGCCCGGATCGCGCATCGGCTCAGGTTTATATCGAGTCTGCGCGGCGAATAACCCCATCTGAAGGCGAAGCAGATTGCGGTATCTCGTGAGCATCGCCAGCTCAGGCCGATCGTTATTCCCCGTCGTCGTTTCGTCGCTCATCGTTAGGCTGATCGCTGTCGCCATTGTTAGGCACGTTCCAGCTCACGGCGTCATCTTCGAATTTCGCGCGATCACCGAAGGCGGCTTTAAGAAAGCCGACTAACTTCGGGTCAAGGTTTTGCGTGCTCGCCTGGAGGTTGTCGTTGAAATCTTTTTCGACGGGCTGGATCGTCTCGTTAGGCGTCGTTAGGCCGAGCTTGTCGCTCTCAGCGCGACCCACATCCTGCAAGCCCATCCCGGATCGGAAGCCGAACGGCGGCCAGGGAACCCCAAAGCCGCCAATCGAGCGGCTGTTCATCTGCAGATAGAATTTCAGATCGTCCTTCCGCCGCACCTCGTTAAGGTGCGCCTGATGCAGCGGGCGCGGCTTCCGAACAGCTTTAACCCGCACGAAGCGAGAAGACGGAAATGCATCAAGAAGATCGCTGTCCTGGGACTCCTTCCAATTACCATAACCCTGCGCGGATTGAAGGTTCGTATCATACACCAGCGCGAGTCGCGTCGCGCTGCGGATGTCCTCGATCGTGCCGGCGTCGTCGGGATCGAGTGGACCGAGGCCGAGCGCGATCGCTTTTGTTTGCAGTTGCTCGATGAACTGGCTGCGACCGCCGGCCACGAAATAACGCTCGCCGTTTTCGTTCAGCGCCGTCGTGTTGGCGAGCGAATCGTTCAAGAACTGCCGCGCTTGTGTGAGCCATCGTGCGCTCTCAACGGTGGCAGAAAAAAAGGCACGCTCGCGCAACGCCACCGGCACGTTTGCCCATTGCGCACTGGTCAAAAGCGAGCCGAGCGGCGAACGCTCGCCGAGCTTTTGAATGGCCTCTTCGTAAGGTAATCCGAAGACGAATTCCATGATCTACTTTTCCTGAAGCGGCGGAGCTTTTGCTTCGTCGAAACGTCCCTTCGGGACCATCGTGCCGTCCGGCAGCTCGTCCCAATAGACGTACTTGCCAGGCTTGCGGACGCCGGGCTTCGCGACCGCCGAGCCTTTCCAGGTCGCGGCATCGATCACGCCCATGACGTGCAGGATGAGGCCGGGAACGATAAGGCAGACGTAACCAAAGGCCGTCGCGAAAAAGAGCGCCAGCCCCGTTCCGATCCGATCCTGATAAAGCTGACCACCGCCAGGAAACACGATGGAAAGCAGAGTCGCAACGCCGTTGCTTTGTTCCGGGCGCGCCGGCGCGGCGGCCGGCACAATCGAGGTGGAAAATTCATGGAATTCGGCGGCTTGTTTCCAGTCGCCATTATTGCGGCGCACCTTCGTATCCGCGCGGATCACGAAGCGATCTTTCAGCGCCAACATTTCGAGGAGCGAGAAGGGACCATTCGCGCCCTTGCCGTCGTCGTAAAAATACTCGGCGCTCATTCGTTAGGCTTGTCTGGGTTCTCTTCGCGCGACGACGCAGGCGGCCGAAATTCGAAGCGCAATAAGTTCGAAATTCCGACTCGCGGCTCGACCTCGAAAATTGGCGCGAAGGAGTAGGCCAGCCCAGTTTTGCGCGCATTTATTTCCATCTGTTCTAGAACCTTCATGAGGTGCAATTTTTGTTCGTCGGCGTCCGCCGACAAGGGAGATTTTGGGCCATCGAGATCGTAGACGGTCGCCGGTGCGCCCGTGAGATCAAAGGGCAGCGCGCTCGTGATTATCTCCGCTCGCTTTTCTGCGTCAGCCGCATCATCGCCGAAGAGAAAGAAGTTCACCGCGCCCTCTTGCGGCGGCCAAAACGGTGGCCGGCGTTCGCTTGTTCGCGCCGGCAAATGAACGTGAAAAAGGTGAAGGCTCATTCGTTAGGCGGGCGTCCGATCGTGCGGAAAAGGCGCGCGCGACGGGGGGCGCGAGCCCTTTCACCATTCGCGGCAACGTCGAGAATTATCGGCACACGCCGATGAAAATAAAGCTCTCGTTCGTCGCCGTGTAGCACTAACGAAACTTGCCTGCCGCCGTATTCGAAAAAGTTCATTGCCTTCATTCGTTAGGCACTTTTCGCGCCGGGGAAGACTGGGGAGGGAAGGTCTTTCGCGTCGGCGTGCTCGTCATAAGGCTCGTAGATCGCCGAGAACCCGATCATCTCCGCCTGTTCGGCCACGATTTGGTAACTTCGCGCCGTTGAGTTCAGATGGTGACTGAACTGCGCGTCCTTGCCCGCCAGATCGAAGTCCATCGAGAGAAGGAGCACGAGCGAATGATCGCGCGCTTCATTCACATCACGGGCGAAAGTCCAGATCGTGAGAATGCCACAGGCCGATTTCCAGAAAAGCGGATGCGACTCTTTCGGGCGCACCTTGAAATCGAGGCGGAAAAGCTCGCGGCCGTCGCCCAGTTCAAACCCGTGCTCGCCTGGCGTAATCGCGTATCCGTAAGTTTCTCTCATCGCTGGCGATTCGTTAGGCAACGCGGAACGGATTGGACGTTTGGCATCGCGTGTTTCATTCGTTAGGCGGCTGCGTATTCGCCGATGGCGATTTGGTTCAACCACCATTCTTGATCATCGCCGGTGGCCGCGATCGCTTTGACGAGAGGGACCCTCGCCGGATGATCGGCCTTCGTAAGGATAGCGAGCATTCCGAAAAGAAACATCCACGCATCCTCGCCCGCGCACAGCATTTCCCCCGCGTGTCGCATCGCTTCAGAGATGAAGAAGAGCGGCGCTTCGTCGCGAACCTGCGTGTTCATTTGGCACCTCAGCGCCTGTTGAATCCATCCCTTAAGGGTGAATTGGTCGCGCGCTGCGATCGTTTTGAAAAGATCGATGTCCAGCGTCGAAAGTTCGATCCCTACCTTCACCTTTTTCTCTCTCAACTCGCGTTCTCTGTCGGCGGCGACATCTTCGATTAAGCTCGCGGTTTTCAACATCCGACGCCTAGCGACTGCGAGGCTTTCGCGAGGTTGACCGTTTTGTCCCTTTGTGGGACGCTTTTTTCCTTGGCCTGATTTTTTGGTTTTCATTAGCTTGATTCCTTTGAATTGGGCCTTCGCCTCGGTTCCGTTCGCGCGGGACCGAGGTCTTTTTGTTTTGTGGCGCTTCTTTCGCTTGGACCCAGACAAGCATCTGAAGCGTTATATCGCCGCCCGGTTTCGGATTCGGACTTTTCCGTTTCGTCTTCGTCACCCAGTCGGAAAGCTGCTGCTGCGAGACGCCGAGAAATTCGGCGAGAGCTTTTTTCTCGCCGCGTTTCGCGGTCACAATTCGCACCCTTTCAAGCAAGGCATCGATGTTTGCCGGGAGAGGCATGGGGTGACGAATTACAGAAGAGTCTGAATTTGTAAAGCGATATTTTTTGACAGCCTCGGACGTTATTTCAGATGTCCCGTGGTCCCATAGAACCGCGATTTCGCGGAGCTTGTTCTCAGCGAACACCGCTAGCTGTCGGCCCTCGGACATGAGTCTTTGGTAAGCTGCAGCTAACGGGTCGGTGTCCCTTGACGCGCGCCTTATTTCGCGAGCGTAAAGAAAGTGAATCCCCATCGTGTCGAGATTTCTTCCAGCAACGCAGCCTTTGGCGGAATCGTCTCCGGTAATCAACCATTGCGGTGATACGTCGAGAAGAAGTGCAATTTCCTCTAAGTGGCGAGCGAGAGGTAACGTCCCGCCGGCTAACCAACGGTGAACGGTCTGGCGCGAAACGAAAGTAGCTCGCGCGACTTGGCCTTGGGTCAAGTTCAGTGCAGCGATTTTCGCGCGCAGGCGGCTGGCAAAATTCTCGGCCACGCCTTGAAAATAACAGGCTGCCTTAAATTAAGAAAAGTAAATTGACGGGTGTCCTATCGTGATGTAACACTGCGACATTCCTCGATGCCTGAAACGATCACGCAGCAACCCGCGCATCCCTTGAATAGGCTTAAGCTCGAAAAAAAGAAGCGCCGCCTCTCGCTTCGGGAAATCTCCGAGCGCAGCGGGGTTCATCCCGTGTCGGTGAGTGGAATCTTGAACGGCCGGATCATTCAGCCACGAAATCTTGCGAAAATCGAAGCGGCGATCGAAGCCGCGCCGGTCCTAACGGATGTAACCGCAGAAGACGCGGAGGCGTGGTCGGGGCTGCGGAAAGAAATCCGCGAAGACGCTCCCGACGCGACTATCCCGATCCCTTTTTCTCATTCGCCCTAACGATGCCTAACGAGAACGAACCAAAAACGGCGCGCATTTTCAGGAGCCTTTCGGATGCGGACCATTCGCGACTTGGCCGCGCCGAGGTCGTTCTTAATCTAGCGGCCTTAAACTGCATCGCACGTTATCGAGCGCTCCTGCCGCTCGTTGAGCGCGGCGCAGAGCGGGGGGTGGACGCCGGCCTCCCTCTCCGAACTTGAAACGACAGTCGAGAACGCGGCGGAGGGTTGCGCGCCACTCCTACGCGCATCCGAGCTCATCCGGGCGACGCTCGCCGAAATCTCAAGACCCGGTCTGCCTAACGAAAACACGCGAGTCAGCCTAACGAATTATGAAACAAGAACCTGATCAACATTTGACCGCGCTGCGCGCGATCATTCTCGACAGACAGATACCAATTCTCAAGGAGACGGTGGAGCGCGGGCGCGAGAGCGAAACAAATCGGCAGGCACTCGCCGCCGCGACGGCGGAGCGGGAACGCTTGCAGCGCGAGCAAGCGGAGCTGGAATCATTGACGCCTGTCCAACTCGTCTCACGCGGCCTTTCCGCCGAGCAGGCCGCCGACCTGGCGACCACGGCGAAAAGCAACGCAGACGCAGCCGCCGCGCGTGAGAAATCGCTTTCCGAGCGCGTTTCGAAGTGGGACGAAGATGTAAAAGGACTCTTTCGATTTCTGCACGAGCTGAACTACAACGCGACGCTCTTGTCGGAAGGCGAATTCCTTTTCGATTTAAGCCGCTCGATCGATTTCTCGGAGGCGCACGTCCCGGAGCTGACCGAGCAAAGCGGCGACCACTTGTTTAGGAAGACCCGGGTCTATCCTGTCTACGCTAATCGATCTTTGAATGCCCAAAACGGCGAGCGGCGGAATCGCCCTTCGAGCGAAGCGCTGAAGTTGGCGGAGGAAATTCTGGCGGAGCCGATTCTCGACTTGAAAGCGACCGCAGGCGCGCTTCCCCACTCGAATGGCTGCCGGGTTACGGCCACCATCGCGCAACGGATTCGTGAATCCGCCTAACGAATGAAATTTCTCCAAGGCCGAATGACGCCGCGTTTCGGGCTGCCTCGCTTGTTTCCGGTGATTTCGCAGGCGAGGAAATTCGCGGCGTCATCTCGGTTCTTTCCCGTTGCCTAACGAGTAAAGAGGAATGAGAATCCCGACCAAACTTTTCGAAGCCCTCAGCGACGCCGATCGCTTGCTTGATCGCTTGAACGAAGCGGTCGCGCTCGATTTCGCCGATGCACGCGATAACAATTCGCGCGCAGTCGCGCCCGATGTCGTCGCGGCCACGGCCGCCGCGCGTGAGGAATACGAGCGCCTGGTTGAGGCTTTGCGCGAGAGCGGCGGCGCGCGATTTCTAGGACCATTCAAGGCCGTGAGAGAGGGCGCGACGTTGAGCGCGCTTCACGAAAAAGCGATGCCGCTCGTACGGAAAATCACAGCGCTTTTGCGCAAGGCGGAGCCGGACGTTCGCGAATGAAAAAGCGCCTAACGAACACCTCGAAACGCGCAGATGTGAGCGGAGAAGAAACGCTCAGCCCGCGTCAATGGGCCGAGCTACTCGGGATAACCAAGCGCGCCTTTAATATGCACAAGGTTGTGGCCGTCGGCCGGCGATCATCTGGCACTGGGTTTGAACGGGTCGTGCGTTTCTGTGATCTGCCAGAAAAATTTCAGCGACGCTTGCGTGAAAGACGCGCGCAATCCGCGCCGTCATTGCCGTTTTCGAGTTTGCTTTCAAATAAGGCTGTATCGCTCGAAGAGAGCCAGGGACGAGAAGCGTCATCGGCCACCCGTGTCGCGCTTGGCCGTCACGCCGTCGCCACCTTTGTCGTCACACTGAGGTTCAATATATCGGCGGACATCAGCGTCGATAAAAAAATTGCGAAGCCGCCCCGCCACAGCGCTCCCGCTCATGAAAAGCGAGCGCGCGGCTTTGCTGGAAATCGCAACGGAATATTAAGGGGCGGGACCGATGGCGCTTAGGATTCTCGACGGCGGCACGGTGCAAGGTCTGCGCCAGGTCTCGGCGCAAATAAAAAATCCGCGCCGCGTGCTCATCCAGGCGGGCGGCCGCGCGAAGCTGGAGCTGACGAATTGGTTTCGCCAACGCGATCGAACGCCGAACAAACTCGGCGGACCGCCCACCCACTATTGGAGCGGAGTCGCCGACAGCCTTTCCGGGCCGACGCCGGTCGGCCCCGGGAGCGTGCGCATTTCGGTTACGGATAAAACTTTCAATCAAAAAGTTTACGGCGGTCCGATCACCCCGAAGACGAAAGAGGCGCTCACGATTCCGGTCGCGCCGGAAGCTTACGACATGCCCGTGACCACTTTCCAGCAGGAAAGCGGGATCGAACTTTTCCGACTCAAAAACACGGGCGGCGTGCTGACCAATGCGCTCGCGGGCAAGCTGCCGTCGGGCGACATAAAAGTTTTTTATATTCTGTCCGGCGGCGTGAATCAGAACGCGGATCCCGACGCGCTGCCGCCGCGCGACCTATTCAACGCGGCCGTGCTCGACGAAGCCGATCAAACCTTGCGCCGCGCTTTGAACAACGCCGGCGCGTCTGCCTAACGACTGAACGATGACTGACGACATTAACGACACTGCGATCAAAACCGAGGCCGCCGATCCAGCGGACGCCCTCATAAAATCGACGCAGGAATGGGATTCGTTCGTGCTCGCGGCCGAGTTAGCAAGGGCGCGCGTGGCAAGCGACGCATTCTTCGATCCGCAACCTTCTGCCTAACGACTAACGATGGCCGATAAGAATTACGACATTCTAATCAGCATCGAGGCGCAGGTGCAGCGGCTCGACGATGCGGTCAGCCAAACGCAGCAGCTCGTGCAATCGGCCAGCGGCCTCGGGAGCGCGTTCGAATTTGGCGGCGCGATCGAGCTGACGCAAAAGCTGGGCGAAGCGTTCACTGAGGTAGAGCACGCGATCCTTTCCGGCGTCGAAGCGGGCGTCGAGTTCCAGGCGAAAATGCAGGACGTGGCGACGGGCATCGCCGCAGTTTTGGAGCAAACGCAGCCGGACAAATACGGCACCTTCGGCGCGGCCAAAGCGGCGGCGGTCGATTACATCGACACGATCAAAGCAGCAGCAAACAAAGTCGGCGTGAGCTACGACGACATGTTCGAAGCGGTTCAGCACAGCCAGGCGTTGCTGGCAAATGCCGGCGTGACTGACATCAACCAGGTCATTCAGGTTACGCTGCTTTTGAATCAGGCGTTGCGCGCCGTGGGCGTGAGCGCGACGCAGGCTTCGCGCGATCTTGGTGACATCCTCTCAGGCGCGGGAGCGCGCACGCTCGGCGGTCGGCGGCTTTCCGGCGCGCTCGGTTTCGATAGCGCGGAGGAAATGGACAAATTCATCCTCCAGGCGACGCAAGCGGGGACGCTCGTGCAAAGCCTAACGAGTCGCATGAGCGGCTTGTCCGCTGCCATCGCGGACGCTTCCGGGAATTTCGACGCGACGATCAACCGGATGAAAAACGCGCTGGTTGATCTCGAAGCGGAGGCCGCAAAGCCACTCATGCAGCCGCTGCAAAACGCGATCAACGATCTCACCGTCGGCGGAAAGTCCGATCAGATCGCTGCGCTCGCGCGTTCGATCGGTGACATCGGGGTTGTCGCGCTTGGCGCGGCGAACGGAGTTCTCCAAGTCGTGTCGACGATCGATAGCTTGATCGATCGTTACCACGCACTCTCGGTCGCGATCGCATCGCTCCCCGGCACGGGAGTCTTCGGCAGCGGACTCGCTGCCGCCGCGCAAGCGTACTCGAACAATCTCTCCCAGGTCGAGTTCGAGAACATGCAGAAAACCTATCAGGCGCTGCGTGAGAAAGTCCTTTTGGCGGGGACCGACCAAGAGAAACAGCAGGCGGTTGCCGACATCAGCGCGACGATCAATTCGCTGCAAGCGCAGATTCTGTCGGGACAAATCAAGAACACCCAGCAGGCGAAGATCTTTCTCGATTTAATGAACGGCCTGCGAGCGGGATTTAGTCTGCTCGCCGGCACGATCGATGCCCCCACACAAAAGCTAAAAGGATTGAGCGACGCGGCGAAGCAGGCGCTGGCGGCGCTCTCTGATAAGACGGCGCTAAACTACGCCGTCGGAAGCGGCGATCAGGAGCTGGTCACAGCGCAGCGGGTGAAGGAAGCGTTCGACGAACAGAAGGCCGCGCTGATCGCGAAAGGCGTGCCGGAAGCGCAGGCGGTCGCCGCCGCGAAGGATTACGCCAATTCGATCAAGAGCGCGGCCGATTATCACCTTCAACTCAAAGACTCGGCCGCCGGTCTTAAGTTAGAACATCAGCAGCTCGAAGCGTTGCTTCGCCAGGAACAGGCGCTCTTGCACGGGATGGAAGAAAGCCAACAGCTCATCGAGCAAAATCGGCTCCTCACTCCCGACTCGAAAGAGCAGGAACTAGTTGCCTTATACACACAGGAAAAGGCAGCGATCGATAAGCTCATCACAACCTACCAGGCGTACATCCTCGCGCATCAGGCAGCGGCCGCATCGGACGAACTCGAGAAGCAGAAAATCCAAGATCTAATCGAGAAAATCGACGAGCTGAAAGTGAAGGCCGCCGGCCTCGATCTGAAGATCGATACGACCGGGACTTTCGGAAAGGATTTCAACACGCAGCTCGCGCAGTTTGTGAATTCATTCGGCACGGCTGGGACGCAGGCAGCGAACCTTCTCACCGGATCGATCAACACCGCCTTGCAAGGCACGAATCAACTGCTCGATGGCCTCATTACCGGCTCGGGCGACTGGCGGCAGGAACTCGAAGGGGTGGAGAGCCAAATCCTGAACGTTTTCCTAACGTGGATCGAACAAATGGCGCTGCAGAAGATCGCGCAGTTACTGGGAATCACGACCACAACGACTGCGCAGGTCGCTTCCGGTGCCGCGATCGCGCAGGCGCACGCACCCGCTGCAGCGGCGACGAGTGTTTCGTCTTACGGCGCGGCCGCGATCATTGGCGAAATCCTTGCGATTGCAGCAATCGCGGCAATCATCGCCGCGATTTCTGGCGGCTTCGAGGGCGGCGGTTATACCGGCGATGGTAGTCCGAGTTCGGTCGCGGGCGTCGTGCACGGAGGCGAGTTTGTTTTCAGCAAGCCGGCGACGGACCGCATCGGCGTGGGTGCGCTCAGTAACATTCACTCGATCGCGCGCGTCGGCGGTTTTCAATCGGGTGGCTTCGTCGGCACGAGCGGCGGGAGCGGTTCGTCAGGCGCGCTCGGCGGTGACGTGCATGTCTACAATTACACCGACAAAAAGAAGCTGCTCGACGACTTCCAAAAAGACCCGACGACGAAAAAAATGATCGTCGATACGGTGAATAGCGCGGGAGGGAACCTGCGCAGAATATGAGCGCGGCGACTTACTCACCTGCGCGATTCGCACGCGTTCTCGGCATCTCAAAGCGAGCCGTCGAGCTGGCTCTTGAACGAACGCCGGCCGACGGAATTGAACTCGTCGATGGCCAGCGTTGCCGCACGTGGGGTGTCGCTTCGTTGCCAGTTCGCTACGTCGCCAGGTTGCGGCATCTCGCGAGCACGATGGGCTATAAAGATGCGGACGCGCTTTTGCAAAATCCGCCAGGCCGATTCGTTCCGCGCGACTCCGAAGGAAAGGAAATTCCGTTCCGCCAGGTGGCAAAGCATTGTGTTGAATTTGCCTGTCGTCGCCGCGACGCGTTGCTCCCTGGCGCGCGTGCTTATCAGGGCGAATCGAAAGAAGCGCAGGCGGCGGCATTGCAGCATTATCGCCGCGCCTTCGGCCAAATTAACAAGCGAACTTTTCGCGAGCTGGCGGAGGAGATCATTCGACGCGACGCGGGCGAAAATCGGTTCGACGATCCCGCGCTTTATTTCCGCAAAGTGGTCGTGCGAGCCGAGGCAAAGCCGAAAGACTGCGAGACGCCTAACGATCGTTCGTTGCGCGACAAATTAAACGCGCTCGCAAATCCGAGCGGGCCGACCGCGACCGAGCAGAAGATCGTTTGGAACAATGTTTGCCAACTGATCGCGGAGCATATTCAGAAAGGCGGCAACCGTTCCGAGGGAGAGTTTCGCGCCTTCGGCATCATCCTTTCGACCGGCGCAAATCTTTCCGCGACGCCATCGGCTTTGCGCAAAATGATTCGCCGCAAATACGATCGGTGGGCGGCGACAGGCGGATCGATCGAAGCGCTCGACGATCAGCGCGCCGCACGGTTTAAGCGCGCAGGTTTTTTTCGGGCGCCGGATCCAACTGAGAATGACTTGCTCGTCATGAAGGGGAAGGCGCGCATTCACTGCGGCGGCAGGCTCGACCAAGCCTGGCGGGAGCTGATCGAAGCGAAGCAACTGAGTGAGCCGCTTTTTTCTTACTACCGGCGCGCGCAGCGCATGCCGAGACGTCTGCGGGAGATGGTGGCCGCCGACGTTGTGCGGATGAAAAACATTCATCGAGGGAAGCGCTGTCATAAACTCAACGGCGCTTATATCGATCGCTCTTGGGCCAACGTCGCACCGGGGGATTGGCGACAGGGCGATGACGTTACGTTGCCGGTGTGGTGGTACGTTCCAGATGGCGATTGGTTCCAGCTCATGCGCGGCCAGTTCCTCCTCATGTGCGACGAGGGGACCGGCTACATCACGCACTTTTCGTTGTTACCAAAGCCGACTTATAGCCAGCTCGATATTCGTTCCCTCATCACGCGCGACGCCGCGATTCACGGCCTGCCAAGGCGCGGTTATAAATTCGAATTGGGGACGTGGCGATCGAAGATTCTCGTCGGCAATCAGACGATCAATCCGGGCGAAATAGCAGAAGCCGGCCTTGCGAAATTTGGCCTCAAAGTAGAGCGCACACTTCTGCCTCGCGGAAAGATTATCGAACGGACGATCGGTCAGCTCCAGGATTACATGGAGCATCTGCCGGGATATTCCAGCCGCGACGAAAGACGAATCGAAAACGAGCGTTTCGAACGTCTCAAGCTCGACATAAAAAGCCGCGCGATCGACCCGCGCGACGGCCGACTATTGAGCCAGCGAGAGCTAGTCTGCGAGGTTCAGCACATCGTTGATCGGTACAACAATCGGCCGCAGTTCGGAAAGAAGCTGAAGGGGATTTCGCCTTACGAGGCGTGGGCATCTCAGGCGGGAAAACACGAGCCCTTAGTCAAGTTCGATGCACGGACGCATTACTTCCTGGCCTCCGAAGTGAGGCGTCCTCTTATCGGGCGCAACGGCATCACGTTCGCGTACGGCAAGGAACGCTTCTGTTATAAGGGCGAAGAAACCGGCCAATTGCGCGGTGAAAAAGTTTGGGCGTGGTTTAACTCTGATCAGCCGCAATTTCTTGCTTGCTCAACCGATCTCGACGGTACGTGCCTTTTCGTTTTGGAGAGGTCGCATGATGTCCCCGCGCATGACGCATCGAAGCAATTGCTCGATTACGAAAACAAGAAAATTGCCGAGCATCAACGGTACGCCGAGACGCTTTATTCGGCCGCCAAGAATGTGCTGCCGCCGCATGCCTTCCGAGGAAATGTGGCCAGTCCCTCGACCGTTGATTTAGGAAATCGAATCGAGACGGGTGTCGGGAAAAAAGAAGAGGCGCGCCAGAGCCGAGTAAAACTTGAAGCGAAGGTTCGGCGCCGCGCCGCCAGGGCCGGCATTCCGATGAGCAATGTTCGTGTCACTGAGGACGCAGCGAACGCGCTCGAGGGCTTGGGAAACCTTCGCGCGGAATTCGACAAGCTAATTGCGGAGGAGAAACAATGAACCAATCATTTGACGATGCGCACTTAATCGAGGCGCAGTATTCCACCGATCTGCCAGGCACGGCCGATCCGAAAGAGTTGCCTAACGAAATTCAGTGGCAGCCTCCAGGCGAACACGAAATCACCGCATCGCGCGGCGGCAAGCCCCACAAGATGACGGTGCGTGTGAATGAAGAGGGAGCGAAGCGGGTCGCCGCGATGCACGCGAAGCAACTCGACGCGGCGGAGAAAGGTGTCGGTGACCGTCCTTTCGTTGATTTTAACCATGAAGACCGCGAAGCGAGCGCACATGTGAAGGGCTTTCGGTGGGGCGGCGACGATCCACAAAAGGGCGGCATTCGCGCAAAGGTAGAGTGGACCGGCGCTGGAAAAACCGCGGTGAGCGGGCGCAACTTCACTCGGTTCTCGCCCTCGTTTTACGTTGATGACGACAGCGGCGAAGTGATCGGCGTTCCAGTGAACGCCGGCGGCTTGGTTAATCGCGCGGCTTTCCAGCGCATCGCTCCGATCATGTCAAAGCAGGCTGAGTTCGAAGCCATTCGCGCGATCAAAACCGATTTCCCCGCTGCCGCGCAAGTCCTGGCGAAAGCGCGCAATCTCGATCTCGACGCAGCGCAGCTCGTGCTGGCGCGCGAGAATCCCGATCTCTATGAGTCGTATCGCTTCAACGTGCTCGGCTTGGGAACAGCGCCGGCGCCAAGCAAACGCACGACTTACTCTGCGCGCTATCAGGCGGCGCTCGCGGATGAATTCCTGATCCGCGCCCGCGAGCTTTCCAGCGCGCTCGACTTACCCGTCGCCGCTGCCTGCAAAAAACTCGCGCTCGCGCAGCCGGCACTTTATTTGCGCTATCGCGCAAAACTCGATCTCGGCGACGGCCGCGACTTCGCAGCGGACGTTTCGTCCGCCTCCCAAAAAAGCGAAGAGTCGGAATTCTTCGTCGCCGCTAAAAAGATCGCGGCGGAAAGAGGGATCGAATTGAGCGCCGCCTTCGTCGCCGCCGCTCATCAAAATCCGGCGTTATACGACGCTTATCACGCCTCGCTTCTCAACAACTAAATCATGCCCACTCGCCACGCCGCAGAAGGAAGCCCGCTCTCACCCGAGCGTTACATGAGCAGTCGCGTTTACGCGGATCGCCGGCCGCTGCCGCCGACCATTGTCGCGGAAAAGGCTTCGCTTTACCGTTCACGAAAGTCCCGCCGATTGCTTCTGTTTCTCCAAGCGGCGTCGATTAAAGATGGCGGCATCGGGGCAATCGCGGCTGACTTGATCGCGATGTTCCCCGAAAGGCTATGCACACCCTTCATGCGCGAACGAGGAGTCGTTAGGCAATTTACTGAGGAAGATGGCCGGGCCATCGAGATGGAACTGCACGGAAACGATTACGTCGCATATCTACAGTCCACTCCAAGCGCGAGGGCGTCGAACCACCCTCGAGCGTATTTCCAAGATCACTGTCGCGAGATCGCGGAGAACTCTTTCGCCGAATTCATCACTGAGCTTTGCATCAATCCGGCGCTCGATTTGGAAAAGATCGTGGAGAACAAATGGTACCAGTCCGCACTTTATTTTTTCGACCCGATCGGAGCGATCGAGGAATACCGCCGTCGCAGAGCGGAGAGCGTGCGCGGCTCTATCGTTATGACGACCGTCGGAACGGAGGTCCATCGCTTACTCGACAACGCTCTAAGCACGCAAGGTCTGAACATCATTCAGGGCGAACCTGGGTGGGGGAAAAGCGAGGGCGCAAAATCGTGGAGTCGCATGCATTTGGGAGAGGCCGTTTACGTCACGCTGGAATCGCCTCTAAACCGCACGATCTTTTTCCAGACTCTGGCAACCGCGATCGGTCTCGCAACTTCGGGGCGAACCTGTGGCGAGCTGCAAGCGAAGGTCTCGTCTTATTTCCAGCGCACCAAGGTCGCGTTGGTTATCGACGAAGGCCATCACCTTTGGCCGGCTTCGCTGCGCGTCTACAAAGCTCCCGAACTGATCGATTATATCAACACAGGGCTGATCAATCACGATGTGCCGGTCGCGATCGTTACGACTGATCAGTTCGCGAAGGCGAAGGCGCGAGTTGAAGCGCAGACCGCTTGGACGAGCAAGCAATTCAGCCATCGCGTTCAGCACTACGAGCTGCTTTGCCACAAGCCGACCTTTGAAGATGTAAAGGCCGTTGCGGCCCGAATGCTGCAAGAGCGGTGGAGCGAGACGGCGGACGAATGGCTTTTCGATCCAAGCATTCGCGTCAACGAAAAGGCCGTCGTGATCATCGCGAAGTACGCCTTCACCGAAGACCCATCGTTGCCGCGAATTCGCGCTCTTGTTCGCGAGGCTCGCGTTGTCGCCAGGCGCGCCGGCCGCGACGCGGTCGCGCTCGAAGATTTGAAGACCGCGCAGTGCGACGTTCAAATCGCGAGCGACAGCGCCCTGGTCTCTTTCAAATGTGTGGCGGCGGATCGCGGTGGGCGCATTCGCGTCGTCAAGAACGCCGACCTTTCGCGGGCAAACCAAAACGAACAGATGTCCACGGTTCCGGCACCTTCGCCGGAAGTTGCCCACCATCCCAGGATGGCCGCGCTGTCGGTCACGCCTACCTAATTTCGGCCCGCTCGATCGCGGTCTTTACCGCTCGCTTTTGCGATGGCAAAAAGCGAGCGCGACGTGCTGCTCAGACGAATGTGTGAGTAAGCGGGAAAAATCGGGACAAAATAACGGCACAGCTACAACCCGCGCCATCCTTTCGCGACGCGAAAAACGATTTCGAGTTATGAAAAAGAGCAAGCTTTTGTTGGCGGCGGCATTTGGTGCGGGACTTCTGTTCGTCGGTTGCAGCACCACGCCTTCGAGTACGACCACAACCACGACGTCGACCTCTTCGACCGCGCAAGGTTTGAACGCGCCGAATCCAAGTAATCCGATAAATCAAAACGCCAGCATGCCCGGCCAGGGAATGCACGGTGGTCATTAGGCAATACGCCTTACGAATCGTCGGCGCGTTTTTGGGCGCAGCTAAAATCGAATCGTGAACTGCGCGGCGAAAATGCTCCCGAGATGGTTCGAATCGAAATCGCCGTGCGCAAGACTGTATTGCAGTTTCAGCTGCGTGTGCGCGCTGAAACGGTAGCCGGCGGCGAGATCGACCCGCGCGATGTCGGGCGGTCGCGCGACCGGCTGGCCGGTGGCGTCGCGGCCACTGCCGAACAATTCCTGGTTCCAGCGCAAGGCGCCGAAAAGTTGCGGCGCGAATTTGTATTTCGCCTCGAGATAATAGGCGAACACATCCGCATCGCCCGCTCCTGGGACCTGGAAGCGCGCTTCAAAAGCTTCCGCCCAAAATTGCAGATGTCCGCGCGCATAGCTGACATCTTGGCCGATCAAAAACTCCCGATCATCGCTCAGGCCGGAATCGTTAGGCAACGGGCCCCCGATGTCGCGCAGATAATTTCCTTCCGCCGCCGAAACGCCAAAACGCCAAGCCTCGTTAGGCTGCAAACCGAGGCGCGCGTCGATCGCCGGCCGCTCGAAATCATAATCGTCCCACGATTCCGGACGCGAGGCGAGCGGAGCGTCTTTCAATTCCACGGCGTACTCGAAAATCCCCGCGAGGCCGGAGACGGAAGCGCCCGCGGCATACACCGGTCCCCAAATGATGGGGAGAAATTCATACTTGTCCGAGCCCTTCAGATAGCGAGCACCTTCATTCGTTAGGCGAATTCCATTGTCCGACACCAGGGTCGGCGTTTCGTAGGGCAGCGGCGCAGTGACGAACGGATTTTCCCAGGAATGATGCCGCTCGACCCAAGTGCCGGCGACGGTGGCGAACTTGCCCAGTTGCAGATTGAACCGGCCATCGCTCCAAGGCGTGTAGCGCAGCGCGAACTCATCGAGCCGCACTTGCGTGTCGCGATTTGCAGGATCGAAACCGGTATCGAGCCGCGCCTGGGCGAAGAAGTAAATTTGCGGGCCGAGATTGGCATCGAGGAAAAGTGTCAGCCGCGGCACGAAAAGATCGTGACCGCCTCTTTGGATGAGGCCGGGCGGCGGCTGCGGAAAGTTGTAATACTCGAAATCGGCCAGCCCGCTCAACCGCGCGCGCGCTTCATCGTTGAAGCCACTTATCGTTAGGGCCTCGTCCGCGCGGTCGAGAAAATCCTGCGCGCGCGCGAGGTCGAGACCGGCGAGAAACGAGAATGCGCAGGCGAGGACGAATTGCTTCATCGCGCGGCGTCGGCGACTCCGTCGAGATCATTCGCCGTCGCGAAGAGCGCGGCAAATTCCGTCCATTGCGCATCCGAGCGAACGAGTCGCAGATCGCCGCCGTGCAAACGGAGCAGCTCGCGCGCGAGATTCAATCCGAGTCCGTGTCCGGCGACATCGTTACTCACGGCGGCGCGATGGAAACGCTCGAACACATGCGGCTGCGCTTCGGCCGGGATGCCGCGTCCGGTGTTGGCGACACGCAGCTCGATCCGGCGATTTTTTTCCCAGGCCCGGATGCGAATGCGGCCGTCGCGGTAATTATATTTGCGCGCGTTATCGAGCAGATTTTCGACCACGACTGCGGTGTATTTTTTTTCGCCGGCAACCAGGAGTTCGTTAGGCAAATCGCTCTCCACTTTCAGCTCGGCGGCCTCGGGCAGGGTGGCGAGATCATCGAGCCATTCGGCGACGAGGCGGGAGAGATCGACCGCGCGCAGATTCAGGCGCAGCTTGCCTGCGTCCATCCGCGAGAGGAGCAAAAGATCTTCAACCACGCCGGTGAGCCGGTAAGTCTGGTGGATGAGGGTTTCGATTTCCTCGTAAACTTCCGTCGAAAAACCTTCGCGCGTCAGGAGCGAATCGAGCCCTGCGCGCAGGACCGTGATCGGGCTTTTCAGTTGATGCGAGGCGTCGGCGGAGAAGCGCGCCGAGCGCTGCAATTCTTCGCTCGTGGTCTGCAACTGCGCTTCGGCTTTTTGCCGTTGGGCGCGATTTTCCTCCGAGACCACGGCGAGTTTTTCGACCGGCCGCGAGAGCCGGCGCGCGAGAAAATGGCTGGCGACGAAACCGCCTAACAATAAGATGCCGCCCGCGCCGAGGATTTGTCCGCGCAGAGTTCGCTCGCGCGCCAGCAGTTGTTTCAGCGGATAAAGGCAGACCTCGTAGGCCGGCGGATAATGCGAGCGCGGATTGAGCCGTTTGAAAAACAACAACTGCGGCCGGCCGTCGATCGTCGTGCGGAAACTGTGCGCACCGCCGCCGTCGGTCGGCAGGCGCGCCTGCAATTCGCCGGCGAGGCGCGCTTCGGCGGCGGGACCCAGATCGGGCAACTGCAATTTTCCCGCGGTGAGAATGCCGCTTTTCATTCCCGAGCCGCGGTCGCGATTGATCGCGACCAACGGTTGAAAACCGAGAACGAGCGTGGCGATGACTTCGTTGTCCTCCGTCGAGCGAATCGGCACCGCGATGATTTCGCTCACGGCCGAGCCGCCCCTGGCGAGACGGCGCGGCAGGTAACCGGTCTCGATCGTTTGCGGAACACTCTTCTGCGCGAGCGCGGCCTGTTCGTTAGGCAACAACGTGCCGGCCTCGCCCGCCGGCGGGGCGAGGACCTCGCCGCGGCCGTCGAGGAAGCGATAAAAGAGCGCGTGCAAACCGGCGGCATCGTTAGGCGACCCCTCCGCGTTCGTGAGCAAATCGCGCAATTCTTCCTCCGCGCTCGGGTAGAGCAGATCGAGCGCGTTATCCTCGAGCGCGGCATGGATGCGGGAGTTTTGGGCGAAGGAATTCGAGCGATCCGCCACTGCCGCGTAGCGCAAATCCTCCAGCCGATGCAGCGCGTCGAGCTCGAGCTGGAAATCGCGCCGCAATTCGTCCTGCGTCACCTGCGCCGCGCGACGATCGGCAAAATAAATGCCTAACGAAACAAAAAGCGCGATCACCACCATCATGGCCAGGAGCAAACGCAAACGAAAACGGCCGATCCCCGCCGGCCGCGATTCCGCCGCCGCCTTCACGGCAGATCGACCCGCGCCGTCGCGCCGCTTTGCAGATCGACCGGCCGCTCCCGCGTGGTGCGGCTGTCGATCCAGGCTTTGAGCACGAAATGTCCCGCCGGCAGATTCGTTAGGCGATAGCGCCCGGTCGCGTCGGTGACGGTGAAATAAGGCGTCTCCAAAACAAGAATGAGCCCGCGCATGTGCTCGTGAATGTCGCAGCGCAGAGTGACCAGCCCCGGCTTGTCGAAGACGACCGAAGGCGGCGGATTTTCTCCCGCGGGATAACGGCCGAGATCGAAACGTTTCGTGGGCGAGTAGGAAAAAATGTTGTGATAGGTGTCGTCGAGATTGGGAAATTCCACCTTCGTCCCGACCTGGATGGCGAGGAGCGGCGGCGCGAAGGCGAGATTTTTTTGCGCCACCTGTTTCGTCGGCAGATGGGCCGGCGCGGAAAAATTTCCCTCGAGATAAACCACCCCGCGCGGCGGATAGGTCGCGAGCACGCCGGCCTTGCTCACGATTTCGTAGCGTTCGTTAGGCACGGGCGCGAGGCGCGATTTCGGGAGCGCGACCGTGCCTTCAATCGTGGCTCCGGCCCGCCCGCGGACCGGGAACAAAAGGAGCGCGCAGACGATCGTCAGGCCGAAATTTTTCATCTGTGCTCGCACTTCCGCGGGATTCGAAGCAATCGATACTAACTTTTTTCGCCGAGCGTGCCAGCCTTTGCCGTTGTCGCGCGATGATTGCGGCCAAACCTGGCCACGGAATCAAAAATCGGGCCCGCGGTTCCGACGTCGGGCACATCTTGCCTAACGGGTAAAGGACGATGGAAATCGGGAGACGTGTTCGGGAAAGAAACTCTCGAACAGAGTTTTGGTTTCGAATCCGAAATTTTTCGCCGGGGGTTTCTGCCATCGTTTCATTTTCCCGGCATAACAGATGCTCTTTTTGCAGCGTCCAAATCGCCAAAGCAACTTGCTTTGCTCCGATTTCAAGCGACAGAAAGCGCTCGCAAAAAATCAATTTCGCACTTGTGAATACTACCAACTCATCCAGTCATCTCATCCCGCCGCACGGCGGCCAGCTCATTAATCTCGTCGTCGATCGCGAAGACGCGGCCGATCTCAAAGGCGAATCGAAGGATTTTCCGTCCTGGGATCTGACGCCGCGTCAGACTTGCGATCTCGAACTGCTGCTCAACGGCGGTTTTTCGCCGCTCACCGGTTTCATGACGAAGGCGGATTACGAAGGCGTCTGCGGGGAGATGAAACTGCAGAGCGGCCTCATCTGGCCCATCCCGATCACGCTCGATGTCAGCGAAGCGTTTGCAAAAAATCTCAAGCCCGGCAGCAGCAAAATCGCGCTGCGCGATGCCGAGGGAGTGATGGTCGCGGTCCTCCACGTCGAGGAAATCTGGCAGCCCGATCGCGCCGCGGAAGCAAAGGCTGTTTTCGGCACGAATAGCGCCGCGCATCCGGGCGTGAGTTACCTCATGACCAAGTCGAACCCGTGGTATGTCGGCGGCCGGCTCGAGGGTTTGCAGCTTCCCAGTCATTACGATTTCAAAACTCTGCGCATGACTCCGGCCGAGCTGCGCGCCGATTTCACGCGCCTCGGCTGGCGACGGATCGCGGCCTTTCAAACCCGCAACCCGATGCATCGCGCGCATGTCGAGCTGACCTTCCGCGCGGCGAAACAAGTCGAGGCCAGCCTCCTCATTAATCCAGTCGTCGGCATGACCAAACCGGGCGACGTTGATTACTTCACCCGCGTCCGTTGTTACCAGTTGCTCGTGCAGAAATATCCACACGGCACCGCCAAGCTCGCCTTGCTTCCGCTCGCCATGCGCATGGGCGGTCCGCGCGAAGCGATCTGGCATGGATTGATTCGCAAAAATCACGGTTGCACGCATCTGATCGTCGGCCGCGATCACGCTGGCCCGGGCAAGGACACAGACGGCAAACCATTCTACGGCCCCTACGAAGCCCAGGAACTATTTCGAAAACATGAGGCGGAGATCGGCGTCGAGATGGTCCCTTTCCAGATGATGGTCTATCTCGAAGACAAGGATAAATATTTTCCCGAAAACGAAGTCCCGGCCGGCGCGCGCGTGCTCAACATCTCCGGCACCGAGCTGCGCCAGCGTTTGAATGAAGGCAGCGATCTGCCCGCCTGGTTCACTTACCCGGAAGTCGCGCAGGAGCTGCGCCGCAGTTTTCCGGCGCGGCACAAGCAGGGACTGACGATTTTCTTCAGCGGCCTCTCCGGCGCGGGTAAATCCACGATCGCAAATGTCCTGCTCACGAAATTCCTCGAGACCGGCGGCCGGCCGGTCACTTTGCTCGACGGCGACCTTGTCCGAAAACACCTTTCTTCCGAGCTCGGTTTCAGCAAGGAACATCGCGACATCAACATTCGCCGCATCGGCTACGTCGCTTCCGAGATCACGAAAAATGGCGGCATCGCCATCTGCGCCCCGATCGCGCCCTACGACGCCACCCGCAAGGAAATCCGCGCCATGATCGAGCCGGTCGGTGGCTTCATCATGGTCCATCTTTCGACTTCGGTTGCCGTCTGCGAGCAGCGTGATCGCAAAGGTCTTTACGCGAAGGCGCGCGCCGGAATTCTGAAGGAATTCACCGGCATCAGCGATCCCTACGAAGAGCCAACCGACGCCGAAGTGCGGATCAACACCGCCGACCTCAGCGCCGAGGAAGCCGCACAGGAAATCATCCTCCATCTCGAGCGCGAAGGCTTCGTCGGCATGAACCGCACCCCAGCCTAACGAGTATAGGCGTCGTTTCGGACGAGCTGCGCGCGCCCTCGCGTGCTGGCGATGGCGCCCTCGCCATCGCGAACTTTCGTCAGGCGTTAGCCGCTCGGCGACGCGCTGAGAAGTTTTCGGCGATGGCGCCGAAAACAGCACGCGAGGCGCGTGTGCTCCCCGGAATCGCGTTGGCATCGCGCCCCGAACTCTCGGACGCGAATTTCGCGGACGTCGCCGCGTTACGTTGCCGGGGAAACGCCGCCGCCGGTCGTTCCGCCTTCCGGCGGTTTCGGCGGGCGCGGTTTTCTCACCGGCACTTTTTCGATGTGGCTCGCCGACTTCCAGGCGCCGAGCGTCTCGGCATCGCCGGGAAACACATTGTGATACATGGCGTTAAGAGTCGCTATCGCCGACTTGATCGTCCTGGTTAGGCCCGGAATGGCCAGCCCGGCGCCGACCCGCGTGCTCAAGGCCGTGCCTTTGCTCCCCTCGTCACTCACAAATCCGATTGCGGCGTTGCGCAGCGTATCGGGAAAATCATCCAGACCGTGCTCCTCAAAATCCTCTTCCAGATTCAGGTCCTCGATCGCCTGCGCCATGGCATTGATGCGGGCCTTGACCTTTTCGTCCCCGAGGGCGTGCGGCATGCGAAATTCCGTCATGATCTCGGGCCGGCCTTGCTCGGTCGCGATGGAACCCGCGGTCGTGTTCGCCTGTTTCGCCAGAGCCTCCAGCTCCTCGCGGCTTGTTTTCTTCGTCTCCACCGCCAGATCAACGCCGCCGCTTTCCTGGATCAACTCCTTGCCCCCGAGATCTTCGATCGCCTGGTTCAATTTAGTGATCGTCGTCGCGTGTTTCTGATCGACCTTGCTCGGCGGCGTATGCGTAAAACTGCCTGCCACCTTGCTCTGGGCAAAGGCCAGCGCTCTCAAGCCCGCCTGCGCCGTTTTTACATCTGGAGCTTCCATAATATTTAATCCTTCCCCGCCGGTATGCTTTATTCGTTAGGCGAACCTTTGGTCGCAGGTTTCTAAATAGCAGGACTCGTTCCACCGCTCCCGTCTCTGACCAAAAAGATGAATTTCTTTTGGCCTGCCTCTTCTGACGAGCTCTTGTGAAGACGATTGCAAACCGTTAAGCTCCGCTCATGAGTTTGGCCGAAATCGAGGAAGCTGTGAAGGGCTTGAATCGCGAAGAGATTGCGAAGCTTGCGGGTTACATTGCGCGGCAGGATAAGCTCGTTTGGGACGAACAACTCGAAGAAGACTTTTCCCTCAGCGGCAAGAACGCAGCTGCGTTGCAGAAGATCGACACGGAAATTGATGCGGGGAACTTCAGGCCTTTGCCGTGAAGTCGCATGCCTTGGGTTCTTTTTGGGGACTGTTAGGACGCGTTGCCTGAGCATGTGCAGCGATTGGCGAAAAAGAATTTCGCCTTGTTCCAGGCAAACCCTCGGCACCCCTCACTCGGATTTCAGAAGAAAGGCGGAGTTCACACGGTGGAAATCGGCCGAAGCTACCGGGCGCTCGCCCGGGAACGAGATGGCGAGTATTTTTGGTTCTGGATCGGCACGCACGAGGAGTACAATCGCGTCCGCTTCTGAGGCGCCAACGCAGAATTCCTACTTCATCCTTCTGCCTTCACACTTTCTTCCCGCCAGCCCGAGCGCGTTCGCGCAAGTCGTCCGCCGCATCGTCGGCGTCACGCCGACGGAGTTTCGGAGCGCTTTGTAGTTGCGTTTACGTCGGGCGAACTAACTAGCGCCTGAGATGGCTATGATCTAATTAAGTAGTCGGTTTCTATTCATCAACCGCATGGACACTCTGGAAAAATGGCACGCGTATATCGCGGACGTTCACACATTGTTCCGATACTGGGAGAAAGAGCGTGCCGCCGGGCGTGCGAATCGGAAGCGCGTTCGTGAAATTCTCACGATCTGCTTGTTCACACTTTGCCTTGAGAACAATGAAAACAAGCGATTCCTAATCGGATTCCAACAACGGGGAAAACCGCCTTCTGAAGGCGGTCCTGTCCAGGATCTTTTTAAAGACGGCTTCGCAGAAATCGAAAACGTCGACGTGATACTCGTTCCGGACCTCGGACCAGACGGTCCTTCGGAACGTGAGATTCATCGTTGCCAGATGGTTGGGTATAGAGATCGTCCCAATCCAAGCACCGAGGATCTCATTGAGTTTCTTGAAGAAAAGAAGCTCCGATTCTCAGCGCCTGACAACGACCTTCGTTTAATTGTCCATTTAGAGCAGGCAATAGCTTGGGATTGGGTTCCGCTTTCGGCTCATCTACAGCTGCGGCGCCCGCCTCCGCCCTTCAGTCAAATATTCGTGCTAGCTCAAACGAGTCTCAATCCGAGCGAACCCAATTGGAGCTGTCGTCAGATTTTCCCGCGCATGCTTTCGCTTAGGGACTTAAATCTTGAGATGGCGAGACGCGTCTTGGCCGATCGGAAATTTGTCTGTCCATTCGTCCCGAACGTTCGAGACCACGACGTTAATGGAACAGCATAACTATCAAGGAGCTCGGTTAAAACTCTTTGAGGATCCCGAACTTCGTAAAGTTTGGCTGCATCCTAAGAACGCGGAAAGACCGTTTGCTCGTCCTGCGAGCAAGATCACCACAGAGGCGGATTTCCAAACACCTGCTTTAGAATCCTTTCAGGCGAGGATCGAAACGAGAGCGGCGCCAGCTTTCAAAAAGTTAGGCAAATGGGACGAGAGAGAATACCTAGCGATAACTGAGTGGGCGGTTCTGCATCTAATTCGCAATAGGAAGAGCAGACGCGAATTTTTCAGTTCGCCAACGGATTACAATGAAAGATTTGTATCCGAGTTTGAGAAAGAACTAAACCTATCGCTGCTTCGCTATCCTATCGTCGACAGATACGGGTCGGTTGCCGATGACTTCTTTGTTACCGGTGATCACCCGGTGGTAGAGTTGCGTCCTCCCGGCGAAGCTGACTATCTCCGTTGTTTTGCTGTTTCTCCGAAAGTTCTGCTCTGGTTTTCAGCGCGCCATCAGCGACCGCAGTTTAAAATAGCGATTGAAGATTACTTCAACGCGATGGCATACGCTTCGTGCGACCAATTCGTCTTTTCCAATCGACAGGATGTGTGCATTCCAACGTTAGCGAGAATCGCACGCGAGTATCAGATGCTTCCAGTAGTAGAAGAATAGGCTTCAAAGATACTCGTGTACGAACATCAGCTGCTTTCCATTTTTGACACGGCGGATGTGGACCTTCGGGCCCGTGCCGTGCAGCTTCTTCGCCTGCGCCAGAAGTTCTTCGCTCTTATACGAGGCAAACAAAAAGCGCTTTGCGTGACGCATGGTGTCAGCATTGATTTTCTGGGCTTCGCCCTTGTGAAAGGTGGCGTAGGTCGTCTGCAAGTTCCAGTTTCCAACGGCGGCGACGCGCGGTGAAAGCGGCAGCTTTACGTGGATCGCTGGGTGTCTGAGTCCCACTCGATCACCTGGAGGAACGACTGGTAGCACGGGATGGTCGCCGAGAATTAAATCTCGATCTGATTCTGCCAGGGTAGCGATTTGCCAAGTCATCTGCCGCAGTTCCTCGAAGATGCCGTGAACCAGGGCAAAAGACATTGAGACGACGAAATCCTTCGCCGGCTTGATCCTAAATCCGCCATTCGCCGCCTGCTGAAGGGCTTTTTCGACTTCGCTCTCAGCTAACCCACGGGCGAGCGACGACAGCCTCACGCGTTCGCGAAACTCTGGATCGTGTTTTGCCATACGCTGCAGCATCTCTTGCATTGTAGGCTGCGTCATGCTGCTCATCCGATCAAAAAAGGCCGGCGTGCGTTGGAGCTGCGCTGCGACGAAGATGAGGAAATCATTCCAAGGCGAACCCATCGCGAACAGGTCTTCCTTTGCCAGCAGCCGCCGGATGGCCGCGTTGCCCGGTTTGTCCACGCGTTCTGCTGTTAGATTTTCGATGATTGCGTGGTCCGAAGTTCCATCGGGCGCGATTCGCGAGTACAGATCGCGAACAAACCCTGCGGATTTTGGCTGAGCCGGATAAATCTCTGTCTTCTCCAAATCGTAGACCCAAAGGGTCCCGTCCGGCGCAGTGAACCGACGCAGGAGTAGCTGAGGAACATAGTGGTGATTCCGCGGTGGCTTGGGCGGTTTGGCCATGCCGTAACCTACCTCGAATCTGCCTCTGGGGACAAGGCGCCGATGGTTCCCGCAAGAACGCAACAGCCGCCGCACGATCGGCTAGCAGGATCGCTCTGAGGCGCGATCTTCTTCGCATGCAAAAGCGCAAACTTGGTAACAGCAATCTGGAAGTGTCGGCGATCGGGCAGGCTGGGAAAGGCAGAGGGATGAAGGAAGAATTAAGAAACAGGGACGTTTTCATGCCATTCGATCGCTAGAGGATGAATCAACCCTGCCTAGAACGCCTTGTCGAAATCCTGGTGCGTTCCGATCCAAATCCAGTCGGCCCATATCGCCGTCTCGCCGACAGACTGCGCGGTGCCGCTGCCGAAGCGGACCGACCAGTACAAATGGGCGCCATGCAGCTTCTTGAAACGGAGACTGGGATGGTCGGGGTTCTCGGCGAAGAGCAGGAAGGCTTTGCGAGCTTTGCTGCGGGATTCGGGAGAAAGCGCGCGGTAGAGTGCCCAGAACTCTCTCGTTCCCTGCGACCTCACAAGGTCGATTCGTCGAGCGGCTTTAGTGGGTCATCGCCATCGAGAGACTTTTCCGCCCAACTGGCGAAGCGCGCCATTCGTTCCGGATCCTGAAAACGCTTTTCCCAGCCGGCTTCATCTTCCCGCACCCGGCTCCGCTCTTCCTCCTCGCGCAGAAAGCGAGCATAGCTAAGGACCGCTCGCCTCGCTTCGGCCGGAAGGGCTCGCACGGTATCTAAGAGAGTGGAGTCTTCGTCTTGTGCCACGGCGGTCAATTTACCACGGCGCGCGGGCCATGTCGAAATGTGCCTCGAAAAGGGAGAAGCCGCCGGACGGGAATTCAAAAGCCATTTCCTTGCTCGAAGGCGATTCCATTGCTCGGGATGCGGTTTCCCATGCCCGAGGACGGAATCCCAATGCTCGAGGAGCAGATTTCTTTGCTCGAGGGGCGATTTCGATGCCCGAGAGTCGGTCTCCGATGCTCGAGGGCAAAATCCACATGCTCGTGGCTGGAATTTCCGCGGCCGAGAGGCGGATTTCCGTGGTCGAGGGGCGATCTCCACGGCCCAAGGATCAGACTCCACGGCCCGGGGACGGAACTTCCATGCCCGAGCGTCGCGTTTCCTTGCCCGTGCGCTCGACTTCCGCGCTCGATGACTGGATTTCCCTGCCCGAGGACGAAATCCCCATGCCCGTCGGCGAAATTCCCGCGCCCGAGAATCGGGCTCCCACGCCCGAGGACGAGGTTTCTGCGCTCGACCTTCGGGTTTTCAATCCTCGACAAGCGGAGTCCCGCGCTTGAGATGCGCGAGGCCGGCGGTTTCGTTGTCGCCTGGCGGCTTGCGCGAGCTTTACTCGTTAGGCGGAGCGCCTTCCGGCCGGCTGGCGGCCAAGGCCAGCCATTGGCGCACCTCTTCGTCGCTGACTTGCCGGAAGTCGTCGTAAAACTGACCGACCCCAAAGAACGATTCCGGCATCGTGGAGCAGATCACCTCGTCCGCTGCGGTTTTTAATTCCAGACAACCCGCGGCCGGCGCCACCGGGACGGCGACGATGACCGCCGCGGGCGCGCGCGCTCGGACCGCCTGCACCGCCGCGCGCATCGTCGCGCCGGTCGCGAGGCCGTCGTCCACGAGCACGATCGTCCGTCCGCGCAGATCGGGGAACGGCCGGGCGCCGCGATAAAGGGCTTCGCGTTGCGCCAGCTCTTTCGTTTCCGCAATCGTGGCCGCTTCGATCGCCGCCAGCGCTTTCGCGCCGAGCGCGGAAACGATCTCGGAATTCAAAACCCGAAGGCCGCCGGAAGCGATCGCGCCCATGGCCAGCTCTTTCTGTCCCGGCGCCCCGAGTTTGCGCACGACGAAAACATCGAGCGGCGCGCCTAACGACCGCGCGACTTCGTAGCCGACCGGCACGCCGCCGCGGGGCAAGGCGAGGACAAGCAACCCGTCCCGACCCGCGAGATGAGTCAGTTGGCGCGCGAGGATACGCCCCGCTTCCACACGGTCCGCAAATTGCATCGCAAGATAATCGTAGGATGTGGCGCGCCGGTTTGTCGAGTTCGTTAGGCAAATTCTTCGCTTGGTTTCGAATCGAAAACAGTCGAGGAAATCGCGCCGCCCATCCGGCCGCCACATGAACCAAAGCACGCCAGCAGAACGCGTCGCCGCCGTCCCCGCGGACGTGACCGGCTATCCGCGTCGCGTCGTCACCGGCGGCATCTCGTGGCGCGACACTTTTTCGGCCTTCCGGCATCGCAACTACCGGCTCTATTTTTGCGGCCAGCTCGTCTCGCTCATCGGCACCTGGATGACGAACACCGCGCAAGGCTGGCTCGTTTATCAGCTGACCGGCTCGAAGGCATTGTTAGGCATCGTCGCCGCCGCCGGCACCGCGCCGATGCTTTTCTTTTCCGCGTGGGGCGGCTGGGCGGCCGATCGGTTTCCGAAACGCTCCGTCCTCGTCTGCACGCAAACCGCGATGATGATGCTTTCGTTCATCTTCGCGGGCCTGGTCTGGTCGGGAAAAATTCGGCCGTGGGAAATCGTCGTGCTCGGCGTCTTCGGCGGACTCGCGATGGCCTTCGACATGCCTGCGCGGCAATCGTTCGTGGTCGAAATTGCGAGCCGCGAAGATTTGATGAACGCGATCTCGCTCAACAGCGCGATGTTCAACGGCGCGCGCATCGTCGGTCCGGCGGTCGCCGGATTTCTCATGGCGCAGGTCGGGATCGCGCTCTGCTTTTTTCTCGACGGCGTCAGCTTCCTCGCCGTGCTGGCCGGTTTGCTTCTCATGCGTTTGCCCGCGCATGTCGTTAGGCAAACGCACGGCGGCGCGATCGCGCAATCGCTCGAAGGTTTCACTTATGTTTGGAATCACACGCGGGTGCGGACGATTTTCATCCTCTTCGGCATCGTCGGAATTTTCGGCTGGTCGTATTCCGTCCTCATGCCGGCCTTCGCGCAGGACACGCTCCATCTCGGCGAACGCGGTTACGGCTTATTGTTAGGGGCGAGCGGCGTCGGCGCGTTGTTCGGCGCGCTCACGACCGCGACTTTCGGAAGCAAAGTGCAACCGCGGCCGCTCGCCTTTGGCGGCATCTTCACTTTTTGCGCGATGCTTTTGCTCTTCGCTTTCAATCGCAATCTCTACTTCGCGATGTTCTGTCTCGCCGGCGCCGGCTTCGGCATGATTCTCTTTTTCTCAACTTCAAACACGACCGTGCAAATGATCGTGCCGGACGAAATGCGCGGCCGGGTCATGGGAATCTGGGCGCTGATTTTCGGCGGCATGATTCCGTTCGGCAGCCTCGAAGCCGGCGCGCTCGCGCATTATCTCGGGACCTCCGCGACCCTCGCGATCGGCGCCTGCATCTGCGCGCTCGCGGCCCTGATCACGTTCGCGATCGTCAGGCGGCGCGAGGCGCAAATGGCGAAATCTGCCTAACGAGTGGCTCATGGCGATGGGTGCGCGCACACGCACTTGTCATCCTGAGCCGGCGAAGCGCGGTGAAGGACCTCGCAAAAGGCCAATTGACGTATCGCTTTTTGAGAGGAAGCGCGCGCTGCGAGGCGAGATCCTTCGCCGTCTCCGCGGCTCGGGATGACAAGGCGCGCGAATTTGCCTAACGACTAAGCGAATCCGGCGACGGCGGCGCTGCTGTCGTTAGGCATTGTTAGGCAGATTCGTTAGGCAAACCATCGGAGCGCCTAACGACTCCTCAAAGATGCAGGTGGGTCGCGATCCAGATGATCGCGGCGGAAAGCGCGAGGACGAGGACGATGAAAAGCAGCCGGCCTTCGCTTCGCTGTTTACGCAAGGAGCGCGGCCGCCGGTTGTCCCAGGCAACGTCGCCGTAACGCTTGTCGGCCGGGCGGGAAAAAACATCGAGGCGTTTGCTCTCGCCGCTCGCTCGCTCGAGCAGCTCTTCCTTTTGCCGGCGCTCATTTTCCGCGGCGACGCGCGGTGCGTCCTCGATCATGCGCTCGAGGTCGGACATCTGCCGGCGCAGATCATCCTCCTGCTGCGCGAGCTCCTGCTGCTTGCGAGTCAGCGGCGTGTTGCTCGGGACGCGTCGGCGAGCCATGCGCGCCTAACGACCACTGTGGGTCATGAAGAAAAATATGCCGAGCGCGATGAGGGCGAAAATCATGAGCGGCAAAGTGAAGGCGAGACCGATTTGCAGCCATTGCGCGAAACTGTGGGCCGAGCTCGTGGTCTCGTAACCGCTCGAAGTTTCCGGCAGCGGCATTTCGCGATGCTCCTCCGTCGTCGTGGCCTGGAGCCGGCTGCGCTGCTGGCTGTATTCGGTGCGCGCGTCGTCCACCGTGCTCAGGGCGCGGCTCAATTCCTTGTTTAATTCCGCCGGATTCCAGGTCTTCGGATCGATCGCTTCGAGCAGCTCGAGGTGTTGCGCAAAACTTTCCCGCGTCGCGCGCAGTTGCTCCATTTTTTTCTGCGCGTCGTAAGCCTCGCGCTCCAGCACGACGAGCGAACGCGTCAGTTTGTCGGTCATTTCCGAGCGGCCGCGATCGAGTTCTTCCTGGCGGCGGCTCAGCTCTTCGAGCTCGCGTTTTTGCTTCTCGATCTGCTCCTGCTGGCGCTTGAGCTGGAGCAGCTGTTCCTGCGCTTTCTGGACCTGCGAATCAATCTGCTCGGTGGTGACACCGTCCTCTTCGTTCAACTCCAGCATCTGTTCGATCGGGCGGATACGTTCAGGCATTTTTGTCGCGCTTCAGGGCGGACATTAAGTGGCCGCTCGCAGATTGCCAGACTTTTCCGCGGGAAAATCGATCGAAACCGAAAGTTTTTTTCGACCCGCGAACGTCGTCACATTCTCCCCTAACGAACTCGCTTCTCGTTAGGCCCTAACGACCCGGCATCATCTCGAGCAACTGGCCGCGAAAATATTCCGTCTCCGGAATCGTCGGCAAAACCGGATGGTCGAGCGCCTGTTCGAAACGGCGCAGACGTCGCGCCGAACGCCGCGCATCGACCAGCGCCTCCGCGATCATCTTTTCGAAAGCTTCCGCGCCGACATGATGCGAGCAGGAAAAAGTCGCGAGCAATCCGTCATGCGCGAGGAGCTGAAACGCGCGGACGTGCAGTTCGTGATAACCGCGCATCGCGTCGCGCAGTGTGCCTTTGCTTTTCGTGAACGACGGCGGATCGAGAATGACGAGATCGAATTCTTCGCCGGATTTTTGGGCGACACGCAGAAATTGAAAAACATCCTGCTCGCGCCAGTCGATCGTCAAGCCGTTGCGTTCGGCGTTCCCGCGGGCCGCGCGCAAACTCTCCGCGCTCGCTTCAACTGCGACGACTTCTCGCGCCCCGGCCCGCGCGCAGGCGAGCGCGAATCCGCCCTGACTCGCAAAACAATCGAGTACCCGCCGTCCGCGCGCCTGCGCCGCGATCGCGCCATAGTTCGGCAATTGGTCGAGATAAAATCCGGTCTTCTGCGAGTGCAGCAGATCGATCGACATTTTTAATCCGTCGAGGTCGATTTCGAATTCGTTAGGCGCAGTTCCGGCGAGGACTCCGTTCTGCAATTCCAATCCTTCCGCGCGCCTAACGAGTGCATCGTTGCGCTCGATGATGGCGGCCGGAGAAAGAATTTGCTCGAGCGCCCTAACGATCAATTCCTTTCGTTGATCCATCGCGAGCGTGAGGGTTTGCAGAACGATGCAGTCGCCGTAACGATCGACGATCACGCCGGGCAGCCCGTCGCTTTCGCTCCAGACGAGCCGGCAAAGTCGCGGATCGATTCCGCGCCGCGCGCGATACTCGACCGCCTGCGCGATTCGGCGCTGAAAAAAATCGAGATCGAGCGTTTGTTTCCGGCGCGAGAAACGGCGCGCGACGATTTGCGATTGGCTGTTGTAAATGGCGCTGCCGATCAAATGATCGCGGCCATCCTTGAGCGAGATGACGTCGCCATCGTTAGGCGCGCCAAAAATTTTCAGGACTTCGCCGCGGAAAACCCAATCGTGGCCGTGCAAAATCCGCGCGCGAGGTTTGATGACAAGACCGCCCATCGGCCTGCACTGACGGGCAGGGCGATTTCGCGGGCAAGCGCGAACTTCACGAAATCTTGCCGCGCCTAACGATGCCTAACGAACTCGAAACCGCCTGCCGGCTCGATTCGTTAGTCGTTAGGCAAATCGTAAACCTCGACCAACGCGACGCCGGTCGCGCTCCCGCTGTCGCGCACAATCGCGGTGTACTGTCCGGGCGGCACGGTCGCGACGATGGCCGATTCGAGATCGTTTTTTGGCGGGATTTTTGTCGCTTCGATCTCCGCTTCCTGGCTGCTCCGCCAGTTGTCGTTCGCGTGCACCAAAGTCCCATTGGCGTTGCGCAACTCGAGCGTCGGATCGGGCACCGGGTCGCTGACGCCGAGCGCGTCTAACGATGGCCCGAGCGCGCGCACGAGCACTTTCCCAGGCGCAGATCCGCCGAGAATAAAACCGCCGATGAGCGGATCGCTGCTCGAGACGACTTCGCCGCGGGTCGAGATGTTGCTCAAGGTCGAGGCGTCCGGATTCAAATCGTAAATCTCGAGAAGTCCGACGCCGGTTGCGTTGTTCACCCCGCTCACTTTCGCGGTGTAATTGCCGGGCGGGACGCTCGCGATCACGACCGATTCGAGCGGATTCGCGGGCGTCAATCCGAGCGCGACGAGGTCGTCCGGCAAAGGCGCGAAGTTGTCGTTTTGCACGATCAGATTGCCGCTTGAGTCGTAAAGTCCGAGGACGGGATTGGCGAGCACGCCGGTCACGCCTTCGTTGGCGAGCGACGGTCCGAGCGCGCGCAGGACGAGGTCCTTGTTCTCCGTGCCGGTGACGATGAAACCGCCGATCATAACCTGGTCGCCGTCGCCGACGTGGACGCGGGTCGAGACGTTGACCAGCTTCGCCGGACCGGTCAGCGGAGCGGGCGTCGGCGTGGCCGAGGAATAAGGCACGCCGAGGAATCCGTCGGCGAGAAAATTAAGGACCTGGTCCTTGACCGTGCCCCAATAATCGAAGGCGTGGTCGGCGCCGGGGATGGTGAGCTTGGCGTAATTTTTCACGCCTAACGAGTCGAGTTTTGAAGTCATGTCGCCGAGCTGCGAGAACGGCATCGGATCGTCTTCGCTGTTGATGAGAAAAAGCGGCGGGACATTTTTGGTCGCGAGCCAGGCGGGCGAATCGCCGCGCAAAGTTGCGGTGTCGGTTTGCGCAACGCCGGCGTAATTGGTCACGTCGCGGGTGAACTCGGCGAGGTTCGGATTCGGGCTGAAATCGGAGAAATCGTAGGCGCCCGACATGCTCACGCCGACATCGATTTGGTCGTCGCCCGGCGTGCCCGTCACCGCGACATACGCGGCGTGGTAGCCGCCGGCCGAGCCGCCGACCACGCCGACCTGGCCGTTGCAAAGCGGATTCGCGCGCGCCGCGCGCACGGCCATTTTCACATCGTCTTCCTGTTGCGGATAACGACCATCGGAAGTCTGACCCTCGAGCGCGCCGGGCGGCGCGAGGCGATATTCGATGTCGAGCGCGAGGTAGCCGGCGTTCGCAAGATCGAGCGCAACATCGGCGCCACTGGCGGGTGAGCCGCCGCGAAAACCGCCGGCGTGAATCACGAGCACCGCCGGCCACGGTCCCGCGCCGTCCGGTTCGTAAATGACCCAGTGCAGCTGCGTGCCGTCCGGCGCGGTGCCGTAAACCTGTTTGCCCGCCCAGCCGGAAGCTTCGGTGTCGTTAGGCAAAATCGCCGCCGCGAGAATGAAAATGAAAAGACAAAAATAACGCGCTCTGATTTTTCGCATGGCGACTTTGTGAAGAGCAGTGCCTGTGCCAGTGCGCGGGCGAGGTCGGAATTAATTTCTGCGAACGAGCGACGCGGCGCGCGCTTTTTGCAAAGCCGTTTCCGTTTTTGTCGGGACCTTTTAACCGTGGTATTATTAACGCTGAATCGCCAAACCTTCAGTGTGAATCCGACTCCTGTTTTGCCCGAAAATAATCCGCCGCCTAACGAATCCGTGCCTAACGAGCGCGCCGACCTGCGCCCGGAAAATATTGACGACGCCGTCATCCGCCTCGCCGGGAATTCGCAGGATGGAATCCAGAGCGCGGGCGCGTTTCTCGCCCGGCTCGCCGGCCGCAGCGACCAGGACGTGATGACTTACATGACGATCCCCGCGACGATCTCGGGCGGGCCGTCGATTTTCCAGGTGCGCATGGGCACGGGCGAAGTGCTAAGCGCGGGCGACGAGGCCGATTTTCTGGTCGCGTTTTATCAGCACAGTTATCAGGACCACATCGATTTCTTGAAAGAAGGCGGCGTCCTTCTTTACGACTCCGATAACGTCGAGCCGAATCTGGACGACAAACGTTTCGTCTATGTCGGCGTGCCGATTACCGGCCTGACCGTCGAAGCGTTAGGCGGAACGGCGAAGGACAAGGGCAAAAATATTTTCGTTCTCGGATTGATCTCGAAAATTTTCCATCTCGATGTCGAGAAGCTGACGACGCTGATCAAAGAAAAATTCGCGGGCAAAGACGAGAGCGTCGCCAACACCGCGATCATGGCTTTCACCGCCGGCTACGCTTATCCGGTCGGCAACGTTCTCTCGAAGCAATACCAATTCGAGAAAATCGAGCGCACCGACGGTCGCGCGCAAATCACGATGGACGGAAACCAGGCGCTCGCGTACGGCCTGCTCGCGGCGGGCGTGCGCTACGGTTCCGGTTATCCGATCACGCCCTGGTCGTCCGTCATGGAAACGCTCCGGCGCGAGCTGCCGAAATACGGCGGCATGTTTGTCCAGGCGGAGGACGAGCTCGCGGCGGTCTCGATCGCGCTCGGCTTTTCTTATTCCGGAAATCTCGCCGTCACCGGCAGCGCGGGCCCGGGTATTTCCTTGAAAACGGAAGCGATCGGCTGGGCGTCGATGGCGGAAATTCCGATCATCATCATCAACGTGCAGCGCGGCGGCCCGAGCACCGGCCTGCCGACAAATGTCGAGCAGAGCGATTTGTTCCAGGCAATCTATGGCGGGCACGGCGACAGCCCGCGGGTCGTGCTCGCGGCGAGCACGGTCGAGGATTGTTTCTACATCGCGATCGAAGCAGCGCGGATCGCGCGCAAATACAGCACGCCGGTTTTTGTCTTGAGCGACACCTCGCTCGCGACGCGGATCGAGGCGTTCGACGAGCCGGATCTCGCCAACATCATGCTCGAACCAAAACCCGATCTCACGCCGCGCCCCGCTGGTTTTAAGCCGTACGGCCTCGATCACATCACGCAGCACGCGCCGCCGGGCACGCCGATGACCGACGGAAAATATCCGCTCATCACCGGCCTCGAGCACGACGAATTCGGCCACCCGACCGGCAGCCCGAAAATGCACATGGCAATGACCGCGAAACGCCGCGCGAAATTGCAGGGACTCGCCAGGGAAATAACGCTGCCCGAAATTTATGGCGACTCGTTAGGCGACACCTTGCTCGTCGGCTGGGGCTCGACTTACGGCCCGATTCACGACGCGGTGAAGCGCGCGCACGAAGCCGGCGAAAAAATCGGCGCGCTTCATTTGCGCCATTTGCATCCCTTGCCTAACGAACTCGAAAAAATCTTCGCCAACTACAAACGCGTCGTCGTCGTCGAGATGAATGACGAGGGCGTTTACGGATTCGGTCAGCTCGCGACGATTTTGCGCGCCCGTTTTTGCGAACCGAAGATCGAGAGCCTGACGAAAACCGACGGCCTCACGTTTCGGGTGAAGGAAATCCTGGCCCGCGCCTTTAACGGCCGCGAATTTCCCGGTCGCAACGGTTCGCGAAATGGCGCGACCGTTTCCCCGCCGCGCGATCCCGCGACCGCCGCGGCGACCGAACGCGCGGAAGCGAAAGTCTCCGACGCACGCGACCGCGCGCAGGACAACACGCCGACCAAGCCCGGCACGGAAGCGGTGCACGCCTCTTCGGGCAAAGTGGAACATTCCAAACATCCGCCTAACGAACGCACAAAAGATGCCGCGGTGGCCGTCGCGAGTGATCGGCCTAACGAATAATTTTTTATGAGCGAAACATTAACTGCCGAACCCGCCCCGCCACCGCGGGAAAAACTCACCAAGAAAGCCATCACCGCCGATCACCCGACATGGTGTCCCGGTTGCGGCGACTTCGCCGTCCTCGCCTGCTACTACAAGGTGCTCGAGAAACGCCAGATCGATCACGAGAAAATCGTCACCCTCGCCGGCATCGGCTGCTCCTCGCGCTTCCCGTATTTCGTCAACGGCCACGGCGCGCATTTCATCCACGGCCGCGGCGTCCCGCTGGCCAGCGGCGTCAGCCTCGCACGGCCCGACGTGAAAGTTTTCCTCTTCGGCGGCGACGGCGACGGCTTCTCGATCGGCGGCAACCACCTCGATCACGGCGCACGCAAAAACATCAACCTGACCTACGTGATCATGGATAATTTCGTTTATGGCCTGACGAAAAAGCAGACCTCGCCCACGTCGCCGATCGGCTTTAAGTCGAAAACCGACCCGCAGGGCGCGATCGACCAGCCAGTCAACGCCATGAAAAAACTGGTCGCAAGCGGTGCCACTTTCGTCGCGCGCACTCACGCCAGCCAGGTCAATCACATGATCCAAATGATCGAGCGCGCGATGGATCACCAGGGGTTCAGCGTCATCGAATGCCTGAGCGAATGCGTCGAATTTTTCCCCGGCGCCTTCGACCCGGCCAACCCGCGCAAAGGCGGCGCCTTCTCCGTCATTGAGGAGAAAAAATACGACAACACTCCCGAGGACGAGCAACGCCACGACGTCACCGATGAGCTGGCCGCCTACAAACTGGCGCAAATTCCTTTCCCCGGGGTTTTCGGCGTCTTTTATCAAAACGATCGTCCGACCAAGAACGCGTTGGAGAAGAAATGGGTCGATGGCACGCGCGAGAAACTCGGCCAGCCTACGGACCTTGCCCTTCTACAGAAAACATTCGATCGGATGAAATAACGGCGCGGGCCCATTCCGGACGTTAAGCAGCGCCTAACGAGTATAAGTCTTCGCCCGCTACATCAGCGATGCGAAAACAGCGCGCGGCCCAGTAGTACCATCACATACATTCCGGTGAGGATGAGCGCCGCGAAGAGGAGCAGAATCACCCCGACGATGGCAAAGACAAAAATCTTGTCGCCTTTCGTCGATGGCCGGACGCCCGCCGCCGAGTGCCTCTTGAGCAGCTCATAATTGCGGTGACTCGGCCGGAACCAGAACGCGAACGCTTCCCCGATTCCCGGGATCACCCCGATCATGCCATTAAGCAGAATGTTTAGCCCCATGCGCACGATCACCACCTTCGGCACGCCACCGCGCACGGCGACAAACAAAGTCGCGGCCGAGATCGTCGCCGCCGAAGCATCCCCGATCCCCGGGATGAGATCGAGCAGCGGATTCAACCCGAACCGCCGCGTCGTTCCCGGCAGGCGGAAGAGATCGTCCATCAGGAACGCAATGATCCGCGGCAACGCCTGCTGGCGTTTCACCGCCTCCGCTTCCGGCGGCAGGACCTCGAACTCGATCGTTTTCGCCTTGCTCGGCATCACAGCAAATTCGAGGAGCAACGCGCCTTTGCTCCTAAGAGTTTAATCAGCTGGCGAAATGCCGTCGAATTGGTCAGGCTGGAAAGTGACCTGGGTCACGACGGTTGATTAGCCAACGCTCGACTTATGTGGCGGCAGGAGAACCATGCGAACAAATTGCACGAGCGCGGCGATGAGATGGACGAAGACAAGGGCGAAGAAAGGCCAGAAAAGATTCCAGACCGAGAAGTTAATCGCCTGCAACGCCATCGCCACGGTGCCGATGAAGGCCATTCCGTAGAAAAGGAACCTGTTCACCGTTTGCAACTCCGGCCGAATAAATAGCCGCGTGCTCTTCCGCGAGTAAACGATCACAAACAATTGTCCGCAAAAACCTACACCGCTGCACCAGCGCCAGATGCTCACCGGCGGCGGATCAAACGTCAGGAGGAACATGCCAAATAGCGCGTCGGCCAGGGGCAACGCGGAATTGGTGAGCAAAAGTTGCAGCCGGAACTTATCCAGCGGCGACCAGCGATGCACCGAGTCGGGGCGAAAGATGACGACAATTCCGGCAAAACCGGCCAGCGTGACCGCGACCTGGGCCGCGACGCCGAGAGCTTCGCTCGGTTGCATGGCGGTTATTAACTGCGAAGTCGTCATCAAAATCAAACCGGGTCGGCGCGCCGTCTCGTTCCAAGATAACCAGCATTCGTTAGGGCCAGTTCGTTAGGCCAAAGGCGTCGTGACCTATCAGTTTTGAGGAAATGAGCGGATGCCCACCTTCGGCTTCCCTTTTCTTCGAAGGCAGACTACACCGCCCAAGACATCCGGCCAGGCATCACAATTCCTACCTCTTGAGGTCCACTAATTTTGTAGACGACGTATAACACAACGCCAAGAAGAATCGCAAGCAATATGGCAATGACGACGACGACAAGCTTTATTGTTTCATTAGATTCCAGTCCTCCGGCGGCGATTGGCGCTCCGGCCTGGATCGGACCTGCGGGAGTTGGCACCACCTCGGAAATTATCTTGGCCTTGTCGCTGATCAGCCTGCGCAGGAATGGAACGAGCACCACGAGCGCGATGCCGACGAGGAGGCTGCCCGCGCCGAGCGCACCGAAGAGCTTCACGTACTCGGGGTTGGTCGCGACCGCGGTGGTGCCGTTCGGCGAGGGGATCATGCCCGAGAAATCACCCGCGAAGAGCGACGCGAGGCCCGTCACAAGCATCCAGCTTCCCATCATCACCCCTTGATATTGCTTCGGCGCGAGCTTGCCGATCATCGCGTAGCCAATCGGCGAGATGAGCAGCTCACCGACGCTCTGCAATACATAACTCCCGAACAGCCACCCGAACGCGCTCTTGCCGTCGACGCCGGCCAGCTTGATCCCCAGCGGGAGAATAAGAAACCCCAGCGCCATCAAGATCAGCGAGGTCGCAAACTGCTGCGGTATATCGATCCTCCAACCACCCGCGCGCATCCGGGTAAAGGCCGCCGCGAGGAGCGGCCCGCCGACCACGATGCAGACGGTGTTGATATTCTGAATCCACTGCGGCTGGATCGCCACCTTGCCGATCATCAAGTCCACATTATTGACCGCGAACAACTGCAGCCCGCTCGGCGCCATCTGGTAGAGGGACCAGAACATCAGCGAACCGACGGTCAGAATCAGATACGCCGTCATGTTCCGTCGCTCGCGCCGATCCCGATGGCTCAGCGTCAGGTAAATCAGCGTGATCGCGACCACGCCGCAGATTCCCTTCACGATCGTCTCCGTCATGCCGGGCCGCTGGAGCATGAACCAGACGACCGGGACAAGACCGATGAGAATGCCGATGCCCGCGAGCTGCCGCACGCGAAACTGCTGCGCCGTCGTCTCGAGCAGCGTCGTGTTGCGATCGACCAGCGTCCTCCAGTTGAACGCGGCCAGCACGATCGCGCCGAAATTGCCCAGCGTCGCGAAAATGAAAAGGCTCGAGTAGCTCTCGGTCGCCTGGAAATAGCCGGCCGCGCTGAACCCGACGAAGAAGCCGACGTTCATCCCCGCGTAATTCCAGAGGAAGGCTCCTTCCCGCCGCGGATCCTCCGGGGTGAAACGCTGGGTCAGCATCATGTTAATGCAGGTGACATTGAGCCCGCTGCCGGTCAGAAAAAGAGCGAGGCCAATGTAAAACATCGCGGCCGAGCCGACGGCGATGCAGGCGCAGCCGCAGACCTGCAGCGCCATGCCGCCGACGAACAGGTTCCGGTTCGAAAGGAACCGCCCGCCGAGATAGCCGCCGAAAAGATGCAGCCCATAATTGAAAGCACCGAACACCCCCATCAACGTCGTCGCCTCCTTCACGCCGAGCCGCAGATGCTTGGTCGCATAGAGGACCAGCGTCGAATAAAGAACGGCGAACCCGAGTGTCGCGAAGATCTGAATGAAGAAAAGCGCGGCCGTCCCCTCCGGAGCCGCGGAGAAAAGGCGTTTGCGAGATTCCATTCGGCGCTCCTTTTCGCTCGCTTCGCCGGTCGATGTCAAGCCCCGCACGTAGCGTTACGACTAGGCCTACCTTCAAGCCGTAACTCTCTTGCCGCGGCTTGGCCACGCGACATTTGCATCTCATCCCCTCCGATGATGAGATGCAAATGCGGCATTCTACCCCAGCAAAGCGTGAATCTTCGCCAGGACGTCCTCCATCACCTCGTCGGGCAACTTGACGGCGAGACAGCTATGACGCGCGGACCAGTCGAGACTTTTGATCTGATCGCAGAGGACTGCGCCTTGCACAGCCAGTTTCGGCGGGAGCACAACTTCAAAAGGATAGCCTTTGATCCGGCTCGTGATCGGGCAGAACAAAGCGAGCCCCGATTTGTGATTATATGCGCGGGGCGAAAGGACGACGGCAGGACGATGGCCCGCCTGCTCGCGACCGGCCTGAGGATCGAACTCGAGCCAGACTATGTCTCCCCGATCGGGAATAGAGCGGGCCGGCATTACCAGCTTTCGCGTCCGCGAGGCTTGCCGGAGCCGATCTCGGCATGGCGATTCTTTGCCGTCACCCCGGCGAGCAAGTCGGCCAGGTCGTATTGCTTCTTTTTTACGGGCGCAATCACGATGCGGCCCTTGCTCACCTGCAGGTCAACGGCCTGACCCTCCGTGACGGCAATTTCCGCGGCGATGGTGCGCGGAATGCGCAGCGCGAGACTATTGCCCCATTTCTGCAGCGTCGTGTTCATGTATCTACATTATAGACACGGGAGCAAGCGCGCAACTCAAAGCGGCCGGGCATTACAGATCACCTCCGACAGCCGATCTGCAGCGCCTGCCGAAAGATTCTCCTGTCTACTAATAGTATTCCGCGTTGTAACGAGCTTCACGGTCCGGCTCGATTGTGCCTTCAGCGGTTTCCTTGTCTATCGACAACGTAAAAAACGCTCTCGCATTTTCTCGGTCAACCATATCTTGGCATGCCGTTGCCGAGCAGTCATCGAAGTCGACGCTGCAGTCGGCTTCTATCGTTTCTCCAACGTCCCGAAAAGAACTGACCACGAATTCGTTCCAGACATCATCTGGGTAATCTTTTCTGCTATACTCTTCAAAATCGAACTCACGCCGCTGACAACCAAGTTCGTCCTCCAATTCGGTCTTAAAGTCCGTCGTGCCCCAAGTTTCAATGCTGCGCGGAAACTTCATTTGACGTTTAGCGGGTGTCGTTGTTCCGACTCGTAGCCATAGTTCGTTATGTTCGAGCTCTAACGGTCGAACGCAGTGTCAGGTTCTGTGTTTGAAGCCGGGTCCGCAGGTGACGAGACATCTCATCATAAACCGGAGCCTTCTTTTCTGGATCTGAAATCGTCAACAAGAGTGCAAACGGCTGAGCAACCGCGCCGAGCAGTTCGACTTTATGGCGGCACAGAAGTTCGAGGACCAGACGCCACCGTTTACCGGTTACACCTTTGGGAAGTTCTCGATGATAGGTCCGCACAGGAGCCCACTTCCTGAGATTGCTGACTTGGAATGATTCGTATAGCTCACCCGGGTTTGTATGCTCCGGTGGCACTTGTCCTGAGAAGACTTCACCTTTTTGCTTATCGTCACGATAAACGCCAAAATGCGCGTTGACATGAGTTTCGCAATACTCCGAGCCCCAATTCGGATTACGAAGCGGCGGATACGCTAAAGTCATCCAAATCTCACCACGGAATTTTCCGTTTTTAGTCAGCGATTCAGGATATGGAAAATTGTCCCATTCAAGGAAGTAGCCGGGTCGGATTACCTCTTCAAACGCAAGAGTCATCGTCCACGGGTCGCATTCGAGCGCTTTGTCGATGTTAAGTGGCGTTCCGAAACCTAAATAGTGATCGTCATGATCGGCTACTCGCCCGCCGGTTCTAATATCTCTCGCATTGTGCGTTAAGATCGCCCTCGCCAGCGTCGAGGAAGGAGTAGGAGTGATCCGATGATGAACGTAAGCCAGCTGTCGGGACACAAGCGGCGTCGCGAAACTAGTTCCTATATCTTCCGCGATCATAGGCCCGTCGTTTAGTGAGGTCACGCCTAGAGGGTACTTTGCGTCAGTTGCAATGGATCCTCCAAAATGCGCCAAGTCCGGTTTGATAATGTAGTTCGGCCCCGGTCCGTGACGGGAAAAGCAGGAAGGTTCGCCTCGTTTCCCGCCGGAGGAGGGATGATCAACCTGCGAGATCGATGCCACCGTGATGCCAAGAACACTATCAGCTGGACTTGTGATTCTTCCTCGGTTCGCCTCTGCACTTTTGCGAGGGTAGCCCAATAGCGGGACGGTGCTGTAATTTCCAGCCGCGATCACAAACGTGACACCGAACTGCTCCTGAAGGTTGTCTAACTGAATCGCGAAGTCGCTAAACTGGTCCAGCGTACAAAGCTCTTCGCTGCCGAGCGAAAGGTTCCAAACCCTCACCTCGTTTGAGTGACGCAGTAATGATTGCTCCAAATCTTGGAGGAGTTCCGCCTCCGATATCACGCCCACTGGTCCCTTCGTGGGGTCCCCGTTCGGCAGGACCTGAATGTCTAATATGCGACAGGGATGATTTCCTATTTCTGACGTGGCTGAATTTAACGTATGGCCCCAAACCAGCAGGCCGGCGACGAAGGTGCCGTGGTATGTATTCTCCTCTCCGCTAGCTACGAATCGTTCTCGATCATAAATCCAGGATTGCAGTGGGGGAATATTCGAGGAGATGCCGCTATCAACGACGGCCACAATCGGGAAAGAACTTGGGTCGGCGTAGATCTCTGGGAGATCGTCCGGCATTGGTCGCGAGTTCAAGTGGTGGCCGCGTAGGGGGCGGAACATCGGAATGATACCCACACTTCGTACCATAACGAGTTTCGACAGTGCCTTAACATCGTCGGACGTCTTACATCCGACCGTGTAGATGTCCTGACCTCGATATTGTGGATTACGCACCGCAGATATCGGTCGACTTTGCAGTTCTCTTTCGAACGCTGCTCGCATTTCTTTTTGGTCGCGTTCATCGCCCGCAGCAAAAAGCTTCACTTTTACGAAATGCTGTTCACCGATCGCGTGAGCACGCGCGAATAAGGAGTCCGGCTCGAATTCGCCTAACCGGTCCTTTTCATTCACCGGCCGCATCTCCTTGATGGCGGAGATTTCTTTCACTACTTGAGGCGAGTCGCTGTGCGCTAGGCGTGCACGAAGAGCTCTAAGTCCGCGTCGCGAAGCTTTCGCGAAAAGCTCTCCGGGTCTTCCCGCTCCGATGATTGGGCAAGTCTGCTCACTAAAGAGCGCGTCGCGACGATGACTCTTTGCAAGCGCCTTCTTTTCGAGAGTAATCCGCAGCGGCACGATCGGTGCGTTTAGCGGTGCACTTGCAAGCAACCGCTCGGCCGGTTCGATAGCACTTAGTAACCGCGATCGTATCTGAGTCGTTACGTGCTTGAATGGCTTCGGCGCCGCTCCACCTCCCGGTTTTTTCTTTTCGACGCCCTGCCGCGGCATCACTACTTTCAGATAGAGGCGTTCTTCAGCCATGCGTTCGTTTCCTTCGTTTGGCGCCTTTACCGCGTCGACTCATCGTCGCTTTGGAGACGCCTATGATTTCAGCGATAACCGACAGGCTGTAGGTGTCTCGGTGGCGCTTTTGCAAAGCGGTTTGAAGCCTCTTCCCATCGTCGAGCAGAGCTTCGGTAATCACGCCTCCAGCGTTGCCCTCATCTGCAGGGAAGTGAACCAGCGCCATGAGCGCGCGACGAAGGGTTGGCGTTTCCTCCTTGGTATGCTTCCGCTGCTGGAGACGAACACATGCGCCATATATCGCCGCAATCGAGTAACCCTCCGACAGGTCTGCGAGAACACGTAGCTGCTTGGGCGACCAATCGACATCTTTCGACAAAGTCCGCCACAGGTTGGCGCGATGATCCTCACCCGGATAGTCAATGTGCAGCAGGTATTGGAAGCGCCTCCACACAGCTGGATCGAGTAAGCGTTCGTGATTAGTCGCGGCGATAAGAATAGTTTCCTTTGCGAGCGCGTCCATATTCTGAATGAAGCTGTTTACCACCCGCTTTAGTTCTCCGAGTTCCTGTTGGTCGTCGCGCAACTTCGCGATGGCATCGAACTCATCGAGAAGGAGGACGCACGGAGTTTTTGCGGCAAACTCAAATACAGCTCTGATGTTCTTCGCCGTGCTCCCAAGAAACGAGGAAATCAGTCCATCCAATCGGGCGACATAGAGAGGCAATCCGATTTGCTTTGCGATGTGCGCAGCGAGGAAAGTCTTACCGCACCCCGGCGGCCCGTAAAGTAGGAGATTGGTTCCAGATTCGATGCCTTTCCTGTCCAATGCAGCTTTAGAACGGACGACGGAAAGGTAATCGTCGATGAAGTCTCGCTGGGCCTCCGAGGCGACGAAGGACTCGGAGCTATTCGACGCCGGTAAATGTTGCAGCAGCGGAAACCGGCTTTCTCCGTCTACCGGTGGCGGTGTGTCCTGCTGAAGACGTTTCGGATGAAGCTGAATCGAATGGCCGTTCACGATTTTTCGCAGCCGCTGCGCGCTTGCTGCGTCGCCGTCGTCTTGGAGTTTCTCGGCGAGTAATTCGGCGTAGTTGCGAACCTTCACACCGTCGAGCCGAATTGCTCCATCGACGATTTTGAAGATTTCCGAAAGATACGAAATCGCCTCCATTACGAGTCAGTAGAGCCGAATTATGAAACACTGTCAACAATAATTGAAACGATAATTGATGCTAACGTAACACTAAGACTAATATTGGAACATTCAACCGCGTTAAGTTTGAGGAGCCTATGTCGGCTGTCTCAATGCAAAAAGATACGGACCAGACGTTGGGACGTCCGCCTGATTCGCCGTTAGGGCGTTCGTTAGGCGAATTCGTTAAGCTTCGATGGCAAAGTCGAGCTGCTGTCGCTTGGGTCGTTAAGCGCTTTTGCAGAATCGCGCGCCTAACGAAGCAAATCTCCTGACTTGCTACGTCTCCGAAAGGACTCACCTAACGAACTAATCTACCTCGCGCGGATCTGCGCCGGGTCGCTCGGGGCGCCGGGCGCCGACCTCGCCGCCTGTACCGATTTTGCGGGCGCGGCCCCAGAGGGATGGTGCCGGGCGTGGCGTCGTTGATGACGGCGCGGCCGCCGCTGAACGATCCGTGGTAGGTCCGGTTGGCTTCCACGGTCGGGTCACCGGTGAAGGGTTAGCACTTCGTACATGGAGCGCGTGCCGTCGCCTTTCCAGCGCAGGATTTGCGGGATGAAGGTGACGCGGCTGTCGGGACGGATTTCGCTTTTGCGCGGATGGATCTCGGGTTCGCCGGAATGATTCTCAGCGTCACGGGAGGGGTGCTGGTGGGAAGTGGAAGACCGCTCGGTGTCGCCGGGAACGAACTAAGGTTCGCGCGGACGATGCTTGGTGTCGCCGGAAGACTTCTCGGCGTGGCCGGGACGGTCCTCGGTGTGGAAGAAAATGCCTCTCGGTTTTCCCGGGACCGTGCTCTGCTCCGCCGGGACGACGATAAGCGTCGGGCGGTCAATCCTTGGCCTCGCGGGGAGGGCGCTCGGTGCGTTCGCAGCTTCAGAAAAAAATCGCGGGAAACCGCTAAAGTGGCGCGAACCTTGCTTTTATTCGGGCATCATGAATCAGGATCAGGATAATATTACGACGATGTTTGAGACGACCGACAAGACTTTCACGCAATACCAGAGCGTCTGGAGTGTGATGCCGGCGTTTGTGGATGCGGTGAGCCGGGTGGAGGAAGGGATAACGGCGATCCGGCAGAAGCAGGCCGACCAGGAGGCGACGGGTGATGCGGCGGCGAAGCAGAATGCGCGTGATGCGGTGGAGGAGCAGACGCTTTCGATCGGCTCACAGGTCTCCGCGTTGGCGTCGAAGACGAACGATCCGATGCTCGGGGCGAAGGTGAATTTCGATAAGTCGGCGCTGGATAAGGCGGCGATAAGCGATTTGCTGATCGAGGCCAAGTCGGTGCAGGGCGCGGCGAATGACAACGCGGCGGTGCTCGCTTCCGATTATATGATCAGCGCGGCGATGCTGACGACGTTTGGCGCGGCGATCACGACTCTGGGCAACATGAAGGACTCGCCCCGGACTGCGACGGTGAACAAGCGGGTGCAGACGTTGTCGTTGCCGGGAGCGATCGCGTATGTGCGCGGCATTTTGCGGAATGAGATCGATAAAATGATCATCGCGTTCAAGGCGAGTCAGCCGGATTTTTACACGGCGTATTTTGCCGCGCGCGTGATCATCGATCGCACCGGCACGCATAAGGGGAAGGCGTCGCCGACCCCGCCAACTCCGCCAGCTCCGCCGGTAGTTCCGAAATCGTAACGGCGGCTCCATGTGCTCGACGGAGACTTACGCTCGTTAGGCCAATTTGTTAAGCATACTCGTTAGGCAGAATTGGCCTTCAGAGAGACGGCGTGCTCTGCAGAAGCTCCAGCTCGTGCCAGCGGGCGTAGAGCCGGGCGACTTTGTCGCGCGCGGCTTTTAGTTGCCGCTCCAAATCGGACATCTCCGCGCGCGATTTCGTGTAAAAGTCGGGCGCGACGAAGATGGCTTCCAACGCGGAGACTTCGTTTTCCGCGGTGAGGATGTTCGCTTCCATCGATTCCCATTCGCGCTCTTCTTTCCACTTCAGCTTGCGCGGTTTCTCTTTGCTCCTGGCCGGTTCGGGGGCGGCTTTGGCCGGGGCGGGAACGGGGATGGGAGCCGGGAGAAGAGTGCCGCGTTTTTCGAGGTAGTAATCGTAGTTCCCGACATAGTAGGTGACGCGGCCTTCACCTTCGAAGGCGAGGATCGAGGTGCAGACGCGGTTGAGGAAATAGCGGTCGTGGCTCACGACGATGACGCAGCCGCCGAAGGCGACGAGCGCTTCCTCGAGGAGGCGAAGCGTGCCGAGGTCGAGGTCGTTGGTCGGCTCGTCAAGGATGAGGACGTTGCCGCCGCGCTTGAGGATCTTGGCGAGGAGGACGCGGCTCCGCTCGCCGCCGCTGAGCTGGGAGATTTTGGTGTTGATGCGCTCTTCGCTGAAAAGAAAGCGCCGCAGGTAAGCGCGCAAGGTTATGCTCTCCGCCCCGAGCGTGACGGTCTCGCCGCCGGTGCCGACTTCTTCCCAAACCGTTTTTGCGTCGTCGAGGAGGAGGCGGTTTTGATCGACGTAATTGATCTCGGTGCGCGCGCCGATCTCGACCGAGCCGCTGGTGGCGGGCAGCTCCTGGAGGATGACTCGCAGGAGGGAGGATTTGCCGAGACCGTTGCGGCCGACGATGCCGACGCGTTCCCCGGCGGCAGGATTGAAATTTACGCCGGCGAAAAGGATGCGGCCGCCCAGGTCGAGGCTGACGTCGCGCAATTCGAGGACGCGATTGGCGAGACGTGGCGGCGTCGGGATGATGAGTTCGACGTCGAGCTCGGCTTCCGGCGTTTCCTGCGCGGCCATCTCAAAGTAACGCTCGACGCGGTCGACCGATTTTGTGCGGCGCGCGCGCGGCGCCCGACGGACCCAAGCCAGTTCGCGTTGCAAAAATCTTTGCCGCTTGTGTTCCTGCATCTGCTCGACCGACTTCCGTTGCGCGCGGGCGAGCAGGTAATCGGTGTAATTCCCCTCGTAGCTGGTGAAGCCGCCGCGCGCCAGCTCGACGATCCGCGTCGCCACTCGATCGAGGAAATAACGATCGTGGGTGACGAAGAGACAGGTCCCGGTGTAACGCGCGAGAAAATCCTCCAGCCATTCGATCGAGCCGGTATCGAGATGGTTGGTCGGTTCGTCGAGGATCAGAAAATCGGGGCGGGCGAGGAGCGCCCGGCAAAGTGCGACGCGCCGTTTTTCCCCGCCGGAAAGCGTGGCGACGATGCGATCGGAGGCAGGCGCGTGAAGATTGGTGATGAGCGACTTGATCCGGTGTTCCAGATTCCAGCCGTCGGCCTCGCCGATCTGGTCGAGGAGCGCGGCGCTAAGCGGGCTGTCGCCCGGGACCGTCTCGTATTTCGCGATCAGGTCGAGAATCCGCTGCGCCCCGCTGAGGATGTTCGCATGGACCGTGGCCGCGTCGTCGAGCGGGGAAAGCTGCGGCATGTAACCGGTGACGAGATCGCGCCGGCGGGTGAATTCACCCGAGTCGGCCTGCGCCTCGCCGGCCGCGATGCGGAGGAAGGTCGATTTGCCCGAGCCGTTGCGGCCGACCAGGCCGACGTGTTCGCCCTCGGTGAACGCAATCGTCGCGCCGTCGAGCACGACCTGGGTGCCGTATTTGACGGAAAGATTGTTCGCGCTCGCGATCACTGCTGCGGTCTCGGCCATGGAGCGGGGAAGGTCGAATGCGCGACGCTCCCCGTCCAATCGAAGCGTGCGCCTGGGAGTTTAAATCGGCGATGCCTAATTCGAAAACGACGCGCGGCGGGCAAGCGTGCGCGCGCGCTCTCGGAGCAGTTTCGGCGTGTCGCAGTAAGAGGGGCTGGTGTCGTTGAGGGCGATTACTTCCTCGAAGAGATCGCTCGGCTCGCCGCCTTCCGCTTGTCCGACAATCGCGAAGACGCGCTTGCCGGCGGCGCGCGCGAGCTGCGCGACGCCGGCCGGGGCTTTGCCGGAGAGAGTCTGGCGATCGAGCTTTCCTTCGCCGGTGATGACGATGTCGGCGCGCGCGATTTTTTCGTGCAAGCCAATCAATTCCGCGATCGCCTCGAAACCCGATCGAATCGTCGCTCCGCAAAAAGTGAGCAGGCCAAAGCCGAGGCCGCCGGCGGCACCCGCGCCTGCCTCAGCGCGATGGTCGCAGCCGAACGTTTCCGCGGCGACGTCGGCGAGACGGGTCAGCGCGCTTTCGAGGACTTCCATTTGCTCCGGGGTTGCGCCTTTTTGGGCGCCAAAGGTTCGGGTCGCGCCTTCGGATCCGAGCAAAGGGTTGCGCACGTCGCAGGCCGCGACGATTCGCGGTAACTTTAGTTCGTTAGGCAGACCGATCCGCGCGAGATCGAGCAGGTCGGGAACCGCTCCGGTTAGTTCGCGTCCGTCGCGCGCGAAGAATTGAAAGCCGAGCGCGCGGGCGAGACCAAATCCGCCGTCATTGGTCGCGCTGCCGCCGAGCCCGAGAATAATTTCTCCCGCTCCGCGGCCTATGGCGAAGCGGAGCATTTCGCCAACTCCGAAGGTCGATGCACGCAGCGGATCGCGTTCGTTAGGCGCGAGGCGGAAGAGACCGGCGGCGGCGCTCATTTCCATGACCGCGCGGCGTGATTCGGCGAGCCAGCCGTAACTGGTCTGAATCGGCCGGCCGAGGGCGTCGTGTGCGGAACAGGCGATCCACTCGGCCTCGAGGGCGAGGCAGATCACTTCGGCGGTTCCCTCGCCGCCGTCGGCGAGCGGGCATACTTCCACTTCCGCCGCGGGCAATTCTTCGCGAATTCCGGCGGCGATGGCCGCGCCGACTTCGCGCGCGCCTAACGAGCCTTTGAATTTGTCGGGCGCGATTAAAATTCGCATGGGCAATTTCGCACGACGCCAGCTTCGACTATGCGTAATGCAGAATCCAGATTCGTCGCTCGTCGGTGCTCAGAAGAGAAAATAATTGATTCGTTAGGCGATCCAGCCTAACGAACTCTTTCGTGGCGCTCCGAGTCGTTAGGCAAAATCGCCTAACGAACTTCTGGCCGGCGCGAGTTTGCGAATTCGACTTGTCTCATTTCCAGAAAACAGCAAGCTGCGCTTATGAATTTCTCGCGCATTTCGGGCCATGAATAAGCCTTTTGAACTCCGCCTCGCCAAACGCATGGCTCGCCTCGGCACTGAGACCGCCTTCGAAGTTCTGGTCAAAGCCCGTGCGCTGGAAGCGAAGGGCCGCGACATCGTCCATCTCGAGATTGGCGAGCCTGATTTCGATACGCCGGACAACATCATCGAGGCGGCTTGCGATGCGTTGCACAAAGGTTTCACGCATTACGGGCCTTCGGCCGGCCTGCCGGCGTTGCGCGAGACGATCGCGCAATACGTGAGCGAGACACGCCGGGTCGAGGCGACGCCCGAGGAAGTGGTCGTGGTCCCAGGCGGCAAGCCGATTATTTTCTTTACCATCCTCGCGCTGGTGGATGAAGGCGACGAGGTCATATATCCGAATCCTGGATTCCCGATTTACGAGTCGATGATCAATTATCTCGGCGGAAAAGCGGTGCCGATCCAATTGCGCGAGGAAATGGATTTTCGATTCGACACCGACGAGTTCGCCGGGCTGATTAACGACCGCACGAAATTGATCATTCTCAATTCTCCGCAGAATCCGACGGGCGGCGTTTTCGAGAAGAAAGACGTGGAAGAGATCGCGCGTGCGATTGGCGACCGCGACATCATGGTCTTGACGGACGAAATTTACAGCCGGCTGATTTTTGAAGGCGAGCATCACTCCATCATGTCGCTCGATGGGATGAAGGATCGCTGCATTTTGCTCGACGGTTTTTCCAAAACCTACGCCATGACCGGTTGGCGGATGGGTTACGGAGTGATGCGGGCCGATCTGGCCACGCACGTCGCGCGGCTGATGACCAACTCAAACTCCTGCACCGCGAGTTTTACGCAGATGGCGGGCGTGGAAGCGTTGCGCGGGCCGCAAGGCTCGGTCGAAGAAATGTGCGCGAAGTTTAAGGAACGGCGCGACATCATGGTGGCCGGATTGAATCAGATCAAAGGTTTCTCGTGCCTGTCACCGAAGGGTGCGTTCTACGTTTTCCCAAATATCAAAGGCACCGGCTGGCCGTCGAAGAAACTCGCGGACGCGCTGCTCGAGGAGGGCGGAGTGGCTGCGCTTTCCGGGACGGCTTTTGGGCAATTCGGCGAAGGCTATTTGCGTTTCAGTGTGGCGAACTCGATCGAGAATATCGAGAAGGCGCTGGAACGTGTTGGCGATTGGGCGACGAAGAATTTGTAGGATAACCGCGACGGTTGGCGGGATGGAATTTGTAACGAGTTTGCTACCATGACTGATAAAAAAACGTTCCGCGTCTTTGCCACTTCTCGAATCGGCGATCCGGCCGAGAACCGTCTCCGCGAACGCGGTTACGAGCTCGAGGTTTTCCAAGGGCCCGAAGCACCGCCGAAAAAGCTCATCATCGAGAAAGTCAAAAGCGGCATCGACGGCTTGATCACGACGCTGCGCGATCCGATCGATGCCGAGATTTTCGAAGCAGGGAAAGGCTCGCTCAAAGTCGTGGCGCAGATCGCGGTCGGCTTCGACAACATTAATCGCGCGGACGCTAACAAGTATAAGATTCCGTTCACGCACACCGCCGATGTGCTCACGGAAGCGACCGCGGAATTCGCCTTTTTCATGATGGGCATGCTGGCGCGCAAAATGTATGCGAGCGAACGCCTCGTGCGCGAACTAAAGTGGCCGTCGTGGCATCCGTTTCTTCCCTTCCTCGGCGACGAAGTCACAGGGAAGACTATCGCGATTATCGGCACCGGCCGCATCGGGCTGGCCATGATCAAGAAGTGCTCTGGGTTCGACATGAACATGCTTTGCTACGACCCGGCGTATCAAAACGAGAAGTATATCGGCTCCATCCAGGAACTGATGGACCTGCGTCACGCCAGAGGCATCCAGAAGGAGAAGACCTGGATCAAATATGTGGACTTCGAGGAGGCGATGGGCGGCGCAGATTACGTGAGCATTCATGTCCCGCTGTTGCGCGAAGGCGAGACCGATAAACCGACCTATCACCTGATCAACGAGAAGACGCTCAAGCTAATGAAGCCGACCGCTTATATCGTGAACAGCTCACGCGGTCCGGTGGTGGACGAGAAGGCTCTCGCTCAGGCTTTAAAAGACAACGTCATCGCCGGCGCGGCGCTCGATGTTTTTGAAAAGGAACCGCTCCCGCCGGAGTCACCTCTCCTTGATCCCGCGATCGCCGACCGAGCGCGATTGTTCCATCACTTCGCCAGTGGCGGACAAATCACGCGCCTCTCCGTCGATCCCGAAAAGGGCATGGCGGGCCGCACCGTTCAGGCAGTGATCGACGTGCTGGAAGGCAACTACGACGGGGACCCCACCAGGATGCCTTACGTGGTGAACAAGGAAGCGTTTAAGAGTTAGCGCTACCGAAAGCGTCGTAGTCCGCACTTGGGTTTTCGCTTCTCATACGGGAAGCCCTCGTTTATTGCACTCGGATGCAAGCAACGAAGTTTGAGTTCGAACGGCGATTCTGGATCATCGCGGCGATTTTTCTCGTCGGCTTTCTGCTGGCGCGGTTCGATGGGACGGGCGTTCTGTGGACATTGCAGCATCTCCTCGCTCCCCACGCGACGGGCGCACGGGCGACCACGATTCGGCAGATCATTATCGGGATCGGCGCGCTGCTCGTTTTCGCGGCGGCCGCTCTGCGCACCTGGGGCGCGGCTTACCTGCGCACGGAAATCGTGCACGATCGCGGACAACATGCCGAAACGCTGGTCGCGGACGGCCCCTTTCGCCATGTGCGCAACCCGCTCTATTTCGCGAATCTGCCGATGGCGCTCGGGATCGGCCTGCTCGCCTCTCGCCTCGGTTGCGTCTTCATGGTGGCGGCGAATTGGCTTTTTGTTTACCGGCTGATCTTTCGTGAAGAAGCGGCCCTGCGGCAGAGCCAGGGCGAACCGTATCGCGCTTATTGCGCTGCCGTGCCGCGCTTTTGGCCTTCGTGGAGCGCGCGGCTGCCGGCTGGAAATCAAGCGCCGCGTTGGAGGCAGGCGTTCGTCGGGGAGAGCTTCATCTGGCTCTTCGGGCTGGCGGAACTCTGTCTCGCGCTAACTCTGAACCTAAAGCTGATGGCGGCCATTTTCATCGCGGGTTTTGTCGTGCACTTTTTCGTTATGGGCCGGACGCGGCTCGCGCACCGGCCTAACGAGTAAAGGTGTTGTGCTCGTTAGGCGAAAGGCGGGGGCTTAGTTTTCGGCTTTGAAATGCCGCTTGCCTTTAAGGGCCTTTGCGTACTCGTCGCGGCTGAGAATGTTTTCATCCAGCTGCGTTTCGGTGCGGCAGAAAGTCTCGAAGAAACTCCGCATCTTTTGCGCGTCGCTCATCACTTCCTCGGTCAGGTAATTCGCATCGACATTGATGCAAACGGCGCCGACGACTCCGTACTCCGGGCGCAGGATCGGGATCGTGGTGCACTTGAATTTTCGCGCGCCGATGTTGAGCTCGTAGTTGAGTTTCTCCTCGTGTGCGAGCTGCCGTTTTTTCAGGTCGATCACGAGATTCGTCGTGCCGTCGCGCAGGTTGCGGCCGGTGACATTGTTCTCGAGCGCGACGAGCGAGTGCGACGGGTTCGACAAATCATGGAGCAAAATCTCGATCCCGAGGTTGGGAAATGATTTGCCGATCAACCGGACGAGGCGGGTGAAGTTCTCCAGATACTCGGCGCCGTCGTCGGCGATTTTTTTGCCGTTGTATTTCTCGAAAAGCCGCGCGTAAACCTTTTGTTCGTTAGGCTCGAGCTGGGTGCGGACGCTGTTTTGCTCGCCGATGAAGATGAGCTGGCGGGCCGCGGTCGGGTCGTTGTTGCGCAGGAAATAATGGATGCCGAGCCGGAAATTGTTGAGGTTAAACTCGGGGAAATTGTCGCGATTGATCGTGTAGGGATAGAAGTCGTAGGCCTCGAGGCGGCGGCCGAAGCGTTTCCGCTCCTTGTATTTTCCCCAGAGAAAACCGGCCCCGAGAAGAATAGCGGAGGCGATGATGGAGGCGAGGACGTTGATCGTGATGTCGCTCCCGAAGCCGTGCATGCCAGCATGATTAACAAATCGGCTGTGAAACCGCGAGCCCGTTTTGGAGCGCCTGGTGGGGGCGCGCCCACCGACGCCGGCGAAGGAGGCGGGAAATAATCCGCACCTGAATCGTCTGCCTAACGAGCAAAGGGCTCCGGCGTTAGGTCCGGCTCAGGCTAGGGCTGCCCGCCGCCGCCGGACGAGCCGTAAACCTGGCCGGCGGCATAACTAGCGTCGGCCGCCGCAAGCCGCACGTAAGTCGAGGCCAGCTCCACCGGTTGTCCCGGCCGACCGAGCGCGGTTTTGCCGCCGAACTCCTTCAAGTGTTCCTGAGTCGCACCGCCGCTGACCTGCAACGGCGTCCAGATCGGGCCGGGCGCGACGCCGTTCACGCGAATGCCTTTTTTGCCGAGCTGCTTCGCCAGGGAGCCGGGCGGGTGAAAATCCCGCCCGGTTTTTTTATTGTAAGTTTTTCCGCCGGCTCGCGCGATTCCTGCTTCATACCGGGGCATGAACAACATCATTCGGTTTGAAACGGCGGCACGGCTTCGTGTCCGCGAACTGGTCGCTAACTTCCACTTTTCCCGTGCCGGGCTCGGCGAAATTGCCGCGCTCCTGCCCGAGAACGACGACGAACTGCACGCCTGGCTCGAGCAGACAATCGCCAAGCGGGAGGAGAACGACTTCATCTTTATCATCTTTGCCGCCGCCATGCAGGGCCGGAAATTGAGGGCCAGCCTGCTCCCGGCGAGCGCCATTCTCATGCCGGACGAGAATCGCTTCGCCTGGATCGCATGGCGGATGGAAGGCGACGTCGGTCCCGCGCTCCTCGCGGTGGCGGACGGCGGCGGCATCACCACCCGGATGACGGCGATGGCATATTACATCGCGGCGGCCTGGTGGATGAAAAACCGGCCGGAGGAAGACGTCCCGTGCAAGATCGCGGCGGGCATGAACGAGCTGTCGACAAAATTTGGCAGCGATAGCACAACGGGCTGCTACCTCGGCGCGTTTTTTAAGCTTCTCGGAGGCCACTTTCCGCCCTGCGGACTCGACCGAAAGAAAGTAGCGACCGCCGAGCAACTGGCGAAGAAGACGCACGAGAATATCCAGGCGATGCTGGCCGCGCCGTTCGAAGACCATATTCCGGAGAAGGAGGCGCGCGACTTTATCAGCAACGCGACCGTGCGCCGGGCCGTGGAAAAATTCGGCCGCAACGAGCCCTGCCATTGCGGAAGCGGAAAAAAATACAAGCGTTGCTGCTACGAGAAGGACCAGGAACGGCTGCGGGATTGCTCGGATGTGGCGGGCAAGACGAGGGAGGAAGTGACGCAGGACTTGAACGCCGACCTGACGAAGCGACGGCTGGAGAATTTCCGGCCGGTTGAATTGCTCCGGCTCGACCCCGTGCGCGTGCCGCCGGAATTGCAGTCGGATTATTTGCTCCGTCTCGGCGCTTTCAAACGCTACGACGCGCTCGCGGAAGCATTCGAAAAACTCGGCGTGCCGCCGGAGCTGAACGAAGCCTGGATCGCCGCGACAATTTTCGCGCTTCAAGGCTGGCGGCGCGACACCCTCGAGCGGCTGGCCAAGGCACGCCCGGACGAAGAGCTGGCCGCGAGCAGCCACTTGCTCCTCGCCTCCGACGATCCGGCGAAATTTTTCGCGACCCTCGAAGCAGAGTCGCTTAAAGCTTTGCAATCAGGTGACGAAAACGCCGTGCCGGATATTGCGATGGGCCTTCTCTGTTCGCCGTATCGCGCCCTCGCCATTCTGCTCGCGCGCGGCACCCTGCCGCTTGTTCGGCGCGAATTGGCGACACCGATTTACGACGACATTCTCAAGGCCCGGGCCGAGCTGAATCTTTCGCCGGACGACGCCTTTGCCGATTTCATGGAAGAACGCGCGGCCCGCGAACGCCCCGGCGATGAGGCCGAAGCTGTGCAAGAAAAGGAAGCCCAACTCGCCGAGTTGGCGAAACGGACGCGCGCCCTCAAGGAAGAAGTCGCGAGTGTGAAGCGGGCGCTTGCCTTGCAGGAAAAGAAAGCCAAACGCAACTCGGCGGCGAATGAGCCAGCCCAACCCGACGCGAGCGAAGAAGCGAAAGAGTTGCGGACGCAGTTGAAGAAGGTTGAGGCCTTGCTGCGCGAGACGAGCGCAGAGCGCGTCCTCGCCCGCCGCGACCGCGACCGTCTTGAGCAGGAAAACGAATTGCTCCGCATCGCCAACGGCATCCATCCGGCCGAGGCGGCGGAAGCCGACGATGAGGCGACCGGCGACCCGCTGGAAGTAACGGGCCAGCAACCGGTGCGCTTCTACCGATTCGCAGAGAAATTTGAGGCGACGATGATGAGCTTCCCGCGAGATGTCGGCGCGGCCGCGATGGGATGGCTGGCCCGACTTGCCTCCGGCGATCCGCACGCGTTCATGGGCGTGAAGAAGATCTACGAATGTGATGGCGTCCTCGAAGCAAGAGTGGCGGGCGATTACCGGCTCCTATTTCAACTGAGTCCGAAGCATATCCGCGTGATCGATCTGGTGAACCGGCGCGATCTGCCGCGTCGTCTGAAAGGATTGCGATCTGGCGGCCTGCCGGGTTTCGCAGCCTGACGGCGCCGTTCTTTGCGGCCCGCCCGCGAGCCTGTTCATCGGTAATTACCTCATGAACCGGCAGAGGCCGGCTTGCCGGAAAAGGGGCCCGAATCAGCCCGCGACAAGCCTGTAGCAGGCAAAAACGCTGGCAAATCGCTCCGCGACGCTGGCATATCGTCCGACGACGATGGCATATCGCCCGAGGATCGGGCGGCATCGTCCAACGATCGGGCAGTATCGCCCAACGATCAGCCAGCATCGTCCGACGATCAGCCAGCATCGTCCGACGATTAGCCAGCGTTGTCCGACGATAGGCCACCGTTGTCTGACGATGAGGCACTGTTGTCTGACGATGAGGCACCGTTGTCCGGCGATCAGGCACCGTTGTCCGGCGATCAGCCAGCGTTGTCCGACGATTAGCCAGCGTTGTCTGACGATGAGGCAGTGTTGTCCGGCGGCCAGGCATCGTTGTTTGGCGATCAGCCGTCGTTGTCCGGCGATCAGCCAGGGTTGTCGGGCGATTCAGCCGTGCTTTTCGCCCATTTGCCTGCCTCCGCCCGGCGCAATTCTCCGTGCAGCGCAAAATCTCACAAAAAAGGTCTTGCCAAGGCCATCGAGGCCTGACCAAAGTCGCCGCGCCTATGACCTTCCGCCTAAGGAATTCGCCCGTCAGACTCCTCGGCAAAATCGCCCTAACGAGTGTCATTGCTTTGTCCTCCGCCATTATCGCACACGGCGATACGCTCGACGACTGGACGTTTGAAACCTCCATGCCAAACGGCACGGGAACGGACAATGGACCGTATGCACCGGATGGCGGCATCCTCACGCTCGGCGCCGGTGCAAGCGGCCATCACGCTTCCGCTTCGACGGCGTGGTCGACCATAAGCGGCAACGGTTCGTTGAGCGCCTACAATTCCAATCATTGGGGCGTGAACGATTACTGGCAGTTCACCCTGACCACTCTGGGTTACAGCGACATCACGGTCTCTTACGCCCAGGAGGGCAGTTCAACCGGACCGGCCAATTTCCAGTTTCAATACAGCACCGACGGAACAAGCTTCACTAATTTCGGTTCGGCCTACAGCCTGACTAGCTCCACGAGTTACAAGACCTCAAGCTTCGACCTCTCGATGGTCCCCGGAGTGAATACTGCGCCCACGGTTTATTTTAGGGTGCTCGATACCTCTACCACCGCGATCGGCGGCGGATCCGTAGGTGCGGCTGGTTCAGATCACATCGACGACTTTGTTGTCTCCGGCCTGATCGCCATCCCGGAGCCGTCGGTTTACATGCTGCTCGGCATCGGCCTGCTCGTCTGCGCGCAGCGTTTCCTGCGCGGTCGTCCTGACGCCTAGCGAGTAAAGGAGTCGGGCCTCAGAGCAGCTCGTAGCTGAGAATGCTCAGGCAATAAATCGCCGCCGTCTCCACCCGCAGGACGATCGGGCCGAGGGTGAGCGGCACGCAGCCGTGCGCGCGGGCGAGCGCGATTTCTTCCGGCGTGAAATCGCCTTCCGGGCCAATCGCGATCAGCACATTCGCCGGGCGAGCGTCGTCTCTCCGCGCGTAGTCGGCGAGGATTTCTCTCAAATGACGCGCACCGGGTTGGAGCGAACCGATCAGGCAGAGGTCGAATTTTTCCATCGCGGCCGCGGCGAAGAGTTTGTTAGGCGCGCGCGGACGCTCCACCTGCGGGAGCCAGTTTTGACCGCACTGTTTCGCCGCCTCGATCGCGATCTGCTGCCATTTCGCCTGCCGCTGCACCGCTGCGGCCGGATCGAGCCTAACGACAGTGCGCGCGGAGATGAGCGGGACGATTTCGGCCGCGCCGATCTCGACTGCCTTCTGCACGATCAACTCCATGTTTTTCCCTTTCGGGATCGTCTGCGCGAGGGTGATGCGGCAGCGCAGCGGCGGTGTCATTTTCTCGTCGAAAATCCGCAGCCGCACGGTCGCCGCGTCGTTGCCGACGATCTCCGCCGTCGCTTCGCGCCCGCAACCGTCGAAGATGGCGAGCCGGTCGCTCGGCTGGAGCCGCAAAACGTCGCGGGCGTGGTGCGCCTCCGCGCCGGTCAGGGCTCCCGCCGGCCATTCGTCAGGCGAAAGAAAGAAGCGATGCATGAAGCGGCCGGAATGACAGCCGCCGCTCTTCGTTAGGTCGTTTCGATTCTCGGCGGATCGATCCCCAGCGCGTCGGCCAAATCCTGGAGGTGGTCCTGCTCCTGCGCGATGATTTCGCGGAGGACTTCGCCGAGCGCGAACTCGCTCATCGCGTCCGCCTGCCGGATGCGGGCGCGATAGTTCGCGATCGTGTTCCGTTCGTTCTCGAGGTCAAAGCGGAGCATTTCCTCGGCCTTCTCCGAGGTCTTCACTTCCTTCGGTTTGTTGGTCGGCGAGCCGCCGAGGTAATCGATCTGCTTCGCGATCTTGAGCGCGTGCTCGAGTTCCTGGCCGGCGTGTTTTTGCAGCTCGTTGGCGATGTGATTGTAGGCCGCGCCCTTCAAGGTCTGGCTGTAAATGACGTAGGCGATGACCGCCTGGTATTCGCGCGCGAGGTCTTCGTTCAGAAGATCGATCATCTTCTTGCGGGTGATTTTTTTGTTCTCGTCCATGCCTAAAGGTGGCGAGAAAACCGGCGCGGAATAGTGGAAAAATTTTCGCCCTAACGAGCGAAGATGTGCGCGGCGTCGAATTCTCCCCTAACGAGCGCCTAACGAAAGAATTCCTTCGCCCGTTCAAAGAAACTTTTGCGCAGCGGCGTGTTTTCTTCGCCACAGAGCGCGGCAAACTCTTCCAGCTTCTGGCGCTGCTCGGCGTTCAGATCGGTCGGCACTTCGACGAGTAATCGCGCGTAAAGATCGCCCCGCTCGCGGCCGTTAACATGGAGTATGCCCTTGCCGCGGAGCTTGAAACTTCGGCCGCTCTGCGTCCCCGCCGGCACGCGCACGTTGGCTTTTCCTTCCAGCGTCGGCACCGGCACTTCGCCGCCGAGCGTCGCGGTCGAAAACGAGATCGGCACTTCGCAGTAAAGGTTGTCCTCCTCGCGCTGGAAAATCGCGTGCTCTTTGACGTGGATGACGACATACAAATCGCCCTGCTCGCCGCCGCGAATGCCCGCTTCGCCGTTCTGTGAGGAACGCAAACGCGAGCCGTGCGCGATGCCGGCGGGAATTTTTATTTTGATCCGGCTCGTCTTCTCGACCCGGCCTTCGCCTTCGCAAACCGGGCACGGTTTCTCGATGATCTCGCCGAGGCCGCGGCAGCGCGGGCAGGTTTGCGAGACTTGGAAAAATCCGCGTGCGCTGATGACCTGGCCGCGGCCGTGACACGTCGGGCAGGTGATCGCGCGCGAGCCGGGAGCCGCGCCGCTGCCGTCGCATTCATCGCAGACGTCGAGCTTGCGCACTTCGATTTCTTTTTCGACGCCGAAGGCTGCTTCCTCGAGCGTGATCTCCATGTCGTAGCGCAGATCGGAGCCGCGCTGCTTGCCGTCACGCGAGGACTGACCACCGCCGAAAAAGGTCTCGAAAATCCCGCTGCCGCCCCCGCTGAAAACTTCGCGAAAAATATCGAACGGATCGTGGAATCCGCGCCCGCCGATGCCGCCCTGCGCGAAAGCGGCGTGGCCGTAGCGATCGTAGGCGGCGCGTTTTTGTTCGTCCATGAGCACGTCGTAGGCTTCGCCGAGCTCCTTGAATTTTTCTTCCGCGTGAGGGTCGTCGGGATTTTTGTCGGGATGAAATTTGACCGCGAGTTTGCGATAGGCGCGCTTGATCTCGTCGCCGGCCGCGGTCCGCTCGACACTCAACACTTCGTAATAATCGCGCTTCGTCGTCGCCATTATTTTTTCGGCGGTCCGCTCGAGACGACGACGGTCGATGGTCGCAGGAGCCGGTCTTTCAAACGATAGCCGCGACGCATTTGCCTGACGACCGAGCCTTCGGGCACGGACTCGTTAGGCTCGTGCGCGATCGCTTCGTGCAGATTCGGATCGAACGGCCTGCCTTCGGCATCGATTGGTTGCAGGCCGTTGTCGGCGAGGAAGTCGTTCAGTTGTTTTAGAACCATTCCCATCCCCGCGAGCACCGGCGATTGCGCGCTTTCGCTTTTCGCGGCGTTTAAACCGAGCTCGAAATTATCGACGATCGCGATCAGGCGCTCGAGCAGGCCGCTGTTCGCATATTTGATCGCGTCTTCCTTTTCGCGCGTGGCGCGCTTTTTGAAATTCTCGAAATCAGCCTGGCTGCGCAACGCGAGATCGCGGAAGCGCTCGAGATCGGACTGCAAACCGGCGGTTGGATCGTCATCGTTAGGCGAATCGGATTCGTTAGGCGCAGCGGCGTTGCCCGGTTGATCGTCATCGGTCACTTCGATGCGATGCGGTTTGGAATCGGAATTTTTCATGTCTTGCGAACTACAACCAAGGTGATGTCGTCGTGCTGCGGATGGCCGCCGGCAAAGGCGCGGACGTCGGCGGTGAGCCGCGCGATCACGCCGGCGGCGCCCTGGCTCGCGCTCGCGCGAATCGATTCGATCATTCGTTCGCGGCCAAATTCGTCGCCGTTTACATCGAGCGCTTCCGTGATGCCGTCAGTGTAAAGCACGAGGCAATCATCCGTTTCAAGGGGCACGGAAACGTCGCTCGCAACCCTATCGAAGACGTCTCCGCTGTCAATGCCGAGGGCCATTCCGGGCGGCTTGAGCGCGGTCATTTCGCCGGTCGCCGCGCGATAAAGAAGCGGCGCGTCGTGGCCGCCGCGCGAGAGCGTCACGCTCGCGTTTGCGCGATCGAGAATGACGTAGGCCATGCTGATGAACATGTCCTCTTTGATGTCGGGATAAAGCTGGCGATTCACTTTGCGCAAAACTTCGGCCGGCGAATGGCTCGCGCGCGCTTCGGCCCGCAACGCGCTCCGGCAAATCGCCATGATGAGCGACGCGGGCACGCCTTTGCCCGAGACGTCGGCGATGACGACGCCGATCCGATCTTCGTCAACCTGGATGTAATCGAAATAGTCACCGCTGACCTGGCGCGCGGGAATGTTTATGCCCGCGAGCTGGAAGCCTTCGACGACAGGGGCCTGCGCCGGCAGAAGAATGCGCTGGATGTCGCGCGCGATTTGCAGGTCGTGGTCGAGGCGTTTTTTTTCGTTCGCTTCCGAGTAGATGATGGCGTTGTAAAGCGCGAAGGCGGATTGCTCGGAGATCGATTTGAAAACAATGAAATCGCTCGGCGTGAAAGCCGCGCTCATCGGGCCGTTCGCGACCGCGAGCACGCCGAGATTTTGCCGGCCGTAGAGCAGCGGCGTCACCATCACGGTCGAGGCGCCGAGCGCGGTCTCGCGCAACTTCGAGAGCTCGGGCGCGTCGGCCAGATCGGCGAGAAGCACGGCTTCGCTGCTTTTCCAGACGCGACCGACGAGGCCTTCTTCGGCATTGATCGAGTGCGAGCGAAGATAACTTTCGAGCGCCATCGGGGTCGCGGCCGCCTGCTGCAAAATCCGCGTCGGGACATCGATCAACGGCGGGCAGCCTTTCGAGATAAATGCCGGCATTAATTTCGTGCCCGTGCGATCGGCGAGATAAAGCGCGCCGCCGTGCGCGTCGAGAATCCGGGTCGAGCTTTCGACAATCAGCCGGTGCAAATCATGCGGCCGGATGACGTCGCGAAACGCTTCGCCGAGGCCGTGCAAAAAATCGAAGACAAGATTTTCCTCGACCTGGATTTCTTCCTTCGAACGCTCGAGCTGCAAAATGCGCCAGCGCTGTCGCTGGTAGCTGAGGAGCCACGCGCAGAGCGCGGCGACGAGCAGCCCGAAAAGGAGAAAAACCATGCAGCCGACGTCGCCTTAGTTCGCCGGGTTCTCGTGCTGGAGATCTTGCCTGAGGTACTCGAGAACGTCTTTGAACTTGGTCAGATTTTCCGGCGTGGCCGCGCAGAGCGCTTCGTGCGCGGCGAGCATCGTGTCGGCCTGCTCGCGTTTTTGCGCTTCCGATTTTTCGCCCTCGCCATTTTTTTTCAGGAGCTGGCATTGCGGGGCGACAGCGCCATTCGCGTGGATGTCGAAAATCTGGTCGAGCCCGAGGCCGGAGAGCAATTCGCGGCTGCGTTCGCCGCAATGAATGACGTGGAGCCGGCCCTGGCCGAGTTCTTTCAACCGCAGCGCCATTCCCGCCATCGTACCCATGAAAGTCGAATCCATCATCGCGCAGTTTTCGAGATCAAAAATAAATTCGCGATAACCGCGCTTCACCATCTCGCGGGCAAACTCCTTCACGCTCCCGCTGTTCAGGAAACTGCCCCGGCCCTGCACCCGGACCCAGACGTCCGGGCCGTTCACGCCTACTTGGATCGAGGACTCCACGACTTTAATAAGGTAAAATTTTGCCCCGACAGTGTCAAACTGCGCCGCGCAGCGAAAGGCCCAAGAAATTATCCGTTATCAGGTTATGAGCAGATGCAGCAATCGCGCCGCAACCATCAATCCCAGAGATAAGATCGTTTCACCGCCACCACCCGGCCTTCTACGATCAGCGAAGCGCGCCACGCGATCACTCGCCCGTCGTCAAAATAATCGTCGCCAATAATCGCGAAGCGCGTCTCGACCGGCCCGCGCACATTCACGTAGCTGATCTCGCGCGCCTGCACGAACGCGTGCAAATTTTCCTGCCGATACTCGAGGCGCACGGTCACGTTCGCGCGGCGTTTCGACCGCCAGAAAAGCGTGTAGTAATTCCCGAAGCGCTGCCGCTGATCGAGCGCCGTGATCGCGCCGTAGGAAAGGTAAGCGCGCTCAAACGCGATCGAAGGATCGAGCGCCGCGCCGATGAGGCCGGGCCGCAGCACCGGCTCGAAAAGGAATTGCTTCACCTTTTTAAAAGCGAAATCGCGATCGAGCGCCACCGGCAGCGGGCCCGGCTTCGCGACCTGGCGCGTCGGCGGCACGGTCGCGCAACCGGCCAGAGCGAGAAAAATCAAAGCGAGCGCCAGCTTCACAACTGCGAGGATGAAACGAGAGTCGCGCCACCGTGTCAATCGTCGCGCGCTTTGCGGATCGCGTCGAAGCCTTGTAATTCTAGCGATGCCCAGCTCCGACCGTTACGAATTTGCCAGCGACAACACCGCCGCGATTTGCCCCGAGGCGTGGGCCGCGCTCGCCGCCGCGAATCACGATGCCGCCGCTTCCTACGGCGACGACCGGTGGACCGCGCTCGTTTGCGAACAGGTGCGCGAAATTTTCGAGACCGACTGCGAGACGTTCATCGTCTTCAATGGCACGGCCGCGAATTCGCTCGCGCTCGCGCAACTTTGCCGGCCCTTCCACAGCGTTCTTTGCCACGAGCATTCGCACGTCGAGACCGACGAATGCGGTGCGCCGGAATTTTTCTCCGGCGGCGCGAAGCTCCTGCGCGTCGGAGGCGAAAATGGCAAGATCGATCTCGCCGACGCCGCCGCCGTCCTCGCGCGCCAGCGGGAATTGCATTCGCCGAAACCGAAAGCGATCAGCATCACGCAATCGACCGAGCTCGGCACCGTCTATTCGCCTAACGAACTCGATGCCGTCGCCGATTTCGCAAAAAATCACAGCCTGCGCCTGCACATGGATGGCGCGCGTTTCGCCAACGCCGTCGTTTCGTCAGGCTGCAAGCCGAAGGAAATTACCTGGCAGCGCGGCGTCGACGTTCTTTCCTTCGGCGGAACAAAAAACGGCATCGCCGTCGGCGAGCTGGTCGTTTTTTTCGATCGCGAGCTCGCGCGTGAGTTCGATTATCGCGCCAAACAAGCCGCGCAGCTCGCCTCCAAAATGCGTTTCCTCGCCGCACCCTGGAGCGGTTTGCTCACCGACGACGTCTGGCTAAAAAACGCGCGCCACGCCAACGAGTCCGCCAAACTCCTCGCCGAAAAACTGGCGATGCCGCTCGCATTTCCGCGCGAAGCGAACGCGCTGTTTTTGCGCCTCGACGACACACTCGTTAGGCGGTTGCACGAACGCGGCTGGCATTTCTACAAATTCATCGAGCCGGACATTTATCGGTTGATGTGCTCGTGGTCGGCGACGGAAAAAGCGATCGGCGATTTCGCGGCCGACTTCGCGCAGGCGCGCGCATGAGACCGCGCGAACTGCCGATTTACGAGCTCGAAAACCAAATCGTCAGTTCGTTAGGCAAAGAGCCGCGCCTTATTCTTCAGGCGCCGACCGGCTCGGGAAAATCGACCCAGGTTCCGCAGATTCTGCTCGATCGCGGCCTGCTCGGAGACGGCGAAGTCGTCATTTTGCAACCGCGCCGGCTGGCTGCGCGCCTGCTCGCGAAGCGGGTCGCGCAAGAGCGCGCCGGTTCGTTAGGCGAGGAAGTCGGTTTCCAGATTCGTTTCGAAAAAGCGCTCTCCGCGCGGACGCGGATTCGCTTTGTTACTGAGGGAATTTTGTTGCGCCAACTGCTTCAGGATCCGGAGTTGAGCGGCGTCTCCGCGATTCTCTTCGACGAATTTCACGAGCGGCATCTTTACGGCGACATCACACTCGCGCGCGCGCTCCATTTGCAGGAAACGAAGCGTCCCGACCTGCAACTCGTCGTCATGTCCGCGACCCTCGAGTCGGACAAGCTGGAAAAATATCTTGCGCCCTGCGCGCTCCTGACTTCGAGCGGCCGCGCCCATCCGGTCACGATCGAATACCTGACGAAACCGGTGCGCGACGAGAATTATCCGATCTGGGATCTGGCCGCGGACGAATTCGAGCGGCTCGCTCTGCAAAGCAAAGGCGACGTGCTTGTTTTCATGCCGGGAAAATATGAAATCACGCGCACCATCTCCGCCCTCCGCGCCGCGCGCGGGAGCGAGCGCTTCGTCGTCCTGCCGCTTTACAGCGAGCTCCCGCCTAACGAACAAGACGCCGCGCTTGCGCCTAACGAAAGGCGAAAAGCGATCGTCGCGACCAACGTGGCCGAGACTTCGCTGACGATCGACGGCGTGCGCACCGTGATCGACAGCGGCCTCGCGCGCATCGCGCGGTTCGATCCGCGGCGCGGGATCAATACCCTTTTCATCGAGAAGATCAGCCGCGCCGCTGCCGACCAGCGCGCCGGTCGCGCGGGCCGGACCGCTCCCGGAATTTGCCTGCGCCTCTGGACGGAACGCGAGCATCTCTCGCGCGCGCCGCAGGAATTGCCGGAAGTGAAACGACTCGATCTCGCCGAAGTCGTGCTCACTTTAAAAGCGAGCGGGATCGACGACGTGGCCGGCTTCCGCTGGCTCGAGCCGCCGGACGCGAAAGCGCTCGAGACCGCGACGCAGTTGCTGAGCGATCTCGGCGCGATTTCGGGCGAAGGAATCAGTTCGTTAGGCAAACGCATGCTCGCCTTTCCGGTCCATCCGCGTTACGCGCGCATGCTGCTCGCCGCGCAAAGTGAAGGCTGCGTGCGCGGAGTCGCGCTGATCGCGGCGCTGACGCAAGGCCGCAACCTTCTGCGTCGCGCGGAAGGCAAGGAAATGCGCGCCGAGCGCGAAGATTTTTTCGGCAGCGACGACGAGTCGGATCTTTTCATTCTCGTTAGGGCGTTTCGTTTTGCGGAGAAAAATAATTTCGATCCGCGGCGTTGCGGATCGTTAGGCGTGCACGCGGGCGCGGCGCGCGAGGCGGCGCAACTTTGGGAACAATTTCTCGCCATCGCGCGCGGGGAAGGCCTCGACATTTCCGAACGCGAAGCGAAACCGGGCGCGATCGCGCGCTGCGTGCTGGCCGGTTTTCCCGATCAGGTCGCGCTCCGCCTCGACGAAGGGACGCTGCGTTGCGCGCTCGTGCACAATCGGCGCGGCACGCTCGCGCGCGAGAGCGTGGTGCAGCGCGCGAAGCTGATCACGGCATCGGAGATTCGTGAAGTCGAAACGAGCGACGGCGAGCGCCAGGTGCTGCTCACGCTCGCGACCGCGATCGAGCCGGAATGGTTGACGGAATTTTTTCCGGAGGCGATGCGGGAGACGACGGAAGTGTTTTTCGACACCTCGGCGCGGCGCGTGATGGGCCGGAGCGTGATCAAATTTCACGATCTTGTGCTCGCGGAAAAAAAGACCGATCGCGTCCCGCCTAACGAGTCGGCGAATCTGCTCGCGCGCGAAGTTGTCGCCGGCACCTGTCCGCTGAAACATTGGAACCACGGCGTCGAGCAATGGATCGAGCGGCTGAATTTTCTCGCGGAAAATTTTCCCGAGCTGGCGCTGCCGCCGATCGGGACGACCGAGCGCGCGCTCCTCATCGAGCAAATCTGCGAGGGCGCGACGAGCTATCGGGAAATCAAGGAGCGGCCGGTCGCGCCGGCGCTGCGTTCGTGGCTGAACGCGGCGCAGCAAAGCGCGCTCGATCAATTCGCGCCCGAGCGTGTGAAGCTGCCTAACGATCGCTCGGCCAAGATCACTTATCGCGCGGGCAGCCCGCCGACGGTGGCCGCGCGGATTCAGGATTTGTATGGGGTGGACAACGGCCTAACGACTGGACCCGGTCGGGTTCGGTTGCGCATCGAAGTGCTGGCGCCAAGTCATCGACCGCTCCAGATCACGGACGATCTGAGCACGTTTTGGCGCGAGAGTTATCCGAAGATCAAATCGGAATTGCAGCGGAAATATCCGAAGCACGAGTGGCGTTAGCGCCCAGCCTAACGAACCGGCCTAACGACTAGATCGAGCCGCGAATTCCGCGCGTCGGATCGCGGCCGCTGATCGTTCCGCTGACCTTGTTCCATGCCGCGCGGGTCGCCGGTCGCACCTGGTCCCAAGGCAACGCCGAGCCGGGCTGATATTTTTGGTAATCGAGCGCGAGGTCATCGTCGATCTCGTCGAAATCCTTGCCCGGATATTTTGCGACCGCTTCGTAACCGACGCGGTAGGCCGGTGCGAAATGTTCGTAAGTGTGTTCCGCGGTCGCGTAACTCTGCGCGGCGTGATTTTCGCGCCAGTATTGCTCTTCCACCGTCGGGTTGACCGCCTCGGCAACACCGCGTCCGCTGTAAGCGCCGGCGACGCCGCCGATGATCGCTCCCGCAACTGCGCCGACTGGACCGCCGACGGCCGCGCCGATCGCTCCGCCCGCCGCCGCGCCGCCTGCCGTGCCGACACCGGTGCCGACCGGATGCGAGCCCGGTTCGCCCGTGACCGGGTCGCGATTTTCATGTGCTTTCGTTTTCTCGTCCATAATTCTTGTTCCTTGCTTCCTCTTATTCTTCGGAGTGAGAGGCCGTCGCGGACGTGATTTTCGTGTCGGGAAGGTTTTAAAATGGCGCGCAAAAGGCCTCCGAAATCCGAATCAACAGCATGAAGAATAATGGGGACGATTTTTCGAAGGACGATCCGATGGCGGAGACGGAATTTGGGAGCGAGATGAAGCGCGAAGGCCGGGCGCGATTCGAGGAGACGGCGGAAAAATTTTCTGGAGCAGCGGCGGAAGCTTGGGACCAGACGCGGCAAAAAGCGCTCGTCGCGCGCGAGCGGACGGAGCTTCTCATGCGGGAAAATCCGTTGCCGACCGTGCTCGGCGCGCTCGCCCTCGGGCTCGCGGTCGGGCTGCTGATTCGTTACGCGACGCGGCCGGAAGAACCGGAGCCGGTAACGGTGCGAAACGCGCTGCGCCGGATCGATTGGAGCGGAGCGTCGATGCCATTTTTGTGGCCGTTTTTCCGGCGGGTGCGACGGACTTACGATGACTCGGCCGAAGTGGTGAGCGACGCCGTGCGCGAAGGCATCGACCGGGTGCGCGAGGTCGACGTCGATCGTTACGTCAAGCCGCTGCGCAAGCAGTGGAAAAGCTGGACTCGTTAGGCATGGAGCCTAGGGGCTCCGTTCCCCTTTTGTGAAATTCGTCTAATTTGGCGAAGAAAGGCGCTACGAATTAGGTGATTTCTCCTGGGTCGAACCCCTCCGACACCTTTTTGTGATTTTCCACCACCGGCGGAAACCTACCGTGAGGAAGAATGACAGCCAGCACGTTTGGCGTTCCCGTTTTGTCGAAACTTGAGGGAATGGCCTCGGTGATGGAATCGAATCATTTGGGCTTCGCTTGTCCGTGAGGCTGCGCAAGGATACCTGCCTTTTGCAACAGGACCTCACGAAGCTTTCAAAGGTCCAAATGACTGCTCCATCCTGAGAGCGGATCCAGGTTACTGCATTCAGTGCGACATTTGCAAATCTCACCTCGATTTTGTGTAATACAGATAGCATGACGAATTGCGGCGTGCGCTTGTCGCTCCAGCCGGTTACCTTCCGTTACAAGAAAGAGCTGGACTCGTCAGGCGCGCCGCAGTTTGGCCTCGTCGCCGAGCAGGTGGCGAGGGTCGATCCTGATCTCGTGGCGCGCGATGACTCGGGCAAGCCCTACACCGTGCGCTGTGAAGCAATCAACGCGATGTTGCTCAACGAATTTCTGAAGGAGCATCGCAAGGTCGAGGCCGACCATGCGACAATTGCGGGGCAGCAGCAAAAGATCGCCGATCTGAAGACGACGGTGACGGAGTTGAAATCGCAAGTCCAACGAGTGAGTGCACAGGTGCAAACCAAGACCGGCCACGCGCGGGTCGTCTCGACTAACAAGTAAGGCCGCGCTTGCCTTAAATCCGCAGCGAAGGAACGAGGAAGCAGGACAGAAGCCGAAAACCGGGACCTCTCAGACGCGGCCATTGAGTTGGTCGATTGACCCTATTTCCACCCCTTAAGCCTTCTCCACCAGCCAGGCCCGTGTCGAAGCCGCGCCTACTTTTGGGGAAAAGCTCTGTCTTACCGGGCAGTTATTCCGATAGGTTCGCTCTTAAAAGGTGGTATTTGCCTGTTGGAGAAAATACTGGAAGTAGTTGATCACGCGATCTCGGACAAGATAATCTGGATCGAACGTTCCCACGGTATCATAGATCGGGTCCTCCCAGTAGCCGAAGGCGTGCTTCGCCATTCCACCATCCGGAATTGTCCACATCCGGTACATGTTCGTCGGGTAGCCCGCATAATAAAGCGCGTTAAACATATCCCATTGCTGAATGACAGGCATAGGATCATCATCGGTGTGGAGAAAGTAGATGGGTCTGTATGTGCCACTCGTCGGAACTATGGCCACGGGAGAGATGCCCCACTGATCGGCAGGGACGGTGGTGTTCGTGTAGTTCTCCACGTTCTTGATAAATTCATCCTTCGGAGAACTGGTGGTGTCCACTCGATCTGAAAGATCATAAGCGCCGGAAAGGCATACAACGAAATCCGGACGTGCGTCAGAATTCCAATGAGGCCATTCGCCCACGGTATCGGTAGAGTCAAAAGCAACGAAAGCCGCGTGAGTTCCTCCCGCGGAGCCCCCTAACACGCCGCCGACCCCGTTACATAAGGTACTATTTCGCGCCGCGTTTACTAGTGCCTTCACATCGTCGGTCTGCCATGGCGGACGCCCGGACGCATCATTACCCGAATGGGCTGGTTGACCGTCTATCACGTTCCGCGGTGCCAAGGTGTAATTAGGAATCACGGCGTAGAATCCTGCCGCCGCTAAATCGTTAGCTGCTTGGACCATATTGCCGTCGCCAGTCCAGTCACCAGACCACCACCCACCAATGTGCAAGATAATAACAAACGGCCAGGGTCCTTCTGTCGATGGGGGATAAGGACGCCACTGCAGGTTGGTCGGGTATTGAGGACTGGGGTGTCCCGGCGAAGGCGATGGTACCGCCCAAGGGGATGGAATTGGCGTTGGCGTGTGGGTTGCGGGTGTTACTGTCGGTGAGGGTCCCCTGTGTAATTAAAGGTGCTTCCATTCGGCGTCGTCCCCGGCGACGGTGTCGGGGACGGCGTTGGTGTCGGCGTTACCGTAATAGACGGCGTAGGAAACGGAACCTGCCCATAAAGCTGCGACGCTATCGAAACGATCAGAAAAGCAGTGAGGATCCCGTGTGTCGATTTCATGAGTGATTCCGCAGATTATTTGATCGCACGACATCCGCAACTCTTTTTTTGCCTCTTTATGGGCTGTGGTAAGAGGTTAGATAATCGCTTGACATCCTGTGGGTTTTATGATTTAAATGGGGGGTTTGTTGTCCTGAATCTACACTATGACTTCACCATCTCGCGTCTTAAAAGTCTCCGCCTTAGACAGTGCTCTGAATCACGTTTCTCCGAAAATAGCGCGTGCATTCGTTGTCGTTTTGGTTCTTTATTCGTGTCCCCTTTTTGCACTCCAACCGCCACCGAGCGGTGGGTATCCGAACGACATCACGGCTCTCGGCGATGGGGCCCTTAGCAATGATAATCCTCCGCCCGATGACACGGGCATAGGTTATCATGCGTTATACAGCGACTACAATGGCGGTGAGAACACCGCTGTTGGCTCCGAAGCACTCCAAAATGACACGGAAGGAGGCGCGGAGGTTGCGGTGGGCTTTCAAGCACTGCTAGACAATACCAGCGGAAATTACAACGTAGCAATCGGTGCCGATGCAATGGTGGACAACACGACGGGCCGGGACAGCGTGGCGATCGGTTACACTGCCCTCCAGAACGGCACCACGGGTTACGGAAACGTCGCCTGCGGTTTTGGCGCTATGGTATTCAACGGCACTGGCTCCAGTAACACTGCGGTGGGTAACGACGCGATGGCGAATTCATCGGGAGGCAAGAACACCGCATTGGGTTCGGATGCGATGAATGGAGCGACGGGCAGCGAGAACACAGCGGTCGGCGGCTGGGCCGGTATAAACCTCGCTGGCAACAACAATATCGTTCTTGGCTATTTCGCTGCCCAGAATGTGACGTCGGGCGCAAACAATATCGAAATTGGCAATCTCGGCGCGAAAAAGGACGACGCTGTCATTCGCATCGGTGATATCAAGACCCAGAAGAAGACCTTTGTTGCCGGCATCAACGGCGTGACGGTTTCCAGTGGGGTCGCAGTCGTAGTCGATAAAATGGGCCAGCTGGGTGTCATGACTTCCTCGGCGCGTTTCAAGGACGACATCCAGCCAATGAAAGATGCGAGCGACGTGCTGCTCTCGCTCCAACCGGTCACCTTCCGTTACAAGAAAGAGCTGGACTCGTTAGGCACGCCGCAGTTTGGCCTCGTCGCCGAGCAGGTGGCGAAGGTCGATCCCGATCTCGACGCGCGCGACGACTCGGGCCAGCCTTACGCCGTGCGCTACGAAGCGGTCAACGCGATGTTGCTCAACGAATTCCTCAAGGAACATCGCAAGGTGGAGGCGTTGGAAAACCGTTTGGCCGATCAGGACAAAATCAATTCCGCAATCAGAGCGGCGCTCGCAGCGCAGGCGGCGCAAATCCAAAAGGTGAATGCGCAGTCGCCGACGCAGCAACCGGCGCCCCGCTTGGTCTCGAAGCCCGAGTGACGTCCTTTCCTCCCCCGCCTCAGCTAACAAGTAACCTGCCCGCCGGTAGTATAGGGTCGTCCCGACTCATCGACACCCAATGAATGAACGTTCATTCATTTCTAACGAAGATGTTTCTGTAATACAGAATCTCGCGGCAGCTAGGCCGAACCTCTCCATTTCAGGTTCGCGACCTTCCGCGAAGGCCTCAGCCTGGTCATACTGGAGCCTAGGGGATTCGAACCCCTGACCTCCTCAATGCCATTGAGGCGCTCTACCAACTGAGCTAAGACCCCGCGACGAAGGTTTCGATTTTCGAGCGGTGGCCGGCGATTTGCAATGGCGAAATTCTCGCGCCTGCTCGTGGCCGGTGCGGCTTGTTTCGTTCTCCCGATCACGGCGCGCGCGGGCGAACGCGACGGGTCTGGATCGACAGCGACCTCGCCGTCGGTTCGCCCTGGCGCGAAGTCGATGACGGCTATGCGCTGCTCCTCGCGGCTCGTTCTCCGGGATTGCGGATCGCTGGAATCAGCAGCAGCTACGGGAATGCTTCGCTGCCGATAACGGCGGCGCGGACTCGCGAGTCGTTAGGACTCGCGCTCGCAGTCTCGCCTGGCGCGAGGTCGGCGGCCGATCTTGGCCTTGCGACTGAGGCGACACGCGGTTTGAAAGCCGCGCTGCGGCAAAACAAATTGACTTACATCGCGCTCGGCCCGCTCACGAATCTCGCGACGTTTATCCAACTTCATCCCGGCCTCGCCACGCGGATCGATCAGATCATCATGGTCGCGGGCGAGTCGACCTCGGCGGACCTTGCTTTTGGTCCCGCAAAAATATTTCGCATGCACGATGCGAACGTGCGCAAGGCGGTCAACGCCGTCATCGGTTTGGACACGGAATTCGAGCCGCGGCGTCGGCAGCACGGCGTCGAGGATCCGAACGCCGTCCGGGCAATCTTGCGCACGCGCATCCCGATCCTGCTGGCACCGATCGAAACCTCCGCGCGATTACTCGTCGACCGCGCCGACTTGCGCGCGATCGCGCAACGTGGTCCGGCCGGAAATTACCTGGCGGAGCGGAGCCGATTTTGGTTTTGGTTTTGGACCACGATCGCGAGAAAAAAAGGTGGACCGATTTTCGACGCGCTCGCGATTGTCGCCGCGGTGCGACCGGGATTGATCATGATCGAGGATGGCTACGCAGCCGTCGACGCCGACGGAAAATTGATCGTTAGGCGCGAAGCGGCGAGCGGACGTGCGGTGCAGTTTTGTTCCAACTTCGCGCCCGCGACAAAAACATTTGTTCTCAAACGGCTCACCGCCCCACGAGCGAAATCCGCGCACGCTCCGCGAGATCGATGAGCGCGTCGTTCTCGAGCAGGTGCGCGGCTTCGATCGCGATCGCGCGCACCTTCGCGCCGGACGCCTGTAACTGAGAAGGTAGAGCGATCCTTGCTATTTCAACACCGGAGCTTCGAAATTGACCGTGCAGCGCCACCCTGGCCCTCTGGCTTCCTTGTCGCTGCCGAGGAGTTTCGGGCCCCACCAATTGATTGATTTCTCGGGTAGATCGGTCAGGCCGGTGCATTCTTCGAGGTATTGACGTGCCAGCGGGACCGGGTCGGAGCCGCCACGGGCCAGGTTGACGGAGGCTTTGCCGAGCCGGGTGGGGGTGAGGAGGCGCAGGTTCGGTTCGCCCTCGGGAGGCCGGGCGAGATCGGCCGGGCTTTCCGGCGCGGTGCGGTGATAGCGGGCCCTGGGTTCGAGCCATCCTTCCACCTCGGTGGCGAAGGTGAAGCCGTCGCGGTCGCCGAAACGCAGGACGAAATCATTGCCTTCCCAGAATCCGTCGTCCCCGTCGTTTTCGTCGATCTGGTCTTGCAGGCAGTTTCCGTAAACGGAGATGCGCGGGACAAAATGATGACCGTATTCGCCGAAGTATTCGTTTTCCTCCTGCCATTGGGCGCTCGAGCGCAATTCGAAACGGGAGAATTGCCGCCAGTCCTGGGTGAAACCGAGGTCGCCGATCTCGATGCTGAGATTGCGGAAAGGAGGTTTGCGATCGGCGTGCCGGATGCGGTCGTTATGGAAAAGGTGCCATGTCCAGGAGAAGCGTTTGCCGCCTGTATCGGGCGCGCGCAGATGGATGTTGAGCTGCGCTTCGTCGAGCGTGTCGGCCCATTGTTCGCCGTTCCAGAGCAGCCGGCTCATCGCCTAATTCTCATAGTAACTGTGGTAATGAAGGTCAACGTAGAGATCGCCCGAGATTGTCTCTGACTTCGGCTTGCCGGCGAAATCGTTGACCGCGATCTGTTCCGGCTCGCCGAGGCCGAGGAGCGAGCGCGCGCGACCGAGCGCCTGCTGCACCGGGTCGCGGGCATTGCGCGACACCTGCACGGTGACGAGCCCGAAAGGGATTTGCTCGATCAGGTAGAGCGCGGCTTTATCTTTCCAGAATTCCGCCGCCGCCTCGTCGCCGGGAGCGCCATCTGGCAGGACGAGGGAAGGTACGTCGAGCAACGTGCTCAGGTCTCGCTCGTCCGCTGCCAGCTCGACGGTGAAGAGGGCCCCGTCGCGCGCCGCGACTCGCCAGACGATGTCGAAGTTCACATTCCGCTTCGGCGGCGGTTCGAAAGGCGGGTTGTGATATTCAACCAAAAGATCGCCCCCAGGCCAGGGGTCACATTCGCTCGTAGTCGCGGGGTCAACCTGCCAGAAATCCACCCGCTCCAGGTCGCGCCAGCTGCGAATGTCCGGCCGAAAATTGTGCAGGTAAAGGTCGGCCGAGGGCCGCTTCCACTCCCGGACGCGGCGCCATTGGGCTCCCCCGGCGCAGTAAGAAAGCAAAATATCCCAGGAGACGTCGGCCGCGGTTTTGGTGCGCGAATCGAGCCAGGCGTTGATCCGGGAGGCGCCGTGGCGAAGCAGCCAGTGGTGCTGATGGAAAGAAAGCATCTCGGGCGTGAATCTGCCTGACCGGGCGCGGAAGGAAAGTCAAAGGAAGAGGGCTGGCTGCGCGATTCGACGCGCCTCCCCGGGCCTTCCGCGCGGCGCGGGCGGTTCGACGCGCATTGGGCGTGTGCCACGCGCACTTTTGCTCGTCGGATGCTGACTTGAGTGGAATTTACGCGCTCTTCAGCGGGCGGCGACGCGGACTTTTGCCGTGCCGCGCGCGCTGGACGGTGGGCGACGCGCTCTTGGAGGAGTCCGACGCGGAGTTGCGCTCCATCGACGCGCACTTGGAAGGCGGCGACGCGCACTTTAAGTCGGCTGACGCACACTTCTGCCGAATCAACACGCTCTTTAACCGGCGCGACGGTGAGTTGAAACGATCTGTCGGCGGCTGCGGCGATGCTGTGAAGCACTCGAACAAGCGGTTCGTTAGGCGAGCGCAGGGATCTCAGGCGCCGAGCAGCGAAATTTTCGCCTTCTCCGCAAGCTCGATCAGCGCCGGCTTCTCCAAAAGCAGCGTCCGGCCGGCTTCGACGGCGATGGCGCGCACTTTCGCTTCCGCGGCCACGCGCAACGTCTCGCAGCCGATCACCGGCACATCGAAACGCATGTCCTGATTCGGTTTCGTCACTTTGATGACGACGGCGTTTTTTTTGCCTAACGAACCGCCGCGCCGGATCGCTTCGTTCGTGCCTTCGAACGCTTCAACAGCGAGGATGGTGCCGTTTTTGACCACGATCGTCTGGCCGACATCGAGCGCGCTCAATTGTTTCGCGACCACGAATCCGAACGCGACGTCGGCGAGCTCGCGTTCCTTCAATTTTGGCCCGGCGATGAGTTCGTTAGGCGCGAGCAGGTGCTCGAGAAAAGTTGTGGCGGGCAAAAGCTCGACCCCAACCTCGGCGAGCTGATCGGCGATCGCGCCGAAAATCGATTCGGCATTGCGTGCCTTCAGTCGCGCGAGCAAAAACATCGCCTTCAAATCGGGCCGCAGGTTGAAAAGATTTCCCGGCGCGATTTGTCCGGCCATGATCGCGCGCGAGACTTTTGTTTCGCGAAAAAATTTCAGGAGCGCGCCGAGCTGGCCGACGCGCAGCCATTCGATCGTGTCCGCGCGACTGGCGATTTCCGGTGAAGTCTCGCCGGCAAAGGCGGCGACGATGATTTTTTTCACGCCCGCGGCGCGCGCGGCGTCGGCGAGCAGGAGCGGATAGACGCCGCTGCCCGCGATGATTCCGAGCGCGTCTGGCGTTTCCATTTATTGCGCCGGCGCTCCGGCCTAACGAGTGCTAATGCCGGTGCCGGCGCTTGACGTGCAATTGCGCGAGCGCTTTTTGCAGCGACGCCTGGATCGCGGCGACGCCTTCGGAATCGTGATCTTCTTTCATGGCCGCCTGCGCGCGCGCGACCGCTTCTTCGGCGGCGGCTTCGTCGATCGCGGACGATTCGAGCGCCATGTCGGTGAGGACGGAAATGGAATCGCCGGTGATCTCGGCAAAGCCGTCGCCGATCGCGAGCGAAGTTTCGCGGCCGCTTTTGATGACGCGCAGCTCGCCCGGTTTGAGCGTCGTCAAAACCGGCACGTGGAGCGGATAAACGCCGAGCTCGCCGTCGCGGCCGGGGAGCACGACCATCTCGACGTCCTCGGAATAGGCCTTCGCTTCCGGTGTGACGATTTCCAAACGCAGGGTGGTCTTGGCCATTCGTTAGGCTTTGATCATTTCGATGCCGCCCTTCATGTAGAAATTCTGCTCGGGCACATCGTCGTGTTTGCCGTCGAGGATTTCTTTGAAGCCGCGGACCGTTTCCGCGATCGAAACGTACTGGCCGGCCGTGCCGGTGAAGACTTCCGCGACGTGAAACGGCTGGCTGAGAAAACGCTGGATTTTGCGCGCGCGAAAAACGGTCAGCTTGTCGTCGGGCGAAAGTTCGTCCATGCCGAGAATGGCGATGATGTCCTGCAAATCCTTGTAACGTTGCAGCACTTTTTGCACGCCGCGCGCGACGTTGTAATGCTCTTCGCCGACGATGTCGGGCGCGAGCGCTTTCGAAGTCGAAGCGAGCGGATCGACCGCGGGATAAATGCCGAGCTCGGCAATCGAACGTTCGAGCACGATGGTCGAATCCAGATGCGCGAAAGTGTTCGCCGGCGCCGGATCGGTCAGGTCGTCCGCGGGAACATAAACGGCCTGCACGGACGTGATCGAGCCTTTGTTGGTCGAGGTGATTCGTTCCTGCAAATCGCCCATCTCGGCCGCGAGCGTCGGCTGATAACCGACCGCGCTTGGCGTCCGGCCTAACAATGCCGAAACTTCCGCGCCCGCCTGCGAGAAACGAAAAATATTGTCGATGAAAAGGAGCACGTCCTGGTTGCGCTCGTCGCGAAAATATTCCGTCATGGCGAGCGCGCTGAGGGCGACGCGCAAACGCGCGCCGGGCGGTTCGTTCATCTGTCCGTAAACGAGCGCGACCTTCGATTTGCTCAAATCTTTTTGGTCGATCACGCCCGCTTCGCTCATCTCGGTGTAAAGATCGTTGCCTTCGCGCGAGCGCTCGCCGACGCCGGCGAAAACGGAAAAGCCGCCGTGGTTTTTCGCGATGTTATTGATCAGCTCGAGAATGACGACGGTCTTGCCCACGCCCGCGCCGCCGAACGCGCCGACCTTGCCGCCTTTCGTGAACGGACAAATCAAATCGATGACCTTGATTCCGGTTTCGAGAATCGTCGCCTGCACGTCCTGGTCGGTCAGCTCGGGCGCCTTGCGATGAATCGGGTAACGCTTCGTGAATGCGACCGGCCCGCGATTATCGACCGGATCGCCGGTGACGTTGAAAATTCGGCCTAACGTTCCTTCGCCGACCGGCACGCTGATCGGGCCGCCGGTGTCGGTCACAGCCATGCCGCGTTTCAAACCTTCGGTCGAAGACATGGCGATCGAGCGCACCCAATTTTCACCGAGATGTTGCTGCACTTCGAGGGTGAGTTTGGTCGGATTGCCGTTGACCTCGTACTCGATTTCGAGCGCGTTGTAGATGTGCGGAATCCCGCCCGCGTCGTTGAAATCAACGTCAACCACCGGGCCGATAACCTGGACGATACTGCCTTTATTCATAACAAAAATGGCCGGCGCGGAACGAATGCCGGCGCGCAGGCGAGCCAAAGTAACGAAGTTGCGCCGCGGGACAAGTCGTGGCGGCGGGAATAATTTCGGCGCTTCCCGCCTAACGAATAAGCCGCGCGTGTCGTCTGGAGTTTTTGCCTAACGATGACGCGGGCTCGGCCGCGCGACGTCCGATTACTCCTTTGGCGAACGTTTTCGCGCTCGCGCAGGGGCCGCTGTTTTTCGCGCGCGCTTCGCCGCCGTTTTTGTGGCGGGCAAAGGTTGCGGAACCGGTTTCGCAGGAACGACCGGCGCCGGCGCGAGTTTTTCGTTCAACCGTTGGTTCGCCTGCGCGCGTCTTCCGAGGACCGCGCCGACCAATCCGCCAATCACCGCGCCAACCGGTCCGGCCATCGCGCCGATGACCGCGCCAGCAGCCGCGCCTCGCGCCGGAGCCGAACTCGGCCGCGGTTTGTTTTTCGCGCTCGTAACAATTTTCTTCGGAGCGGAATTTTTTTTCGATGCACGCGCTGCTTTGGCCATGGGTGAGAAGAGGCTATTTTTGCCCGTAAGTGCAAGCGAAAATCGTATCGTCCGCTCGTTAGGCGAAACGGCTTTTCACAAAAATAAAAAAGCGCCCCGGAACCCGGAGCGCTTTTTAGAAAAGTTCGTTAGGCGAAATCGCGCGCGACTAGCGTCCGCGCCGGCCGCCGCCGTCGCCACCGCGACGACCACCACCACCGCCGCCGCCGTAACCGCCGCCACCGCCACCGTAGCCGCCACCGCCACCGCCGCCGTAACCGCCACCGCCGTAGCCGCGACCGCCGCCGCCGCCACCGGGCGGACGCGCTTCGCGTGGACGCGCTTCGTTCACGGTCAACGGCCGGCCTTCAACGGTCTTGCCGTTAAAGTCGGTGATCGCCTTTTGCGCATCGGCTTCGCTGCCCATCGTGACGAAGGCAAAGCCGCGCGATTTGCCGGTGAATTTATCCTGCATGAGGGTGACTTCCGAGACGGTGCCTGCTTGCGCGAAGAGGTCCTGAAGATCGGTTTCGGTGGTATTGAAGGAAAGATTTCCCACGTAGAGTTTTGTGCCCATCTGAATCTGTTTTTTTTAATCGAATGCAGCCCGGTCACTGTTCCCGCTCATCGGATTTCAAATCGTCACTGAAAGCTCAACTGACAATCCACCAACTTCCCGGTCTGCTAATTTCCGGCGGTATCTAAAGTGGTTTGCTATTTCGCGCAAGCGGAATAAGCAGCCGGGATACGGAACATGGCTGGCCTGACGCACGACCCGGAGAAAAAAACGCGCGCCCGCGTCGCGATCGTCGCCGCCGGCGTCGTCAGTCCGCTCGGCGCCGGGCTCGACGCCACTCGCGATGCGTTGCGCGAAGGACGCGATTGCATTTCGCCGGTCACGCGTTTTTCCGTCGCCGAATGTCGCTGCAAAACCGCCGGCCAGGTCGACGACGCGTGGCTCGCAGGAGTCGCGCCTAACGATCGCAAATCGCGCCGCCTCCATCGCGCCGCGCGCATGCTCATCGTCGCATTGCGCGAATTGCTCGCGCAGTCGCCCGGCTTTCGGCCCGAGCTGACGATCATCGGCACGACCAGCGGCGGGATGAGTTTCGGCGAAAATTATTACCGCGCCCTGCTCCGCGAGAAACACCCACCGCGCGAGCTCGCGGCCTGGATCGCAAATTATCCGCCGCAAAAACCAATCGTCGACGCGCTCGAGGCCTGCTGTCTTGCGTCGCCTTGCCAGGTGATCGCGAACGCCTGCGCCACCGGCACGAACGCGCTCGGCCACGCCTTCAATTGCATTCGCACCGGCCGCTGCGAGCGGATTCTCGCCGGCGGTTACGACGCGCTTTCCGAGCTTGTTTTTGTCGGCTTCGATTCTTTGCAGGCCGCGACTCCGGAAAAGTGCCGGCCGTTCGATCGCGACCGCACCGGCCTAGTTCTCGGCGAGGGCGCGGCGCTCTTTGCCCTGGAAAATTTCGAGGCCGCCGAAACGCGTGGCGCAAAAATTCTCGGCGAAATCATCGGCTACGGCATCTCGACGGACAACCATCATCTCACGCAGCCGAATCCTTCCGGCATCGGACCGCGGCAGGCGATGGAAGGCGCCTTGCGCAGCGCCGGCCTTGCGCCTAACGACATCGATTACGTCAACGCGCACGGCACCGCGACGCCGTTCAACGATGCCGCCGAAGGTCGCGCCATCGCTGACCTTCTCGGCTGCGTCCCGGTCAGCTCGACCAAGGCGATGATGGGTCATTCGTTAGGCGCAGCCGGCGCGATCGAAGCCGCGATCACGCTGCTCGCCTTGCGCGATCGTTTTCTTCCCGCCAACCTGAACTTCCGCGCAGCCGACGACGATCTCGATCTCGACATCGTCGCCGATCAGCCGCGCCCGGCCGAGTGCGCGCGCGTCGCGCTTTCGAATTCATTCGGCTTCGGCGGCACCAACGCCAGCATCGTGCTCGCGGCGGCGGCATGAGCGTGCGACTCGCCGGCCTCGGCTGGGTCACGCCGCTCGGCGGAACGCTGGATGGAGTCTGGGCAAAACTTTGCGCGGGCGAGACCGCGGCCGCGCAGTCGTTAGGCGATTCGTTAGGCACGAACGAATGCCTCGGCTTTCTCGTGCCGCCATCCGCGATCGCCGAGGCGCCGCGCCACCCGCGTTTGCGGCGAGCGAGCGCGATCTCGCGTTATGCCGTTGCGGCAGGTCTGGCGGCTCTGCTCGACGCGGGCGTTGAACTGAATGCAGAAAGCGCCGCGCGGACCGCGCTCGTGTTCGCGATCTCGAACGGCGGCGTCATTTACACGAAACGCTTTTATCACGAGATCGTGCAGAACGGCGCGCAGGCCGCGAGTCCGCTCCTCTTTCCGGAAACGGTTTTCAACGCGCCCGCGAGTCATCTGGCCGCGATCCTCGGAATTACGGGCGCGACCTACACGCTCGTCGGCGACGGCGCGGTCGGGATTCTCGCCTTGCGGATGGCGGAAGATTTAATGTCGGACCCCGAGCTGGATCGTTGTCTCGTCGTCGGCGCGGAAGAACTCGACGCGCTCGTTTGCGACGCCTATCGACGATGGCGGCTGATTCGCGCGCGGCCTCCGCTCGAACCCTTCGCGAATCCGCCGCGCGGCGCGCTGCTAAGCGAAGGTGCGGGCGCGATTTTGCTCGCGCGCGACGGCAAAATCGCGCTCGAGCAGATTCATCCCGGTGGAATTTTTTTGCGCCGGAATCAACTCGTTAGGCAACTGGAAAAAATTGTCGCTTGCCTAACGACTAACGAAAAGCCGGACCTGCACGTGGCGAGCGCGAACGGCACGTTCATCGACGCCGCGGAGTGGGAAATCGCGACGAAGTTTTTTCCCGACGCCGCAATCTACGCCCCGAAAGCCGCGCTCGGCGAAAGCATCGCGGCGAGCGGAATCTGGCAGACAATTTTTGCCGCGCTCGCCTTGCGCGAAACAACATTGCCTCCGCCATCGTTAGGCTCAGGCCTAACGAATGGCGAACGGGCGCTCGTCACGAGCTGTGGGATGAATCAACAAGTGGCGGCGCTAATGTTGCGCCGGTATTCTCGTGTTGCCTGACGAACTCGGGCCGGACCGGCGCGAGACCGAGCTGCCGATTGAATGCGCGCGTGCCGGCGGCGGCGATTTTCTGCAGCACGTGCAGTCGCGTCGCCTCCGGGCTCTCGCGCCAGACCGGTTTCCGGCGCAGCTCAAATGCGCCCGAGTTTTCGACGAGCAGGCCCCAGCCCAACGGCGTTTCCGATTCGCGCACGAGTTCGTTAGGCAAGACCAGAAAGCAAAGGTTCGCGCAGGCGTAACGGGCGAGTTTTTCGAACTTGCGGCCTTCGCCCAGGCGACGCTGGAGCGCGATCAATTCGCGCGTGACGCGGGCGTAACCGCGGTGCTCGAGCGGGCTGAAATCGTACGACTCCCATTCCGGAAAAAGCGAGTCGCCTGTTCGCAGCGTCGGATAATGCACGCGCAGATTTTTTTCCAAGATCTGCCGACGGCGATAGACGCTCTCAAGGCGCACGAAAGCCGGCGCGCTCTGGCAATCGTCGCGCCGCAGATCGGGCGCGGACTGTTTGCACTCGAAAATCGCGGTCGCTCCGCCGACATCATTTTTTTCCGGGCGATAAGCGGCGACATCGGCGCGATAACGGCAGCGCGGGAGCGAGACTTCGAGCGCCGCGATCGGGAAACCATTTTCCTGCGCCCAGAGGAGCGCGAGACGCTTGAGCGCAAGATGCGCGGCGGTCTCGCTCGTGCGGCGCTTTTTTTCGCCTAACGAATCGTTCATTTCTGCCTAACGAGTCGTCCAGTCGGCCAGCTCGCGCGCCCAATAGGTCACGATCAAATCCGCGCCGGCGCGCTTCAGGCCGGTCATGATTTCGAAAACGGCGGCCCGCTCGTCGATCCAGCCTTTTTCGGCCGCGGCTTTGACCATCGCGAACTCGCCGCTGACGTGATAAACCGCGGTCGTTAGGCCGAAGCGCTCGCGCACCCGCCACAAAATATCGAGATACGGCAGCGCCGGTTTGATCATGATGATGTCGGCGCCTTCCGCGACATCGAGCGCGGCTTCGCGCAAAGCTTCGGCGGCATTGGCCGGGTCCATTTGATAGGTGCGGCGATCGCCAAATTGCGGCGGGCTCTCCGCGGCTTCGCGAAACGGTCCGTAAAAGGCCGAGGCGAATTTCGCCGCGTAACTGATGATGCCGACCTGATCGAAACCGGCCGCATCAAGCGCGTCGCGGATCGCGCCGACGCGACCGTCCATCATGTCGCTCGGCGCCACGAGATCGGCGCCGGCGGCGGCGTGGGAGACGGCGGTTTTCGCGAGCAGCTCGACCGATTCGTCGTTCAAAACATGGAAATGATCGCCGTCGCGCCTAACGATGCCGCAATGCCCGTGGCTCATGTATTCGCAAAGGCAGACGTCGGTGATGACGAGCAAATTGGGGCGCTCCGCCTTGATCGCGCGGACTGCGTTTTGCACCACGCCCGCTTCCGCGTAGGCGCCGGAAGCTTGTTCGTCCTTTTCGTTAGGCACGCCGAAAAGCAAAACCGCCTGGAGTCCGGAATCGGCGACGCGCGCGGCCTCGGCGGCGATTTCGTTAGGCGAAAATTGCGCCACGCCGGGCATGCTCGCGATCGGGCGGCGGACGGAAATTTTTTCGCTGATGAAAAGCGGGAGAATGAAATCGTCAGGCGCGAGCCGGGTTTCGCGCACAAGGTCGCGGATCGCGGCGGTGCGTCGCAGGCGGCGCGGGCGATGCAGCAGTTTCCTCACGCGGCGAGAGTACGTGCTGCGTTCCGCGGTCGCAAGCCGGCGGCAGTTGTCTCGCACGCGAGTGCGATGTTTGTTTGGCGGCTTGAAACGCAGTCTTGATTATCTGCTCGTCGACGTGAGCAATTCGTTCACGAAAATCGCTTTCGCCTCGAACGAGAAACTGGCGCCAACAAAACGTTTGCCAACCGCGCGGCTGGATGCGGATTCGTTAGGCAAGCTCGTTAGGCAAAAACCGCGGCGCATCGTTGTTTCCTCGGTTGTGCCACAAAAGGACGCGGTGATTCGTCGCGCAGCCGGAAAAATTCCGCTCACTTTTGTGAATGCGAAAAGCGCGCTCGGCGTCGGTGTCGATTATCCGCAACCCGCGACGATCGGCGCCGACCGGCTCGCGAACGCGGCTGCGGTCGCGCAACTTTTTGGTTGCCCATCGATCGTGGTCGATTTTGGCACGGCGGTGACGTTTGATGTCGTCTCGGCGGAGCGCTGCTACATCGGCGGCGTGATCGCGCCCGGCCTCGAGGCGATGACGAGCTACCTTTATAACAAGACGGCGCTGCTTCCGAAGCTCTCGCTCTCCGAGCCGCGGCGCGCGGTCGGTAAATCGACCCGCGCGGCGATGATGTCCGGCGCGATTTTCGGCTATCGCGGTTTGGTGAAGGAAATTCTCGCGCAGATTTCTCGCGAAGCTTTTGGCGGGCGCAGGCCGCGCGTGATCGCGACCGGCGGCTACGCGCATTTGATCGCGAAAAAATTGCCGGAGATCGACGAAGTGCATCCGCATTTGACGCTCGAAGGTCTGCGCATCATCGCGAATCTCGCGCTGCAAGCGGAATGATTTCGTGGTCGAGCAACTGTTCGCCGTCGAACTCGAAATAGCCGGCAAACTTTTCGCCGCGCAAAAGCTGCGGCAGCCAGAAGCGATCGTCGGCCCACATTTCGTCGTAGGGAATGGCGTCGAGCGGCGTCCAGAGCGGCGCGGCTTCGTCGGTCTCGCGTGGTTCGCCGGTAAGATCGCGCGCGAGAAAAACGGCGCAGTGTAAACTGAAGCCGTCGCGGAATTGAAAGTGCAGCTCGGCGCGCTGCTCGGCCCCGAGTGGGCGAATGCCAAGCTCTTCGAATGTCTCGCGCAACGCGGCGGCGAGCGCGTCTTCGCCCGGATCGATCTTGCCGCCCGGGCCGTTGATTTTCCCGGCGCCGAAGCCGCGCTTTTTGCGAATGAGCAAAATTTCACCGCCGCGCAAAATGAAGCAAAGGGTCGCGCGCAGTTGCGGCTGCCACTGGTTCCAATCGATCATCGGATGTCTTGAAACGAGCGTCGGTTTTTGCGCGCGAACGGGCCAGTCCTTTACTCGTTAGGCGGTCGCTTGCGACACATTTCGACAATTTATTACTTGTTATTCAGTCGAGACGAAGGTTTCATAGGAGCTTGTCATGAAAATCCCTCGCATCACGACCATTGCGCTTCTCGTTTTGAGCTCGTTCGCGGCGACCGGTGTCGCGCCGACGAAGAGTGAGCTCGAGACCATGTATGACAAGGCTTTTCGGCAGTTCGATTCCGGTCAATACGACGACGCGCTCAAATCGCTCGACGCGATCGACGCGCGCCAGCCCGATCTCGCCGAGTCGGAAAATCTTCGCGGCGTCGTCCTCATGCGCAAAGGCGATTACGATCACGCCGAGATCGCGCTGCGCAAAGCGCTCGATAACGATCCGAAATTCTGGAACGCAAGTTTCAATCTGGCGGAGATTCCGTTCCTGAAAAAAAACTGGGCGGAAGCGCGCAACCGTTTCGAGGCCCTGATGGCGGGCAACAGCGACGAGATGCGGCCCGAGACGCGGCTCCTTATTCAATACAAGGTGCTGCTCACTTTCGTGCTCCAGGACAAGGAGAACATGGTCGACTGGATCATCAACAAATTCGAAGACGAGAAAGACAGCCCGGCGCTTTATTATGCGAACGCCGCGCTCGCGCTCCATCACAACAATGAAAAGGAAGCGAAGGACTGGATCGATTCCGCGACGAAAAAATATCCGGCGTCGCTGAACAAACTTTTCGCCGAGTCGTTTTACGAAGTTGGCTGGCTGCAAAAACCGACCGGCGAAACCCGCGCCGCGGTTGAGATCACTTCCACCGCCGAGCGCGCCGACCGTTTGAAAGCGGACTCGCAGGCGAATTTCGAGCGCGCGGAACGTTCCTTCGAGCAGCGCGACTTCGGCTCGGCGCTGAAGTTCCTCGATCTCGTCGATGAAGGTACGCCGAATCAGGCGCCGTCCTACAATCTGCGCGGCGAAGTTTTCATGGAGGAACAAAAGTTCGACCAGGCTGAGGAACAATTCCGCAAGGCCTTCGACGCCGATCCGAAATTCCGCGAGGCGCAATACAATCTCGCGCAGATTCCGTTTAAGAAAAAAGACTACGCAAAATCGCGCGAACGCCTTGAGGCGCTTTTTGGCGAGACCCCCGGCGGCGATCAGAATCAGGCCGCGCAGCTGATCAAATACAAGATTTACATGACGCTGCTGCTCGAAGGCCACGACGCCGAGGCGCAGCACATGATGGAGCAGTTCAAGTTCACCGGCGACACGCCCGCGCTTTATTATGCACAGGCCGCCTGGTCGTTTAAACATGGCAACGCCGACCAGGGGAATGACTGGATTTCGTCGGCCCGGAAAATTTATTCGCCGGCGCTGAACATTGTTTTCGCCGACTCGTTTTACGATCTCGGTTGGTTGCAGCGCGCGCCGGAAACTGCGCCGACAACCACCGCGCTCGCGACCGCCGATTCGTCGCCGCCGGCCGGACCGACTCCGCAGATGCGCTTCGGCCAATCGGAGCCGCTGCCTGCGCCTGTCGCAGCCACTTCGCCGACGAACGTAGCCGCAGCCGCGACCGCCGCGCCCGCGCGTGTGCAGAGCAGCGTCGCGCCCGCTCCGGCACGCACCACGCCGGCTCCCGCAACCGTTATCGCGCAAAACAACGCGACGCCCGCGCCAATAATTGCGAATATTGCTTCGTCGCCCGCAGCCGTTGTCGCGCAAAGCGCCGCGACTCCCGCGGCCTCAATTGCGAAACCGATTCCTGTTCCGGCCGCGACGGTCGCCGCTGCGGCGGTTTCGACGCCGGCATTTCGCGCCATTCCTTCGCCGGCGATCACGCGCACGACAGCAGCCAGCGTGCCCGCGACTCCGGCGGCGAAAAAGGCGCCGGTTATTGTCAGCGCAAATTCCGCCGTCACCCCCGCCGCGACCGCGCTCGCACCTGCGGCCGCGCGCGAATACTCGGAGCCGAGTTTTGCCGAGCTGATGGATCGGATTTCGGAGCCGCGCACACTTCTCGTCGGTCTGTTGCTTTTGTCCGGCCTCGGATTGTTAGGCTGGTTGATCATCCAGCAGGTGCGCCGGCCCGCGGCGGCAGCATCATCTGTTTATGAAGCTCCGCTTCCTCTGACCGAACCGCGTTTTGCCGGTCCGAGTCCAGTCTCGCCTGACGAACATCGTCTCTCGCGCGATCGCATCGACGGCGGTCCGCCGAAGCTTTCGCTGCAATTAAAAGGAAGCGAGCCGGCGGTGCGCGCGGTCGTGTTGCCATCGGGCGTCGTTGGTGCGCGCGCAAACGCGCCCGCCGCGGTTTCTGCGCCCATCGGAATTGGCGAATCGGTCTCCGAAGCGAAGGCGATCGCGCCGACAGAAAAAGTGGCGCCGGTTTCACCGCCGCCGAAAGTTGCAGAAGCAAGACGGCCCGAGGTCAAGACCGCGCCGCCGATTCAGCCTAACGAACGGGATAAATCCGCGGCGAAGATCGCTCCCGCGACGCCGAAGATTGTCGAAGCGAAACCGGCGCCTTTCGCGCGGCCTAACGAACCCGCCGTGATCGCGAAGCCCGTTCCGCCGCCCGCGAAAAAGGAAGCGCCGGTTTCTGTTCCTTTCGCGCCGGTATTTGCCAAAAAGGCCGAGCAAAAACCGTTGCCCGCAGACACAATTGCTGCGCCTGTCGCGCAACAACCGAAGCCGGCTCCGCTGACTGCGGTCTCGACTCCGAAAGAACCCGCGGCGCCACCGGTCAAAGTCGAGACCAAGCCGGCCGTCGCACCGATCGCCGCCGAAACCGCCGCTGCCTCCGCGCTCGCGGCCGGCAGCGCCTCCGCGCAGTCTTCGATTGAAACTCCGGCGATTGCTTCTAAGATCATCACCACTAAACCCGTTACGACACCTTCAACAACAACACTCACCATGCCTGAACCGACACCCATCACCGCGATCAACGAGCCTCGTCCCGCCGCCGCCGGCATTCCCGGCGCACCGACCGCGCCGCCCTCGGCCGCGATGCAAACCGCCGTCCAGCTCACTTTCTCGCTTGAGATCGCTTCGTTGCAATTGACCCCGACTTTCAAAATGGGCGCGCTGCAAGTGAAGCCGATCTCGAAGATCGTCGCCATGCGCCTCGCACCTTCCGCGCAGCCGCAGCCGGCGATGAATCTGCAAATCACGTTCGAGCTCTCGAGCGTGCAACTTGGCGCCGGCGCGAGTCTCGGCACGGTGCGCCTGACGCCATCTTCGGCGCAGCGGCCGACGCCGATCACTTCACCTTCGTTCGAAATTTCCGGGCTGCAGCTCGTCTCCTCATCGGCCGCCGCGCCGGTGCAACTCACGCCCACGCATCAAGGTCAGGCATCGGTGCTGATGACGGCATCGTTCCAGATCGCGACCGTCGAGTTTTCGCCGTCGTTCGAAATTGCCTCGGTGGTTTTGAATTCCACTTCGAAAAACGTCGCCGTTCAATTGCCCGGCGCCGGGCCGAGCTCGATCGAAGCCGCGCCTGTTTTCGAGATCGGCAACGTCCAGGTCGGCGGCAACAGCGAGATCACGATGATCCAGCTCAACCCGCTCGGCGGCGGAGCTGGTCGCCGCGGCTAGGAATTTTCGCCTAACGAAAAGTGCCGCGCCTCTCAGCGCGACGCTTTTGCCTAACGAAAGTTCGTCCAGTTCAACGAGCGGAGCGCCTTCGGGAGAAATTCGCCGTCGCGCCGGATGAGCTTGTCGTCGAAATAAATTTCGCCGCCGCCGTACTCCTTGCGCTGGATCGCAACCATGTCCCAGTGCACTTGGCTGCGATTGCCGTTGTCCGCTTCCTGGTAAGCCTGGCCAGGCGTGAAATGAAAGGAGCCCGCGATTTTTTCGTCGAACAAAATGTCGCGCATCGGCTCGCGAATATACGGATTGCAGCCTAACGAAAACTCGCCGATGTAGCGCGCCCCGGCGTCGGAATCGAGAATCGCGTTCAGCTTTTCCGTCTGGTTGCTCGTCGCCTCGACGACTTTTCCGTCGCGAAAATCGAGCCGGATGTTATCGAAGCCGGTGCTCTGATAAATGCTCGGCGCGTTGAAGCTGACGTGGCCCTGCACCGAATCTTTCACCGGACAGCTAAAGACTTCGCCGTCGGGAATGTTCCGATCGCCGCCGCAAATAATCGCGTTGATTCCCTTGATGCTGAAACGCAGATCGGTTCCCGGTCCTTTGATTTGTACCCGGTCGGTTTTTTCCATCAGCGCCTTGAGCGCTTTCATGCCCGGCTGCAGCCGGCGGTAGTCAAGCGTGCAGACCTTGAAGAAGAAATCCTCAAACGCTTCCGTGCTCATGCCGGCGAGCTGCGCCATCGAAGGCGTCGGCCAGCGCAAGACGACCCACTTCGTTTTTTGCACCCGCTGGTCCTGAACCGGCCGCATTTTTTTCGCGATCAGTTTCATCCGATCGACCGGAACGTCGGCCAGTTCGCTGATGTTGTGGCTGCCGCGCACGGCAATGTAGGCGTCCATTTTTTTCATCCGTGCGAGCTCATGCGCGGCGGCGAGATCGAGCTGTTTGTCGATCGCGCCGAGCGCGATCTCGCGGCTGATTTGCGCGCGCTGCAATTGGCAAAATGGAATCGCGCCCGCCGCCCGCGCCGCGCGAATGAGCGCGACGGTCATTTCGTCCGGCGTGTCGAAAGTTTCGATCAGCACCTTTTCGCCGTGCTTGAGCGTGGTCGAATAATTGACGAGCGACGAAGCGAGTTTGTCGAAGCGGGAGTCTTGCATGGCCGCTTATCATCCCATCGCGACCGGGCGATGCAACCGGGCCGCGAAGGCGCCGTCAAAACCGTCGCGCCACGGCAGGCTCGTTTTTGTGTTCGTTAGGCAAAAGTCTTTTTCCTCGCTCAGAAACTCCGCGACGACCGTTTCGTTTTCTTCCGGTTCGAGGCTGCAGGTGCTGTAGACTAACGAACCACCCGGCCGAAGAAACGGCGCGATCTTCTTCAGGATCGCGAGCTGCTGCCGCGGCATCGCGAGAAAATCGCGCGGCGCCAAACGCCAGCGTGCGTCGACCCGCCGCCGCATCACCCCGGTATTGCTGCACGGCGCGTCGAGGAGGATTTTGTCGAAAGACTTTTCCACGAATTTCGCGCGTTGGATCGATTCGAGATCGAGCCAATCGACACCGACGATCGTTGCGTTCTCGACCCCGAGCCTAACGAGATTGCCGCGCACTCGATCGAGGCGCGATTCACGATCGGCCGCGACGAGGCGGCCGCGGTTCTCCATTTGCGCGGCGATCATTCCCGATTTGCCGCCCGGCGCGGCGCATGCATCGAAGACGATTTCGTCCGGCTGCGGATCTAGCAACGCGCAGGCGAGCGCGGTGCTCGGATCGTGAATATAAAAATCCTCATTCGTCAGGCTGGTTTCTGTTCCGCGCAGCCTAACGAAAAGCAAATTCGCCGAAATCGACTCGGCGTTCGGATATTTCCGCCGAAAGTCCGCCGGGCTAATTTTTAGGTCGTTGATTCGGGCATAAACCGGCGCCGGCTGATTATTCCAGCGACAAAGCTCGAGCGCCGTCTCGTCGCCAAATTGTCGCGTCCATTTCTCGACGAGGAATTGCGGCTCGGAAAAACGAACAGCGGCCGGTTGTTCCGAAACGCTTGTCGTTAGGCGATCTTTTTCGCGCAGCGCGCGGCGCAGGATTGCGTTGACTAAGGAACGCAGTCGCGGCGGGGCAAGCTCGACCGTTTCGAAAACGGCGGCGTGCGCCGCGGTCTCGATGATTTGCGTCTGGTAGAGACCGAGTCGCAAAATGTCGCGCGCGAAGTTGTCGACCGGTTGGGCGCGAAGCTCGCCGATGCAAAAATCGAGCAGCGAAAGATTGCGCAGAACTCCGTAGAAAAGCTCGAGCGCGAATGCGCGATCGGCGGCGGCGAGGTCGGTCTGCGCGAAAGTTTCGGCGACGATCGCGTCGGCAAACTCGCGGCCGACACGCCAGCGCCGGAGCATCGTGAGAGCAAGCGCCCGGCTCGATTGCACGCGACTCGTCAGGCCGGATTTTTCTGCGGGCGGCCGATCGATGTGTAATGAAAACCGAGTTTTCGCATCGTCTCCGGGTCGTAAAGATTGCGGCCGTCGAAAACCATCGGTGTGTGCATTTTTTCTTTGACCGCGGCGAGATCGACATTGGCGAATTCGCTCCATTCCGTCGCGATGACGAGCGCTTCCGCGTCTTCGACCGCTTCCATCGCGCTGTTCGTTAGGCGCGCGTCCGCGATCGATTTTATTTCGCGCGCTTTTTCCATTCCTTTCGGGTCGTAGACCGAAACTTTTGCGCCTTCGCGCAGCATTTCGGCGACGAGCTCGATCGCAACGGAGGAACGAACGTCGTCCGTGTCGGGTTTGAAGGTCAGACCCCAGACCGCGATTTTCTTGTCGCGCAAAACCCAGAGCGCGTCGCGCACCGCTTTGAGGAAGCGGGTTTTTTGCGCGGCGTTAATCCGCTGCACTTCCTTGAGCAGATTGAAGGGCACGCCGAGCTGTTCGCTGATGGTGATAAAGGCGGCGATGTCTTTCGGAAAACAGGAGCCGCCGTAGCCGATGCCGGCGTTGAGAAAATTGCGACCGATGCGCCGATCCATTCCGATGCCGTCGGCGACTTTTTCGATGTCGGCGCCGCTCGCTTCGCAGATCGCGGAGACGGCGTTGATGTAGGAAATTTTGAGCGCGAGGAACGAATTCGCGGCGTGTTTGATCAGCTCGGCGCTGTTGATGTCGGTGACGAGGATCGGCGCCATGAACGGCTCGTAAACTTTTTTCATGAGGTCGATCGCGCGCTCGCTTTGCGCGCCGATGACGATGCGGTCGGGCTTCATCAAATCGGCCACGGCGCAGCCTTCGCGCAGAAATTCCGGGTTGCTCACGACGTCGAATTCGGCGCGCTGTTTGTTGTAGCGCTTGATCGAGTCCGCGACTTTTTCGCCGGTTTTTACCGGCACGGTGCTTTTGTCGACGATGACGCGATAGTCGGAAAGAACGCCGGCGATTTCGCGCGCGACTTTTTCGATGAAGCTCAAATCGACGCTTCCATCCGGTTCCTGCGGCGTCGGCACGGCGATGAATATGACCTGCGCGCCGTCGACGCCTTCCTTGATGCTGCCGGTGAAACGGAGGCGTTGTGCGGAGACATTGCGATGGATGATTTCCTCGAGTCCGGGTTCGTAAATCGGCACCCGGCCCTGGCGCAATGTCTCGACTTTGCGCGGATCGTTATCGACGCAGATGACGTTGTGGCCGACGTCGGCAAAACATGCGCCTGTGACAAGCCCGACATAACCAGAGCCAACGATTGCGAGATCCATGAGAAAATTTCCGGCGCGAAAATCTTTTACTGACCGGCCTGGCCCGTTCCGCTGGGATCGAAGTTCAAATCGAAGTTCAATTTCGGAAACGCTTTCAACGTCAGGGTAAGAACCACGCCGTATTCCTTCACCCCGCCGTTATTGAGCACGATCGCGCCTAACGATGCCACCCAGCCGGAGAGATCGCGATAAACCGTGTAGCGCTGCTGTTCGAAAATGTTCGTCGTCGCTTCGTATTGCTCGAGCGCGCCGACGCCCCAGTTGTCGTTGATGCGGTAGTAGGCGCTGATGGTGAAAAGGCTGCTGTCGAGAAAGTATGGATTGTCGTTCAGATAAAGATGACCCAGCGTCACGGCCGTGTTCGCGGTCGCCTGGAAGCGCACGCTCGTATCCACTTCGGTGAAACCTTTGGCCAGAATCGGGAACTGCGAATCGATCACGAGCGAAGCCCACGGCAGCGGACTAAAAGTGAGGTTGTTGAAAACGTTCGAGTAGCGCGTGCGCTCAAACGGATCGTCGAAGTTGACGTCGAAAAAAGTGTCGAGCTCGAGCCAGTTGATCGTCACGTCGTCGCGCCGGGTTTGCAGCCGGTTGCGCACGCCGAGGCGCGCGATCGACCATTCGTCGAGCGAATCGATCGCGGTGTATTCGGGAAAATCGATCGCGGGCAATTTCGTCGTCGGGAGAAAGCGATCGAACTGCAAAATCGAAAGCGGATCGACGTTCGGATTCGAGACGTAGGAATAATCGAGATACGGCTGAATGATGTGGCGCAAACCGTCGAGCCCGAAGGCGCGGCTCTGCACGCCTTCCCATTCGCGCGAAACTTTGAACGACGACTCCACACCGGCGTTGAAAACCGAGCGCAGCGTCGCGCCCGCGACGTGCAGCGGATCGGTGATCACGTCCGGATCCGGCAGCGGAAATTCGCCCGCGAGCGGATCGAGTCCGGCCGGAAAAATCGTTTTCCCGACATCGCGCGTTTCGCTGTAATACGTCTCGCGAAAACCGACCCGCGGCACGATCGAGAGCCAGCCGAAATAAGTATTCGGGTAGACCAGCTGATGAAACGTATCGAAGCGAAAGACGCTGTAATCTTCCCCCGTCGTATTGACCGGAAAACTGCGCCGCAATTCGCCCGCGCTCGTCTCGCCCTCGTAAAAGATGCCGCCGAAAAGCGGCTCGCGTTGCACGTCGAGGTCGAATTCCGGCAAACGCTCGGTCGTTTCCAGGAATGAATTCAACTGATAACGCGCGTAACCGGTCAGGGTGTAAAACGACCCCGTCTGGGTCAGCGCGATATTGTTATCCGGCTCCGGATTGACGCGAAACTCCGACTCGAAAAAATCCTCGAGCACGAACGGATCGCTCAACTTCGTGAAGTCCGACGTGAGCGTGAGGCTGTCGGTCAATTGCGTCCGGTCCTGCACCGCGATCCGATAACGCCCCGTCGGAATTTCCCCGCGCGGGAGCGAAGTGCGATTGAGTTCCGGGTTTTGGTCCTGCAAATAATAGGTGCTGATCTTCGCGTAATCGCGCTCGTCTTTGCCATAATGAATGGTCGAATCGAAGCCGATCGCCTCGCCCCGTCGGGAGCGATAATCGAGCCGCAGGGTCGAGACAATGTGATCGCCGATCGGAAAAGTGAACCGGCCTAACAATGACGGACCCCACGAGCTGAGGAAGGCCGGCACGATCGCGTAGCTGAATGATTGATCGAGCGACTGGTAAAGATAGGGCCAGTAAAAGATCGGCACTTTGCCGATGTAAAGCGTGACGTGTTTCATGATCACGCGATCGTTTTGATAAACCCGCATGCTCTTCGCGTGAATCTGAAACGGCGGGTTCTCGACATCGTCGGTGCTGAAGCTGCCGTTCTTGATCTGGTAGGCCTGGTCGGAAGTGCTCGTCACTTTCTGGCCGTACATCAAATAGGGATACTGGCCCGAATGAGTCTCGATGCCCTCGATCGCTTTCGTGTCGATGTTGTAATTCGCGCTCTCCGCCAGATAAAGCGCGGTCCCGCGATAAATGCGCACGTTGCCCTTCAGATAAAGCTCGCGCTTGGCCGAGTCGTACTGCGCGGAGTCGCAGTAAATGTCGGTATCGCCAAAATGAATCGAGACATTGTCGTGCGCGGTCGCGATCCCGGCCTTGTAAGTCGTCTGCCCGGTCGCATTGATCTCCACCGGCTGGTTGCCGGTCGTCGATTCCAAATCCTGCGCGACCGCGGAACCCGCGAATAAGAGAAAGATAATCGCGAAAACCAGCTTAGACATCGCGGGAGCCGAAGGTAGCGGCGGGGCGAAACGGTTGCAAAGCGAAAAGGAAGCCGCCCTTCCGCCTAACGAGCGCCGATTTTTTCGCCTAACGACCCGGCGTAAATCGTACGGATCGACACGCCGGAAGAGACCGCCACCAAGGACATCCTCTTCTCCTTTGTCGGAATGTCTCGCACCCATCCGGTGCGGGAGAAAATCGTGCGCTGGCGCGGCACCCGCGGAGTGATCGTCGATGCCTCCCCGCAGCACGAAGCGAGATACTGGTGGGAAAGGCCGGATAAAGTCCGGTTCTTCGATTCCTATCGTGACATTACGCCGCGCTCGAAGTTTATCTTGTGTCCCCACGGCATCAGTTCCTCCACCATTCGCGTCTTCGAATCGATGGAGGTGGGCGCGGTCCCGGTGATCATCGCATACGACATCGAGCTACCGCTCGGCCCGGACTGGGAGACGTTCGCTCTCCGCGTCGCGGAACGGGACATCGACACCGTTCCCCGACTCATCGAGCGCTGGGAGGACCGAGCCGGCGCGATGGGATCGCTCGCGCACCAAGCCTGGGAGAGATACTTCTCGCCGCAGGCCACCTTCGGCTCGGTCGCGGGCTGGGGACTTCGGCTCCTGGCCACGCCGGTGAAGCGGCCTGCAGCCTTGTGGTTTGAAGAGCATTCCAATCCCCGACGCTGGCTGGCCAGGTTGCGCCGCGCGAAGCGATCGAGATCAAGGTGAGCGCAACTCTTATCGCTCCGGGAGCAATCCGTATCGCTTCAGAAGCAACTCATACGGCGGCGGGAGCGATCCATATCGCGGCGGGAGGGGTTCAGATCGCGGCGGGAGCGATCCGGATTGCGGCGAGATCCATTAATATCGTGACGATATTAAGTCATATCGTTCCGAGAGCGGTCGATATTTTGGCGGTATTAACGCTAATTTTTGAGAAATACGCCGGTTTTCCGGGCGTAAGCAGGGATTCCAAAAAGAGTTTGCACGAATCGCGGAATAACCGTTAGTGCCTCATGGCTAATGTTAAACTCGACCTTTCCAATAAATCCATCGCGGCCAAAATCCAGATGGGCACTGAAGTCGGCGCGGCGATGGGCGACCCCGCTCCCGCGCCTTATACGGCAAAAGCCGCTGCCTTAAAGGCGGCGACGGCCGATCTCCAGGCGAAGTCGCTCGCGGCCAAGACGGCGGAGCACGCGGCGATCACGGCGACCAACCAGCAGGATTTGTCCGAGGAGGCTTTCGACAAGGCCTACGGCGTGTTCGGCGGCCAGGTGGAGATCGAAACCGGTGGCGACCCGGACCAGATCACGGCCCTGGCTTACGCCATCCGCTCGGACGCCCAGCCGGTGACGAGTCTCGATTTTGTGAGCGACTTTAGTGTCACGACGACGAATCTGCCTCAGACGCTCGATTTCGCCTGGGACCGGGCGAAGGGCGAGCTGACTTTCGAGATTCGCGGGAGCAAACCGACCGATCCAGCCGGCACCTATTCCTACTCCGCCACCACGACGCGGACGCGGCTGCGGGCGAACGGCTTCGAGAGCGGGGTGCCTTACACGTTTTCGATCCGTGCCCATGGCAGCGGGGAGATGGTGTCGCCCTGGTCGGACCCGTTCACGAAGATGGCTAGCTAACGGCGGCGGCGTCGCCTAACGAATGCGGTTTTGGCGCGACAGCGGCGGCTTTCGCGGCGTGCGATTCGTGGCATCTTTCCTGCGAACTCAATCTCCCGAGCATGAAACCGCCGCCGCCTAACGACCCAGCCAGCCGGGGCCATTTTCCTCTTCCGGATTTTTGTTTTCAATCCGACCTGAGCGACTGGCGCGGCGCTTCCTGGCCTGACGATGGCGACGACGATTCGCCCGCGCATCGTTTCAATGAGTTGAATCGCGAATTTCGGCGCGAGTCGGTGCGGGAACGGAAGCGGGAGATGATTGCCTTCGGCGCGATGATGCTGATCGCGGCCTGGCCGGTGGCTTACATGATCTACTCGGTCGTCCGTCTGCTCTTGAACGGAAATCCGCTCGATCTATGACGCGCGCCTAACGACCGCGTCTTTCTCGACGCCAGTCGTGCCCGATCGCCTGACGGCGAATTCGTCGCGATAACGCGGGGTCGCTTCCGGCGCGAAGCCGTGCCGCATGATGTTCTCGGTCACGATCCGCGGGAGCAAAAATTGCAGCAGGTAATCGCCGCCGCCCGCTTTCGTCCCGCCGCCGCTCATCTTGAATCCGCCAAACGGATGCCGCCCGACAACCGCGCCGGTGCACGAGCGATTGATGTAAACGTTGCCCGCGACCAGCTCCGCCTTCACGCGCTCGATGTTCGCCGGGCTGCGCGAGAAAAATCCGCCGGTCAGCGCGTAGTCGGTGCCATTCGCGACTTTCAATGCCTCGTCGAGATCGCGCACTTTGATCACGCTCAAGACCGGGCCGAAAATTTCCTCCTGCGCGATGCGGGCGCTCGGTTTCACGTCGGCAAAAATCGTCGGCGGGACGAAGTAGCCGTCGTTAGGCACGTTCGTCGCCTCGAAGGCAATCTTCGCTTCGCCTTTCGCGCGCGCGATTGTTTCGAGAATCCGCTTCTGCGCGACATCGTCGATCACCGGGCCGACGGTGATGCTCGGGTCTTCGGGATTGCCGACGCGCAAACTCGCCGCCGCCGCGAGCAATCGCTCCATCACGCGATCGTAATTTTCCTCGAGCACGATGAGCCGCGAAAGCGCGGAACATTTCTGCCCCTGATAACCAAAGGCCGAGTAAATCGAATCGACGATCGTCTCGTCGAGGTCCGCGTCGGAATCGACGATGACGGCGTTCTTCCCGCCCATCTCGCAGATGACGCGCTTCAACTCGCGCTGACCTTTTCTCGTTTTTCCGCCGGCTTCCCAGATTTTCAAACCGACTTCGCGCGAGCCGGTGAACGCGATCAAATCGATCTCCGGATGATCGACCAGATGCGCGCCGACAACCGCGCCGTCGCCGTTAATGAAGTTGAGGACGCCGTCAGGCACGCCCGCTTCGGCGAACATTTCCATGAGGAGCGCGCCGCAGACCGCCGATTGCTCGGCCGGTTTCATGATCACGGTGTTGCCGGCGACGAGCGCGGCCGAAACCATCCCGGTCAAAATCGCGATCGGGAAATTCCAAGGCGCGATGACGAGCGCGACGCCGCGCGCCCAATAGTGCTGGTAATTTTCCTCGCCCGGCACGTGCTGGGTGAGCCGCGGCCGGCCAATGATCCGCATCTGCTGCGCGTAGAAGAGGAGAAAATCCATCGCCTCGCGAATGTCGCCGTCCGCTTCCGCCCACGGTTTGCCGACTTCGAAAACTTCCACGGCCGACAACTCGAAACGGCGCCGTTCCATGATCGCGGCGACCCGCTCGAGCAGTTGCGCGCGATGCTCGACCGAAGTGCGCGACCATTCGTCGAAGGCCGCGCGCGCGGCTTTCGCAGCGCGTTCCGCTTCGAGAATTCCGGCGTCGGCGACCTGGCCGACGATCTCGTCAGGCGCACTCGGGTTGACCGACGCCATCCACTTCCCGGTCGTGACTTTTTCGCCGCCGATCGTCAGAGGATATTGCTTGCCGAAATTTGCGCGCGCGTCGCGCAATGCCGCGCGCATCTGCTCCTGCGTCTGCTGATGGACGAAATTGACGAGCGGCGCATTTTCATAACTGTCGCCCGGCGGCGTGTCGCGGTCGCCATTCGCCGAATGCGCGTAGTGACTCGGCTCCGTCTCGAGCGGCGGCTGGAGGCGCGCGTCGGTCATGATGAGTCCGTTAGGATCGCGCAACAATTTCTCCGGCGAAAGATTCTCGGAAAATTTCGCGCGCAAAAATCCTTCGTTCGAAGTGTTCTCGAGCAATCGCCTAACGAGATACGACATGCCCGGGAGCAATTCGCCGACCGGCGAATATTCGCGGACGCGATAACCCATCTCGACAAGTGCGCGCTTGATCGGTCCCGCCATTCCGTAAAGGAGCTGAAATTCGAAGCGGCTCTTCTCGATGCCTAACGAATCCGCATAGGCGATCGCGTGCGCGATGCTGCGCACGTTGTGCGAGCCGAAGGCCGAGGTCACGATCGCGTCGTTCTCGAGCAGCGCGCGCGTGCAGGATTCGAAATTGGCGTCGCTCTCCGGTTTTTGCAGCCAGACCGGACAGATCCAGCCGTTTTGCGCCGAGACGATTTTCTCGTAATCCCAATACGCGCCCTTGACCAGCCGCACGGCGAAACGCGTCCCGCGCGCGCGGCCCCAGTCGATCAGCGAAAAAAGATCGCGTTCCGCGTCGCGCAGATACGCCTGGATAACGATGCCGACGTTCGGCCAGTCGGCGAATTCCGGTTCGGTGAAGAGCGTTTTGAAAAGTTGGAGCGTGGCGTTTTTGTGCGCGTAACTTTCCATGTCGAAATTGACGAACGCGCCCAGCTCCTTCGCGCGGCGGAGGAGCGGCCGCAGCTTCGGCGCGAGATGCTCGACCGCTTCGTCGGGATCGGCCGGATTCATCTGCGAATAAAACGCCGAGATTTTCACCGACAGATTCACGACCGGAAAACGCTCCGCATTTTCGCCTAACGAATCCGTCCAGCCCCGCGTCTCGCGCGAAAGCGTCTCGAGCAATTCCATCGCGCGCGCCGCGTATTCGTCCGCCTCCTTTTCGCTCACGACGGCTTCGCCCAGCAAATCGACCGTGAAACCGATCCGCTCCTTGCGTTTTTTGCGCAGCGTCTTCATCACGTCGGCGCCGTTGCGGCCGGCGATGAATTGCCGCGCCATCCCGGAGACGTTGCGTCGCAAAATCGCCGCGGTCAGCCATGGAAAAATCCCCGCCGCGCGCAGCCCGGTCTTCATCATCGGCACGATGCTGTTGTCCATCCCGGCGAAATATTCGCGCAAGTGTTCGACGATATCGCCGGAGCGCCGAAGCGACGCGAGCACGTCGACGAAGCGAAACATTTGCACCTTGAATTGCTCGTCGCGCATCGAGAACGCCATCATCCGCTGATAAAATCCGGCCTTGCTGAAAAGCGATTCGGGATGCTGATCGACGAGCGAAAAAATTTCTTCGCCGCGCCGCTCGATTTCGGATTGCAGGGAACTCATCGCCCGGAGAATAAGTCGAGCCCCGCCGTTAGGCAAAAATGCAAAGGAATTGCTCGCTTCGCACGCGCGTTCGAGGCGCGCGTTTCGAATCCATTGCATACCGATGAAACTCACCGAAAAAATCAAGGAAGCCGGCGCGGCCGGTTACATTTTGCTCTGGCTGCTCGGCGTGCCGATCCCGGTTCTGTTTGTGATTTTCCTGCTGCGTGGTTGCAGCTAACGAGTGGCAGATAGAGGTGAGTGGCCTGGCGGAAAATTTCTGAGTGGTTAGACCGGAAATTTTTCCGGCCAGGCATTTTTTATTTTTTTCGTTAGGCCGACCGCTCGCGCCTTCTGCGCGCGCGCGTAAATTTCCCGCGTGATCAAGGTCGAATACGAGCGCGGGCTTTATTTGCCTAACGAACGAATCTGGCTCGATCCTTGGGACGCGAAGCCGTTCGCTTTCGTCTCCCACGCGCACAGCGATCACATCGCGGCGCACGACGAAATCATCGTCTCGGAACGCACCGCGCGGCTGATGCAGGCCCGCCTTCCCGGCCGCCGCAATGAACACGTGCTCGAGTTCGACAAGCCAACCAATGTCCGCGGCCTCGAGGTCACGCTTTTGCCCGCCGGGCACATTTTTGGCTCGGCCCAATTTTTCCTCGAAGGCGAAAACGGAAGTCTGCTTTACACCGGCGATTTCAAATTGCGCCACGGCCGCTCCGCTGAAGCCGCGGAATGGAAGCAAGCCGGGACGCTCGTCATGGAAACGACCTACGGTTTGCCGCGCTATCGTCTGCCGCCGACCGAGCAGGTCGTGCAACAGATCGTCGCCTTCTGCCGCGACGCGCTCGACGAAGGCGCGACCCCGGTCCTGCTCGGCTATTCGTTAGGCAAAGCGCAGGAAATTCTCTGTTCCCTCGCCGAAGCGAATCTGCAACCGATGCTGCATGGTTCCGTATTTCAAATGACCCGAATTTACGAACAATTCGGCCAGTCTTTCTGTAACTATGAACGTTACAATTCCAGCGCCGTCGCCGGCAAGGTTCTCATCTGCCCACCGAGCGCGAACCGCTCGCGCATGATTCAGCGAATCAAAAACCGCCGCGTCGCCATGATCAGCGGCTGGGCGGTCGAGCCGAACGCGATTTATCGTTATCAGGTCGACGCGGCCTTTCCGCTTTCCGATCACGCCGATTACGATGATCTCATTCGTTACGTGGAGCTGGTGCAGCCGCAGCGCGTCCTCACACTCCACGGTTTTGCGGCGGAATTCGCGCGCGACTTGCGCGATCGCGGCATCGAGGCCTGGGCTTTAAGTGCACAGAATCAGCTCGAGCTCACGCTCGGCACTTTTCGCGCGGCGGAAATTCCGCCTAACGAACCGGCCGCGCCTAACGAGTCGATCGATTCCGAGTTTCGCGCCTTTGCCGAGACCGGCGAGAAGATCGCGGCGACGCCGGCGAAACTGCAAAAAGTGCAACTGCTTTCCGATTACCTGCGCACGCTTGCGGCCGATCAGCTGCGCAACGCGACGATTTACCTGACCGGAACGCCGTTTGCCCAAACCGACCAGCGCACGCTGCAAACCGGTTGGGCGGTGATTTACCGCGCATTGTTAGGCGCGAGCCGGCTCGGCGATGCCGAGTTGCGGCGGATTGCGCGTAGCCACGGCGACGCGAGCAAGGCCGCGCTCGAAGCGCTCGCCGGCCGCACCGCTGTCGCGCCCTTTTCGTTAGGCGAAGCGAAGGCGTTATTCGAGGAATTGCATCGCACCCGCGGACCGGTTGCGAAAACGGAGCTGCTCCAGGCGCGCCTGGCGAAACTCTCGCCGCTCGAGGCGCAATACGTGGTGAAAATTCTCACCGGCGATCTGCGCATCGGTTTGCGCGAAGGGCTTGTTGAGGAAGCAATCGCGCGCGCCTTCGATGCGCCGCTCGACGAGGTCAAGGAAGCGCACATGCTGCTCGGCGATATTGGCCAGACCGCGCTGCTCGCGTCACGCGGCGAGCTCGATCGCGCGGAGCTGACACTTTTTCGTCCGATTAAATGCATGCTCGCGAGTCCGGAACCGACCGCGGAAAAAATTTGGGAACGTTTCGCCGTCGAGTCGCCCAACGAATCGGTCGTTTACGTTGAGGACAAGTTCGACGGCATCCGCGCGCAGCTTCATCGCGGCGCGGAGCGGGTGGAAATTTTCTCGCGCGATTTGCGCCGCATCACTGGCCAGTTCGTCGAACTCGGGGAACGCGCGCGCGATTTTCGCGACGAGGTGATTCTCGACGGCGAAATCATGGCCTTCGAACAGGGGAAAAAGCTGACATTTTTCGATTTGCAGAAACGGCTCGGCCGCAAAAGTGAAGGCGCGGATCTTTTCGCGGCCGCTTCCGCGGATGTGCCGGTCGTCTTTGTCGCTTTCGACATTCTTTGGTTGAACGGCCGTTCACTTTTGAAAGTTACGTTGCGCGAGCGGCGGGAAATTTTGCGCGGCCTAACGATGCCGCCGCAATTTCAACTCGCGGAAATTGCGCCGGCAAAATCGGCCGCGGAAATTGAAACGGCGTTTCAAATGGCGCGCCGGCGTTTCAACGAAGGCCTCATGATCAAGGACCCGGAAAGCCATTACACGCCCGGCCGCCGCGGGATGTCGTGGTTCAAGCTGAAGAAGGAACTGGCGACGCTCGATGTCGTGGTCGTCGCGGCCGAGCTTGGGCACGGCAAACGCAATCATGTGCTGAGCGATTACACGTTCGCTGTGCGGGACGAAAGTAACGGCGCGCTGCTGCCGATCGGGAAGGCTTACAGCGGCCTGACCGATGTCGAGATCGCGGAATTGACGGAGCATTTTCGAAAAACCGCAATCAAGGAACGCGGTCGTTATCTCGAGGTAAAACCGGACACCGTGCTCGAGATCGCGTTTGATTCGATCCAGCCGAGCACGCGACATGCGAGCGGTCTCGCGCTCCGTTTTCCGCGCATCAAGGCGATCCGCCGCGACAAGACTCCGGACGCAATCGACACGCTTGCCTACGCGCGAAAGTTGTCGGAGGAGATTCGTTAGGGCTCGTTAGGCGAAGGTGAGACGGATTCGTTAGGCGCGGGCAGGATGCGGGCGTTGATGATTTTCGCGCGCTGCGCATGTTGCCATTGCGCGTAGATCGCGACAACGGCGAAGGCGAGCAAAATCAACAGCATCATTTTCATTCCATTGACCGGCGCGCGCGCGGAGGGTGAATCCATTGCCGAATATCGGTCCGTGTTTCGCGCTCGCAAACCCGTCACTCGAGATGGAGCGCGGCGATTGCGTCCATCACGCGCGCGCTCAAGCGCGGATAAACTTCGCGCGCATTCCCCGCGACATCGTCGGCTGTAAAACGCAACGGCTCGCCGACGACGACCGTGATCTGATGCGGATGTAATTTCCCGCCGCGTGGGAGCGTTTCGAACGCTCCGAAAATTCGCATCGGCACAACCGGCGCGAGCGTTTTCGCGATGACGAAACCGAGCCCGGGCAACGCCGGCTGCAACTTGCCGTCGAGCGTGCGCGAGCCTTCCGGAAAAACGAGCACGCACTCGTTTGCGCGCAGCACGCGAATGAGCGCCTTGAGCGCGCTCCGGTCGCCGCCTTCCTGATCGACCGGGATGACGTTAAGCTTCGGCAGGATTTTTCCGAGCACCGGAATGTCGAGGAGCGTGTTGCGCGCAAGAAAATAAATCGCGCGGCGACAGGCGATGCCGGCGAGTGGCGGATCGAGATAGCTCTGGTGATTCATGGCCAGAATCACCGGGCCATCCTGGATGACGCGCTCGCGATGGATGACGCGGTAGCGAAATAAAACTCGCGCGACAAACCGGCTGAGATTGTATCCGAAAACGTACCAGGGACTCACCGCGCGATCGTAAGGCCTTTTAATTTCAATCGGCCGATGATTTCGCCGACGACGCCGTCGATCGTCAGGCTGGAACTGTCGATGACATGCGCGTCTTCCGCGATGATAAGCGGCGCGGCGCGGCGCGAAGAATCGGCCTGATCGCGCGCGGCGATGACGTCGCGCTGGCCCTGCGCGGCGCGGCGGTGTGCGCGAATTTCCGGCGAAGCATCGATGTAAAATTTGTAGGGCGTGCCGGGAAAAACGACCGAGCCGATGTCGCGTCCTTCCATCACGAGATCGTTCGTCAGGGCGTAGCGGCGAAAATGTTCGTCAAGGATTTCGCGAACGCGCGGGACGCTGCTGACGAGCGAGACATTTTCATTCACGCACTCGTCGCGCAGATGGGCCGCGGGATCGACGCCGTCGATGAGGATGATGGAATCGTGATCGCGCAAGGTGCAGCTGATCGCGGCGCGTTTCGCGGCCTCGGCGATTGCCGTGGAGTCGTTAGGCGGGATGCCTTTTTCGAGCACGTGCCAGGTGAGCGCGCGATACATCGCGCCGGAGTTGACGTAAACGAAGCCGAGCCGGCGTGCGAGATCGCGCGCGACGCTGCTTTTGCCGGAAGCGGCCGGCCCGTCGATCGCGATGACGGTGTGAGCGGCGGATGATTTCATCGCGCGGCGGAGTTTTGCCTAACGAACGCTATTCTTCGGTCCGCGCCGGCGCGAGCGAGGTGATGACCGGCGTGGTCGGGCGAATATTCTTCGGGTTCGCCAGATGCTGCAAGGTTTTCGCAAAATCGGGATACGAAGTCGCGACGCAGCCGACATCCTGAATCACGGTTTCGCCTTCCGCGAACAGACCGGCAATCGCGAAGGCCATCGCGATGCGATGATCGCCGAAGCTCGAGAGCCGCGCGCCGCGCAACGGAGCGCGGCCATGAATCTCGAGGCCGTCGTCGAGCTCGACCACTTGCGCGCCCATCGAGCGAAGATTGTGCGCGATCGCGGCGATGCGATCGGTTTCCTTGACGCGCAATTCCTGCGCGTGGCGAATGATCGTGGTGCCGTTCGCGAGCGCGCCGGCGACGGCGAGGATCGGCAGCTCGTCGATGAGCAGCGGGATTTCTTTTCCCTGAATCACGGTCGCTTTCAGATTCGCGCCGGTCACTTCGAGAATGCCGCGCGGCTCGACCTGATCGACATCTTCGATCGCTTCGCGCACCTGCGCGCCCATGCGCACGAGGACGCCGAGAAAGGCCGTGCGGGTTTCATTCAAACCGACGTCGCGGACGAGAAGATGTCCGCCCGGCTGCGCGGCCGCGGCGACGAGCCAAAAGGCGGCCGAAGAAATGTCGCCGGGAATGCTGAAATCGCGCGATTCCGGCACCTGTCCGCCGAAAACCGTCACGCCTTCATCGTCGCGTTGCGCGCGGACGAGAAAATAATTGAGCATCAGCTCGGTGTGATTCCGGGTCTGGAGCTTTTCCCGGAAAGTCGTTTTGCCTTTGGCGAAAAGTCCGGCAAAAAGGACCGCGCTCTTGAGCTGCGCGCTCGCGACCGGCGCGGTGTATTGGATGCCTTTTAATCGCGCCGGCTGGATGCGCAACGGCGCGGTGTCGTGATCGCCTTCGGCTTCGATGTCCGCGCCCATCAGGCGCAGCGGATCGAGGATTCGCGCCATCGGCCGGCGCGAGAGCGAGCCGTCGCCGACCAATCGACTGACGAATGGTTGACCCGCGAGAATGCCGGCGAGCAGGCGCATCGTCGTGCCGGAGTTGCCGCAGTTTATTTCGCTTTTCGGCGCAGTTAATTTTCGCCGCTGGCCGTGGACGATAAGAATTTCCGGCTCCGGTTGCTCAATCGGAATGCCGAGCGCGCGCATCGCCTCGATCGTGTTCTGGCAATCGGCGCTGCGCGAAAATCCGCGCAGGACGCAATCCCCATTTGCGAGCGAAGCGATGAAGACGGCGCGATGCGAAATGCTTTTGTCGCCCGGAACGCTGATCTCGGCTTGGAGTCGCGGCGCACGTTTTATTCGAAGGTCATCCATGAGTTGCCAAAAACGAGCGGGCGCATCGCACACCACTGATCCCGCGCAACGGGAAGAATCCCAACTTGCGCGGAAATGTCCAGCCGCGCGCTGCGGCGATTTGCGCGAGTGAAAAAGCGCGCGCCTAACGGATCCCTTTTCGAGCGTCGTTAGGGAACGAGGAAAATCTTGTTCGTGTAAGGATCCCGCACTTCGGTGCCGGGCGGAAAACCGCGCACATCGACGTAACCCTGATTCGGCGCGTACGGACTGGTGACGAAGCCCGGTTTATCTGGCACCGGGATTCCGTAGGGAATGTCGCCCTTGATCGGTTTCACGGCGGCGGCCGACGGCGTGGTCTGTGGAGAAGCCGGAGGCTGCGTCGGAGCGGCGTTGGCCTCGGGCTGCGGCGGAGGCGGCGTCGCGGTTTCGTCGTAAGGCTGGGTCGGCGGCGCCTGCGAGACGGTTGTTCCTTCGTAAGTGGCGAAACGATGCCGTTGCGGCGGGGGCTCAGGTTCAGTGCAGGCGGCGACGATGAAAGCAGTCAGCAATGCGAGCAAGAGCGGTAGTTTCATGAAAGTGCCTTCAACATGGGTTTCTAATTCAATCAGTCGCGAGTGACAATGGATATTTGAAATCGGCTCGCGCCAATCGTCGCGCCGCGTCATAAAAATACAAATTCGTGGCGCGCTCTTTGCGAATCAAACAAGGAGTGGAAAGCGAAAACCAATATTTGCTCCTGATTGATGACGATCGGGTGACGCGGCGCACGCTCGTCCGCGCACTCCACGAAGCTGGTTACGATTGTCGCGAAGCCGCGAGCGGGATCGAGGGTCTGGAATTGCTTCGCGCGGAAATGCCGTCGCTGATCTTGCTCGATCTCGACATGCCGTTGCTCGATGGCGCGACTGTCTTACAGCGGTTGCGTTCCGATCCCGACCCGACGATCGCGCAATTGCCCGCGATTATGCTCACCGGTCACGGCGGCGTGGAAAGTGAAGTGCGCTGCCTCGAAGCGGGCGCGAACGATTTCGTCACCAAACCGATCAACTTGCCGGTGCTGCGCGCGCGCATCGACACGCAGTTACGCCTGCAATCTCTGCGCCGGCAGTTGCAACAGCAAAACAACGAGCTCGAGGCCTGGCGCGAAAATCTCGAGCGCGATCTCGCGGCTGCGCGACTCACCCAGCAATCGCTCATTCCGCAAAAACCGCCCTTGCTCGCCGGCTGGGAAATCGCGGCGACGTATCGCCCAGTCATTCAGGTCGGCGGCGACATTTACGGCTGGCTGCGCTTGAAAGACGAGCGCACGCTTTTCTGGATCGCGGACGCAACCGGCCACGGCGCGTCGGCCGCGTTGCTCACGACTTTGACGAAATTGCTTTTTCATCACGGCGCCGCCGAGCATTCGGAGCCGGCCGCGATCATGGAAGCGGTCAATAACGATTTTCGCAGCATCTTTGGCGCGCGTTCTTTCATGACCGCGATGTGCGTCGCGCTCGATCCGGCGAGCGGCAAAACGAGCGTCGTCGGCGCGGGGCATCCGCCGCTGCTCGTGATCCGCGCCGGCGCGCCCGCGGAGTTGATCGCGTCGGACGCGCCGCCGCTAGGCTTGCTCGATCCCTCGCATTTTTCCGAAACTCTGATCGCCCTGCAACCCGGCGACAGCTTTTTGCTTTACACCGACGGTTTGTACGGCGTTTCGAAAAACGAACGCTGGACGCCGGAACGTTTGCGCGCGTCGATCGATGGCAGCGGAACGAGCGCGCTCAGCTTGCTCACGCGCGTGATCGAACAAGCCGCGCCGGAAAAAGCTGGCGCGTTGCCCGATGATCTGGCGGCGATCGTGGTGCGCCGCGGAGTCTAAAGGCGCGGAAAAATTTTTGTCCCTCGTAAAATTTAGTATTGCTCTCTGCTGGCGCAGCGATTAATCAGCCTCTATGCCCAAAACCACTGCGACAAAAACACCCTCGAAACGTAAGCCTAACGCCGCATTCATGAAACCCGTGCAACCGGATGACAAGCTCGCCGCCATCGTCGGCTCGAAGCCTCTTCCGCGCTCGGAACTCACGAAAAAGCTCTGGGTTTACATCAAGAAGAACGGCCTGCAGGACAAGAAAGTCCGGACGCAAATCAACGCCGACGAAGCGATGCGCCCGGTCTTCAATGGCAAAAGCCAGGTGAGCATGTTCGAGATGACGAAACTCGTCTCGGGCCACCTCAAAGCCTAACGAGTCCGCGCTGGCCTAACGAATTGAGCCAAGGGTAATTTTTTTGCCCGCGGACAGCGCATCTGTCCGCGGGCGCGCTTTCGCCTGCGATCGCGCCGTTGGGAAATGCGCGCCGCATCTCCGTGCTCAAGCAGTGGGGCGAGACTTGCGGCCCGGCCCGACATCGACGAAATATCTGGAGTGAAAACTTTTCGTTCAGCTCTGCTCGCCGCCGCACTTTGTTCGCTCGCGTTTCTTAACGCACGCGGCGAGGCGGCGTGGTCGTCCGATTTTAGCAAGGCGCAGGCAGAGGCGAAGGCGAGCCATAAACTTTTGCTCATCGATTTCACCGGCTCGGACTGGTGCATCTGGTGCAAAAAGCTGCACGCCGAAGTTTTTAGTCAGGCCGAGTTTGAGAAATACGCCAAGGACCATCTCGTGCTCGTCACGATCGATTTTCCGCGCGGGAAAACCCTCGCTCCGGAAGTGAGAAAGCAAAACGAGGAACTCGCGCAGAAATTCAGCATTCAGGGATTTCCCACCATCGTGGTTTTGGATGGCAACGGGAAACAGGTCGGCGAGCTTGGCTATGAGGAGGGCGGCGCGCCGGCCTTTATTGACGAGCTGAAGAAACTCCCGCAAAGTTAGGCTTGCCTAACGAACTGCGGCTGCATCCGCTTCCGGCGCGTCTTCCAAAACTGCCGCCAGCTCCCGCCGCGTAAACGGCTTCGGCAATGCCGCCCGAAAACCACAGCCGAGAAATTCCGACATCTGCGCCGCGTCGGAATAACCGCTGCAAATAATCGCGTTCACATTCGGATCGAATTCGCGCAGGCGCGCGATCGTCTCCGCTCCGCCGAGACCGCCGCGCACCGTCGCGTCGAGGAGCACGGCGTGGAAACCGCGGCCCTCCTGCGCCGCCTGCGCGTATGCGCGCACCGCCCCTTCACCTTCGGTCACCGTCGTGACATCGTAATTCATCGTCGCGAGCAATTGCGCCGTCAGCTCACGGATCGTCGCCTCATCATCCATCACCAGAACGCGCTTCGCTCTTTTGCTCTCGGCATTTTCGTTCGGCGGGGAAACTTCTTTGACTAACGATGTGGAGATCGCGGGCAGGTAAAAGCTGAAGGTCGCGCCGGCGGACGAGTTTTTTTCCAGATGGAGAAACCCGCCCTGCTTTTTCACGAGCGAATTCGCAATCGCGAGACCGAGGCCGCTCGCGTCCGGCTTGGTTGTGAAATACGGTTGGAAAATTTGCGCGATACTTTCGTCGGCAACGCCGGGCCCGCGATCGGCAATCGAAATTTTTAGATATGAGCCGGCTTCGACCGGCAGACCGCTCGACTCGTTCGCCGAATGATTCTGTGCCGCGATCGCGATCGTACCCGCATTCGGGACCGCTTCGCGCGCGTTCAGCACCAGCGCATGCACGATCTGCTCGAGCTGCTGCGGGTCCGCTTCCGCGCGAGCGAGATCATCGGCGATTTCGTATTGCGCGCGTAGCTCCGAGCCACGCAGAGAAAATTCCGCCGCTTTGCGCACGAGCTCCGCGATCGGGATAAGTTTTTTTTGCGACGGTTCGCCGTTTGCGAAAATCAACAGCTGCCCGGAAAGACGCTCCGCCTTTCGCGCGGCGGACCGCGCCTCTCCGATAAAGCCAAGCAGACTCCCATCGTGCGCGGGCGCCTCGAGCTCCGCGAGCCGGAGCTTGCCGGACACAACCGCAAGCGCGTTGTTCAAATCGTGCGCGATCCCGCGGGCGAATTTGCCTAACGAATCGAGTTTGTTCGCCGTAAGGCGCTGCTCTTTCATCCGGCGCGCGTCACTGATGTCGCGGAAGAAAATCAAAATGCCGCGGCTGCTCGGGTAGGCGCGCACTTCAAAACAGGCGAGATCACCTTCAACCGAAGTCTCAAATTGGAGCGCGCTTTGTTCGCTCATAGCCTTGCGGCAATTTTCCTCGAAGGCCGAGCCTGCCAGGGCGGGAAAGCTTTCCCAAAAATTTTTGCCGAGAAGCTGCGCGCGATCGAGGCCGAGCGCCTGCTCCGCTTTCGCGTTCGCCGTCGTCACGTTCCATTCGCGATCGAGCGCGAAAAAGCCCTCGCTCGTCTTGTCCACGATTTCATTCACGCGCGCCGTCGTTTCCTCGAGCGTCGCGTCCGTCTTTCGCCGCGCGCCGATTTTTGCGATTTCGTTTTCCGCGACCGCGAGGCGAAGCGCGAGCTCGTCGGGTTGGAACGGTTTCGTCAGGTAATCGTTCGCGCCCGCGGCGAGCGCCGCTTTCACATCGGCGGAAATCGCCTGGTCTGCGCTCATGAGGATGAAAATTCCGTCGCCTCCGTCGCGCTCGCGCAATTTGCGACAAAAATAAAGCGCGTTCTCGTCCGGCAAAATCGATCCGAGGATGAGCAGCGGAAATGCGTCGCGTTCGAGCGCCGCCTTCGCCTGCGCGAGGCCGTCGCAAGTCGTGACCTGGTGTCCTTGTTTCTCGAGCAATCCAGTCAAGCGTCGTCGTGTCGCCGCGGCTTCTTCGACGAGCAAAATTTTCATTCGTTCAGGCAAACAAGCGCGAGGCTGGAAGGTGGTGGTCGTGGTCGCCAGGAGAATTGAAGTCGAAAGCCATCGAGGTTTGAAGAGCAGGTTGATTGCCAAACTTCGATACGGAATTTCCGGCGCCGAGCCGCGCCAGCGAGGCTCGCTCGCTTGCGTTGGCAGGTCGCTCTGCTAATTACACCAATCTCGCACGTGAAATCGCACCGCTTCGCCCTCGGCCGCTGGCTGACTTTTCTTTTCGCTTTTTTTCTGCGCGTGGCGGTCGGTGCGCAAAATTCGCCCGCGCCCTCGGTCACGCCCATGCCTTCGCCGCATGCGCTTAGTTACAGCGCGGTGCACGTCGATGGACCATACATCGCGATGACTTTCGACGACGGCCCGAGCGAAAAACTGACGCCGAAATTGCTCGACATCCTCGCCGCCCACCACATTCACGCGACCTTTTTCGTCATCGGCGAAAACGCGGCGCGGCATCCGGAGATTTTGCAGCGCGAAATGCGTGAAGGTCACGAAATTGGCAACCACAGCTGGACTCATCCGGCGCTGGGGAAAATGTCGGACGCAGGCGTGCGGCGCGAACTGCAAGAAACCGACGACACGATTCGGGCCGCGATCGGACAGCGGCCGACTTTGATGCGGCCGCCTTACGGCTCGATCACCGCGCGGCAGAAGCAATGGATTCATTCCGAGTTCGGCTACACGGTCATTCTTTGGGACGTCGATCCGCTCGATTGGAAAAATCCGGGCCCGGCCGTCGTGACCAGCCGCATCGTTAGGCAAACGCGTGCGGGCTCGATCATTTTGTCGCACGACATTCATCCCGGAACGATCGCGGCAATGCCCGCGACTTTCGATCAATTGCAGGCGAAAGGTTTCAAGTTCGTCACCGTTTCGGAATTAATCGCGATGGGAAAACCGAAGCCCGCGCAGGACGCGACTGAAGGCGCGACGCCCAGCGCCTCGCCCGCGCCGTCACCGACTGCCACGCCCGCTCCCAGCCTAACGAAACCGTAGTCGCCGGCATGCTCGCCGACTTCTATTTGCAGTTGCGCAATCGCACCGAAGCTGCGCTCCTCAAACTCACGGCCGACATGCAGCGCGAGCCGGTCATGCTCGACACGATCCAGAACTTGCTCAAGGACATTCGGGAGCCGCTTTTGTTTGTCGTCGTCGGCGAAGTGAAGGCGGGAAAATCATCGCTGCTCAACGCCCTTTTTGGCCAGGAGTTTTGCAAAGTCGACGTCCTGCCCGCGACCGATCGGGTTTACATTTTCAAACACGGCGCGCGTGAAGAGAGCGTCGATGTTTCCGCGCAGGTCACAGAGCGCTACGAGCCGATCGCGTTTCTGGAGAATTTCAACGTCGTCGACACGCCGGGCACAAACACGATGGTCGCGCGGCATCAGGAGATCACGGAGAATTTCATCCCGCGCGCCGACCTTGTTCTCTTCGTTTTTTCCGTCGTTAATCCGTGGGGCGCGTCGGCGTGGGAGCTGCTCAAGTTCGTCAATCAAAAGTGGCTGAAAAATGTGGTCTTCGTTTTGCAGCAAGCCGATCTGCGCGAGCCTAACGAGATCGAAGTGATCGAGCAGCATCTGCGCGACACCGCGAATGAAAAACTCGGATTCGCGCCACCGATTTTCGCCGTCTCCGCGCGGAAGGCGCTGCTCGCGCGCACGACTGGTTTGGACAAGGAACGGCTTTGGGAAGAAAGCCGGTTCGGCCCCTTCGAGCAGCATGTGAATTTGATGGTCGATCAATCGCGCCACGGTTTGCGCAAACTCGTTTCGACCGCTCGCACCGCGACCGTCATCCTGACCGACAGCGCGCTGCGGGTGCGCAACCTTCTCGCGACGATCGTGCGCGACGAGGAACAGCTCGGCCGGCTCGAAGGCGTTCTCGCTTCGCGCAAAGAACAAACCTTGCGCCAGGTCGGCGGATTTTTGCGCGGGATCGAGCAGGCATGTCGTCGTTGCGAAGCAGAAGGGCGGCAATTGCTCGAACAAAATCTTTCCTTCTGGCGGACGTGGCGGCTCGTCTTTGGGAAATCGGAGTGGCAGCAAAAATTTCAGTCCGATCTCGAAAGCAAAATGCGCGAATTGATTCAACCGCAGGTCGAAAATGCGCTCCAACTTCTCGAGACCGATCTGCGCGGTTTGTGGCCGCAGTTGCAGGACACGATCGAAAGCCAACTTGCCGGCGACGCGCGCATGCAGGTCAGCCAGACGATTCCCGATTTCGCGCGACAACGCCGCGAGCTGCTGCAATCGATTCAGCTCACGCTCGTCGAACGGATCGCCGGTCGCGGCATGGAAGCGCAGCTTGAGCGGATGTTTCGCGAGACCGGAAATTGGATGCGCGTGCCGGCCGGCGTCGCCGCGGCGGGCGGCCTCGTGACGGTGATTGCGGCGATGAGCAGCGCGGCGGTCGCCGATGTCACCGGCATCGTCGCGGCCTCCGCTTTTGTCGCGGGAACGCTGGTCGCGTTTGGCCGCAGGCGGAAAATTCTTTCCGAGTATCACCGCCAGATGGACGCGAAACGCGACGAGCTGGTGCGCGCGATCGAAGAACAACTGCAACATGCAATCGATCTTTTTTATGCCGAGATCGGCTCGGTCTTTCAACCGTTGCGCGCCTTCTGCGCGGCGGAGCGAAAACGCTACGATCCACTGCTCGAGCGCGTGCGCGAGATTGAGAAAAGCTTCGCGCAGTTAACCGCCGAGCTGACGCGTCACCAATAAGCGCGACTCGTTAGGCATCGTCAGGCGGATTCGCTAGGCTACTGTTTTTTCGCCTTTGTTTTCGTGGGGTATTCTTCTGCCAGCCGCTGCTCCGTTTGCCGGCGCGCGATCACGAAATTATTGTTGTCGCCGTAATTGCGCCACGGACCCGGCGGAACGTCGCGCACGTCCACGAATTGCCAGTCGTTGAGCGAAATATTTCCGAGCCCGAGATAATCCCGCACCGCGGGCGAGACATCGAGCCCGGCGCCGTGATTGAGATTCGGTTTCGGCCGGTCGTTTTGAAAAACGTATTGATAATGATCGGTGCGAAACGGCCCGCAATCCTCCCACTGCGCATAGCAGACGCGGTTGCCGTGCCGGATCGCGAGCCAGCGATCCTTGCAAACCGAATGGCCCTGCTGCACGACCGCTTCGCGGAACCACGGGACGACGATCGGCGCTTCCGGTTTGAATTGCCCGTGCGTGACGTCGTTATAAGGCAGCGCGCAGTAAAACGGATTCTGCCGCGGGATGAAATTGATCGGGATGTAATCGTGCCGATGCGCGGAATCGGGATCGTCGAAGCCGCCGTAGTTTTGCGTCCAATCCGGATCCCACGAGCTTTTGTGGTTCGGCACCGGGTTGTTCACGGTCGCGTTTTCTCCGATCCAAAAAATCGTCGTCACGATGTCGGTCTTCCACGGGTAACGCGAAGTCGAGAAGCGCGAGGTCGTCGGCACGAAAACCTGCGGCTCGGCCTTGAGCAACGCCTGCGCACGCAGCTTCATCGCGTATTTCGCGAAGTCGGCGCTACTCTCGTAAGGCGATTGCGCGAGCGAAACGGCGACGCCCGCGACGAGCAACGGCAGCGCCGCGCCGAAAATTTTCGTTCGTTTCGTAAACATCGCGCTTTCGTTTGTAACCGAATCGCTCGCTCAGGCAAGTCTTGTTTCCCGTTCCATTTTAGCACGAACCGTTCCCTCGTGCCTAACGACGGCTGAGCAAGGTGTCGCAACGAAACGCGTCGTCATTCATTTCCGGATAATCGAGCGTAAAATGCAAGCCTCGACTTTCCTTCCGGCTCAACGCCGAATCGACGATCAGCGCCGCGACCGTGGCCAGGTTGCGCAGCTCGAGCAGATCGACCGTGACGCGAAAATTCCAATAAAATTCCTGAATCTCGCGCAGCAAATTGCGCAAGCGCGCGCTTGCACGTTGCAGCCGCTTCGTCGTGCGCACGATCCCGACGTAATCCCACATCAGTCGCCGGATTTCGTCCCAGTTGTGATAAATCACGACCAACTCGTCGACGTTTTGCACTTCGCCCGGTTTCCATTCCGGGAGCGAAATCGAACCGGCCAGATGCGCCGGCCGTTTCGCCCTAACGAGTGCCGCGCAGGCGCGATGGGCGAGGACGAGGCCTTCGAGGAGCGAATTACTCGCCAGCCGATTCGCGCCGTGCAGGCCGGTGCAGGCAACTTCGCCGATCGCGAAAAGTCCCGGCAAACTGGTCGCGCCATCGATGTTCGTCTTGATTCCGCCGCACTGATAATGCGCCGCCGGCACGACCGGGATCGGCTCCTTCGCCATGTCGATGCCGTAACGCAGGCAGGTCTCGTAAATGTGCGGAAAACGCTCCTGCAAAAATTCTCGCGACTGCTGCGTGATATCGAGAAACACGCACTGCGCGCCGGTCCGTTTCATCTCCGCGTCGATCGTGCGTGCGACGACATCGCGCGGCGCGAGCGAAGCGCGCGGATGCGCCCGCGCCATAAAATCTTCGCCTTTGTTGTTGCGCAAAATTCCGCCTTCGCCGCGCACCGCTTCGGAAATGAGAAACGATTTCGCGTGCGGATGAAAAAGGCAGGTCGGATGAAACTGGATGAACTCCATGTTCGCGATCAGTGCGCCCGCGCGCCATGCCATCGCCACGCCGTCGCCCGTCGCGATCGCCGGATTGGTCGTGTAAAGATAAACCTTCCCGCAACCGCCGGTCGCGAGCACGAGCCGGTCGGTACGCAGCGTCTCGACCGCGCCGGAAATTTCATCGAGAACGTACGCGCCGAGACAATGATCGTCGCTCGCGAAGCCGAGCTTTGTCGCGGTGATGAGATCGACCGCCATGTGATTTTCGAGCAGCTCGATATTCGGCGACGCCAAAACCGCGTTGAGCAGCGTCGTTTCAATTTCGAAACCGGTGAGATCGTGCACGTGCAGCACGCGCCGTTTCGAGTGGCCGCCTTCGCGACCGAGATCGAGCTCGCGATGGCCGGAAACATCGCGCTCGTCGAAATGCAAACCGAGTTCCATCAAGTCGCGCACGCGCTCGGGACCTTCCTTCACCACGGTTTCCACAACCGCGCGATCACACAAACCCGCGCCGGCCTCGAGGGTGTCGCGAATGTGCAGCGCAAACGAATCTTCATCGCTCGTCACGCAGGCGACGCCGCCTTGCGCCCAGGCGGTGTTCGAGTCGACGCCTTTGCGTTTCGTCACGATCGCGACGCGGCCATGTTGCGCGGCCTTGAGCGCGAAGGTCAGGCCCGCAATGCCGCTGCCGATGACGACGAAATCGAACTCCCTCATTCGAGCAGAATGTTATCGATCAAACGAGTCCGGCCAAAAAAGACCGCGACCGCGAGGAGGGTGCGCGGTGTGATCGTCAGGCGCGGCCGCAAATCTTCCGCGCTGACAATTTCCACGTAATCGATCCGGGCGAGCAACGCGGATTCGATTTGCTGCCTAACGAATGCGGCGAGCTTCCCGGAATTTTTCTCCTGCGATTGCGCCGCCGCGAGCAACGCCGCGCGAATGATCGGCGCCTGCGCGCGTTCATCGGCGTTGAGATATTGATTGCGGGAGCTGAGGGCGAGACCGTCGGACTCGCGCACGATCGGTCCGGAAATAATCTCCACCGGAAAATCGAGATCGCGCACCATTCGCCTAACGATGGCCAGTTGTTGAAAATCTTTCTCGCCGAAAACCGCCGCGTCCGGTTGGAGAAGATGAAAAAGTTTCGTCACCACCGTCGCGACGCCGCGAAAATGTCCCGGTCGCGCCGTGCCGCAAAGCCGCTCGGATAATTTTGTTTCCTCGATAACAGTCGAGCGATCGTCGGCATACATCTCGTTAGGCGTCGGGCGAAAAACGAGATCGACACCTTCCACGCGACAAATTTCTTCGTCCACCGCCTCCGGCCGCGGATAGCGCGCGAAGTCGGAGCCCGGTTCGAATTGCAACGGATTGACAAAAATGCTGACCGCGACTTCGCCCTCCGCGCCGGCGTGCGCGCGCGCCAGCCTAACGAGGGAGACATGTCCCGCGTGCAGCGCGCCCATCGTCGGAACCAGCACGCGCATTTTCTTTCTGTCGCGCGGATGCGCCCGCAGCTCCGCAATGGTCGAAAGGATTTTCATTTTTCCAGCCAGATTGCCTGACGCGCGAAACGGAAACGCCGATGCCCAAAGTCGCGCCAGCCCGCCGCGCGCGCGAGCTCGTCCATTTCGCGAAAGGTAAACGCGCGTGCCACCGAAACCCGCGCGTCGTTTCGCGTCATCGGCTGGCGCCAGATGAAGGTGGTCAGGAGATCGACGCCCATTTTCGCGAACCAGCCGCGGCGAAGATCGGCCACGAGCACTTTGCCCCGCGAAAGGTCGCGACAGCGCCGGAGCAATGCGATCGCGTCGTCGCGGCTGAAATGATGAAGCGCGAGCGAAAAAAACACGATGTCGCAGGATTTCTTGTCGCCAAACTCCCGGATGTCGGCGCAATGAAAATGAATCTCGGGAAAGCTCTCGCTGAGTTCGCGCGCGATCTCAATCGTCGATGGTTGCGAATCGACGGCGTCGATCGTGAGGCAGGCTCCGATTTCGCGCGCGAACTCGACCGCAAGACGCGGAATGTCGCCGGAACCGGTCGCCAGATCGATGATGTGCAGGCGTTCGTTAGGCCGAATCCAGCGGCGCAAAAAATGACGAGTGAGCCGGTAGCTGCCGAAGTGGCGATTAAGTGCGCGCAGATTGCCCAGGTCGGCAATTAACTCCGGCGAAACCGGCTGCGTCCGATCCATCCATTCCGGCTCGGCCGGATCGAACTGGCGTTTCATCCTGCCGCTGTCTGGCGCCTAACGATGAAGAAACTTTTGCCAGGATTCCGGCAACTGCGCGATTTCGATCTCGCTCGCGATCCGGCCTTCGGCTTCCGGCAAAAAGGAAGTGCTCGTGCCGTAAACCATGATTAAATCTTCCGAGCCTTCGACGCGGATGGCGTGCGCGACGCCCGGCGGAATGACGACCGCGGCGTTGTCCGGCGAGCGGTGATTGTCGCCGTCGATGAAAATGCGCATCGTGCGCCGCGGCAATCCGGCGCGGGCTTCGTGCAAAATCATTTCCGCCCGGCCCTGGACAAAAAACATCACGTCCCATTGCTCATCGTCGTAAGGCCGCGCGGCAAAATTTTCCGGCTCGCGAACAAAGAGCCGCTGGAACCATTCGTCAGGCGAAGTTTCCGCCGGAATACGCGGCGGATGAATGTGAAAACCTTTCGCGGTCTGAACGAACATGCGTGCGGCCGCCCATTGTTTCGGCCAAAGCCGGATCCGCGCGAGCGGACCCTCATCGCGCCTAACGAACTCGCCAAACGACCCGCGGTGCCGTTGCGGATAAATCGCGCGCGCAAAAACCTCCACGCCCGGAATCCAGGCCCGCACGATTTCTGGTTGCTGTCGATCGGCGGCGGCGAGTTTGCCCGCGTCGACTCCCGCTTCCGCGATCTGTTCGGCGAGGGTGCGCGCATCGTAGTCGCGCACGCTCAAGGCGGCTCGTGCTTCATTCGTTAGGCCGCACCAGAGATCGGAAGATTTATTTTTCATGACGTGCGGGGCGTGGTTCGCCTAACGAGAAGTCAGCCTGCTCGCGCGAAAGACTCGGGTGATAAAACGGATCGCGCTCGACCTCCGCGGGCCAGCGGGTGCGCAGGACTTCGGTTTCGACCGGCTCGACGCTAGGCCGGCGCGAGGCTGATTCGTCGTGATACAACTTCGCGAAGGGCGTGTAGACGACGAGGTAACCGGCGCGGCGCATTTTCAGGCAGAGATCAACATCGTTGAAGATGACCGGCAACCGCTCTTCATCAAATCCGCCGACTTCTTCGAACACGTCGCGGCGCGTCAGCATGCAGGCCGCCGTGACCGCGCTGTAATTGCGCGTGACCTGGAGTTGTCGGCAGACGCCGGGCGATTCCGCGGGAAAACCCAGGAACGAATGCTTCGCCATGCCGCGCACGCCTAGGACGATGCCGGCGTGCTGGATGGTGTCGTCGCGAAAAAGCAGGCGCGCGCCGACCGCGCCGATTTCGGGACGCTGCACGTGCTCGGCCATCGCGGTCAGCCATTCGCTCGCGATCACTTCGGCATCGTTGTTGAGAAACAAGAGCCAGGGCGCGTCGATTTTTTCGACGGCAAAATTATTGATCGCCGCGTAATTGAACGGCCCGGAAAAATGGAGGACGCGGTGTCGCGTCTGCGCGAAATATTCGCGCGCCTCGTCCGATTGGCTGTCGTTATCGACGATCACGATCTCGTATTTTTCGTAGACGGTCTTGGCTTCGACGCTGGCGATGCAACGCGCGAGCAGATCAATCCGGTCACGCGTCGGGATGATGATGGCGATTCGTTTTTCCTCCAAAATTTCGCGCCGAATCCGAAAGCCGTGCGTGTTCCAATCGACCGCGACGTGTCCGCGCACGCCGGAGCGCGCGAGATAAGCCTCGAGCGCGCCGCGCGCGGCGTCGAGCGCCTGCGGTTTTACGCGCAGATTCGTCGCGGTGGAATTGGCGCTCCGCCGCCAGTGATAAAGCACCCGCGGGATGTGATAAATGCGCGAGGTCGCAGACATGACGCGAAGGTAAAGATCGTAGTCCTGCGCGAAATCGAATTCGGAATGCAGCCCGCCCAGTTGCCTAACGAGTGCGCGCCGAATAACCGTGAAATGGCAAATGTAATTGTAGGAAAGAAAAAAATCGGGCGACCAATCCGGCTTGAGAAAGGGGGCGTCGAAACCGATTTCCGTCAGTTTGTCCTCGTCGGAATAAATCAGATCGGCGTCCGGATTTTGCTGAAGCAATTTCGCGTTTTGAAAAAGCGCGTCCGGCTCGAGCAGATCGTCGTGATCGAGAAAACCGACCCAGTCGCCGGCAGCCGCTTCAATCCCGCGATTTGAAGCCCCGGAAATGCCCGCGTTTTTTTCCTGCCGCAAAAGATGAATGCGCTCGTCGGTCGCGGCGAGACGATCGAGCGCCTCGATCGCCGTCGGTTCGGTCGAGCCGTCATCGATCAACATCAGTTCCCAATTTTCGTAAGTCTGCGCGCGCACCGACTCGATCATCTCTTCAAGCCAGTCCGCCGGCGTATTGAAAATCGGCGTGATCACGCTGACGAGCGGGCGCGAGGCGAACGTGCGCGACTCCTCGCGCATCTGCGTCAATTCCGCCGGCGTCGCCTGATGTTGCCGCAGCCAGCGCTCGTATTCGTTAGGCGACGCCGACTTTCGCGGGTCATCCACGGCTCGCGGCGAGCGCTTGCGAATCTGTCGAATGAGTTTTTCCGGAAGCCGGTAGGGCGCGAGCAGGACCTGGCCGATTTTGCGCTCGGGCGATTTGCGTAGCGCCTGTTTCTCCGCCTTCAATTGTTTCAAATCGCGCTTTGCTTTTTTTAACAGCAAAACCTTTTCTTCGAGGCGTGCGATGTGCAGATCGGCGGCCTCCAGTTCGGAGAGACGCGTGCGCAAACTTCGCTCGAGCCCGTGCAGGTGCGCGTTGACGCGCGCGAATCCAGCCTCGATTTCCGGCACGAGAGAAACCGGCGATTCGACCGCATCGCGACGGAGCAGGACCGCGTCCGGCTCGAGCTCGATAATTTCCGAGGCGTAGTCGGGAAAAAACCCGAGCGTCAGAAATTGCCGGACCAAATCCGGGCGACGTTTCGAGGCATCAGCGGCAACGGCCGGAATGAGTAAAAGATCGCGAGCGGAGTTCGTTAGGCGCGCAAAAGACCGCGAATTTTCCGACTCGTCGTCGGCCGCGGGATAAATCCAGATCGCGAGATCGAAATGGGGCGAGCTTCCGTTTTGCCAGGGCGATTCGACCGCCGCGAGGTTCTCGAAAATAATTTTCTCGATCGCGGTGTCGCGCCAGTCGGCCGCGAGCTGGGCTGCTTCCGCGCCGACGAGAAGCAATCGTGCGGGCGCGAGTTTGCGCGCAACTTCGCGCGCGAAATCTGCTCTCGAGGTCCGGGAAAAGCGGCCCGACATGACGCCATATTATAATGATTGCAGGCACTCGCAGGTAAATTTACGATGCAGCCGCACTCCTCCCCGGCCGGCGTGCGGCTGCTCGGCATGATCGATTTTTTCGTTTATCTCTGCTATCGCGCGATCCTCCTCTTAATCGTCGCGCTGCCGTTGGGCGTAGTTTTTTCGCTCGGGAAAATTGTTGGCGCGGTCGCGTGGCTGGTTCTTCCACAATATCGCCGGCTCGCGCGGCGCAATCTTCGCATCGCTTTCGGCGAGGAATTTTCCGCCACGAAACGGCGTCGCATTGTTCGTCAGCATTTTCAAAATCTCGGCGCAAATCTTCTCTGCGGCCTGAAGCTGAACGCGCTTGCGCCCGAGGCTGCGGCGGAGTTTGTCACCACTGAAGGCCTCGACGAAATCCATCGGCACCTGCGGGCCGGGCGGCCGGTCGTGCTTGCGCTCAGTCATCTTGGCAACTGGGAACTTTTCGCGCAGCTCATGCCGCATTTTGTCTCCTATGCGCCGCTCGGCACCGTTTATCAAAAACTGCGCAATCGCCGCGTCGATGACTTCGTGCGCAAACAGCGAACGCGTTTTGGCGTGACCGCGTTCGATCGCAGCGAAGGCTTTCAGGAAGCGATTCGCCTGCTTCGCCGCGGCGGATTGATCGGGATTTTGTGCGATCAACATGCGGGCGACCATGGAATGTGGACGCCTTTTTTTGACCGGCTCGCCTCGACCACGCCGTTGCCGGCGGTGCTCTGCAAACGGACGGGCGCGGTCTTGATGGCCGCTTCGATTTACACCGACGGAACGGCGAGATGGCGAATGAGAGTGACGTCGGCCTTCGATCAGCCTAACGACAGCATCGGCTCCTTGACAGCGCGCGCGAACGAAGTGATCGCGGACGAGATTCGTCGCGCCCCAGGCGATTGGTTTTGGGTTCACAACCGCTGGAAAACGCCGAACCCGAACTGGCTCCTCGCCGAATACAAGCGGGGGATTTTTTTGCCTGGCGACGGCAGGAAGTTGCAACCGTTTCGCATTCTCATTCGCTCCAGCAATTGGTTAGGCGACAGCATCATTAGCATTCCGGCGGTGCGTGCGATCAAACGCGGCCGGCCCGACGCGCACATCACCATTCTCGCTCCCGAAAAAATCGCCGCGGTTTGGAAGCTGGTCGCAGAAGTGGACGACGTGATTTCGTTAGGCAAGAATTCGTTAGGCGAGGCTCGGCGAGTCTTGCGACGCACGGCGCCTTTCGACGTCGGAATTGCGTTTCCAAACTCTTTCCGCAGCGCGCTCGAGCTCTGGTTCGCCGGTATTCCGCGAAGAGTTGGTTACGCCGGCCATCAACGGCGCTGGCTGCTGAATCAAATCGCCCCGAAAATTTCGCGGCCGGGTCCGCCACCGCACCAAGTCGAGCATTATCTCGATCTCGCGCGTTCGTTAGGTGTAAAGGCGGCGTTCGAAAAAATCGCGATCGCGCCCTCCGTAAATCGCGAGGGCCAGCGCGTGTTCGGTCTCTGCCCGGGCGCGGAATATGGGCCGGCGAAACGCTGGCTGCCGGAACGTTTCGCCGAAACTGCAGCGGCGATCGGCGGTCACTGGATTCTTTTTGGGACGGCGAAAGACGAAGCGGTCGGAGCGCCGATCGCCGCTGCGCTGGGCGAGAATTGCACGAACTTGATCGGCCGAACAACGCTCGACGAGTTGATCGAAAATTTGCGGCGTTGCGAATTTCTCCTCACCAACGATACCGGCACGATGCATCTCGCGATGCTGCTCGATGTGCCGGTGCTGGCAGTTTTTGGCTCGACCGAGCCGCGGTTGACGGGCCCGTTAGGCGAGAAAGACGTCGTCGTTAGGCGGCAGGTGGAGTGCAGTCCTTGTTTTCTGCGCGAATGCCCGCTCGATTTTCGCTGCATGAAAGCGGTCACAGTCGAAGAAGTCGTCACGGCGAGCGCCGCGCTTGCCTAACGCCTAACGAAAAACCGAGCGTCAGACCTTCATCACCTCGGCATCTTTGCGCTCGAAGTGATCGTCGATCGATTTCACGAATCGGTCGGTCAGTTTTTGAATCTCCGCTTCCGTATCGCGCAACTGGTCCTCGGTTGCCTCGCCCGCCTTCTCCATTTTTTTCGCTTCGTCCATCGCTGTGCGACGATTGCTGCGCACACGGACGCGCGCTTCCTCGGCCATTTGCTTGAGCGCTTTGACAAGTTCCTTGCGACGCTCTTCCGACAATTCCGGCACGGGGAGACGAATGATTTTTCCGTCAACCAAAGGCGTGATGCCGAGTTTCGATTCCTTAAGCGCTTTCTCGATCTCGCGCACGGTCGAGGCATCGAAAGGTTGCACCACAAGCAGGCGCGGCTCGGGCGTGGTGATGAGCGCGAGCTGTTTCAATTTCATCGACGATCCGTAGGCGTCGACATCGACGTTCTCGACCAAGGCGGGCGACGCCTTGCCTGTGCGCACCGATGCGAATTCGTGGATCATGTATTCGACGCTTTTTTCCATCGCCATCTCGGCTTCGAGGAGAATGTCTTCCGCGCTCATAAAATTCCGTTGAATCAAAGCTGCCGCGATGAAATTGGCAATCGCTATTCGGAGACGAACGTGCCGATGGCGCGGCCCAGAACGGCATCGCGAATATTGGTTGGTTTGTTCATGTTGAAAACGACGATCGGGATTTTGTTGTCCATACAAAGACTGAACGCGGTCGAGTCCATCACCTCCAATCTTCTTGTTAGGGCCTCGGTGTAAGTGATGCGCTCGTAGCGTTGCGCGTCGTCGTGCTTCACGGGATCGCGATCGTAAATCCCGTCGACCTTTGTCGCCTTGAGAATGACATCGGCGCCGATCTCGCTCGCGCGCAACGCCGCCGTCGTGTCCGTGGAAAAGTACGGACTGCCCGTGCCGGCGACGAAGATGACGACGCGGCCGCGCTCGAGATGACGGATGGCGCGGCGCAGGATGAAGGGCTCGGCGACGTTTTGCATTTCGATCGCGGTCTGGACGCGGGTGACGACGCCGCTTTGTTCGAGCTGGCTTTGCAAGGCGAGGCCGTTGATGACGGTGGCGAGCATGCCCATGTAATCCGCGGTCGTGCGGTCCATCCCGCGATGACTCGCGGCGAGACCGCGCCAGATGTTTCCGCCGCCGATCACGATCGAAATCTGCACGCCTAACGAAAGGACATCCTGCACCTGGCGCGCGATCTCGGTCACGATTTGCGGCGAGATCGTGTCGCGTCCGCTGGCCTCGCGCAGAGCTTCGCCGCTCAATTTTAGAACGATGCGTTTGTAAGCTGCTGTCTCCATCGCGGGCGATGATCGATCAGAAATTTGAAATTGGGGAGGAAAAACCGCGAAAAAACTCCGCCGCGCTCATCCGGCGTCGGCCTTCGAGCTGAATTTCGTCAAGTCGCAGCGAGCCGTCGCCGGTCGCGACGACGATTGTCGACTCATTAGGCCGCGAGACTGACCCGGGTTCGTTAGGCGAGCTCGAAAGAGCGGTCGCGCGAAAAATTTTCAGTTGCCGGGATTTTTCGTTCACGTCGCGCAGAGTCGTGAACACGCCCGGCCACGGATCGTAGGCGCGGATTTTTCGTTCGATCGTTTCTGCCGACTCGTTCCAATCGATGCGACCGTTTTCGCGATCGAGTTTTGGCGCGTACGTCGCGAGTGTTTCGTCCTGCGGAATCTTTGGCGCGGATCCGCGCGCAAGTTGATCGAGCGCGTCGCGAAAAGCCAGCGGCGCGAGCTGGGCGAGCCGATCGTGCAACGAGCCTCCGGTCTCGTTAGGCGCAATCGCCAAGCGCGATTGGAGAAGAATTTCGCCGGCGTCGAGACCTTCATCCATATGCATGACGGTGATGCCGGTCTCGTGGTCGCCGGCCGCGATCGCGGCCTGGATGGGCGCGGCGCCGCGATGTCGCGGGAGGAGCGAGGCGTGCAGATTGAGGCAGGCGATCGTGGGAATTTGCAGCACGCTCGCGGGCAGGATCTGTCCGTAAGCCATAACGACGATGATCTCGGGCGCGAGCGCGCGGATTTCTGCGACTGCGTTTTCTTCCCGAATGCGGCGCGGCTGCAAGATCGGCAGATTTTGCCTAACGAGCTCGGTCTTGATCGGCGAGGGCTGGAGCTTTTGTTCGCGGCCGGCCGGTTTATCCGGCTGCGTGACGACGCCGATGATCTCGTGCTGCGAATCAATCAGTGCGCGCAACGTCGGCAGGCCGATCGCGCCCGTGCCGATGAAGACGATCCGCATTCGTCAGCGCGCGGGTCCGCGCGGCGCGATCGCTGTGGCCGGGACGCGGCGCGTCGCCTCGCGGGCCATCAATTTATCGCCGGCGGTGACTTCGCGCTGACCGACGGACGAGCCGCAGCCGGTGCAAAGGTAATCGTAAAGTTCGCGATCGGGCAGGACGAGGAGGAGCCGCTCGCGCACCGGCATCGCGGTCTTGCATTTCTCGCAGTAAAGGCTGGAAGCGGTGAAATTTTCAAATTGCTGCTGCTGGCTCATGATTGCCATTCGCGACCGTCTCGAGAATGTGCAGCAAAACTTTAGCCGGCGGCTCGGTCGCGTCCACCATTTGCACACGGTCGCGATAATGTTCGAGCACCGGTTTCGACTCGGTCTCGTAAGTGCGGAGACGACGCTTGATCACTTCCTCGTTTGCATCGTCGAGGCGATTGTCTTTGAGCGCGCGTTTTTTCAATCGCGCAAAAAGCGCCTCGCGATTCGGGCAGGAAAGGTGGAAGACTTTTTGCACGTCGATCAATTCATCCATGATCTCGGCCTGGCCGACATTGCGCGGGATGCCGTCGAGCACGAGCACGTCGATGTCGGGCTTGAATTCGTGCGCTTCGACCGCGGAATCGATGCGCGCCTTCCAAAGTTCGACCGTGATTTCGTTAGGCACCAGCTCACCTTTGCTCGAGTAATCGAGAAAAGCGCGGCCGACGCGGGTGCGGGTGTCGATCGTGCGAAAAACATCGCCGCAGGCGCAATGGAAAAAGCGCGGGATCGATCCGAGCGACCGGCCCTGGGTGCCTTTGCCGCTGCCGGGCGCGCCGAAGAGAAGGTAGGTGTGGTATTTCATCGAACTGGCCGTTATACCCGAATGAACGCCCGGCGACAATCTTGAAGTGCGCGGCGGAAATGAGAAACGAAGCTGTCCGACGAATGCCGGACGGTTCTGCCTAACGATGCCTAACGAAAGAGGAATCGTCAGGTCGCGGGCGCGCTCGTCTCCGGGACGACATTGACGCGGCGACCGGCGCGATCGAAGCGAACCTCGCCGTCGACCAGTGCGAAAATGGTGTAATCGCGGCCGAGGCCGACGTTTTTGCCGGGAAGAAATTTCGTTCCGCGCTGGCGGATGATGATATTGCCGGCAACGACCGATTCGCTTCCAAATTTTTTCACGCCAAGTCGCTTGCTGACGCTGTCGCGGCCGTTCTTGACGCTGCCCTGTCCCTTTTTGTGAGCCATGAATTATTCCTCCGAGCTTTTGCTCCTGGCCGACTTTTTCTTCGCACCCAAATTGATTTCGGTGATTTTGATGCGGGTGAGTTTGCGGCGGTGACCGACGGTGCGGTGATAGCCTTTTCGGCGGCGATATTTGAAGGCGATGACTTTTTTGTCCTTGCGCTGCTCGACCACTTCGCCGACCACGTTCGCGCCATCGACGGTCGGGCTGCCATGGGTGAGTTTCTCGCCGTCGGCATGCAGAAGCACGTCGCCGAAAGTGAGCTTCGCGCCCGCGTCGCCATCGAGGCGATCGACGTCGATCGTCTCGCCTTCCGCGACGCGATATTGCCGGCCGCCGGTTTTGATAATTGCGTAAGCCATGAGGTGGAGAAAAAGTCGTGGACAGTCCCACAAGCCCGCGGTTTTGACAAGGGAAATCCGGCTGGATTTTCGGCGAAGGCGAATCGTCAGGCGGAATCGTTTCCCTCGACGAGAAATGTGATCTCCCCCTTCGCCGGATGCGCCTTGTAGTGCGCGAGGATCTCGGCCGCGCGACCGCGCCGGAACTCTTCAAATTTTTTCGTGAGCTCGCGCGCGACGCAAAGATTACGGGTCGGGAGCAATTCGGCGCAGGCGGTCAAGGTCTTGTTGAGACGGTAAGGTGATTCGAAAAATGCCGTCGTTTCGGCGCGTTCGGCGGCGGCGAGAAGTTCGCGCGCGCGCTGGCCGCTTTTCACCGGGAGAAAACCGCGGTAGCAGAAATGCTCGAGCGCGAAACCGGACCCGACAAGTGCGGTCGTGATCGCGGAGACGCCGGGCACAATCACGAACGGCAGCGCGCGTTCAATGCAGGCGCGAATCAGTCGTGCGCCGGGATCCGACAATCCCGGCATGCCGGCGTCGGTGACGAGCGCGATGGTCTGGCCGCTCGCCAGGCGCTCGACGAGCTCGGCGGTGCGCATCGCTTCGTTATGCTGATGGAAGCTGACGAGCGGTTTTCGGATTTCGAAATGGCGAAGCAGGTTGCCGGAATGACGCGTATCTTCCGCCGCGACGAGGTCGGCTGATTTCAAAACGGAGAGGGCGCGCAGGGTGATGTCGTCGAAGTTTCCAATCGGAGTGCCGACCACGTAAAGCATGCGCAAATATGGCTGCCGGCGAGAATCCGGCCAGGGCGCGTTTACCTATTGCCTAACGACGGTAAAAAAAAGAGCCATCCGGCAGCCGGGCCGAATGACTCTCTCTGAGACGTTGCGGGACCGGATAGGACGATCCCGCAACGTTATTGGATGTTATTCCTCGATTAGAGGCTGTGACCTAGGTTATGACCGACTTCACGCCGATCCATGGCGTTGATCTGGCCGTTCGCGAGAACGTCGGAACGGAAGTTCGAGTTGGTCACCGGTTGGCGCAGGTTGGAGTTGACGATGTTCTGATCGGTCTTATCCACCGTGCCGTTGCCGTCGACGTCACCGAGCAGGAAGCCGACTTGAGCGCTCGCTGAGGCGACTGTGTCTCCGCTGGTGTCATGCACGCCCGTCAAAGTGACGGTGACGTTCTGCTGGTCGCAACTGCTATTATCGAGAGCAACAATGACGCTGCTGCCGCTGATTTTCATGGCAGTAATGCTGCCGCAGGTCGAGCTCGAACTGTCAACCGACGCGACGGTGCCGCCGGAGAAGTTGAAGACGATGTTGGCCGGACCTTTGCGATCCTCAATGCCAGGCAGAGTGACATCGAACTTGCCGTAGCCGCCATCCGTCTTGCGCGAACCCGTGCTGCTCAAGGCGAAGACGCCGCCGCCAGCGGTTCCTTCGACGCCCATCGAGAAGTCATAAGGAAATCCCTGTTCGGTGCACGATGCGAAATCCTCACTGAAGAAGTTGCTGTTCCAGTAAGCATTCTGATCGTTGCCCGGAGGCATCCCGATGGCGTTCGCGCCGCTGGTCGTTGATACAAACGAGCGCCCCGTTTCACTGTCTCCGATTGGGGTGACGTTGAGGAAGTAAGTGCCCGGGTTCAGAGTAGTGGTCAAGCCGGTAACTTCGATTTCGTATTCGTTGAAGCCGAAACCGGAGCGACCGGTCGCGGTCACATTTGGCGTTGAAGTCATGCCGTGGGCGACCAGTGTGCCACCGTTGCCATCAGAGATTCCCTGACGAATCTCCCACGTCGCGCCGGTGACGTTGGTATTCTCAAGGTTGTCCGAGAAAACGCCGGTGACATTCCATTGTCCCGCAGCCGCGGGAACGATGAAATCATCGTAGATGTTACTGTATTCACCCGCGCCGAGACTGTCGTTATTCTCGTTGGCGAGGCCGTTGACGCCGTCAAAATCGCCATTGTACCAAAGGGTATTGGCTGACAGTTTGAAGGCGGGTTGTGATCCGGCTGGAGGCAGGGAGCCTCGGGCCGTAGGTTGCGCTCCGCCGCTACCAGCACGCGCCGTGACAGCGAGTGGGATGGTTAACGCGGCAAGCGTGAGGACTGCTTTATGCAGGGTAGTTTTTTTCATGATCATTATTTGAGCCGGAGACGGGAGCTCCTGTCAAGCCTTTTCGAAAGATTCGTTTCTTTTTTAATCCGTCGCGCCGGCCAAGATCGGATGGAACAATCTCGAACGGACCCCGGGATTTCCGGCCTAGAGGCTGTGACCGAGGTTGTGGCTGACTTCGCGCCGATCCATCGCGTTGATCTGTCCGTTCGCGAGCACATCGGAGCGGAAGTTGGAATCGGTCACCGGCTGCCCCAGGTTCGAATTCACGATTGATATGTCGGTGCCGTCGACCGTGCCGTCGTTGTTCACATCGCCGAGGAGGAAACCGACCATCGCGCTCGCTGTCGCGAGGGTATTGCCGCTCGTGTCGTGCACACCATTTAACGTCACGGTCACCGTCTGCTGATCGCAAACGTCGTTATCAAGCTGCACGATCACTGAGTTACCAACGATCTTGACGTTCGTGATATCGCCGCAGGTCGAGCTCGAGCTATTGACCGACATCACGTTGCCCGAAAAGTTGAAGACGATATCTGCCGGCCCTTCCCGATCCTCGATCCCGGGCAACGGCACATCGAATTTCCCGTAGCTGCCGCTCACCTTGCGCGACGCCGTGCTCATAAGCGTAAGGCTGCTCCCATTCGTGCCCCGGATTAACCAGTTGCCGGAAAGGCCGAACTTCTGCACCCGGCCGAGGACGTCGTTATTCCCGAGCTGATTGTAATCGACCTGCGACCCGTCGCTCATCGACGCAGCCCAACTGTGGCCGCGCGCCGTCGTCTCATCGAGCGCCTCGATATAATTCACATCGTTCGAGACCGCCGGCGTCACGTCTCCAATAAAGAAGCTCGTCCCCGCGGGACCGATCACGACCGGTGGATCAAACGTGTAGGTCACGAACCTGTCGGTGTTCGCGTTTTGAATCGTGCCGTCGATCGAGGCGATCAGGACGGCGTCGTTCGGCCTCCCGTCATTATCCGGATCGTTCCAGATCCCGATGGTCACCGGCAGGCCGTTCAAACGCCTGGCCGACGTTCGATTGCCCCGCGTGCCCCACGCGATCTGGATCGCGCTGATTTGCTCGCCGCCGGTCACGACGTTGAACTGGTTAAACCACGCCGCCGATGCCGTGTCCCGGTGCGGCAAGCCGAATGAAACCGCGTCTTCCGAGGTGCCGTCGTCCCACTCGTAAGTGGAGTCGTCGAGCATCTGCGGGAAGATGTGAAACGGATTGCGCGCGTCGCTGGAAACACCTTGCTTGCCTCTGGCGGAGGAAAAGTTCAGTGGGCCACCTGCGCGCGCAGTCAGGGTCAGCGCGGCCGTCAAGGCCAGCGCTGTGAGAGCTGCTTTTGGCAGGATTGTTTTGATCATGGCCGCGAGTAGGCGCGGTTCTCCCGCCTCCTGTCAAGATTTTTTCCCTTGCCAGAAAACCGCCTCGCCCGCCCAACCGCCGCGCACGAAGCGCGAAACAGAACCCGCGATTTTTTCAGTGCGCATCGCTCGTTCACGCATTACAACAGCGGCATGTCCGCCAGGAAATCCCGCGCCGCACGCCTCGTCGCGTTGCCTCCGCGAGACCTTCAGGCTCCGGCCGCCCGCGCGCTCGCCCCTGCCGAGCGGCAATTGCATTTCGGCGAGCGCTGGCCGTACGCACCCGCGGTCGAGCAGAGCGATTACATCAAAATCAAGCCGCGCTATTCGCTCTTCATCGACGGCAAATTTCGCGCGTCGCATTCCGGCAAACATTTCCCATCGATCAACCCCGCGACCGAAGAACAGCTCGCCGAAATCGCCGAAGGCGACGCGCACGACATCGACCGCGCCGTCAAATCCGCCCGGCGCGCCTACGAAAAAGTCTGGCGCAAAATGCTCGGCCGCGAGCGCGGCAAATATCTCTTTCGCATCGCGCGCCTCATCCAGGAAAAATCCCGCGAGCTCGCCATCCTCGAAACGATCGACGGCGGCAAAACAATCAAGGAAAGCCGCGACATCGACCTCCCGCTCGTCGCCGCGCACTTCTTCTACTACGCCGGCTGGGCCGACAAACTCGACTACGCATTTCCCGGCCGGAAAGCGCGTTCGTTAGGCGTGGCCGGCCAGATCATCCCCTGGAATTTCCCGCTGCTCATGGCCGCCTGGAAACTCGCCCCCGCCCTCGCCGCCGGAAATTGCTGCGTCCTCAAACCGGCCGAGACCACCAGCATCACCGCGCTCCATCTCGCCGAAATTTTTCAGCAGGCCGAGCTCCCCGACGGCGTCGTCAACATCGTGACCGGCGCGCGCGCCACCGGCCAGGCCCTCGTCGATCACCCTGACGTGAACAAGATCGCCTTCACCGGCTCGACCGCCGTCGGCAAAATGCTCACCCGCGCCGTCGCCGGCACAAAAAAACGCCTCACCCTCGAGCTCGGCGGCAAGGCCGCGAACATCATCTTTGAAGACGCCGCCATCGACCAGGCCGTCGAAGGAATCGTCAGCGGCATCTACTTTAATCAGGGCCACGTCTGCTGCGCCGGCTCGCGCCTCCTCGTGCAGGAAAGCGTTTTCGCGGCCGTCATCCGCAAACTGCGCGACCGCATCGCCACCCTGCGCGTTGGCAATCCGCTCGACAAAAACACCGACATCGGCGCGATCAACTCCCGCATGCAGCTCGACAAAATCTGCGAGCTGGTCGAGAGCGGCGTGCAGCAAGGCGCCGAATTAGTGCAGCCGAAGAAGCGCCTCCCCGAGCGCGGCTATTGGTATCCGCCGAGCTTCTTCACCGGCGTCACCGCCTCCCACCGCATCGCGCAGGAAGAAATCTTCGGCCCCGTCCTCAGCGTCATGACCTTTCGCACTCCGGAAGAAGCGATCGAGCGCGCGAACAACACCGCCTACGGCCTCAGCGCCGGCGTCTGGACCGACAAAGGCAGCAAGATTTTCAAGATCGTCAGCCAACTGCGGGCCGGCGTCGTCTGGGCCAACACCTACAACAAATTCGACCCGACCAGCCCCTTCGGCGGCTACAAGGAAAGCGGCTTCGGTCGCGAAGGCGGCCGCCACGGCCTGTTACCCTACCTCGAGTTGATTTAGACTCGTTAGGCAACTCCGCGCGACGCCATTAACCCGCCGGCCAGCCGCGCCGATTCGTTAGGCCTGCCCGTGATTTCCTTCAAGGAGGCCTCGGAAAGACAGATCTTCATCCAGGTCGGGCCAGTGCAATCCAAAAGGCGAGACCTCGATATTATTGAGCTGCGCCGGAGTGCCACGGGCAAGGCGCGGATTCTCGGCCACCGCGAAGCGCAACTCGGCTCCGCTCTGCATTGAAACGACGATGAAACCTTCATCGAAGCGCGCGGACCGGGCGGTATCAGTCAAGGCGTTCATGCCACTTTTGAATGATAAGCTCCCGGTGGGTGCGAGCAAGCTCTTCCGCGCGGGACAACTCGCCGACTTTCAAGCCAACCGACTCACGCAGCTCGACCGCCGGCTCGACCTTGAAGACGGCTTCCCCGCCGCCATAGCGAACGTGGACATGAATCGGACGATGCTCATTGCTGTAGAAGAAAAATCGATAGCCCTCCTTCTCGAAAATCTTTGGCATTCGCCAATATTGTCACACGGCTTCGGAAAGCGAGCTCTTTAGCCTAACGAGAATAAGATTCCCGCCAGAACCGAGTCCCGGGATTCGGAAAGCCAGCCTTTGCTCGTTAGGCCAGCCTAACGAACCGGCTTCGCTGCCGCCGTCAACACCACCTCGCGCGGCTTGGCCGTCGCGTGCTGCACCTTGATCCGCCACTTGTCGCCGACCGAAGTCTTGAACGCCGGCCGCAGCTCGGCCGGCTTCGCCCCCGCCACCTTCACCCCCTGCGCCTCGAGCACGACGTCGCCCACCTCCAGACCCGCCTTCGCCGCGGGCGAATTCGGCACCACCGCCTGCACCTTGATCGAACGCACCACCGGATGAAAAAATCCATCCGCATCCACATTCAACGTCAACCCAAACCAGCCATCGCTCGCGGCCGCATCAACCAGCGAAACCGCTCCTGAAAGCAGGAGGAATAAGCCGACGACGCACAACGCAATTCCGAAACGACGAAGATCGCTGCAAGCGAACGAGCCTCGACGCGAATGCATCATCAGGCTGATGGGCTGGACGGCGCACCGTTTGCGCCCGCCAGTTTGCTCACCGATTCGTGATCGAAAAGCGTCGGAGTGCCATGGGGATCGATATAAACCGCGAGCCCGCCCCGGAAAACGAGCGCCGTGGGATGATCGACCGTGATCCGCGTCCCACTCACCAGCTCGACTGCAAAAGCCTGGAACGGCACCCGCCGGGAAAACGCCCTCACACTCCGTTCAAAGCTCTCCGGCTCCATGCTCGAAATAATCGCAGACGCGCGCGGCCATGTCGAGCGCGGCCCACTTCACTTCGCCGGCGGCGGCGCGCCTTTGTCCGGCGGAATGTCGCCGCTCGAACTATGACCGTGCGGCGGGAAGGCGCCGATGAGATAGCGCGCCCGCGGCGTCTCATTGCCCGGTTGCGTGCTTGGGAATTGCAGGCGGGCTGCGTTTTGGATCGTGAGGCAATTGCGATAAAGCGTGTTCGCGTCGGTCGTGTTCACCGACGTTATCCCGGGACCCTGCGACTTGCTATTTTCCTGGTCGAGATCAGCTCCCGTGAGCGTGCCGATCGCGCCGCTCAACGCTGTCGTCTCCGCCGTCGTCCAGCCTTCCGCGCCGAGCTGAGCGGCATAAGTTCCGAGGCTCGCCAGAATAATTTTCGCCCGCTTCACCTCTTCATCCAACCCCTGGGGCTCGTGCTCCCCGACCTGAAACGCCTCGTGCAGCAGCGGATCGTTGCCGCGAAACGCCAGACTGGCCGTGCGCCGCGCCCCGCTCATCAGCCGCAGCATTTCCACCAAAGCGCCGTTCTGTTCCTTCGTCAGGATCGCGGTCGCGCCCGCCTGGAGCGCCTTCCCGGCCGGTCCGCCGCCCACCTTCGTCACGAGAGTGGAAAAAGCGGTCGCAAAACCGGTTGGCAACCGCGCCGCCACCGGCGGCCCGACCGTCGCATCGGTAAGGGCGGCATTGATCTTCCCGGCCTGGGTGATGAGGAGTGCGATCGGAAACTTGAAAGCGCGTTCGGACATGATGAATTCCTTTTTTTTCGGTGACGCGCCGACTGTGGAAAAACGGCCGCGACCTGACAAGCAAAATTATTCATTGGCAAAGAATCGCCTTTTTCCAAGCTCCAGGTCTCCCGGCGCTGGCGCATCACCTAACGAGTGAAGGACCGGAAATGGAATCGACCGAACGGGCTTGTGAATCGCCGGGCAGGTTCTGTTTTGGGGCGGGCCGGGATGGTTGGGTGGCGGGCCGAGGTTGTTGCCTGCCGGGCGCGTCCTGTTCGGCGGCGGGCGGGGGTTGTTTGGGCGCGGGCGCGTTCTGTTTTGGCGCGGGCCGAAGTTGTGGCGCGCGGGGCGGAAGCGGTTTTGGCGCGGGCGAGGGGAGTTTTTTCGCGGGCGCGGACGGGGCGGGGAGTTACGCGGGTTTTTTTGTGTCCAAATAGAGGACGACGAAGATGGCGGCGAGCCAGCCGCGCAGGACGGCGTTGACGAGGCTGCTCAGCGCGGTGGTGACGATGGTGGAGAGGTCGAGGGTGTTGGTGGTGGCCATGGCCTGGAGGAGGGGGAGGGCTTGTTCGACGGTGGTAATGCCGCGCATGCGCCAAAGCAGGGCCGGGAGCTCGATGGCGACGTTTAATCCGAGGATGAGAAGGAGCCAGACGGAGGCGATGAGGGCGCCACGCCAAAGGGGCCGCTGGAGGTAGGGCCGGTCGGTGCCGCCGCGGGCGAGGTCTTTGCTCTCGCGCAGGGCGTCCATCATTTCGCCGCTGCCGAGGGCGGCCGATTGCTGCCAGAAGAGGAAGTTGATGAACAATCGCGCGACCATGTAGAGGGCGAAAAGGAGGAGGAGGAGGGCGATCAGGATGCCGCCGAGCGAGCCCCCGGCCGCGGTCGAGAAGGCGAGGAGGCAGGGGACGAGGGTCCAGAGAAAATAGCTGCCGTAGACGATCAGGCCGAGGACGAACATGCGGGTCCAGAGCGGTTTTGCGCGGGCGAGGAGGTCGCGCAGGCCGGGGGCGCGCCCGGCGAAGAGGTCGGCGGCGAGGAGTTGCATGGCGGCGAGGGAAAACGGCCACGCGATGATGAGGGCCATGAGGCTGAGAAAGGCGATGACGACGGCGGCGATGAGGGTCGGGCTCGGTTTGCCGTTGGCCGGCATTTCGAGGAAGGGGGCGGCCATTTGGAGGATGAAGGAGGGGAGGGAGACGAGCGCGGCGATGAGGAAGAATCGGCCGAAGCCGTGCCGGTAAACGCGCCAGCTCTCCGCCACGATCTGGCCGAAGGTCATGTGCCTAACGAGTAAAGGAGGGGCGGCCGCGGGCGCGACGTCGTCGGCGAAAACTTCGGGGAGCTGGCCGGCCGGGAACCAGCGGTCGTTGTCCGCTTCGCGGATTTCGTTCTCGCGAATGAGCCGGCCGTCCTGTCGCCAGGCGCGGAGTTCGTCGGCGTCGACCGGGCCGTATTCGCGCCCCTGCACGCGGACAATCCATTCTTCGGGCATCGGGCAATTAACCGCGAATCGGGCGATTGACTAGGGGGGAGGGGTTTTTCGGGCGGGATTTCGGCGCGGGATCAGGCGGCGTCGACACGGCCGCGGCAGGCGCGGGAGGGTTGGCGTCGGCAATCGCCTCTATATATATAGAGGGGTGAAGCTGCTCCTGGTTGATGGTCACTATTACGTTTACCGCTCTTATTTCGCGATCCTCCATCTCTCCAACTCCCGCGGCGAACCGACGAACGCGATCTACGGTTTCACGAAATCGCTCCGCCTGATGCTCAAGCACGTGCAGCCCGATCTCGCGGCCGTGATGTGGGACCTCGGGCTCCCGACCCGGCGGACGGAGTTGCAGCCTAATTACAAGGTGACGCGCAAGGAAATGCCGGAGCGCATGCTGCCGCAGATCGATTACATCCAAAAGCTGATGCCGATCCTGGGTTTCAAAAACATCGCGCTGCCCAACACGGAGGCGGACGACTTGATGGGTTGCTACGCGATGCGCGCGCGCGAACGCGGCATCGAGACGATCCTGGCGACGAACGACAAGGATCTGTATCAGCTCGTGGATGAGAAGGTGAAGATCTACACGACTACGAAGGCCGATCTTGCGTCGCCGAAGGACGCGTTCGCGCTGCTCGGCGAAGAGGAGGTGACGAAGAAGTGGGACGTTCCGCCGTCGCGAATCGGCGATGTGCTCGCGATCTCGGGCGATGCGGTCGATAACATTCCCGGCGCCGGAATGGGTCGCAAGACGGCGGCGAAGTTGATCGCGGAATTCGGCAGTCTCGACGCGCTGCTTGCGAATCTCGACCAGGTCAAAACGCCGAAGACGCGCGAAAAGCTGACTGCGGCGCGGGAGCGGATTTTGCAGAACCGCAAAATGGTCGAGCTCGATTGCGAGACGGCGCTGCCGGTCCCGATCGAGGAGCTGCGAATCACTCCCGATTATCCGGCGTTGATCGACGCGCTGGAGAAGTGCGAGTTCAAGTCGCTCCTGCAGGACGTGCGCGACGAGGCCGCCCGCGCCGGGACGCAAAGGCAGGGCGAGCTTTTGCTCTGAGGCGAAAGGGCGAAAAGAAAATCGAACTTCGCGCGCGTTTGGTTGAACGGCCCGCGAGCGCCGCGGTCTAATTCCTCGGTTAAGGCGATTCGGGTGGCGGCACGCCCGCATTTTGCAGTTTCTCCGTGGCGTGCCCTGCCCGGATCTTTTTTTTTGCGGCGATTTCTTGCAAGGCCGCTCGACCGCGGCACGCAGCGCGATAATCTTCCCGCGTGCCGACAATTTTCTCCGACGAAGACACCGCGCTGATCAATCTCGCGCTGCGCGAGGACATCGGCGCGGGCGACGTCACGACGCAATACTTCGTCAACGAAGAGGAGCAGGCCTCCGCGCGCATCGTGGCGAAAGAGCGCGCCGTGCTCGCCGGCGGGGAAGTGGCCGCGGAAGTTTTTCGCCGCGTCGATCCGGCGTTGCGGGCCGAGATTTTGCAGCAGGACGGCGCGATCCTCTCCGGCGGCGCGACCGTGCTCGAAATCCGCGGCCGCGCCCGCTCCATCCTGACCGGCGAACGGGTGGCGCTGAATTTCCTCCAGCATCTCAGCGGCGTCGCCACTCTCACGCACGAGTTTGTCGAGGCCGCCGGCCCGAATGGCGCGAAAATTCTCGACACGCGCAAGACCACGCCCGGGATGCGGAAGTTTGAAAAAGGTGCCGTCGTCGCGGGCGGCGGAAACAATCATCGCTTCGGCCTCCACGACATGGTGCTCGTGAAAGATAATCACCTTCTCGCGCGCTCCGGCGTTTCGAGACTGCGCGAAGCGATCGCGCGCGTCCGCGCCGAGCAGCCCGGCCTGCGCATCGAGGTCGAGGCCGACGATCTCGATCAGGTCCGCGCGCTGCTCGAGATCGATGGGGTCGAAGTCATCCTGCTCGACAACATGCCGGCCGCGCAAATGCGCGAAGCGGTCGCGATCGGCAAAGGCAAAGCGAAGTTTGAGGCGAGCGGCGGGATCAATCTGCGCAACGTCCGCCAGGTCGCGGCCACCGGGGTCGATTATGTCTCGATCGGCGCGCTGACCCATTCCGCGCGCGCGATCGATTTTTCCCTCGAGCTGACCCATGTCGGCGCCTGATCGACTGGTCGCCGAGGAAATTCGCGCGTCGTTAGGCACGAAGATCATCGGCTGCCGCGTGCTCGTGCTCGAATCGACGCGCTCGACGAATGATTTCGTGAGGCAAATGCTCACGCCCGCGCTGCCCGAAGGCGTCGTCGTTTTCGCCGAACACCAAACCGCCGGTCGCGGCCAGCGCGCGAATCTTTGGCACTCCGCCGCGCACCTCGGGCTGTGGTTTTCGGTTCTGTTGCGCCCGCAAATTCCGTTGACGGAGTCCGCGCGCCTAACGACTTGGGCCGCGGCTTCCGTTGCGGAAACGATTCGCGAACAATTCGGTCTCGCGGCTTCGATCAAGCCGCCTAACGACGTTTACATCGACGCGCGCAAGGTTTGCGGCGTGCTCGTTGAGACGAAGGCCGCGGTCGGAAATCAATTCGCCGCCATCGCCGGGATCGGTGTGAACGTGAATCAACCGCCCGCCGCGTTTCCCGAGGAACTGCGCGATCGCGCCGGCTCGCTCGCGATGGCGCTTGGACGCAACATCAACCGACAGGATTTTGCCGTCGCACTCTTGCGTGAGCTCGACCGTCGCTACGCCGAATTCTTCGCGCCGATTTCCTCGAGCCAGCGGCGATAAATCTGCGGCGAAATTTCCGAAGGCTTGATCTCGCTGCGCCCGCCCCAGAAAACATTCGTGTAGGAAACCGGAATCCCGCAGCTCGCGAGATGCGCGTCGATCGCCGCCTTGTGCGCGAGCAGCAGCGATTTGTCCGTCCCGTGCGCGACCGCCATGATGTTGACGTTGCGAAATTCCGCTCCCGCTTCTCGCCAATAACAATGGGTGAGAATTTCGTGCCGCCCGACTTCGCCACCCGCTTCGATCTCGCGGCCGCGCGGCACCGCCCAATGAAAAAGTGCGTTGAAACGCGTCACGCGGACGCCGCCTAACGACGGCTTGACGTGCTCGAGGAACGTCGAAAACCGGCCGATGATCTTGCGCGCGGTCAAACTTTCCGCGATCGCGAAAAATTCGCCTAACGAGACGCCCGCCTCCTCGGCCCGCGCCGTCCAAGGCGACTCGCGGATTTCGTCGGGCGTGAATTCGCGCTTCAGCGCGGTCAGCACGATCCATTCTTTCTCCGACAACTCGGCCGGCCGGACGACAATCATTTTCGCCGACTCCGAGGCCTTGCTGCCGGGCGGGAGATTTTTTCGCCGCACATGCCCGACGCCTAACGAAAAGATGCCTTTGGCCGGCATCAAGCGGAAGTGCTCCGCGCCGACAATCTGCGCGAGAATTTCGCCGTGGCGCTGCAAAGAAAATCCGCGCGGAACTTTTAGCGTCGTCCAGAGCTTGTATTCCGAGCCGGGCGTGATCGCGTCGGTCGAGCGCAAAACAACGTGGCCGGAAAACGGATCGCGTTGCGACATGTAATCGAAGGCGGCGTCGATTTTCTCCGGCGCGACCTTCCAGGCGACGAGCGCGCCGTCGGCGAGATTGGTCGCGAGCAGTGTTTGGCGCACGCGCCGGATCGTGCCGGCGCGGAGCATCGCGGCGATTCGCTCGAGCACGGTCTCGACTGGGACTTCGGACCGCTGCGCGATTTCGGCGAAAGGCTCGCGGACGAAGCCAGCGATTTTATCCTCGGAAATGGCGAGGATGCGCGCGTTGACCGGATCGTTGTGCTCGACCGGGATCGATTCGTTAGGCGAAATTTTCGACATCTCTCGCGCCGGCGATAGTCACGAAGCCGTCGGCAGAATTTGACTCTCACTCTCGCGGGGCGAACTCGAAAGAAGTTTTCGCACTTCATTTCAAAACGAAGGACAACGATGCGGCGAGCGATTTTTTTTGACGCGGTCGGGACGCTTTTTCGCCTAACGAAAAGTGTCGGCCAGCATTACGCGCTCGTCGCGCGGCGCCAGGGCCTCGATCTGGACGCCGCAAAACTCGATCGCGCGTTCGCGCAGGTCTGGCGCGAGATGCCGCTGCGTCCGGCGACCGGCCGGCCGCAGCCTAACGATGACAAGGATTGGTGGCGCGAGCTGGTCGATCGCATGCTCGATTTGATTTCGGCACCACTCGACCCGCTCGATCTCGACGTTTTTTTTGAAGCCGCCTACGCGCATTTCGCCGAGGCCGATGTCTGGGAGTTGTATCCCGAAGTTTTCGCGGTGCTGGAAACGCTCGCGCCTCAATTCACGCTCGCGATCGTGTCGAATTTTGACGGGCGCCTGCGAATGATTTTGCGGCATCTCGCGGTCGCAAAATTCTTCGCGCACGTTTTTGTCTCGAGCGAGGTCGGCGCGGACAAGCCCGATCCGTTGATTTATCGGCGCGCGCTCGAAGTGAGCGGCTTCGCGGCGGGCGAGGTGCTGTATGTGGGCGACGATCCGGAGCGAGATTGGAACGGAGCGCGCGACGCTGGTCTCGAAGTTTTCCGGCTCGAGCGACCGCACAATTCTTTGCGCGATCTGCTCGCGGAGTAGGGCTCATTCTTTTCGAAACTTTTTCTCAAGAGCTTTTCTCCAAGCCGAAACCGGGCTCCCGACGTACCCGCGTGCCTAACAATGACGGATTCTTGCGCCGGCCGGTGAGTTGTCGTAAAAGCTGAGGCTCACGTCGGGTTGGTAGCTCAATGGTAGAGCAGCGCCCTTTTAAGGCGTTGGTTCTGGGTTCGAGTCCCAGTCAACCCACACCCTCTGAAGAGTGATTTTCCCTCGTGGAAAGGCTTCGGATCGCGCCGCGCTCATTGTAAGCGATAAAGCGTCATAATCGGCGATTCTGCTTGCGAAAATAGCAATAATTGCTATTCTTGTCGAATGGCAAAGTCAGCGTTTCGGGTCAAACCATACAAACACCCGCGCCTAAAATTCGTCGTGCGGTCGAAAGTTTCCGGCAGATGGGAGCGAAAATTTTTCACCACAAAAGCCGACGCACAGACATTCGTTAGGCTAAAAGAAATCGACCTTCTTAACCAAGGTCGCGAGGGCGTTAGCTTCCCGACCTGGTTGCGCGTTATGGCGGAGCGCGAAAATGAGCGGTTGAAACCGTTCGGCAAAACACTGTCGGATGCGGTCGATTTTTTCCTTCGGCATCTCGAAGCGACCGCGAATTCCGTTTCGTTAGGCCAAGCGAAAGACGAGCTTGTCGAGAACCGGCGCGGCAGCGGCGCCAGTGCTCGCTATTGCTACGATCTTGGAATTCGCATCGGCCGATTCTGCGCGGATTTTCCCGATCGCCGCGTTGCTGAAATTTCGACTGCCGACGTTGATGCCTGGCTCGCGAGCTTGGCTTTGGCGCCGGTGACGCGAAACACTTTTCGACGCGATCTCCGAACGCTTTTTGCTTTCGCGATGACGCGCCGCTATTGCGCCGACAATCCGGTCGCTCAGACGACAAAGGCGAAAGAGATCGGCGGGGAGATCGAAATTCTCACTGTCGCGCAGACCGCACGACTTCTCGAAACGGCCGATAGCCTAACGATTCCATTTTGGACGATCGGAGCGTTCGCAGGGTTGCGACGCGCTGAAATCGAAAGGCTCGATTGGAAGCAAATCGATCTCGAGTCGAATCTCATCGAAGTGAAGGCGCGCAACAGCAAGACAGCGACGCGCCGACTCGTCACGATTCAACCCAACCTCGCCGCGTGGCTCGCGCCGTTTCAGAAGATCCGCGGAAACGTCGCGCCGGACAATCTCCGCAAGCTTACCGAAGACGATCGTGAGCGAGCCGGGCTGCGCTCAGGATGGCCGCAGAATGCGTTGCGCCATTCCTTCGGCTCCTACCACTTGGCGCACTTCAACGATGCCGCGGCGCTGGCGCTGCAAATGGGAAATTCCCCGGCGATTATTTTTTCGCACTACCGCGCGCTCGTGAAGCCGAAGGACGCCGCGCGCTATTGGCAGATTTTCCCCGCGGCTGCCGGCGAGAAGGTGGTTTCCTTTTCAACCGCGAGACAGTAAGTTTCACTGGCGCGGCGGTGAACTTGAACTCCGCGGAAGCCGCTCGCGGCCGCGGTCCCCTTATTTTAATAAAGGGTAGGACAGGATTCTCCGGGCTGAGCTTGATCATTTCTTCCTGCGTTTCTCGCTCAAGGTCGAATTGTTCAAGAGCCTGCCGGAAGGCGATCGATAGGAAGTAGGAGCACGCTGGCAAACGGTGCCTTCGCACCGCGGCTCTCAGTAAAGACTCGATCTGAGAGAGCTTGGTCTTGATTGCTAGGTCGAATGTCTCCTCGCGTCTCGGTGAGATGCCGGCGAAAGCTTCGAACGCCTCTTTGGTAAGCGGCTTGAGCATCGGATCGATCGGCGACCCATTTGCCCAGTTTCCTGTCATAAGCCATGAGTAAAGAACGCCGGTCGCAATTCCAATCTGCACTGCGACGTGTTTCGTTACTGGCCGTCTGCCTTGTTCAAGGTTTCGAATCGTCTCAGCGGGAATTCCCGTGAACCTGCCGAATTTTTCGGCTGACCCTAAGCCGAGAGTTGTGCGTAGCACCCGGACCGGATGCTCTGGATAACGAGAAGCTATCGGCATGCGTTTCGTGCATCCATTAAAAACGTTTGAGCGAAAAGCAAGCTCTTATTGCGTTACGTGCACTGAACGTGATAATCGAAACTATGCGGCACTTGATAAAGATCGGAAAGCTCAGTGAGATTTCAGGAATCCCGGTTGGGACTCTTCGGACGATGGTTCACCGGAGAAAAATTCCTTACATCAAGCCGGGCCACAGAACCCTTTTGTTCGATCAAGAGGAGGTGATGAAAGCTCTACATCGCTTCGAAGTGAAAGCGATCGCCTAACGACTCCCGCCAACGGGAACGCCGGCATGTATAACAAGCTTTTCACTTCGATTCTCGACTCCTCGATTTGGCTTGAGGAGCCGGCAACGAAGGTTGTCTGGATCACTTTGCTCGCGACGATGGATGAGGATGGTTTCGCTCGCTTCGCGACGCCGAAGAACCTCGCCAATCGAGCTGTTCTGTCGTTGGAAGAGACTGAAGCGGCCGTAACGATCCTCGAATCGCCGGACGCGAATTCCACCGACACAGATCATGAAGGTCGCCGGATTGAGCGCGTCCCAGGCGGCTGGATGGTGCTAAACGCGCGGAAGTATCACGCTGCTACGACCCGCGCGATCGCGAGGCAAAAGTCCCGCGAACGTGTAACGCGGTTTCGCCAGAAAAAGCGGATTGAAGCTGAAATGAAATGTCCGCGAAATGCTGATGTAACGCTTACGGCTCAATCTTCCTCTGAAAACAGTACGTCATCTGTAACGCCTGAGACATGCTCAAGCCCAGTCTCAGACACAAATACAGAACCAGACGCAAAGACAGTACACTACACGGTCTCTCCGATTCCCGATGGCTACTCCGACATCTCAAAACCCATCATCGCGCTTTGGCACGAAATCGCTTGCAGGTCCGGTCTGAATTTCCTTCCGGTCAATCAGTTCTCTGCAAAGCTCGAAAACGCGATCGCTGGTTATCCAAACGTAGCGGAAGCGCGGAAGCTTATTCAATACGTCGTGGACCGCGAACGTGAGCATCCCAGCCGCCTAACGAAAAGCCTGACGCGTGTGCTGAGTGACCTCGTCACCGGCGAAGGCTTAGTGGACGGCTTCTGTGACTCAGAGGACGAGGCGATTCCGTTTTGAGCATGCCGACGACAATCACCAACCGCATCGCGACCCTTTTCAAAAATGCATCGGAAGTCTGTCGCGCTGCGGAGACGAGTCTGAGTCAGCGCGTCGTTTACATCACGCGCGCTGCGGCAATGCGAGGAGTGCTCACAAGTGCGCTGGAAGCGATGAACGAACTCGAACGCTTGGCTGTGCCGGCTGACTTCGATGATGAGTGGCGAGCGCTCAGGGTAAAGGTCGCGTTTTTGATCACCAAAAGTCAGCGCATCATCGCCGGCAGCGATTGTGCGCCAGCTCCCTGCCGGTCCGGCTTCCGCTACTAAATAAAGCGATGGATGACTCACAACCGACGCAGATTTACAAAATCCACGGGACCGAAATCGGCGTATTCGTGAACGGCGCTTTCGTCGGGGCGGACGCGATCACGAGCGCGCAAATAGAAGCTTTCTCGCCGACGTTGGTATCTGACTTCGCGGGCCACTGTGCGTTGCTCCGCGTGGCGCTTCGGGAAGAAGCGCTCCTCGCCGCGGGCGACCCCGATAAACTTCGTACGGTTGCTCGCAAAGGAAAGAGCTTCGCAAGCCAACTTGCCTCATGGAACGATCGTCTTGGCGGCCTAACGACCACTCAACTCCGGAGGGTCGAACTTGGAATCGGCGAAGATTCCGATTTCATCTTCAAGCTCGTCAGCGAAGCAGCTTCTGAGCAATGCGACGCGGCCGATTGGTGGAAGAAGCATCTGCCAGGCGCGCCAGATTTCGGAGAAGACTAATGCCTCGCTTCGAACATCGCGACTCACAGCCGCAGCCGCAGACTGACGCCGAAAAGCTACGGGAAATCATTCTCCGTCGTGCTCAGACAAAGAAGCGCCGCAAAGCTCGCAACCGCAATCCACTCATCTTGCCTAACGATGCCTAACGAGTGCCTAACGAATCTAACTACAATCCCGCGGGGCGTCGTGTCCCGCGCAGAATTTTCACTTCGCGGATTCGGTACCGCGAAGCTTTGTCTGCGCGGGCGCGACGTGATTTTACCGGGCTGAACAAGATGCCTTTTGATTTTCCGGACATTTTAATTGTGCGGGTTTGATAGGGATTCAACGCGAACGAAAATAACAGCCGATGCACCAAATTAACGACCGGAGACGACCGGCATTTTTCGAGTCGAGTCCCGGCGTCGGGACGACCGGCGAAGCGGCCGTTATCGATGGGGCATCGAGGCAAGAGGGAGAGCGTCAGATGGAAATGAATCGCCATCGCCAGACAGCGTTATCGGCGGACATGCTCGAACTGAAGCAGCCGATCTTGTCAGACGATCACGCGCAACGAGCAGCAGACTTGGATGCCAAGATTCGCGAGAACGGAATCACGTTTGACCGCGAGACAATTCTGAAAATTGGAGGCGAACTTTTTCAGGAACTGCTGACTGTTGACCGTGAAGCCCGCGCTGAATCGGTGATTGGACCGCCATGCGACTTGGCGTCGTTCGCGAGTGTTAGATATTGGTTCACGCTCTCTGGAGCTGCCGCCAATCTCAACGTCCCGCAGGTGACGACCTCGGACCAATTTGACGGCAGCGATAAAGAGCTAGAGATCGGCCGGCAAATCGTCTCTTGGGCGGACGAGTGGAAGTTCTCTGGAGAACCAAGGGCAACCCGGCTCGCGTTTGATCATCATTGTCGCTTCGCTCGGCTCGCGTTCGGACAAAGCTTATATGTCTGGATCGAATCGGATGGGCGGATTCACCATAAGTTTTTCGCCGGCGGCTCGGGTGAAAAAGTCCAATACCTTTTTGACACTTGGTTACCCGCACTGACGGGCGAGTTTCACCGCGTTCTGATAAAGGACTCTCTGGGATCATTGGTTTTCTGGGTCGGCGGAGAAGACAGTGCGCCGCCGCTTGCGAGCCAATTGGCGCAGCACTGGTTCGACTGCCGCGTCCCGTCGTTGGAACAAATTGCGTTAGTGCAAGCGGTCTGGGGTGGGTTCTTGCTCAACCTGTCAGGCTGGCGCTTTTTCAATCACGTCGGAGCCGTCATCCGAAAAGTCCCGGATAAATTCACTATCGACCGTTGGCTCGATGAGTTGGGTCGGTGGTTCCCAAAAGTTAAGCGGCTGTATCGCGACTCTCAGAAGTACTTCAACGGTGCGGTTGGGCATTATGGGTCGTGTCAGTGCGACCTCTCGCATCATCGCGAATTCTTCTCCCAGACTTGGGATGATTTGCAAAGTCGCGTCTCGGAAATTGTCGCTCTGACCGTTCAAGAAAACTCGCCGGCCGACGCCGCCCCGATCGCGGCTCGATTCCGCGACCAACTTTTGTTGGTCGGTGAACCCAAGCCCAAAATCATCGAGCGAGTGAGGGCAAACCTAGCCGCTGCATTTCCGGGCGCTCTGTTTAACCTGGAAATCCTCCAATGAGACCAACACTCGTGGCCATGCGCAGCCTCCAGATCGGAAATCGCCAGCTCCGTCTTGGCGAAGAGCTAGAGCCGTTTTTGCTGTCAGACGAAGAAATCAATCGGCTTCTCGATTGCCGGGATCTCGCTGAAGTCAGCGAGCGGGCAAGCCTGTATCGACTTCTACACCATTTCTCAAAATGCCCCGAATCGGAACGTGTGGAAGGTCAAGGTAACTACGAATTATGAACTGTGAATTTGTTGTCAAAAATTCGGTAGACGTCGCTCGCGTATGTGAGCGGGCAAGACGGATGCTCGCGGAGTCCGAACGTCTCACGCAGCGGGCATCCGGCCGCGTTTGGGGCGTTACCTGTAGCGCCACAGGTGGGCCGCCGAACAGCTCCGACGACGCCGGCGAGGAGTGTCTCGAGGCTCTTAGACGGAAGGCTGAAAAATATCGCGAGAGCCAAAGGCCGAAGTCACAGCCGAAGCGTCAATTTTTGAAGCGTGCCGGCGCCGATGCCAGCGAGAACATTGAAGGCGACGATTTTCGAGCCCTTCTGGTCGAAAAAACCAAGGCATTTATTAAGTCTCGCGGTTTCAAACGCGCGCCAGCATTCGGTCGCAGTTAAACCGTGCAAAAGATAGGGAAGGCACGTGTGGCGAAAGGACAACCTGAGCAGACGAGGCGTCGCCGCGGGCGTCCATGCCTAAATAATTGGCGACTCGTCTGCTCCTTGCCTTCGAGTGCATTGGAGGAGCTCAAGCGGCGCGAATCACTGACCGGAGCGTATCGCTCTCGCATTGCGGCCGAGATACTCTGTGAGCAGCTCATCGGCAGCGGCTCACAGCATCGCAAAGCGATGGGCATTGAAAACCCGAAGGCGACGAGACGGCGCTGTCCGCACTGTAGCTCGACACTGCCTTTCGTGAGACAGCGTGTGAGAACGCACTAGCATGAGCACTGTCGGGTCAACGCTCTCTCGCGAACATTCCTTCGGCGTGGGTCGATTAAGTTTTATCCGGCGCAAAACAAACTGCGGAGGCGTAGACTGGCGCTTTTTCTTTAGGAATTGGGGTGCAAAAATGTCGGTTCGTTTCGCAATTGGAGGCTGATTATGGCAGCGAAAACGATCAGTCTCAGGCATCTCGCAAAACTGCTCGATGTCACGCCTCGGCAGGTTCAATTGCTCACTAGCAGTGGCGTGCTCCATCGCGCCACTAACGAAAAAGGAAATGAATTGCGCGGGAAATACACGCTGCTGAGCGTGCGCGATTACTGCCGCTATTTGCGAACGCAATCGACGGCTGAAGACGCAAGCGAGACCGAACATTCTGCTCTCAGAAACCGTCGCATCACTGCGACAGCCGAAATGTCAGAGCTGCTCCTGAATCAATACAAGAGTCGGCTACACGAAGCGGACGATGTGGAGTTTTGCCTGACGAACTTCATCACTCATATCAAACAGCGCGTGCTCGCTATCCCTTCCCGCGCCGCTCGCTTGTTGCCCGGGAAGAAATTCAAGGAGATTTACGACCTGCTTTCCGAGGAGATCGCGACGTGTTTGCAGGAACTTTCCGGCTACGACCCGTCGATTTTCGCAGGCCAAACGGCCGCGTACCTGCGTGCAAAAGGCGTCGAGGGCGAATGAAAGCAACCATGACCGAGCCAACCTCCGAGCCGCTTCGCATCACCCTGGATCCGCCGCTCGAATACGACGGGGTTAAGTACGAAGAGCTGACCTTCGATTTCGACGGCCTGACCACGGCGGACTTCCAGCGGGCGGCGCGTGCCTTCGTAAGACGCTATCATCCGGGAAAGAAAAGGATGTCCCGGTTCATCGTTGGAGAACGCTATCTGAGCCTGATAATCGCCCAGGTCGCGAACGACGGGAAAGGGACCTCTGGCGTTCCGATTGGACTCATCAAGGGGCCACTCCGGCGTTACTATCCGCGATTGGAGACGCAACTCCTAGAAGCCCGTCGCGAAGCGATTGAGGCATACCTCGACGGGAAGGAAATAATCTAATGGCAGCGGCGGCACAGCGACAATACAGCGCGAGCTTTTTGGTTGGGGCGAGGATGCTCGGCAGCTTCAAAGGAGTGATGCAGCAGGCCGAGTCGCGCCTGCATCGGCTTCACTCGGTGGCGATGAAAGCCACTGCCGGAATGCTGACGTTCCTCAAGCGCTTTACCGGCGTTCTGTCCATCTTTTCTGCTTTCGCCGCCGCGGACGTTTTCCGCTCCGTCTTTGAAGGCGCCAGTGACGCGGCAGCGGCAGCGGAACAGGCGGCACGAAAACTGTCGATATTACTTTTGCAGCACAACGAGATTCGGAAACGCGGGATCGGTTTCTCCAATCAAATTGTGGCGAAAATCTTTGCGGCCAACGAGGCGCTCGGGAAGCAGGGCGTCATTGGAAAGCAGTTGCTTAACAGCGCCGCCGCACAGCTCGCCATCTACGGTTACAGTCCCAAGAAAATCGTCGGCATGATGGGACCGCTTGCGGACGTACTCGTGACGCTCAGAGGAGTGAACGCTTCGCAGGAGGACGCGGCCGGATTAGCGGATGCATGGGGCCGCGCGACGAAGACCGGAATGACGAAACCGATGCGGCAATACGGGTTTGTTCTCAGCGATGTTCAGCAGAAAGAATTCAAGGGCCTCCAGAACGCCGAGAAGCGCAACAACTGGATGCTCGCGTGGGCGAAGGGCTACAGGGGCGTGAACATCGCGGCCGCGGCGACCGATCTAGGCAAGGTTCAAAAATTTCACAACACGCTGAAGGATATGTCTGACCAAATAGGGCAAGACATGTTACCGGCCCAGGCAAAAATGGCGGGTGCGTGGTCAAAGGCCTTGCCGCAACTTGAGCCCGCCAGGGAATGGGCTATGAAGAAGCTCGCCGAAGGCGGGACTTGGGCAGCGAACGAGGTAATCACTGTTGTTATTCCAGCGTTCAATCAGTTGAAGGCTTTCCTAACAAGCGGCGCGATGACAAAGGCGGCCGGCGATCTCTGGAAAAGCCTCAAGGATACCGCGGGAAAGATCGGAAAAGCCTTCGGCGACATGTTGAAAAATCTCAACGGGGGCAAAAAGTTCAGCTTTGGCGACACGCTCATTTCCGCGATGAACAAGCTGAAGGATGGCATCACCTGGGTAGGTAACAATGCCTCGTGGTTAGTGCCAATATTAGCGAAGCTGTCTGTCGGCCTTTACGCTCTTTCGGTCGCGGTTGGCGTCGTGAATGTGATTACAGCGCTTTCGCCTTGGGTCTGGATTGCAGCGGGCATAGTCGGGCTGGTTGTCGCGGTTACGGAACTCGCATCGTATTTCGACTACCTGGCAAAGAAATACGGGAGTCTCTGGAATGCTTTCAAACAGACCGGCCTCTGGAAATGGATGGTAGAGCAGTTCGAGCTGCTCAAAAAGCTCTGGAAAGACATCAAGACCGCTTTTGAAGTGAGCAAGGATGTGATTGTCGCCGTCTTCAAAGCGATCGGAGGCGCGATCAAGGACTACTTTTTAGACAAAATCGCTGCGATCAAAAGCGCGTGGTCGGACGCTGTGAATTTCATCAAACGGCTTAATCCTTTTGGCAAAAGTTGGCCGCCGAGTGTCCCAACCTCGCCGGCAGTGCCGCAGGCCGCTGCCGCAACCGTCGGAGCATGGAACGCGTTGCCTAGACCGCCCAAGGGCGCGGCCACAGGCGGCATCATTCGCGGCCATTCACTATTGCAGGTGGCCGAACGTGGACCGGAAGCAATCATCCCGTTGTCGGGAGGTCCACGGGCTCGAGGCCTGCTCGACTACGCCAGTCGCGCCATCGGAATGGGCAGCACGACCAACAATAGCGGCGACACGCATGCCGGCGACACGCATGTCACCTTCAACGTCACGGTCAACGGCGGCGCCACGGAAGAGGACGCGAAACGCATCGAATTGAGCGTCCGCAGGTCATACATACGGTTCATCGAAGAGTTCAAAGCCGCTCAGAAGCACTCGCGCCGACTCAGCTTCGAGAGTGGGTATTCGTAATTCACGAACGTTTTAGCTTCACACAAGCGGCGTTCTTTTGATTGAATTCCCGGAATGGCGACCCCACCTCCGCTCTCACATCAACCAAATCGCTTCTGTTCCCAATGCGGCGCGAGCGCTGACGCCGACGCGAAATTTTGTAGCGCCTGCGGCAGTCCAATTCAGAAAGCGGAGAGTGCGACAGACGAGGCGCGAAAGGCCGCCCCGGCAGCGATCCAAAAGCCAAAGAAGAAGAGCGGCTGCTTGCTCGCTGGCGTTCTCGTTAGCTGCTTCATATTGGTTCTTATCATCATCGGTGCGATCATCGGGCCTTCTGATTCCCACAAAACGTCACCTTCGGAAACGGCCAGCGGCACAGCAACTCCGGCGTTGGCAAGTCCCGGCGAAGATGCAAACGCGAACGCCAGCTCAACCCCTTCCGAAGAAAACGCGAGTCCCGTAGCCGCGACGCCGACAGCCACCCAAGCGACGCCAACACCGACGCCGTTCAAGAAACGGATCGTGAGGCTCGATCTTGAAGGCGAGAAGCCCGATAAGACGGAGCAAATCGCGCTGGCTGTTATCAGAAAGATAAAATGGAGTTTGAGCGGCGATGCAGCAACGGCGGCGCGCGAAGATGCCGCGCAGTTTCTAACCGTTGCCGCCGGAATGAAAACCTATCCTGATGTCGCCGCGAAAAACATCGTTGTGGTAACTGCGAGCGATTCCTTCGACGAAAGCCCTGAAATCGAGAAGCGGTTGAAAGCCTCGGGAATGAGCGAAGATAAAATCGAGGAGTTAATTTCGAGCGAGGAATCGGATTCTCCCTTTGCCAACAATCCGAGCAATACTTACCGCGACACTTTTGATAGCGTCGTAGGCAAAAATTACGATGAGTATTGGGCAAAGGTAATTGGGGAAAGCCCGCAAAGCTCGCCTCATATATTTGGCGGCGACGACGGAATCTATGCGATCAACGAAGTGCTCAAGAAAGCTCTCAACGATCCCGATTCATTAAAGTTCGATCACTTCGATGCCGAAGCGGATCCAATTCGGCGAGCCTGGAAAATCGACTACTACTTCCGCGCCAAAAACGCCTTTGGCGCGATGATCATGGATCGTTACCGCTTCTACATGCGCAACGGCGAGGTCATCGGTGTAGAACATTCTTCGGTTCGTTAGGCATTGTTAGGCTACGGCGCGCCGCCGCGCGTTCAGAGCGCAGACCGCCTTTCGGAATCGCTTCCTCAGTACGCGATCGTTTAGGACGGCATCGACACACCACAGCATGGCCTGTTCTTCGCCGATGGCGCGGATGCCCGCGCGTAGCTTCCCGTTCCGACCGGGCAACGACGACGAGCCATTCAGCGCCGGCAGCACGTCCCAAACAACTTTTTCGAGATAGTACTGCCTCGAGCCGCACGCCCGATACAAGGTCTGGCGAAACTCGTGCGCGTCCCCGCCGTCGATTTGTTCGACTTCGCGAACGGCAATCTTCTGGCCAGCGTCCAGGACCAAAATCTCCACGGCGCTCATTCTCGCGAAATCAGAAACTCGTGAATGTCGAGTTCGTCGCCGATGATCTGGCCGCTTCCAGGGGAGATGATCATGTCATCCTCAGCGGACCGCACCGAGTCCCAAACGGTTTTCCAGATGAAATCCCTCGGCGTCTCTCCGCAGACTTTCGCGGCGCGACGAATGCGCTCCCAAACCTCGGGGTCCGACGTAAACTCGACCGTGAGTTCCTCCGGCTCCGGCAGCCCATCTTCTTCGCGGTCAAAAAAGCTCTTCGGGATTTGGCCCGGCAGCGTGCCTTGACTGTAACGGGTGAGGAAATCTTCAACCGTCCACCGAAACTCGGCCGCGATCGGCTCCAACAGTTCGCGGAATTCTGCGTTGAGGTTCCAGATGTAGCACCGTCCCTCGACTTCGACTTCGAATCTCATCGCCGCCTCGAGGCTTTCCTCATCATCTGCCTGTTCGCGAACGGGCGGTATTCCCTCGGCCTCTTTTTCAATAAACTCTCGCACCCACCGGATCTTCGTTTTGCGGCCGTAAAACTTGCAGCCTTTCGACTTCATCACGTTGATCGTGTTGGCCGGCAAACCGATCTCGTGCGCGATCTCGACCGGAAAGAAAAGAGTCTCGGGATTCACAGCGAGACTCCCTTCGCTATCGTTTTCTTGTTCGTTTTTTTGTTCATGGGATGACCAGGAACAGATTTTTTTAGGCTGTCAAACACCCCGAATTTTCGAAATTCATTGAAACGCGATATGACGAAAAGTGGCACGTTTGCCGTTATAAACGGCATCGAGCGCATGTTTCCCTTCGTAGCGGAATTGAAACAACGGGCCTTGTAAATTGAGGCGCGATATTGAGGGGCGACCGAAGGCCGAGAAATTGAGACAAACGGCGGCTGAAATTTATTCTTCGGAAGGGCGATTTTGCCCACTTTCAAGACTCTTATTCGCAAGCAACGTTTTTCGAAAGGGCGTTCGCCGGTTGAATCGACTAACGAAAAAAAGAAACGCGGCGAGCTGTCCCCTAACCCGCCGCGTTCCCCTATGAGTACCGAAACGCCCGAAGATAAGTCAGTCCCGAGTCTCAATCAATCGACGCGCTCTCCGTCGCGGGGCCAAAACATCTTCGCCTGGTCGATGTGCTGCGCGAAGTAAGCCTCCGCCAGCATGAATCCGGCTATATCCAAACGGCATGGAGGACTCTCTGCTGATTCTTCGTCCTTTGCCGCTCGCGGACGAGCACGAAAATAAAATGCGGGGAACAAATGGCGGGTTGAAATTCGCCAATTTGCCTAAGCCGGAAGTGCCAGCTTCCGATGCTTCGAAAAGGCCCCGTCCAGACTAACGACGGTCGAAATTTCGAATCGTTGTCGATCCACGAACTCACCACCATCGTCCACGCTGAACTGCGACGGTCGTCCCTCTCTCGGCATCTTCAAGTTCCGCGTCCACCACCCGGGCGGCTTGCTTAATCAACCTCAGTCGGTTGTTTTTCTCCCGTTCCTCGTCGCGGCGGTCGCGCCGTCTTTCAATGAGAAAAGACGAGCCTGCGGTAATGGCACCGCCGAGCATGACCCCAACGAAGCCCACAATAGCTGTGAAGACACTCGAATCGATTTTTCACTGTTGAGCATCGTTGGCCACAGTAAAGCGCGGAAATCTAGCAACAGAATAGCAACGAGGCCAAACTTACCTAGTGGACCGCCGCCCTTTTAAGGCGTTGGTTCTGGGTTCGAGTCCCAGTCAACCCAATCTCTTTCGCCCTTTTTTTTGGGGCCCGCGACTCTGTCTGGCGCGCGGCTGAATTGCCTTTCTTCCGGGGAACATCGCGAGTGTTTGTTCCTCAAGCGATTTTTTTAAGAAATTTCAAAACTCGACCTACGTGCGCACGAGACCTGCTATGGAAATTATGGAAATTATCAATCTCCATTATGAGCTCCAATGTCTTCTCTCGTTTTTCTGTCGCCGCCATTGTCGCGGCTAGCCTGGTAATTTTCTCGTCGTTTGCGCACGGCTACGTCTTGGAAGGTCCGTCGTGGCCGGCGGGTAGCGTGGTCGCGTTGCAGATGGAGCTCGGGAGCGCCGGCCGCACGCTTCAGGATGGCACCACTTCCTGGAACGACGCTGCTGCGCCCGCCCCGGACGAGTGGAACGCCGTCATCCGGGAGCTGCAATACAGCAAGGTGATGAATTCGAACGCCTCGATTTCGTCGGGCGACGGAGTGAACTCGGTCGCGTTTTCTTCCACGGTCTTCGGCGACTCGTTCGGCAGCGGAGTTCTCGCCGTCACGACTTATCTGACCAACAACAACAAGATGGCCGAAGCCGATGTGCTCTTTAACAAGGCGCAAGAATTCGATTCCTATCGCGGCAATCTCCAGTTCGGTTCAAACGGCCAGGCGATCGTCGATATTCGCCGCGTGCTTTTGCACGAGCTCGGTCACGCGCTCGGCCTCGATCATCCCGATCAGCACGGCCAGCACGTTGACGCGATCATGAATTCCGTGGTCAGCAACACCTACCTGCTGACGGCCGATGACATCGCCGGCGCGCAACATCTCTACGGCGCGCCCGCCGGTTACGGATCGCCGACGCCGACTCCGAGTCCAACGCCGAGCGGAACTCCGGCTTCGCCGAGCCGGTTGGTCAATCTTTCGACCCGGATGCGCGTCGGGACGGGCGAGAATGTGCTCATCGGCGGTTTCATCATTCAGGGCGACGTGAAGAAAAAAGTGCTGCTCCGCGCGCTCGGGCCATCGTTAGGCGCGCAGGGCATCGCGGGCGCCTTGCAGGATCCGCAAATGACGCTGCTCGATTCCACCGGCGCGGTTTTGCAGACGAACGACAACTGGCAGAGCGGTCCGGATGCGTCCGACGTCGCGGCCACCGGAATTCCGCCGACCGATCCGCGCGAAGCGGCGATCGTCGCGCGGCTCGTGCCGGGCAGTTACACCGTCGTGGTTTCCGGAGTCAACAACACGACCGGCATCGCGATGGTGGAAAATTACACCCTCGACACCTACGAAGGCTCGCATGTCGCCAACATTTCCACCCGCGGCTACGTCGGCGTGAACGAGGACGCCTTGATCGGCGGATTCATCGTGCGCGGAAGCGATCCGAAAACGATTCTGCTCCGCGCGCTCGGGCCATCGTTAGGCGGAAGCACGACCTCGGCCGTGCTCATCGATCCCCTGGTCGAGCTGCACGACAGCAACGGCGACCTGCTCGCGACCAACGACGACTGGCAAAACGGTTCCCAGGCGGCGGCGATTCGCGCGACCGGGATTCCGCCGAGCGATCCGCGCGAGTCTGCTCTCATCAGCACGCTCAACGCCGGCAACTACACAGCTGTTGTGCGCGGTGCGCACGGCGGCTCGGGCATCGGCCTGGTGGAAATTTACGACCTGAATCCATAATCCAACTCAAGATTGAAAATGAACGCTCTTCGCTTAAATTCCGCACTTGTGCTCCCAATAATGTCGACAAAAATCAAACGCAAAATCGCGGCGCTCCTCGCTCCGCTCTTCGCGCTCGCATTCGCCACCATCGTCCGCGGCACGACCGTCATTCCGCCGAATTTTGATCGGCTCGTCAGCCACGCGCAGGTCATTTTCGATGGCGAAGTGACCGGCGTGCAATCGCAATGGATCGGCGAAGGCTCGAATCATCGCATCGTTTCGTTCGTCAGCTTCAAAGTCGACGACACGCTCAAAGGCGATGCCGGCAAAACTTACACGCTCCGCATGCTTGGCGGCACGGTCGATGGCCAGACGATGCAGGTCACCGATGCGCCCGTCTTCAAAATTGGCGAGCGCGATTTGCTCTTCGTCGAAAACAACGGCAGCCAGTTCATTCCGCTCGTCGGCATTCAGCACGGCCGGGTGCGAATTCAAAAAGACGAGAACGGCAACGACCTTCTTCTCACCGGCGAAGATCAACCGTTGACCGACGTCAACCAGTTCGGCTCCGATGAAGCATCGATCGCCAAAGGCCGCCGCTCACTTTCGCTTGACGATTTCAAATCGGCGGTGAAAGCGCGCATGCAGGAACAAAAAATCCGCACGAACACTCCCTAACCGGACAGGTGTGGTTCGTTAGGCAAGTTCGTTAGGCGGCGACCGCGCCAGATCAAAAACGCCGGGAACCCGCTCAGGACGATCGCGAATCCAATCCCGCAAGTCGCGGGCGCGAGCCAGGCGAGATCGGCGATGAGAAAACTGGCCAGCCCAATCGCAATCGCCGGCACGATCGGATAACCGCGCGCGCGATAAGGCCGCGGCATCGCTGGAAGCTTTCGCCGCAAAGTCGGCACCGCCGCGATCAGCAAGATGTAAAAAACGAGATCGGCGGCGACGATGTATTCAAGCAGTTGGGTGTAAACATTTCCATAAACCGGCGCACTCGTTAGGCCGCTGATTGTCTCCGTTCGCGGCAGGGTGAGCAGCGCCGCCCAGCACCCCTGCGCGCAAAGCGCCGCCGCTGGGACGTGCCGCGAATTCGTTAGGCCAACCGCGCGAAAAAACAAACCATCACGCGCCATCGCGTAATAGACCCGCGCTCCCGCAAGGATCAGTCCGTTGTTGCAGCCAAGAGTCGAAATCAAAATTGCGCTCGCCATCGCGCCGCCGCCGGCCGCGCCCAAAACCGCGCGCACCGACGCGACCGCGACCCGATTTTGCGGCGCGCCGGCGATTTCGCCTAACGACAGCGTCGCGACGTAAGCGAGATTCGCGAGCAGATAAAGCGTTACCACCAGACCGCAGCCAATGAGCAGCGCGCGCGGCAGGTTTCGTCCCGGTTCGCGCACTTCGCTGCCGGTAAAAGTCACATTCGTCCACGCCGTCTGCGCGAAAAGCGGACCGACCATCGCCTTGCCAAAAAGCACCGCGAGCGCGAGCCCGCCCGCGATCGTCAGGCCGGGTTGCGCAAGCTGTGGCGACCAGCCGTTGGCCCACGGATTCCACCACGCGGACGCGCGAGCGGCCACGCCGCTTTTCCAGCCTAACGACAGGCCGATCGCAATCAATCCGAGCAGCGCCGCCGTCTTCGCGAAGGTGAAAACATTTTGCACCAGCTTGCCGATCTCGAGTCCGCGCGTGTTCAGCCAGGTGAGAAATAAAATCAGCGCGACCGCCGTCAGTTGTTCCGTCGAAAGACTGATCGCGGAGCCGCGAAAAAGATGGATCGGTCGGACGAGATATTGTTCGCTCCCGATCGCCGGCAGAAAAACACCCGCGAATTTGGCAAAGGCAATCGCCACCGCCGCGATCGTGCCCGTTTGAATGACGAGAAAAAGCGTCCAGCCAAAAAGAAAACCGATCGCTGGCCCGTAAGCCTCGCGCAGAAAAACGTATTGCCCGCCTGCGCGCGGCATCATCGCCGCCAGCTCCGCGCAGCAAAGCGCGCCCGCGATTGTGAGCGCTCCCGCTGCCACCCACGCGAGCAGCAGCCAGCCCGGCGCTCCGATCAGCCGGGTCGATTCGGCCGAGGTGATGAAAATTCCCGACCCGATCATCGACCCGATCACGATCATGGTCGCGTCGAGCGGCCCGAGCGCACGCCGCAGCTTTTCGTTAGGCGGATTCATTCGTTAGGCAAACGGCGGCGCCACTTCCACCGCCGCCGCCGCAAGCACGGCGCGCAGAGTTTTGGCGAAGGCGAGCGCGTCCGCGCCGTCACCGTGCAGACAAATCGTGTCCGCCTCGATGCCGATGTCGGTTCCATCGACCGCGCGCACGACCTTCTCGCGCAACATTCGCAGGACACGCTCGGCAACGTCGTCCGGTTCGCGCAGCAGCGCGTCCGTCCGCGAGCGCGGCACGAGCGAGCCATTCGGCAAATAGTTACGATCGGCGAAAACTTCGTGCGCGACGCGCAAACCGAGCGTTTCGCCCGCGCGCGCGAGCGCACTTTTTCCCGGAGCAAACAAAATCAATGATGCGTCGATCGCGCGCACCGCCTTCGCGATCGCAGTCGCAAGCGCGGGATCGCGCGAGGCCATATTATAGAGCGCGCCGTGCGGTTTCACGTGTCGCATCGGAGCGCCGGAAAATTTGGCGAGCGCGGCGAAGGCGCCGAGCTGATAAGTGACGAGCGCGAACGCCTCGTCGGCCGTGATCGGCATTTCGAGTCGCCCAAAATTTTCGCGATCGGCCAGGCTCGGATGCGCTCCAATTGCGACATCAGCCACGTGCGCGGCCCGAATCGAATGACCGATCGACGCCGGATCGCCGGCGTGAAATCCGCAGGCGATACTGGCCGAGCTCACGAGCCGAAGCAGTTCCGGTTCGTTAGGCGAGCCTTCGCCAAGGTCGGCATTGAGATCGACGCGCAATTTTTTCACGGCATGCGAAGCTGCAGGCCGGCGCGAAAACGCTCGAGGTCGTTTTCGCGCGAGAGAAAAAGTTCGCGCGCCGACTCGAGGCTGACGATTTGAAAACGAACGCGATCGTTAGGCCGGAGCTGCGCCGCGACCGGAAGATCAACCGTGATCACGTGCGCGATCTTCGGATAACCGCCGAGCGTTTGGCAATCGCCCAGCAGAAGGATCGGCTGCGCACCATCGGGCACCTGAATCGTTCCGGGCGCGACCGCTTCCGAAATCATTTCCGTCTTTTTTTTCCGCGGCAACAGCGTACCGGTCAGTCGCGCGCCCATCCGATCCGAATCGGCGTGCACAAGGTACGTTTCTTCGGCGAGCGCAGCCCGCGCCGCGCGCGTGAAGGCGTTCCACTCGCTGCCGGCAACGACGCGCAAAACCGGATGCGCCGGCGCCGTCTGACTCCACTCGTTAGGCGCGCTCCAGCTCGCGCGGCTTTCGGAAAAATGTGCGAGCTCGACGCTTTCGCCGAGCGGCAATCGGTCGCCGTCGCGAACTGCCCGGCCGTCGAGTCCGCCAAAGCCGCCGCGTAAATCCGTCGCGCGACTCCCGAGCACGAGAGGCGAATCGATCCCACCGGAAATCGCAAGCCAACGGCGACAACCTCGCGCCGGCGCGGCAAAGTTCAGCTCTTCGTTCGCCGAAATGCGGATCGGCCGGCCGGGAGAAAATTCCTTTTCTCCCAAAGTCGCGCCGCACCACGCGATGATGCGCTCGTCGGAAATGCACGCGCGAAAAGGACCGTAGATGATTTCCAAAACCGCGGCGTCATCGCAGTTACCGACGAGCAGATTCGCGATTCGCGCGGCGTGCGAGTCGAGCGCACCACCGGGCGAAATTCCTTCGCGCCGAAAATTTGGTCGACCGAGATCCTGGACCGTGGTCAGCGGACCGGCGCGAAGAATTTCTATCTCTCCCATTGTTCGAACTGCGCGCGATCGATTGCAAGAAAACGGACGCGATCGCCGGTTCGCAACATCGCCGCGGGATTGCGCGCCGGGTCGAAAAGACGCAGCGGAGTGCGGCCGATAATGTTCCAGCCGCCAGGAGACGCGAGCGGATAAATACCCGTCTGCGATCCGCCGATTGCGACGGAACCGGCGGCCACCTTTGTGCGCGGCGACGATCGTCGCGGAGTCGCAAGAGCCCGCGGCAAGCCGCCGAGATAAGCGAATCCCGGCGCGAATCCGACGCAGCGAACCTCGTATTGGCGCGCGGAGTGGAAGCGCGCGATTTCGTTAGGCGAGAGTCCGCAGTGTTTGCCGACGATTTCGAGATCGAGCCCAAACTCCGGATCGTAAGAGACCGGCACCTCGATGACGCGCAAGCGATTGCTTGCATGTTTTCGCAGCGGCTTGCGCAACGCGTCTCGAATCTCGTCTTCGATTTCTTGCAAGGGAACCGGCGCCCGCAGAAAAATCACGACACTGGCGAACGCCGGCACGATTTCGGCCGCCTCGGACAACCGCGCCGCCTCGAGTTTGCGCGCCGCCTCGAGCACTTCGCCTAACGAATCGCCGACGCGGACAATGACGCCGGCGTCGCCCAGCGGCACGATTGTCGCGGCGAAATCAGCGCGGGAGCGGTTGTTCGACGTTGGCGAGCGCGTAGGCGAGGACGGCATTGATCGCGGCCGTTTCCGCGAGCTGGTGTGGATCGATTTTATCGAGCGTGTCGGCCGCGGTGTGATGGTAGTTGAAATAAAAACGACTGTCCTGGATCGGGCTGAAACTCGGGACGCCAAATTTGGTCAGCGGATCGACGTCGGCGCCGGCTTCGCTGCGCGTGGCGAGCAATCCTGCGCCGGAATTCTCCAGAACCTTCGCCACCGGCTCGATGAATTTTTTCAAATCCGTTTTCCCGATGACGTTGATCCCGACGGGATGGTCGGCGCCGAGATCGGTCTCGATCGCGGCAAACTGATTCGCGATCTCGCTCGCGTGATCGCGCGCGTAAGCCTTGCCTCCGCGCGTGCCGTTTTCCTCATTCATCCACGCGATCACGCGAATGGTGCGGCGCGGACGCAGCCCGAGCTGCCTGATGAGTCGCGCGGTCTGCATCGCGACCGCGACGCCGGCGCCGTCGTCGATCGCGCCCGTGCCGAGATCCCAGCAATCGAGGTGGCCGGAGACGATCACGACCTGTTCGGGATGCTCGCTTCCTTTGACGTCGCCGATGACATTCGCGCTCGGCGCATCGGGGAGAGTTTTCGGTGTGAGGATCAAGTGCATTCGTAATACTCCCTGCGGAGCGAGCGCCGCCATCAGGTCGGCGTCCTCTTCTGTCACGGCGGCGGTCGGAATTTTCGGAGCGTCGGGCGCATAGTGCATCACGCCGGTGTGCGGCAGGCGAAAAGCGGCGCCGCCAACCGACCTGACGAGCGCCGCGACCGCGCCGAGCCGGGCCGCCGCGCTCGCGCCTTGGTCGCGATAAACCACCGCCTGGCCGTAAGCCTCGCCACCGTTGCCGGTCGCGGCCATTTGTTTATCGAACTGATGATTGAAGAGCACAATTTTGCCGCTGACTTTTTCTTTGCCTAACGACTTCAGCTCATCGAAATCGCGCACGACCACGACCTCCGCGGTCAGCCCTGCGGGCGGTGTCGCCGTGCTGCCGCCGAGCGCGGTCAGGACAATTTTCTGCGTCGTGCCGTCCGCCATCCCGGGAAATTGCACGAGCGCGGCGGTCTCTTCGCCGCGCACCCAATGCGGGACCATGATTTTTTCGAGCTGAACATCGAGGCCGACGCGGCGCAGCTCGCCCGCGACATAACCGACCGCCTTTTGCGCCTGCACCGAACCGCTCAAACGCGGGCCGATGTTGTCGCTCAAATGCGCGACCTGACGATAAGCATAGTCGCTCGTGAGAGCGGCCTGCTGAAGCTGCCGCAACTGCGCGAGTGTTGCGGCAGAGTAAAGTTCCGGTGTCGCGGACGGCGAGGGCGCCGGAGATTCCGCTTCATCGACGGCCGTCGGCGCCGGCGAGGTGATCTGGCCTAATGAAATCGCGGCGAGAAACAGGGGCCCAAAAAAAAGAAACGAAAAATAAACAGGACGACGCATGCCGCAGCTTGCCAAAGAACAGGCGCAAGCTCAATCGTGCTCTTCGCCGGCCGATTTTTCCTGCAAGCGGACCGGCGAGCGCGTAACTTGCGACCGAATCGAAGCCTCATGCCTAACGAACCTCTCTCGGCACTCGAATTGCCCGGCCTGACGAAATTGCGCAGCGGGAAAGTGCGCGAAGTGTTCGATCTCGGTGAGACTTTGCTTTTTGTCGCGACCGATCGGCTCTCGGCTTTCGACGTCATTCTGCCCGATCCGATTCCGGACAAGGGCGCGGTGCTGAATCAGATTTCGGCGTTTTGGTTCGAGAAGTTTCGCGCGATTCCAAACCACTTTTTGTCCGCGAACTTCGCCGATTTTCCCGCGCAATTGCGGCCGCATCGCGCCGAGCTTGCCGGCCGCTCGATGATCGTGCGCAAAAGTAAACCGCTGCCGGTCGAATGCGTCGTGCGCGGTTATCTCGCCGGTTCGGGTTGGAAGGATTACCAGACGACGGGCGAAATCTGCGGTCACAAATTGCCCGCCGGTCTGCGCCTCGCGTCCGAATTGCCGGAGCCGATTTTTACTCCATCGACCAAGAACGACGCTGGCCACGATTTGAACATCGATTGGGCGCGCTGCTGCGAAATGATCGGGCCGAAAATGGCCACGCGCGTGCGCGAACAGAGCCTGGAAATTTATCTTGCCGGCAAAAAATTCGCGGCCGAGCGCGCGATCATCGTTGCGGACACGAAATTTGAATTTGGCCTAACGAATGATGAGTTGATTTTGATCGACGAATGCCTGACGCCGGATTCGTCGCGTTTCTGGCCGGCGGACAGCTACGCGGCGGGCAAAAGTCCGCCCAGTTTCGACAAGCAATTCGTGCGCGATTATCTCGAGACGCTCGACTGGGACAAGACTGCGCCCGGTCCGCGTCTGCCTAACGACATCATCCAAAAAACTTCCGCCAAGTATCACGAAGCTTTCCGCCGCCTAACGAATAGCGAGTTGCATCCGGATTAGCGGCGCGATCTCCCGATGAACAACTATTGGCAATCCGATCCCGCCGGCGTTTTGCGCATTCCGGTTGCGCGTCCGCGCTTGCCTTTGGCGGCGGAGATCGTGCCCTACCTTCGTCGCATCGACGAGGCGCAATGGTATTCGAACGGCGGGCCACTTGTGACCGAACTCGAGCACCGCCTCGCGTTTCATTTCGGCGACGAAAACACCACGGTCGCGACGGTGGCGAACGCGACCATCGGACTCACCCTGGCGCTTTTTGCCTGCGATTTGCCGAGGCCGAGTTTGTGCATGGTGCCGGCCTGGACTTTTGCCGCGAGTGCACACGCGATCGAATTCGCCGGTCTCGTGCCGTGGATCGTCGATGTCGATGAAACAAGTTGGTCTTTGAGCGCGGAAATGGCGCGCGCGTTGTTGCGCGACGCTCCCGGTCAGGTTTCGGCGGTAATGCCGGTCGCGCCGTTTGGCGCTCCGATCGATTTCGTGGCCTGGGAAAAGTTTCGCGAGGAGACCGGCATTGCCGTTGTGATCGACGCGGCCGCCTCTTTCGACACCCTGCGCGCGACTCAAATTCCGGCGGTCGTTAGTCTCCATGCGACGAAATTGTTAGGCGCGGGTGAAGGCGGCCTGGTCGTGATCAACGACGCAAACTTTGGTCAACAAGTGCAGCAGCGGGCGAATTTCGGTTTTTGGAATTCGCGTGAAGCGAAGATGCAATCACTCAATGGCAAGCTGAGCGAATACGCCGCGGCGGTCGGGCTCGCTGCGCTCGATGGCTGGCCCGAAACACGCGCAGATTTCGCCGGCGTTGCCCGCGTCTATGGCGAAGTTTTCGCCGAACAAGATCGCTTTCGTCTGCAATCTGGTTTGGGAGAAAATTGGGTCAGTTCGACCGTGGTCGCGACGACGCCGCCGGGAACGGCTGACGCCGCCAGGCACTCGTTAGGCGAGAAGCAAATCGGCACGCGACGCTGGTGGGGCGGCGGTCTCCATCGGCACCGCGCGTTTGCTCATTGCCCGCGGCTCGCGACACCGGTGACCGATGGGCTGGCTGACGGAACGATCGGTTTGCCCTGCTGGCGCGACTTGCCTCCCGAGCTAATCGCGAAAATTTGCGCCGCGCTTTTCGCTTCGACTGGTGCGTGCGCCTAACGATGAAGCTCGCGATCATGCAGCCTTATTTTTTGCCTCACCTCGGGTATTACCAGCTCATCGCCGCGGTCGACAAATTCGTTGTTTACGATGATGTGAATTTTATCAAAGGCGGCTGGATTAATCGCAATCGCATCCTGCTGCGCGGGCGGGCTCATTTCATCACCACACCGTTGCTCGGCGCGAGTCCGAACCGGAAGATCAACGAAATCCGTCTCGCGGCTGGATCAAGTTGGCAGGAGAAAATGCTCAAGACGATCGCGCAGGCGTATCGTTGCGCGCCGGAGTTTGAAAGCGTTTTCCCGCTCTTGCGCGCGGTCATTAAATTTCCGGCGGACCGGCTGGCTGATTATCTTTTTCACAGTCTGGTTCTGCTGAAACAATTCTTGCAGCTGAAGACGGAGTTGCTCTCAAGTTCCGGTCGTTACGAAAACGAAAATCTCAGAGCCGAAGAGCGCGTGCTCGATATTTGCCGACAGGAAAATACCGACGTTTACATCAACGCGCCCGGCGGCCGCACGTTGTATGACGCCGCGATTTTTCGCGCGCGCGGGGTGAAGTTGCGATTTCTCGAGACGGAACCGTTCGCTTATCCGCAGAGCGGCGAATCATTTTGCCCGTCGCTTTCGCTCGTCGATGTGCTGATGTTTAACTCGCGTGCCGAGGTGCATTCATTGTTAGGCCGATATAGTTTGCGTGCCTAACGAATGCGAGTTCTGCAATGGACGCGACTGATTGGCGGAAATTTTGGAATGCCTACCGCAAGAAGGAAATCGAAAGTGAGGACGATCTTTTCGTCGAAGTCGGCAAAACCGTTCACGGCCGGCCGATCTCGCGGGAGCATTTTTGCCTAACGATCGAGCGAATCGTCGGGCTGCTTCATTTGCAGCCTAACAATAAGTTGCTCGAACTCTGTTGCGGCAACGGGCTGATGACGCGAGCGCTCGCGCCGCTGGTGGCGGAGGTCGAAGCGGTCGATTTCAGCGAGCACCTCATCGCGCACGCGCGGGCACGAACCGAAAGCGCGAACGTCCGGTATATATGTGCGGATGTGCTCGAATATCTCGAGGCGCTCAACGAATCGCGTGGCTTTATTCCGAGAAAGATTCTGCTCGGCGACGCGCTGGCTTATTTCGACGCCGCCAACTTCCGCTCGATTCTCGACAAAGTATTTCGCCTGACGAACGGGCGATTTCTTTTCCTCGCGACGAATGTCCCCTGTGACGAATTGAAATGGAATTTCTACAACACGCCGGAACGGATCGAGACTCACCGGCGCAACGAACGCACGCGGCCCGATTGGAACGACGGCGTGGGTCGCTGGTGGCGCAAGGAGGAGCTGGTAGCGGCGGCGCGAGCGGCGAATCTCGCCGTTGAGGTGTCCGAGCAACCGCGGGAGTTAACGAACTATCGCGTCGACGCCATTTTCACGACCGAGATCGCTCGCCCGAGCAGCTAAGTCTCGCGGCGCCGCGACCAGGTTGCGAGCCGTTCCTCTTCCACCACGCGACCGTCTTTGAGAAGATGCGCCGCCGAGGATTTACTCGGAAACTGCGCGTTGTATTCGCCCAGCAGTTCGCCGGCCTCGAGCAATTTGATCCAGCGCCGCCAGTGCCAGCCGATGCCGGGCCCGAACTCCGGATTCTCGGCGAAATAGCGCGCCGTTAACTCGACCTTTTCCCGGAAGCTCGCATACGAGCGAATCGGATAATGGAGAATCTCGAAATCGGGCGCAGTCGAAATCGTGGCGTCGTTAGGCGCGCGCACGTCGTGGTCTCCCGGAATTGTCGTCAGGCCTGCGCAATCCGCCGCCAGGCTGACCTTGGGAGACACCTGCGAAAAGATCCACGGCGACGAAAGCGGCGAGGCGGCACTCGGCACGCGAACTTCCGGCTGAATTATTTTCAGATTGAGCTTTTCTAGGAAGTGATCGCGCGCTTCTGGAGGAACGGCGCCGCTCATGTTGCGGCGCTGAGTTTTGAGAATGGCATGACCTTCGGCGCGACCTTCGGCCAAAGCTTCTTTCAGCTCGCACGGGCCGGTGAGAAATTCGTCGGGATCAAGAAACGAAACCCAGTCGGCGGATTTGTCTTCGCGAATCTTCGCCAGCAAAACATTCGAAGGATCGTATTCGACAAAACGGTGAGTCGGAATCGGAACCACGATCGCCTCGCCGCGTCGCGCGAATGGCCGCAGCAAATCCTGAGTCCCGTCGGTCGAGCCGTACTCGGCGACGATGATTTGATCCGCGCCCTGCTCGAGATGGTAACGGCAAAACGGCTCGGCGACATCGGCCACGTTGTACATTCCCGTGATGATCGCCCATCGCATCGGAATGCAATCGTGCGCGTCAGCTCGCGCTCGAAATCAGCTCCGCCACCAGCGCGCGTTCTTCCTTCAATTCTTTCACCGAAGCGTCGATTTTCGCGCGGCTGAAATCGTTGATCGGAAGATCCTGGACGATTTCTTGCTGATCGCCGCGCGCGCGGATCGGAAACGAGCTGATCAGATTTTTCTCGACGCCGTAACTGCCGTCGGAACAAACCGCGCCGCTGAACCAGTCGTCGTCAGGCGTTTTGTTCGTTAGGCTGCGCACGGTGTCGACGATCGCGTTTGCGGCCGACGCGGCGGAAGAAAGCCCGCGCGCTTTAATGATCGCGGCGCCGCGCTGTTGCACCGTTGGGATGAAAGTTTCCTTCAACCATTTTTCGTCGCCGATGACTTTGTCGGCGTTCTTGCCGTCGATCTTCGCGTTGTAAAAGTCGGGATACTGTGTCGCGGAATGATTGCCCCAGATCGTCATGTTCGTGACGTCAGTGACATCGACGCCGGCCTTCTGCGCGAGCTGCGCCTTGGCGCGATTTTCATCAAGCCGCGTCATGGCAAACCAGCGCTCGTTAGGCACGGATTTCGCGTTGTTCATCGCGATGAGGCAATTCGTGTTGCACGGATTTCCGACCACGAGCACGCGCACATTCGAGGCCGCGTTTTTTTCAATCGCCTGGCCCTGTCCAATAAAAATCTTGCCGTTGATGCCGAGCAATTCCTTTCGTTCCATTCCCGCTTTGCGCGGCACGCTGCCGACGAGCAATGCCCAGTTCACGCCGCGAAATCCCTCCGCGAGATCGGCCGTCGGCGTGATTTTTTTGAGGAGCGGAAACGCGCAATCCTGCAGCTCCATCACGACACCTTCGAGCGCGCCGAGCGCCGGCGGGATTTCGATGAGCGCCAACTCGACCGCCTGCTCGGGGCCGAACATCGAGCCCGACGCGATGCGAAAAAGGAGCGAGTATCCGATCTGCCCGGCCGCGCCGGTGACGGCGACTTTGATGGGTGAATTCATGCCCGTTCTTTAGCCGCGGATGCCGCCGAAGACAATCGCCCGCTCTTCCGCAAAAGTTCGCGCACGAGCCGCAGCCGCTGCCTCAAGGTCGAGCCGCGGCCGAGCTTTTGCACTGTGGTGTGCAGGCGGCGGCTCCAGTTCGATTCCGTCGCCACGCCCGGAACATTGAACCGATCCTTGCGCCCGAGAAGATCGGTGATCATGACGATCGCGATCCACGATTCGCAGCGAAAAAGCGCTTCGAAGATCGCGGGATAAAACTCGCGCAGGTAATTTGTCGATTCGTTAGGCGAGGGCATGCCCGCAAACTCCGCAACCTTCGCGAGGTCTCGCCGCGCCTGCTCCGAATCGTCCTGGTTTTTTTCCAAGGCGTCCTCCCAAAGTGCGCGCAGCGGTTTGTGATCGTGCGTCGCAAAAGTCGCGACCGACACGCGCTCGTAGTCGCTTCCCGGAATCGAGCGGCCGTCGGGAAAACTTTCCCACTGCGGGATTTTGAAACCGGCCACGCCTAACGAACTCAAACTTGGCCGCACATAATCGGGCACGGTGCCGAGATCTTCGCCGATTACGCTGTTCGCGCCGCATTCCGCGAGCAGCGCGCGCAAATATTCCTCGCCTTCGCGCCAGTTGGCCGCACAATTTTCCAGGGTGCGATCGTCGCGCGGCGCGAAGTGCGGCGCGTGGCCGCCGGTGCGCGCGAGCATTTCTTCCCAGCCTAACGAGAGGAATTCCGCGTTCTGCGATGGGCGCCAGGGGAAAACATAGATGCGATAAAAGCCGAGGATGTGGTCGATGCGGAAGAGATGAAAAAATTCCTTCGCGCCGTGCACGCGCTGCCGCCACCAGTCGAAGCCGCGCGCGCGCATGCGCGGCCAGTTGTAGAGCGGGATGCCCCAGTTTTGGCCCCATTTTCGGGTGAATTCGTCGTCCTTGAAATACGGTTCCGGCGGTGCACCGCCCGACCATTCGAGCCGGAAAAGTTCCGGCTGCGCGAAGACATCGGCGCTGTAATAACTGACCCCAAACGGAATGTCGCCCATCAAGGCGACGCCGCGATCGTCGGCAAAATTTTTCACCGCGCGCCATTGTTCGTGCGCGATCCATTGCACGTAACAAAAGAATTGGCGGCGCTGTTCGAACTCGGGCGAGTCTTCTTCGCCTAACGAGAAACTGAGCCACTCATCCCAGATTTCGCGCTCGCCGTTCCGCTCCATGCGCACGCGGAAAAATGAGTAGTCATCAAGCCACGCGTGCTCGGTCTCGCAGAACGCGTCGAACTTCTCGTTAGGCAAATCGCGCTGAAAATTTGCGAAGGCGCGCTCGAGCAATTTTTTCTTCAGCGGTTTTACTTTCTCGTAACGAACCGGGCCGCTGCGCAGCGCCGCGAGATCGAATTCGCGCGTGACTTCTTCGAAGTCTTCCGCCGTCAGTTGCGTCGGCGAGCCAGGAGCGAGATGCAGCGTCGTCGGATCGATCGCGCGCGAGCTGATCGCGTTGTAGGGGCTGTTGTCGCCGCCGGTTTCGTTGATCGGCAGGAGTTGCACGAGGCGAAAGCCGATGCGCCGCGACCATTCGATAAATTGGCGCAGCGCTTCGAGGTCGCCGATGCCGAGATCGTTTTCCGTGCGCAGGGCGAAGAGCGGCGCGAGGACGCCGGCCAGCTTTTCGTTAGGCGAAATTTCCACGACCGCGAAGATTCGTCAGGCGCGCCGGACGTTCCAATCTTCGAGCAATCGCGTCGGGATGTCTTTCAGAAAACGCGACGGGCGCTGAAACATGTCGCCGTAGCCGGCGTTCAGGCGCATGTGCGGATGGGTGAGATAAAGCTCGTCCTTCGCGCGCGTGATCGCGACGTAGAAAAGGCGGCGCTCTTCCTCGATCGCGTCGCGCGTCTCGAGCGAGCGCGCGCTCGGAAACATGCCGTCGGTCAGCCAGATGACGAAGACGGTGTGAAACTCGAGACCTTTCGCCTGGTGCACCGATGAAAGGTTGACCGCTTCTTTTTCGCCGGCCTGATTCACCGCCGGCTCGGCGTCGACGTTGCTGATGAGCGCGAGCTGCGCGAGGAATTCGTTCGCGTCCTTAAATTGGCGCGCGAAGGCCGCGAGCTGGGTCAGGTCTTCCTTGCGCAATTCATAGTTGGCGAAATTTGCCTTCGCGTAGTCGTCGTAAATCGCCTCGACGATCGCCATGATCATCGTTGTCGGCTGATTTGGCTTTCCGTTAGGCGCGATTTCGTCGAGCGTGTCGGCGAGTTGCTGCCACGATTTTTTCGCGCGCGCGCCGACGGAAAGCGGAAGCAGCCGTTCGCTCCAGGAAACGACTTCGCCTTTTTCGTCGAGCGATTTCTCCCAGTCGCGCCAAAGGTTTTCCGCGGTCTTCCCGCCGATGCCGGGGAGGAGGCGCACCATGCGTTTGAAGGCAACTTCATCGCGCGGATTGGCGACGAATCGAACAAATGCGGCGACGTCTTTGACATGCGCCTGTTCGAAAAAGCGGATCCCGCTCGTGATCTGATACGGAATGCCGCGGCGCGAGAGCTCGAGCTGCAATTCGACCGCGTGATAATGCGCGCGATAAAGCACCGCGATCTCGTTCAGGTCGACGTTTTCGTCGCGCAACTCGAGAATGCGCTGGGCGACGAATTGCGCCTGTTCGCCGCCGTCGTTGAGCGCGACCGCGGCCGGTTTGATCGAGTTCGTTAGGCGAGTGGGGGCGAGATTTTTGCGGAATTGCTTTTCGTTAGGCGCGATCGCGGCGTTCGCGACCTGCAAAATCTCCGGCACGCTGCGGTAGTTCAGCTCGATCTTGAAAACCTGCGCGTTCGGATAGCGGCGCGGGAAGGCGAGAATGTTTTGGAAGTTCGCGCCGCGCCAGGAATAGATCGATTGCGCGTCGTCGCCCACGACCATGACGTTCTGATGTTCGGCCGCGAGCAGGTCAATGAAGTCGGCCTGGATTTTGTTCGTGTCCTGATATTCGTCCACGAGGATGAATTGAAATTGGCGCCGATAAAACGCCGCGATTTCTTCGTGCTCGCGCAACATGCGCAACGTTTTTTCGAGCAGGTCGTCGAAGTCCATCGAGTTGGTCGATTTTTTCCGGCGCTCGTAGCGTACGTGCACATCCTTGATCTGCTCGAGCAGCGGCAAAAAGTAGGGAAATTTTTCCGCGAGCAATTCGTCGATCGGCCGCTCGGTGTTGATGACGAAACTAAAAATGTCCGCGAGCACGTCGCCTTTTGGAAAACGAATTTCCTTCGGATCGATGCCCGCGCCGGCGACGACGGAGTTAATCAAATCTTTTTGGTCTTCGCGGTCCATGATCGTGAAGCCGCTGGAAAAACCAAGCGCGCTGCCATGCCGCCGGAGCATGCGATTTCCGATCGAGTGAAACGTGCCGCCCCAAAGTCCGCTCGCATCCATCGGCAGCAAGTTCGCGACCCGATCGAGCATCTGCCGCGCGGCTTTGTTCGTGAAAGTGAGAAGCAAAATATTTCGCGGATCGACACCGTTCTCGAGCAGATAAGCGACGCGATAAGTGAGCGTGCGCGTCTTGCCCGAGCCGGCGCCGGCGATGACGAGCAGCGGGCCGGGCGGCGCGGTGACGGCGGCGTATTGCTGCTCGTTGAGTTCGCCCGCGTAGTCGATCTGGATCGTCGTCGCGGACGGGGCGCGCTGGAGCGTGTAGTCGCGAGACATCGGGCGGTAACGCTGGCCGCTGGCGCGCGGGTCTTCAACGAAAAGTTTCGTCGCGAGGCGGTTCGTTAGGCGAAGCTTTTCTGCCTGGGAAAAATTTTCCGTGGAGGCGTGGCAAGGCTCCTGCTTATCGGTTATGGAAATTATAACAACGACTCACCTGCTTCTTTTGCTTATGAAAATCCTCGATCGCGATCGCGCTGAATTTCTCATCATCGATGATGACCCGTCCGTCACCCGATTTCTCGCCACTTATTTGAAACAAAAAGGCCACACCTGCGCCGCGCTGACCGACGGCTTCCAGACCGCGGCCTGGTTCGATTTGCACGACTGCGAGGTCGTCGTCGTCGACCTGAACATGCCGAAAGTCGATGGCATTTCTCTCATCACTTACCTGCGGGAGACGCAGCCGCACCTGCCGATCATCGTCTTCACCGGCGTCGGCTACGAAGAGGAAAAAATGCACGGAGCCCTCCGCGCGGGCGCGAATGGTTACGTGAGCAAGAATCTCCCGATCGAGCAGCTTTATTGCGTGCTCTCGCGTGTGCTCGCCACCTGTCGGCAGCGCGCGCGCCGCGATTCGCTCACCCGTGTTCTGCCGGCGCTGCTCGGCGCTGCCTAACGAATTCGGTCGTCGTAGGCAATCCTGTTTTCGTGATCGAAAAACGCAGCCGCGTCTGGCGTTTGCGCGACTTCCGCGATACAACTGCACGTCCGCATGAACCCGGCCGTCGTTGTCCAAAAAATTTCTTCCGCGAACGCGCAACGGATGAACGTGCCGGTCGTGACGGTGGAAGGTTTTTTCCAACTGCACGCCAAAAAATTGCAGTTGAAACTGGAGGGAAAAAAAATCGGTTTCGAGCGCCGCATTCGCGAGCCGACGATCAACCGGCCCGGTCTCGCGCTGGCCGGTTTCTACACTTACTTCGCCGAGAAACGCGTGCAGGTGCTCGGCGCGGCAGAGAATTCGTATTTAAAAAATCTTTCCACCCGCCAGCGGCGCGCGCGCTTCCGCGCTTTGTGCGCGCAAAAAATTCCGTGCCTTGTCATCTCGCGCGGTTTTCGGCTTTCGAGCGACCTGCTCGCGATCGCGGAAGAGTCGGGCGTGTCGGTTTTTCGCACGCCGATGGTGACGATGCGATTCATCAACGCGGCCACGATCGCGCTTGAGCTCGATTTTTCGCCGACCGTGACTGAGTTCGGCAGCATGGTCGACATTCTCGGCGTCGGCGTGCTCATTCGCGGCGCGAGCGGGATTGGCAAAAGCGAATGTGTGCTCGGTTTGATCGAGCGCGGTTACAGTCTGGTCGCGGACGACGCGACGCGGATCAAATCGCTCGAAGGCCGCGAGCTGGTGGCGACGGCTCCGGAGTTGACCCGCTACCACATGGAAGTGCGCGGCATCGGCATCATCAATGTCGTTTCCGTTTTCGGCATCGGCGCGATCCGGATCGAGAAACGCCTCGACCTCGTCGTGACCTTAAAGGAGTGGCAGGAGCTCGAGCAAGTGGATAGAATCGGTCTCGACCGCGAGCTTTACGAAATCCTGAAAATCCAAGTGCCGCACATCACGATTCCGGTGCGTCCAGGCCGCGACATGGCGCGATTGATTGAAGTGGCGGCGATGGATCAAAAGCTGAAGGATCTCGGCTTGAACAGCGCGGTGGAATTCAACGATCGGCTGCTCAATTTGATGGAGATAAAAAGTTAAAATGGGCTTGTTGAACCGGCATTCCGCCTCGGGCGCGAACGAAAAAATCGAGAAGGAAATCACAATCGTGAACCGGCTCGGTCTGCACGCGCGGCCCTCGGCCATGTTCGTGCGGGTGGCGAGCCGGTTTCGCTGCGAAGTCTGGGTCGCGAAGGAAGGCGAAGAGATCAACGGCAAAAGCATCATGGGTCTGATGATGCTCGCCGCCGGTCAGGGCTCGAAATTGCGTGTGCGCGCGGAAGGTCCCGACGCCGCGGACGCGATTCGCGAGCTCGAAGAATTAGTCGCGTCGCGTTTTAACGAAGAGTAGCTAACATTCCGGGTAAATGGCCGGAATGAGCGCCAACGCGAACGAAGAAGAACGATATCACGGCGTCGCCGCCGCGCCCGGCATCGCGCGTGGCCGCCTGCACGTTTTTGCGATCGAAGGCGACGACGTCGTTCGCTATCAGATCGATTCATCGCAAATCAGCGGCGAGATCGCGCGCTTCGAATCGGCCCTCATCCAGACGCGCATGCAGATTCTCGAGATGCAGCAGCAAATCGCGGAGGCGATCGGCGCGAAAGACGCCGGCATTTTCGACGCGCACCTGCTCGTGGTCGAAGACCAGACGCTGATCGACGAAGTGCTGCGCAAACTCGAGACCGATCATTGCAACGTCGAGTTCGTGTTCCAGGAAGTCGCGAATCGTTACGTCGAATCGTTGTCGAAAATCGACGATCCGTATTTGCGCGAACGCGCGCTCGACATCCAGGACGTGACGCGTCGCGTTGTTCGCAATTTGCAGGGCAAAGCGCCGCGGCCGTTTCTTTCCGTCGAGGAACCGCACATTCTTCTCGCGCATAATCTCACACCCTCCGACGCCGCGACGATGAACCGCGAACATGTCCGCGGCCTCGCGCTCGATCTCGGCAGCCGCACTTCGCACACCGCGATCATGGCGCGTTCGTTAGGCATTCCCGCGGTCGTCGGATTGCACGACGCGACCGAGACGCTCGAGTCCGGCGCGGAAGTTTTGCTCGATGGCTACAACGGACTGCTGATTGTTTCGCCTAACGAAAAGACGTCGCGCGAATATGAGGAGTTCGAGCGGCGCCAGGGCGCGATCGCGGCCCAGCTCGTCAGTTTGCGCGAGACGAAATCGACCACGCGCGACGGCCATCACATCGTTCTATCCGCGAACATCGAATTGCCGGACGAAGTTAGCGCGGTCATCAGCAACGGCGCGGAAGGCGTCGGACTTTATCGGACGGAATTTCTTTACCTGAATCAAAAAACTTTGCCGACCGAGGCGGAGCAATTCCAAATCTACCGCAACGTGGCCGACCGGCTCGCGCCCAATCCACTCATCATCCGCACGCTCGATCTCGGCGGCGACAAAATTTCCGACGGCTTCGAAAACGGCGACGAGCTGAACCCGTTTCTCGGCTGGCGTGCAATCCGTTTTTGTCTCGAGAACCTCGAGATTTTCAAGGCGCAGTTGCGCGCGATCCTGCGCGCGAGCGTAAGCGGAAACGTGAAGATGATGTTTCCGATGATTTCAGGTCTCGACGAAATCCGGCGTGGCCACGAGATCGTGGCCGAGTGCAAAAACGAATTGCACCGCGAAGGAATTGAGTTTGACGACGACCTTGAAATTGGCGCGATGATCGAGGTCCCGACGGCTGCGATACTCGCCGATCGTCTTGCGCGCGAGGTCGATTTTTTCAGCATCGGAACGAACGATCTGATTCAGTACGCGGTCGCGATTGACCGCACGAACGAGCGCGTCGCTCACCTTTACGAGCCGAGTCATCCATCGGTTGTGAGGCTTTTGAAAATGGTCGCGGACGCGGCGCGCGCCAACAATATCTGGGTCGGAGTGTGCGGAGAAATGGCCGGCGAAGTTTTGTTTACGCCGCTTCTCCTCGGGCTCGGGATGGACGAGTTGAGCGCCGGTTCGGTGCTTGTGCCGCGGGTAAAAAGCGCGGTCCAACGGCTGACGATGAGCGAATGCGCGAAGTTGTGCGAGGAAGTGCTGCAACTCGACACGCCGTCGGCGATTTTGGCGCGATGCCGCGAGGTCGCGGAACGGAATTATCCCGAATTGCTCGCGTGACGCATTACACAACGATACACATGGTAGCTGGAGCTACACTTTGTCACCACACTATTTTACGTCGCCGAAACGCCGCTGCCGGCGGCCAAATTCCTTGACCGCGTCGAGCAGATCCTCCTTCCCGAAATCGGGCCACAGTTTCGCGGTCACGTACATTTCCGTGTAGGAAAGTTGCCAGAGAAGAAAGTTCGAGATCCGCATCTCGCCGGAAGTGCGAATGAGGAGATCGGGATCGGGATAATAGCGGGTGTAAAGATGTTTGCTGAACATCTCGACGTCGATCATCGCCGGATCGATGTGGCCGCGTTCGACCGCGCGGAGCAGGCTTTTGATGCCGTCGATGATCTCGAGACGGCCGCCGTAACTGAGCGCGAGGATGAGGGTGAGACCGTCGTTGCCGGCGGTTTGCTCAATCGATTTGTGCAATTGTTCCTGGCAGGCGCGCGGTAGATCGGTGAGGCGGCCGATCGCCTGGAGGCGCACATTTTTCTCGGCCAGCTCGGCGGTTTTTTCCTTGAGGAAACGCTCGAGCAATTGCATCAACGCCGCGACTTCGGCTTTCGGCCGCCGCCAATTTTCAGCCGAGAACGCGTAGAGCGTGAGGAATTCGATCCGCAGATCGCCGCAGCCTTCGACGCACGCGCGCACCGCCTGTGCGCCTTGTTCGTGACCCTTGATTCGCGGCAGGCCGCGCTCTTTCGCCCAGCGTCCGTTGCCGTCCATGATGATGGCGACGTGGCGCGGAATGGTTTTGAGCGGAGTGGCCATCGTTAGGCGCTCAAAGCATCAGCGTCTGCGCGCGCGACGGCCCGACGCTCACGATCGTGAGGCGCGCGCCGGTTAATTCCGCGAGCTTCTGCACGTAGGCGCTCGCTGCGTCAGGCAAATCGGCGAGCTTGCGCGCGCGTTCGGTCGAGCGTCTCCAGCCCGGCAACGAAATGTAAACCGGTTCGCAGCGCGCGAGCTGCGCGGCGTCGCTCGGCGGCACGGCAATTTTTTTCCCATCGAGACGATAGCCGACGCAAACCTTGATCGGATCGACCTGATCGAGACCGTCGAGATTTGTGATCGCGATCTCGTCGATCCCGTTGATCATCGTCGCGTAACTCGTCGCGACCGCGTCGAACCAGCCGCAGCGCCGCGCGCGTCCGGTCGTAGCGCCAAATTCGCGGCCCATCTCGTGCAGCATCGCGGCGAGCGCGGCGTCCTCGGTTGGGAGCCCGCCTTCTCCGACGCGGGTGGTGTAGGCTTTCATCACGCCGAGCACGCGATCCATGCGATGCGGCGGTACGCCGGTGCCGGTGCAGGCGCCGCCCGCGGTCGTGTTCGACGAGGTGACGTAGGGATAGGTGCCGTGATCGATGTCGAGAAAAGTTCCCTGCGCGCCTTCGAACAAAATTTCTTTTCCAGCCTGCAAGGCGCGATGCAAATAGACGACCGTGTTCGCGACGAAAGGCCGCAATTGTTCGCCCGCAGCGAGAAAATCGGCATTCACTTTAGCGAACGAAATCGGTCGGGCGCCGAGGGCTTCGAGGATGCTGTTGTTCTCGTGCATTTTGTTTTTGAGTTTTTTCGAAAACAAATCGGGCTGCATCAAATCGGCCATGCGCAGACCGGTGCGCGCGGCCTTGTCGCCGTAGGCGGGACCGATGCCGCGTTTGGTCGTGCCGATTTTGGCGCGGCCTTTGCGCAGCTCGCGTTGCTCGTCGAGCGCGCGATGATACGGCAGCACGAGATGGGCGCAGTCGCTGATGAGAAGATTTTTTCCGATCTTCACGCCTAACGAACGCAGGCCGTCGATTTCGCCGACGAGCGCGACTGGATCGATGACGACGCCGTTGCCGATCACGCAAATTTTTCCGCGCCGCAAAATTCCCGAGGGGATAAGATGGAGAATAAATTTCTTGCCAGCGTGAATGACGGTGTGGCCGGCGTTGTTTCCGCCCTGGCTGCGCACGACGATGTCGGCTTTGCCGGTGAGGACGTCGATGATTTTGCCCTTGCCTTCATCGCCCCACTGCGCGCCGACCAGAATCGTGTTTGCCATCAGCCTTCGCCAGGTTCGGAGAAAATTAAGTCGACGCGATCCGCGGCGCGTCCGAAGCGCGGAACAGTAAGGTCACGAGGGGCGGCTGCAAGTCGGTTTTGCGCGAGCCGGACGGACGCGCCGGGCGGAAAAAAAGGTTTGCAAAGTCTCGGCCGAACTCGTTAGCTCGCCCTCATGCGTACCATCCTGCTTATTATACTGATTCTGCTTTTGATTGGCTCGTTGCCGATGATGCCTTACTGGGGTGCGGGCGGCGGCTACGGCTGGTATCCGGGCGGCGGACTGGTCATTGTCATTATTTTGATCCTGCTCCTCTGGCGGGTTTGAGGATCACGAATCGATTTTCGACTTAATAACCGAGTTCGCTTTTCGTTAGGCGAAATCCAGCGCGTCGCTCAATAAAAGAGCGTCGCGAGGCGATCGGCTGGCGGCTCGTGCGGCGGTTGAACCTTCACCGCAGGCGGCGAAACGCGGCCGCGAAACGTGAGAACGCGATTGCACGCGTAGGTCGCGTCGTCTCCGCGAGGGCCGCGCCCGCGATGCGCGGCGATGAATTTTGTCGGGTCGTAGTAGCAACTGAAGTCGCACGGAAACGCGGCGCGGTTGAGGCCGATCTCGAGATTTTTCCGCAGCTCGAAATGCAGATGCGCGGAATAAAGGCCGTGTGCCGTGCCCATCGTCCCGATCCGCTGGCCGCGCGCGACGCGATCGCCGCGCCGGACGAAGACGGAATTGAGATGAGCGAAAAGCGCATCGACGGTTTTAATCTCGCCCTGCTCGCGAAATTGATGCCGGACGATGACGACGTTGCCCCAGCCGCGATGCACGTCCTCGGCGAAAATAACTACGCCGTCGGCGATGCTGTTGATCGGGTCGTTCAAATCGCTGTTGCCGCCGCCGATTCCGTCCCAGTCTTCGCCCGGATGATGGGCCGAAAATCCGCGCGCCTTGTAGTAGCCGGCGCCGTCCGGTTTTCCGACCGGAAAATCGAAACGATCCGCGATCGGCGCCGGCGCGCTCGACGACAGAACCGGCCGATCGAACGCGACCTGCGCGGACAAATCGCCTAACGAAAAGAGAAGCGCGACGCCGGAGAGAACTGCGCGACCGGACATGCGCAGCTTTTAGCGGCGCGTGTGCGCCGATGGCAAGCTAATTCGGCGCGCCCGGCTGCTTGACCTGCAAAACCGGGAGCGGAAAACGCAGTCGCAATTCGTCGCCCAGATAAATCTCGACGTGATGCAGCCCAAATTGCTGGAACTGCACGCCGCCAAAATAATGGACATTCGTCGCGTGGCCTTCCATTTCCTTGAGCTCGAATTCGACCTCGGCCTGCGCGATCGTCTGCGTGTCGTCGGGTCCGACGATTTTGGAGCGTTGATGAAATTTCCCCGCGCCGCTGCACCAGCGCGTCCAGATGCAGAGGCGCAAATAATTCACCGGCAGCTTCGGCGTCGGGATGACGTTGAGCACGCCGACGAGCGTCTGCATGCCGTTGAATTCGCAACGCACATCTTCGCAGAGCACACTGCTCTGGAGGTCGGGCAAAATCACCTCCGCGGACATTGGGTGAAGATAGCGCGTTTGTGCCTAACGACCAAGAAATCCGCGGCTGAGCGCGACGAAAAGCGCGATCCCGAGCACGATGCGATAAATCGCGAACGGCGCGAAACCGTGATGCCGCACCCAGCGCAAAAACCAGGCGACGACCGCGAACGCGACAAGAAACGAGATGACGAAACCAATCGCGAGCACGAGCCACAGATGGGGCGTCATCGCGAGCGGCGCGATCTCGTCGGTCGCGTGATGCGGGAGCAGCGTTTTCAAAAAATCGTAGCCGGTCGCGGCGAACATCGTCGGGATGGAAAGAAAAAAGGAAAACTCCAGCGCCGCCGCGCGCGACATGCCAGCGACCTGGCCGGCCGCGATCGTGCACATCGAGCGGGAAGTTCCAGGAAAAACCGCGGAGAGAATTTGCACGGCGCCGATCCAGATCGCGGCCGGCAATTTCACCTGCTCCATTTTCTCGATCCGCGGCCTAACGAAAAGCGCGTCGACCACCCACATGATGACGCCGCCGATCAAAAGCGACGCGGCCATGATGGTGAGGTTCTCGAGATTTTTCCCGATCAACTTCGTGAGCAAAAATGCCGGCACCGCAGTCACGACAAACGCAATCATGACGAGGCTGAGCGGGTGCGTGAAAAAATTCCGATCGCCGTTTTCGCCGCGCGGAAAGGTGCGGAGAAATTTGACGATTCGTCCTGCGAAAAACAACGTCAACGCGAGGGTCGCGCCGAACTGAATGACGATGCTGTACATTTTCCAGAAGCCGCTTTGCAGATCGAGACCGAGGAGCGCTTCGGTGATGCGCAAATGCGCGGTCGAGCTGACGGGAAGAAATTCCGTCAGGCCTTCGACGATGCCGAGGAGCACGGAAACGAGGTAATCGTGCATTGCCTAACGAGTAAAGAACTCGATTCGCCTCGAGCTAAATCGCGTCGGCATCGCGCTCGTCGGTGCGAATGCGGATGGCTTGCTCGACGTCGCACACGAAAACCTTGCCGTCGCCGATTTTGCCCGTCTTGGCCGCCTGCGTGATCACTTCGACGGCGCGCGGCGTGCGTTCGTCGGTCAGGACGATTTCGAATTTCACTTTCGGCAAAAAATCGACCGTGTATTCGCTCCCGCGATAAATTTCGGTGTGCCCTTTCTGGCGGCCGAAGCCTTTCACTTCGCTCAGGGTCATGCCTTCGACTCCGATCTCCGCGAGCGCTTCTTTCACGTCCTCCATTTTGAAGGGCTTGACGATCGCCTCGATTTTTTTCACGCCGGGATATTATGACTGGCGAATTAAAGCGCAAGGCGTGCTCAATTCTCCGCGGGCGAGAGTGTGGCCAACTCGGCCTGGACCATTTCGCGCACCAGATCGGGAAACGAAGTGCGCGGCTGCCAGCCGAGCGCGCGGCGGATTTTTTCGCTCGAGCCGACGAGTTGTTGCGGTTCGTTAGGCCGCTCGAAGGCGGCGCTGTGCCGGACGTATTTTTTCGAGGGCAAATCGACCACGGCAAAGGCCGCATCGACAAATTCCTGCACCGAATGCGTCGCGCCGGTCGCGACCACGAAGTCGTCGGGCGCGTCCGCTTGCAGCATCATCCACATCGCCGCGACGTAATCGCGCGCGTGGCCCCAGTCGCGCCGCGCGGAGGTGTTGCCGAGCACGAGTTCGGTCTCGAGGCCGTGGCTGATGCGGGCGACGGCGCGGGCGATTTTGCGAGTGACGAAGTTTTCGCCGCGGCGCGGCGACTCGTGGTTGTAGAGGATGCCGTTGCAAACAAAAAGGCCGTAAGTCTGCCGGTAAACGCGTGCCAGTTGCGTCGCGAACGCCTTCGCGCAGCCGTAGGGACTGGCCGGCCGAAGCGCGGTCTCTTCGGTCTGCGGCGATTCGTTCGTCGCGCCGAAAATTTCCGAGCTGGAAGCGTGATAAAAACGAAGCGGCTGCGTTTGGTCGCGCGAAATCTCGAGCAATCGCAGCGTCGCCATCGCGACTTCTTCGCAGGTTGATTCGGGAATTTCAAAACTCAGGCCGACGTGGCTCTGGCCGGCGAGATGATAGATTTCGTCCGGCTGCACTTTGGAAAAAATGCGCCGCAAAGTGGTACCGTCGGTGAGATCGCCGTAATGCAAAAAGAGCCGCGTCCCGTAGATCGAGTCGTCCGCGCGCAAATGTTCGATGCGCGAGCGGAGGAGATTGCTCGTGCGCCTGACGACACCGTGAACGGCGTAGCCTTTCGATAGCAGCAGCTCGGCGAGATAGGAACCATCCTGGCCGGTGATGCCGGTGATGAGGGCGCGTTTCGCTTCCGCCATGTGCGATCAATCCGCGAAGGAGCCGCGCGAGACAAGACCTAAAAAAATCGCCGGATGAGTCGCCACCGTCGCAGAACGTTTGGCCTAACGAGTCTAACTCTTCGACGGAGTCGGGGCGACCCGCTTGCGTCGACCGACAGCGGCGGCGCGGGATTGTGCAACTCGCGCCCCGCGCTACAATGGGCGCGCGATGAAAACTGCCCCGCTCGGTCGCGCCCTGCTCGGCGGCGCGATTTGCCTGCTCGCCGCCTGCGCGGAATTGCCTAACGACATCGGTGTCCATCCGCATCGCTCGGTCGCGCAGCTCACACGTAAGGCTTCGCATCATCCCATCACGGCGGTTTGGAACGACGATCCCTCGTTCAAAGGCGAGCCGCGCATCGTGATCAACCTCACGACGCAGCAGGCATTTTTTTATCGCGGCGGTCTGCTCGTTGGTCAGACGAATATTTCCTCCGGCCGGCGTGCCTACGAAACGCCGCCGGGAAAATATCGCGTGATTCAAAAGGACGCGCATCACGTTTCGAACGAGTACGGCGCGTTCGAGAACAATCTGGGCGGCGTGGTGCAGCGCAACGTCGATTTGAACAAGGACCACCCGTCCGCGGAGAGCCATTTTGTCGGCGCGTCCATGCCGTTTTTTCTCCGCTTCAAGGAAGGCTACGGGATGCACGCCGGTTTCGTCCCGCGTTTTCGCGCGTCGCACGGCTGCGTCCGCATGCCGCCGCTGATGGCCGAGCATTTCTTCGACGCGGCGGAAATCGGCACGCGCGTCGAGGTGATTGAGCCCGGCATCCCGGTCAAACCGTGAGCTGGATCGATGATTTGCGGGCGCAGCTCGGCGGAAATTGCGTTGCGATCGATCAAGCGACGAGGCGCGCGCATGGTGGGGACAAATGGTTTGCCGAAACCGATCCGGACGCGGTCGTCTTCGCGGAATCTACTCGGCAAATAAGCGAGCTGCTGCGCTTCGCGAACGAGCGCAGAATTCCGGTCACGGCGCGGGGCGCGGGCTACGGCTACGTCGGCGGCTGCGTGCCGGCGCAGGGCGGCATTTCGCTTTCGCTCGAGCGCATGAATCGGATCAAGGAAATCAGTTTCGCCGACGCGGTCGCGGTCGTCGAGCCGGGCGTGATCACGGGGGATCTGCAGGCGGCGGCGCGGGCGCAGAAATTATTTTACCCGCCCGATCCGGCGAGCCTGCACAACTGCAGCATTGGCGGAAACGTCGCGACCAACGCGGGCGGCCCGCGCTGTTTGAAATACGGCGTGACCCGGCATTACATCGTCGGCCTGGAAGTCGTGCTGGCGAACGGCGACATCCTCCGCACCGGCGGTCGGGTGCACAAAAACAAGACGGGGTTCGACCTGATCGGCCTTTTCGTCGGCTCGGAGGGGTTGCTCGGCATCGTGACCGAGATCACGGCGCGGCTCATTCCGCTGCCGCCGGCGCGCGCGACCTTGTCCGCTTCGTTCGCCACCATGCGGGAAGCCGCGGCTGCCGTGCAGGCGATTTTTGCCGCGGGATTTTTGCCCGCTTCGCTCGAAATCGCCGACCAATTCACCCTCGAAGCCGCGCGGCACGATCACGGCCGCGGCGTTATCCCGGATGGGAACGCGCACCTCCTGGTCGATGTCGATGGCCAGGACGAAACCGTCCGCAGCGAAGCCGCCGCGCTCGAAAAATTGCTCCGCGGCCTCAACCCGACTTCGCTCCTGATCGCGACGACCGAGGACGAGTCCGAGAAACTCTGGGCGCTCCGGCGCGAATTCAGCAATTCGCTTCGCGCCACCGGCCTGACGAAATTGAACCAGGACATCGTCGTCCCGCGGAGCCGGCTGGTCGATCTGGTCGAATTCGCCGGCCGTTTGCAGGAGCGGCACGGTTTTCCCGTCGCCACGTTTGGCCACGCCGGCGACGGCAATATTCACGTCAACATCATGGCCGCGCATTACGACGACGCGGCCGTTCGGGCGCGGGTCGAGGCGGCGCTCGACGAGCTTTTCGCCCAAGTCCTGGCCTGGGGCGGCGTCATCACCGGCGAGCACGGCATCGGCCTGGCCAAGAAACGCTGGTGGCCAGAGGCGACGAGCGAGGTCGCGCGCGATCTGCATGCCCGTTTGAAGCGGGCGCTCGATCCCGCGGACATTTTGAATCCCGGAAAATTTGTTGGCTGAGAACTTGCGCCGCGGACTAATTATGCGAAGCTCCGCCACCTCGCTTACGCGCATTTTCGGCTCCGGGCCGAACCTAGATTGGTGCGCTCCTTGCTTTAGCCTGTTTGTTAAAGCGCCGTTTTTTTGATGAAATCAGGAACCTTAGTTTGTATTTCGGCCGTTTCGGGAATTCTCCTCGCCGGCTCGCTCGCGGCGCAGGTCGCGGTCGCCCAGACGAGTGTCGCCGGCCTTCAAAGCCGAACGCACGAGAGCATTTTTTCCCGCCTCGAACCGCTGGCCAAATTGTCGTCGCACAGCCTGCTTTTCTCCCCGGCTGACAGCGGACAGGGCCATTACCCCTGGAAAACCGACATCGTCACGACCGTCTTCTGGGTCGGCGAAAGCCCCAGCTCCCACAACCCCGTCCCGAACGACTCCAGCAGTTGGGACGCGAACTGGGCGAAAAGCTACGGCGGCTTCGACGATCCCGACCGCGCGGATCGGCAGAATTACATGCCGGTAAATTTCACTCCCCGCCAAAACCCGTTCTACTGCGCCCTGCCTTACAACGACAAGGCGCGCGAAGGCCATCGCCCCGAAGCTCCCAAAGTCATCCCGTGGTTCAAGGAAGCCTACAAGGGCCCGGCCGTCTCGGTTTGCAAAGACCGCTGGGTCGCGATCCGCAAAGGCAACCGCACCGTTTACGCGCAATGGGAAGACGCCGGCCCGTTCTGCACCGATCACTGGGAATACGTCTTCGGCAACGAGCGCCCGAAGCCGAACCTGAACCACGGCGCTGGCCTTGACGTCTCGCCGGCCGTGCGCGACTACCTTGGCCTCGCCCCGACCGACGTGACCGATTGGAAATTTGTCGACTTCAGCGAAGTCCCGCCCGGCCCGTGGGCGCGCGTGGGCAACAACAACACCTTTGTCCTCAACGCCCGCAAAGCCGAGGTCCAGACCGCGAGCGCGAAAAAGAAAAGCTCCGCCGTTTTTCGTTAGGCCAAATCCTTGGCGCGCCTCCGTTCCGTCCACTTCCTCGTCCCGGGACTTGGCCTCTTCCTGCTCGGCGCGACCGCGCTCTTCGGCGACGAGGCTAAACTTCTCACCGGCCGCGCCGCCATGTCCGACTGGACGACCGACGCGCCCGGCGTCCGGCGCAAGATCACCGTCGCCGACCTCCCGCCGCCCGGCGCCACCCGTTCGGCCGACAACGGCCCGAACATCGTCGAGCGCCCGGCCGGCGCGCAGCTTCACGTTCCCCCCGGCTTCAAGGTCGAGCAATACGCGAGCGGCTTCCGCGACCCGCGCTTCCTTCTCACCGCGCCCAACCGCGACACCTTCATCACCGAGAGCCGGGTCGATCAGATCAAGGTCATGCGCGACAAAAAAGTCGCCCTCTTCACCGACCGCGGCCTGAACAAACCCTTCGGCATCGCCTTCTACCCGCCCGGCCCCGACCCGCGATACCTCTACGTCGCGAACACCGACGGTGTCATTCGTTTCCCTTATCGAAACGGCGACCTCCAAGCCCGCGGCCCAGCCCAGAAACTGAGCGCCGAGCTGTCCGGCGGCGGCCTTCTCCGCGGCGGCGGGCATTGGACGCGCGACATCGTCTTCTCGCCCGACGGCAAAAAGATGTATGTCTCGATCGGCTCGGCTTCGAACGACTCCGACGACGCCGCCGAAGCCTACCGCGCCCGGACTTTCAGCTTCAACCCCGACGGCAGCGGGCAGCAGGTTTACGCCTGGGGCATCCGCAACGCCGTCGGCATCGCCTTCCGCCCCGGCAGCGGCGACCTTTGGATGAGCACAAACGAGCGCGACGAGCTGGGCGACGACCTCGTGCCGGACTACATCAGCCGCGTCACCCCGGGCGGCTTCTACGGCTGGCCCTGGTTTTACATCGGCGACCACCAGGACCCGCGGCACAAGGGCGAAAAGGCTGAATTCGGCCAGCGCGCCCTCGTCCCCGACGTCCTCGTGCAGTCGCACTCCGCTTCCCTCAACCTCTGTTTCTATAACGGCGCCCAATTCCCGGCCGAATATCGCGGCAACATCTTCGCCGCCTTCCACGGCTCGTGGAACCGGAGCCGCCGCACCGGCTACAAAATCGTCCGCGTCCCCCTCGCCAACGGCAAAGCGACCGGCGAATACGACGACTTCGTCACCGGCTTCGTCACGCCGGATGGAAACGTCTGGGGCCGCCCGGTCGGCATCACCGTCATGAAAGACGGCAGCCTCCTCTTCAGCGAAGACGCCCACGGGACCCTCTGGCGGGTGAGCGCGACTCATTGACCTCCCGTTTTTCCGTGTCCCGGCTCAGTTTACCCCGCGGTCGGACCTTCCAACCGCACGGTTGGACGGTTTCACCGGACGGTCGGGCGGTTTGACCGCGCGGTCAGCCCGTTCGGCGGCACGGTCAGCGCGTTCAACCGTGCGGTCGGCTCGTCCAACCGTGCGGTCAGCTCGTTCAACCGTGCGGTCAGATCATTTGACCGTGCGGTCAGACGACTCAACCGCGCGGTCAGACGACTCAACCGTGCGGTAAAATGGTTTGACCGTGCGGTAAAATCGCCTGCCAGCCCCCAAAATGTCGAGAAAAGCGACGCATTTGAGAAAAAGCGCGAAGGCGGCGAAGTTCGTGCCGTGCCGAAGTCCTCGATCAAGTCACTCACCCTCGGGGACCTCTCCGCGCAGCTCGCCGTAGACGGCCAGCCGGATTACCGCGCGAAGCAGATCACGGATTGGCTTTACAAAAAGCGCGCCGAAAGCTTCGCCGCCATGACCGATCTCCCCGCCGCCTTGCGCGCGGCGCTGGAAGAGAGCTTCACCTTCGCCAAGCCCGAGGTCGTCCGCGTCCTCGGCTCGAAGGACACCACGCGCAAATTCCTCCTCCGCCTCGCCGACGGCAACCTGATCGAGTCCGTCCTCATCCCGGCCTCGCCGGCGCTCTACGGCGAAACGTCCGACCGGCTCACGGCTTGCGTCAGCACCCAGGTTGGCTGCGCTTACGGCTGCAAATTTTGCGCGAGCGGTCTCGACGGTTTCACCCGCAACCTCGCCCCCGACGAAATCGTCGATCAGCTCCTCGCGATCGAGCGCGAGAGCGGCGAGCGGATCGATAACATCGTCTTCATGGGCATGGGCGAACCGCTCGCCAACCTGCCGAATCTCCTCGCCGCCGTCCGCGTCATCAACGCCCCGTGGGGACTCGAGATCGGCGCCCGCCACATCACCATTTCGACCAGCGGCCTCGCGCCCCAGATTCGCCAGCTCGCCGCCGAGCCGACCCAGTTCCGCCTCGCCATCTCCCTCCACGGCGCGACCGACGAAGTGCGCAACCGCATCATGCCGATCAACCGCAAATACCCGCTCGCCGTCCTGCTCGCAGCCTGCGATTTCTACGTCGCGAAAAAGAAGCGGCTCCTTTTCGAATACATCCTCATCGCCGGAGTCAACGACAGCGACGAGCAGGCTCGCGTCCTCGCCCGCCACGTCCTGCGGCTCTCCGCCAAGGTCAACCTCATCCCCTACAACACCGTCGAAGGCCTCGAATGGACGCGCCCGCCGCGCGCCCGGCAGGAAAATTTCCTCCGCATCCTGCGCGAGCACGGCGCCGTCGCCACCCTCCGCCGCGAAAAAGGCCACGACATTGCCGCCGCCTGCGGCCAGTTGCGTTTGCAGACGAAACGTCGCGAGGAATCGCCCGCGCCCGCCGCGCCGACACCCTCAGGGGAGCCGGTAAATCTCGACTAGCGCGATCCCGCTCGCGTCGTCTTTCCCGCTCACGACCGCGGTGTAATCGTCCGGCGGCAGGCTGATGATGAGGGCCGATTCGCGGTCGTCGCCGGGCGCGAGGCCGGCCGCGATGATGGCGGCTTGCTGCGTCTGCTTCCAATTGTCGTTGCTCGCGAGCAGGACGCCGTTGCCGTCGTAAACGCTCAGCGTCGGATCCTTGAGCGCGGCCGCGCCGAGACCGAGCGACGGCCCGAGCGCGCGCACCCCGATGTTGGTCAACCCGCCGCCGCCCCCGCCGAGGATGAATCCGCCGATCAAGGCATCGTCGCCGGGCGCGACGTGGCCGCGCGTGCTCAGGTTCGCGAGAGCGGAGTTCGCGTAGGGCGAGATGTCGTAGGCTTCGACGAGCGCGAGGCCGCTGTCGTTGCCTTTCCCATGCACGACCACGGTGTAATCAGCCGGCCGCAGAGTGATGAGGAGCGCGGAATCGGTCGGCGAGTTTGGGGCGAGATTATGCAGCTCGAGCTCGCCGTCCGGCGTTCCGCTCCAGTTGTCGTTCGAGGCGATGAGGTCGCCGTTCGCGCCGTGCAATTCCAGCACCGGGTCGGGAAGAGTCGGCAGCGCGACGTCGAGATCCGTCCCGATGGCGCGGAAGACCATCGTCTTGCTCTCCTGCCCGGTAATGATGATCCCGCCGATCAGGACCGAAGTGCCGACCCCGACTTTCGCGCGGGTCGAGACATTTTGCAGGTCGGAGCGCGGCGCCGGCTGGAGTTCGAACGCGCCGATGTCGCTGCCGTCGCCGCCAGCCGCGTTCGGCACCGCCGGATCGTCGTAAACGCGGGCGAGGCCGCGCTCGTCGTAGGAAAGGCCGGCGCTCTTGCCCTTATCGATCGCCGGGCTGCCGGGCGCGAGGGAAAAGGTCATGACCGGGCCGCCGTCGTCGTGGAGGAATTGCTGGAGCTTCGGGTCGATCGGGGCCGCCGTCGTGCCGATCTGGTCGGAGCCGGTCCAGCCGCTGCTCCCGTCGCCGATCGCGATGAGATTGAAGCCCGCGCTTTGCGGGAGGCCGTAAACGTTCGGCCCGTCCGCGGGGCCGCGCGCCTTGCTGTAGCCGTAATTGGACGACGTGCCGCCGAAAACCAGATTGGCCACCGCCAGGCTGCTTCGAATCGTCGTGACCGCGCCCGCGCCGTTGCCGCAGAAGACCGCGCCGCCGAACGCGCCCCCGCCATCGAGATTGCCCAGGGTCCCGCTGAACCCGGCCGGGCCGCCGTTCGCGCCGTTGTTCGCAAAAGTGTTGCTGAGAATCGTCGCCACTCCCGCGTTCGCGATCGCGCCGCCCTCCGCGTCGCCGCCTTTGCCGTTGGGGTAGCCCCTCGTCGCCTGCCCGCCATGCCCGCCCGACACGAAATTGAATTGGAAACTGCAATTCGTGATCAGAGCCGTCCCGGCGTTGTAAATCGCCGCGCCCTCGCCGTCGCCGCCCGCCGGCCCCGCGCCTCCTGTGCTCGGACCGCCTCCTCCGCCGGGGGCCTCGTTGCCGGAAAAGGTGCAGCTCCGGGCCGTGAGCGCGCCGCTATTGTAAATCGCCCCGCCCAACGCGACCCCGCCGGCCTGCCCGACCATGCCTTCCGCGCCCAAGCCGCCGTTCACCTCGTTGGTGTCGAAGAGGCAGGCGTTGACCGCGAGCGTGGCCGAGTTGTAGATCGCGCCGCCCTCCGCCGGCTCGGGCGGGTGGCCGGCCGTGCCGTTGGGTTTGCTGGCCGTGCCGAAGCGGAGCGCAAGATGCGAGAGCGTGACATTGCCGGCCGTGATGGTGAAAAACCGCGCGCCGACCGCCGAAAGATAACGCTGGACCGTTTGCGTCCCGACTTGCGGTCCCTGAATGGTCAGGTCGTGATCGATCGACATCGCGACCTTTTGCGTGAGGATCACCTGATGCCCGACGGCAAACGTAATCACATCCCCGGCCGCCGACATCGCGATCGCCTCGCGCAGCGTCGTCTTGCCCGTTACCGGCTCGTCGCCGTAGCTCGTCACGACGATATTGCGCGCCCACGCCGTGCCGTGGAAAAACGCCGCCGCCGTGAGAAAGAGCGCGCCCAGCCGAAGCGCGGCGCTCCCGAAGTTTCGCCGCCGCCGAAGTTCTTGAGGAATCTGTTTCATAAGCACTGGCGTAACGAGCCGCTGCACTCCGTGTCAAGCGTTTTGAACGAGACCGCGCCGTTTCCGCCAGGCGGCCAGACCCGCGGCGCCGAGCGCGAGGCAGCCGAGCGATTCTTCCACCGGTGCGTCCGGTTCGCGCGCGTCTTTCTGCCCGGTCCGGATCTGCTCGCCCGGGTCGGCGTAGGCGTAATCGACAATGTAATAAGCATCCTTGTGTCGCGCCCCGAGCATGCGCACCCGGGCCCAGCCGTATTGCCGCCCGGCTCCGTTGTTGAAGAAAAACCCGACGTAGCCGGTCCCGCGGGTGAAGTAGCCGAAGATGTCGCCTGCCACCATGGTGAAAAGCGCGGAGCCAGTGCCGAAGATGGGAGCGCGGGAGACGGCCTGGCCGCGATGGAGCCGGCTCGCGGTGTGCTCGTCGAAGGATGAAGTGACCACCGCGACGCCGTGAGACTTGCGGCCCGCCATGCCGACGCCGGCCCAAAAGTAGCCGGGGACGTGGTGGAAATCGGTCTCATGGAAGAAGCGGAGCGAATCGCCCGATTTATCCAATTGCAGGATCATGTCGGTATTGCTATCGGGCGGGAAGTAAAGGTTGACGATGCCGGAATAATGGATGCCGGCCTCGGCGGCGTGGTTGCCGGCGAGAGCACTCGCCGCGCTCGCGGTCGCGTAGGCGAGCCAGCGGGCCTTGGACGCGGGACGGGATTTCGGTTTCATCATGTCCTCTTTTAATAGGTCGACTTCCAAGGCCGCAAGCTTTTTCGTGGCGGGATGGTCGAGGATAAAGTGCACGGCCCGCCGCGGGCGTTTTAGGCTTGATCTCGCGGTTCCGCCGGGCGCAGACTCGCGGCCATGAAAACCCTGGCTTCCGCGATCCTTCTCTCCTTCTGCATTCTGCCCACCCTCTTCGCTCTCGATCCCCCACCGGGCGGCGGCTACCCCGGCGGCAATACGGCCCTCGGCGATAACGCGCTTTTCAATCAGCCCGCCGATTCGGAAGATTTAAATAACACGGCGATCGGCTATGAGGCGCTGTATAACAATACAGATGGCGGCTTCGGCAACGTGGCGCTTGGTTACGAGTCGCTCGTTTCCAACACCACCGGCGAGGGAAACACCGCTGGCGGCTGGCAGTCACTCTACGGCAATACCACCGGAGGGGAGAATACCGCCCTCGGAATCTCCGCCATGCTGCGCAACACGACCGGCTTCGGGAACGTCGCCCTGGGCGACGAGGCACTTTGGTACAATGCGTCTGGCGAACGCAATGTCGGCATCGGCCAATATGCGGGCGGCGGCATCACCGGCGATTACAACGTCGCCGTCGGTGCCGGCGCGCTCGGCAACGCCGGTGGAGGCAGGGAGAACGTCGCGCTCGGTTATTCGGCCCTCTCCTATTGCAAGGGCAGCCACAATATCGCTCTCGGCACCGTTGCCGGCGTCCAAGTCATCCAAGGCAGCCACAACATCGACATCGGCAACCAGGGCACGGCGGAAGATGGCCGCACCATTCGGATCGGGATCGAGGACACGCAAAAGCGCACCTTCATCGCCGGCATCGCGCACGCCCACCTGCCGGCCACGATTCCGGTGGTCATCAATCAGGATGGGCAATTGGGCACCGCATCGTCATCGTCTCTCGAGGAGGAAAACATCCAGCCGATGGAGAACGGGAGCGACGTTATCCTTTCGCTCCGACCGGTCACCTTCCGCTACAAGAAAGAGCTGGATTCGTTAGGCACGCCGCAGTTCGGTTTGGTCGCGGAGCAGGTGGCGAAGGTCGATCCCGATTTGGTCGCGCGCGATGAAAGCGGCCGTCCTTACACCGTGCGCTACGACGCGGTCAACGCGATGTTGCTCAACGAATTCCTGAAGGAGCATCGCAAGGTCGAAACTCTCGAAGCGAAGGTCGCGAAGCTGGAGGCGATGGTCGAAAAGTGAGCCCGCGCCTGTAGGCGTAGTCGACGATGTTTGTCGCGGGAACGCGGGCGTTCCTGCTTTTCGCGCGCGAATTCCTGCTTTGGTTCCGGGCGTTCGTCGTTTCAGCGGACGGATTCCGCCTTTTTCTGCGCGCGTTCCTCGTTTGTCGGCCGAAAAATAAAGCGGGAACTTGCGCGTTCCCGGCCCGGGGCCGCGGCCCCCGACTCCGGGGCGGCGGACGAAAAGTTTTCCCGCGCGCCCGCCTGTGGCACACACATTGCTATTCTGAAGGACGGAGGAGTCCAAGCCAATGCCCAAAAATCCTGAAGCATTCAAAAACAAACTCGACAAGGTGGTCGAAGCCTGGGACGACAAGGCCGCGACCACCAGCTTCGGCGGAATGACGCTGACGCAGTTCAAGTTCAACGTGCAGCCGTCCTACGACGCCCGGAACAAGATCGCGGACGGCGAGCAGATGGTGGAGGACGGCACGAACGAGCGCGAAGACGCCGACGCGATCAGCAATCCGAACCTGCTCCTGGTGGTCAATGGCGTGAAGGGCGACCCGGCTTTTGGCGAGAACAGCGACCTTTACGAAGAGATGGGTTACGTGCGCAAAAGCGAGCGCAAGACCGGCCTGACCCGAAAGAAGAAAACCCCGCCGCCGGCGACGTAAAAATTTAGTCGAACAACCAACCACAACACTGCAATACATGACGGCTGGAGGTGGCCCCATCTCCAGCCGTTTAATTTTTTTGGGGCCGGGAGACGGGCGCGATCGGCCATGGCATGCCGCACGCCCGCGATCGCCATCCCCGCCCGGGGAGCGCACGCGACTCGCGTGCGGCGTTTGGCGACTCGCCAAACGGGATTTTGGGGAGCGGGGTGTCCGAGCCACGGTCCGCGTAAAGTTTGCTCCCAAGCCTTCGCTCGACCGCCGGTTTTTGGCGAGTCGCCAAAAACAGCACGCGAGTCGCGTGCGCTCCACGGAGACTGAGCGCGCGCCTTACCCGGTCGCGGCCATCGCGTGCTGCACGCCTGCGATCGCCATCCCGCCTTCGCCGACCGCGGCGGCGCAACGTTTGACCGATCCCGCCCGCACATCGCCGGCGGCGAAGACTCCCGGCATGCTCGTCTCGAGCGGGCCGGGCGGACGCTGCGCGTCTTTCCAGGCGGGCGCGCCGGCGACGGCGGCGCCGGTTTTGATGAAGCCTTTCTCGTCGCGCTCGATCTCGGGCGGGAGCCATTTCGTGCAGGGGTCGGCGCCGATCATGGAGAAGATGGCGGGGGTCGCGACGGTGCGCCGCTCGCCGGTCGCGGTGTTCTCGAGCTCGACCGATTCGAGCATTTTGCCGCCGGACATCTGGCGGATTTCGGTGCTGTAATGGATGTCGATGTTGTTGCAGGCCGTGACCCGGCGCGAGAGGTAATCCGACATGCTGCTCGCCAGCTCGCCGCGCCGGACGACGAGCAGGACACGCTTCGCCTGTTCGGAAAGGAACATGGCGGCCTGCCCGGCGGAGTTGCCCGCGCCGACGACGATGACGGTCTCGCCGCGGCAAAGCTGCCCTTCGAGCGCGGTCGCGGCGTAGTAGCAGCCGTTGTTCTCGAACTGTTCGCGGCCCGCGGCTTCGAGCCGGCGGTAATCGGCGCCGGTGGCGATGAGGAGGGATTTGGAATGAAGCCGGGCCGGGCAATCGCGCACTTGCAGGCTGATGGGGTGCGGGCCGTTGCCGAATTCGAGCCGGAGGGCCTGGGAAGGGGTGGAGAATTTCGCGCCGAATCGGTAGGCCTGGAGTTGGGCGCGGTAGGTCAGGTCGCCGCCGCTGATTCCGGTGGGGAAGCCGAAGAAATTCTCGATCAGGGAGGAGGAGCCGGCCTGGCCGCCGGGGGCGTAGCTTTCGAGGACGACGGTTTCCAACCCTTCCGACGCGGCGTAAACGGCCGCCGCCAATCCGGCCGGCCCCGCGCCGACGATGGTGAGGTCGGTGCAGATTTCTTCCTCGTCGCCTTCGCGCAACGGCCGGAGGAGGCCGGCAAGTTGCGCGACTTCGCGGAGGGAGGGATGAGGACGTTTCTCGCCGGCGGGCGTGATGAGCGCGGGCAGTTCGGCGGTCGTTAGGCAAAATTCTTTCGCGACCGCGGCGCCGATGTCGGTCTCGACTTCGAGGAGCCGATGCGGGATGTGGTTCTTGTCCAGGAAATCGTGCAACTGATGCCCGCCCCGGTCGGCGTGTGCGCTGAGGACGCGAAAGCCCGCGAACTCGTGATCGCGTTGCAGCCGTTTCCGTCGCATGATGAATGCGCTCACGATCGGTTCGCCGAGTCCCGGCAGTTCGGCGAGGGCGCGGCGAAATTTCGCGGCCGGGATTTCGAGGATCTCGGCTTCATCGGATTTAACTCGCGAAGTGGCGAGCGAGGAAGTGCCCTGGAGCATGGCGACGTCGCCGATGAAGTCGCGCGGGCCGCCGTTGGCGAGGATTTGTTCGGCGCCGTCGCGCGCTTCGAAGACTTCGACTGCGCCGCTGAGGATGGCGACGAAGGGAATGTCGCGCTGGCCGGCGCGGTAAAGGATTTCGCCGCGGCGCGCGAGGCGGCGTTTGCCTAACGAGTCAAGCATGGCGAGCTGGTGGTCGTCGATTTTGCGAAAGGCCACGCTCTCGGTGTCGCGATAAAATCGTTTGTCCTCTTCGGTCTCAGGCATAACGCGAAGAGTTTACGGCATGACCGCGGCCGGGCAACGCGGCGCGGGAAAACTTTTGCGCGCTTCCGCAAGCTGGCCTAGATAAAATCATGGCCGAGCACGATTCCGAGCGGGCTTGGAACGAATACGAGTGGGAGCGCTTCCTGCAGCAGCAGGATGAGCGCACGGAGAAATACATGGAGCTGCTCGAGAAGTTTATCGACGACCCGAACCGCGACGAGATTGTGGCGCGCGAGATGGGCTGGAACGAAACGCCGGAGAGCCGGATCGATGATTGGTGCGACGAGGATTTCGGCGAGGAGGAGGACGGCCCGCCCGCGATCGAGATGGCAAGTGAGCGCGCGGAAGGCTTCGAGCAGAACGCGCTTTATCGCGCGTCGTTCAGCCTCACGATCTGGCTCGATCGGCTTTTCGATAAGATTCCGACGCTCCAGACCGACCCGGACGCCGTTCGCCTCGCGACGCACGCCGCGCTCGCCGCGGCCAAGCTCGCCGCGGCCTTGAGCGACGAAGACGAAAGCGAAATCGGAATGACGATCGCTTATTTGAAACGCGCCCTGAAAGCGGTCACGACCGCGATGGAGGCCGGCGCCGACCTGGCGCGCGACGGCGCAATCACCCGGGCGCAGTACGGGACGCTGCAAAAGCGGCTGTTCCAGGTGCGCGACGGGATCATTTCGCTCATGGGGGAATTTCGGGGCGAATGGTTGCGCCGTTACGGCCGTCTCTAACAGTTGAATGAAAGCGGCGCTTCCGCGTCAAAGTGTGGAGACGGCAACGACCTCGGCGGAGCCCGAGATACCGGAGCTGGACCTGGTGCGTCAGGCCCAAACCGGCGACACGACGGCGTTCGATCAGCTCGTTAGGCGTTACCGGACGAGGATTTTCGGAATGATTTACAACATGGTGCACAACGAGCAGGATGCCTGGGATCTTGCTCAGGACAGCTTCGTCAAAGCGTGGAAATCGATCGGGCGCTTTCGCGGGCAGTCCTCCTTTTATACCTGGATTTATCGCATCGTGACCAACGTCACGATCGATTGGCTGCGCAAGAAACAGGTCAAAGGCGGCGGCGCGGAGTTCGACGAGGCGGTGCAACTGAACGAGATCGAGCCGGGCTCGCGGACGGTGCCGAGAGCCGAGGCCGCGCCCCACGAGCAGATGGAACAGGCGGAAATTCGCGGCCGGATCGATGCCGCGATCGCCGAGCTGTCGCCCGAACATCGGGCCGTCATTTTGCTGAAGGAAATCGAAGGCATGCAATATCACGAGATCGCGGAGTCGTTAGGCTGTTCCATCGGCACGGTCATGTCGCGCTTGTTTTATGCGCGCAAGAAATTGCAAAATCTGTTGCGAGACGTTTATGAAAACATTTGAAGAAAAGTGGACCGCGTGGGTCGATGACCAGATGAACGACGAAGAGCGCATTGCGTTCGAGGCGTCGCTCGACGATCCGCGCGCGGCCGCCGCGGAGAAAAACGAAGCGCGGCAATTGCGCGCGCTGTTGCAGGAGCAGCTCTCGCCGCGCGCGATGGCGAACGCGGAGTTTTTCCATCATCAGCTCGGCGAACGCATCGCCCGCGAGACGCCCGCGCCGCGCGAGCATGCCGGCGCCGGTTTGCGCGAGACGTGGTGGTCGATCCGGCGTCTCGTCTGGCTGGGCGCGACTTCGCTCGCGGCCTTCGCGATCTGCGCCTTCTTCGTCCTGCGCCAAAAACCGGAGACGGAACAATCGCAATACCTCACGCAGATTCTCAACGCGCAGGTCGCCCCGGCCGTTAATCCCGACGCGACGGTTTCCATTTTCCAGACGAAACAGGACAAGGTCACGGTGCTTTGGGTTGATGGATTGAAGTCGCTCCCGAGCGAGTACGCCGCGAAGTAAGATGGCTGGAAAATCTTTCGTCACGCTCCTCGCCTTCGCGCTTTTTTGCGTCGCGAGTCTGGCGGCGAAAGCAGGTCCGCGCGGCGGCGGCGGTCCGCGCATCTGGAGCGGCCTCGTCATGGCGACGAACGGGCCCCGGCCGCACGCGCCGGCGGGCGAAGTCCATCGTTTCGAGGGAACCTTGCGCCGCACTTTCGGCTACAACAATTTCGAAGTGATCGGCCAGTCGCGCGGCGCGCTCAAAAACGGCGAGGAAAACTGGATGGCGCGGAGCAAACATTTCTCGCTCCACGTCGGCTCGCGCGGCGCGACGCGCGGCGGTTATCGGCTCAAGCTGCGCCTTTACCAGGACCGCCAGGAGCTGATCTCGACCGAGGCCGCGGTGACAAAAAGCAGTCCGCTCGTCATTCGCGGGCCGCAGGTCGGTTCGGGGCAATTGCTGCTCCTGCTCGAGGCGCAGTAAGTTGCCTAACGAACCGCGATTTCGCCTAACGAGTCGCGCTTTTGCCTAACGAATCGGCGCGATTGCGCATTTGCCCGCGCTCGGGTTAAGTGCGCCATGCGTTGGTCGTTCTTCGTTCTCGGTTTTTCACTTCTCACTTCGTTCGTGCGCGCAGAAAGCAAATTCGATTTCGCGACCACGCCCGGAAGACTTCCGAAGGATGTCGTGCCGACGGAATACGCCATCCGGATCGCGCCCGATCTCGACAAGCTGACTTTCACCGGTTCGGAAACGGTCCAGCTCGATGTTCGCAAACCGGTCTCGAAAATCATCCTCAACGCGCTCGAGATGGAGGTCACGGCCGCGACCATCGATCAACATCCGCTGCCCAAAAAAGCGATCGCGCTCGACACCGCGCAGGAGTTGTTGACGCTGACTTTGCCTAACGAGTTGCCGGTCGGTCGGCACGAGATCGCGCTCGAGTTTCACGGCAAAATCAACGCGCAAGGCCAGGGCCTTTTCTATGCGCGCTACACCGAGCAGGGGACGAAGGAAAAGAAAATCATGCTCGGGACGCAGTTCGAGGCGACCGATGCGCGCCGCATGTTTCCCTGCTGGGACGAGCCGAGTTTTCGCGCGCGTTTTCAACTGACCGCGCTCGTGCCGGAAAAATTCCTCGCCGTTTCCAACATGCCGATCGAGGCCGAGAAAAAAATCGGCGCGAAAAAGGAAGTGCGTTTCATGCTCACGCCGTCGATGGCGAGTTATCTCGTCGTTTTTTGCGCGGGCGAGCTCGACACGATCGAGGGCGAACAGGATGGCGTGAAGTTGCGCGTCGTGACGACGAGAGGCAAAGCCGAGCAGGGTCGTTACGCGCTCGAGACCGAGGCGAAAATTCTCCATTACTACAACGATTATTTCGGCACGCCCTTTCCGCTTCCGAAGCTCGACCTGATCGCGATCCCGGGCGGTTTCGGCGGCGCGATGGAGAACTGGGGCGGGATCACTTATTTCGAAAGTGTGCTCCTGTTCGACCCGAAAAATTCGTCGCTCGAGACGAAGGAGCGCGTCTTCGCCGTGATCGCGCACGAGATGGCGCATCAATGGTTCGGCGATCTCGTGACGATGGCGTGGTGGGATAATCTTTGGCTGAACGAAGGCTTCGCCTCCTGGATGGGAACGAAGTGCACCGACCATTTTAATCCGGAGTGGAACGAGTGGCAGCGTGATCTGCCGAAAGATCGCGCGATGGATTACGACGCACGCTCGAGCACGCATCCGGTGCAGCAGCCGGTCGCGAACGAAGCCGATGCGGACGCGGCCTTTGACGACATCACTTACCTGAAGGGCCAGTCAATCATTCGCATGTTCGAAAGTTTCCTCGGCCCGGATGTTTTTCGCGAGGGCATTCGCAAGTACATCGCGACTCACAAATATTCGAACGCGACCACCGCGGATCTCTGGTCGGCGTTAACCGATGTCTCGGGCAAACCGATGAACACGATCGCGCCGGAATGGACCGAGCAGCCCGGTTTTCCGCTCGTGGAAGCGAAGCAGGCCGATCACTCGATCGCGGTTTCGCAAAGCCGGTTCACGCTCAATTTTCCGAACCCGCCGGCGCTGACCTGGCAGATTCCGCTGACTTACGAAGTGCAGGATCAGCAAGGCGCGAATAGTTTTCTCCTCCGCCAGCCTAACGACAAGTTGCCTAACGACGAGCTGGCCGATCACGCGGTCAAACTCAACGTCGGCGACGCCGGTTATTATCGGGTCGAGTACGACGACGCTTCCTGGCAGCGTCTGCTCGGCCAGATCGGGCAGCTTTCGGAAGCGGACCGCGTCAACCTTCTGACCGATGCGTGGGCGCTGGTGGAAGCGAATCGCAAACCGCTCGCGTTTTATTTCGATCTCGTCGGCAAAGTGACGAGCGAAGATCAGCCGGTCGTTTACGAGCAAATCTCCGAGACGCTGACTTTCATCGATCGCCTGCTAATCGGAAATCCCGCGCGCGCGCAGTTTCAAAATTTCGCGCGCGGGATTTTGCGGCCGGCGTTCGATCGCGTCGGCTGGGATGAGAAGCCCGGCGAGCCCGCGCCGATCACGCAGTTGCGCGGCTTTTTGATCCGCGGCCTCGGCGAACTTCAGGACGGCGATGTCGTCTCCGGTTGCCGGGCGCGGTTCGCGGCGTTTTTGCAGGACCGAAACGCGATCGCGCCCGATTTGCGGCCGACGATTTTCGAGGTCGTCGGCCATTATGCCGATCTGCGGACTTGGGAAAAATTGCACGAGCTCGCGCTGGCGACGACGAGCATCGAAGAAAAGGACAACCTCTACACCGCGCTTTTTGCGACGACGAATCCGGGGCTGCTCGCCCGCTCGCTCGCGATCACGCTGACCGACGAATTGCCGGCGAGCCGCGCTGGCCGCCTGCTTCCGCGCGCCTCGGAGCGGAGTGAGCATCCAGAGGTGGTCTGGAAATTCGCCGAGGCGCACATGCCGGCGCTGCTCGCGAAACAGGACTCGTTAGGCATGAACAGATTTGCGGCCGGTCTCTTCAATTATTTTTCCGACGCGAAAGAGGCGGAAGTTTTGGAAAGCTACGCGAAAGCGAAACTGCCGCCGGGCGCGGAAAAGGCGGTAAAAAAAGCGGCTGATGAAGTTCGCTTCCGCGCAGAATTGAAAACGCGGCTGCTGCCGCAACTGCATTCGTTAGGCGAAAAGCCTTCGGCCTAACGAACTCCTAAAGTAGGTCTTTTTCCTTCGCGAGACGACCGGTTGCCGCGGCAACGTGCGTCTCCTCGAGCCGCAGATATTGCGCCTGTCTCCAGCCGACGAACGCCTGGCTGACGAGAAAAAGGGTCATGATCCCGATCCAGATCGAGCGTTCGAAAATGGCGAAAACGAACAACGCCGCCGCGCCGACAAAACCGAAACCGGCGGCAATAAAAAGACTGCGCGTCTGGCCTAACGGAAACCAAAGCAGCGCGCGCAAAATCTGGCCGCCGTCGAGCGGATAAATCGGGAGCAGATTAAAAAGCAGCAGGCCGAGATTGATCCGCCAGAGCCAGAGCAGGAGCAGATAGGCATCGACGTTGGTATTCACGAGACCGTAGCGCTCCGCGCTCCGCAGGAAAAAAGTGAGGATGGGAAAAAGGACCAGGTTGACGAGCGGCCCGGCGGCGATGCTCCACAACATCGCGCCAGCGCGCGCCGGCGGCCTAACGAATGCAATTCCGCCTAACGGCCAAAGGACGATGCGATCGGCGATGCCCCCGACCTGCCGGCAGGCGAGCGCGTGTCCAAATTCGTGCATCGTGACGAAGACGAAGAGCCCGAGATAAAGAAAGATCGCCCAGCCCGGCGACGAAAAAATCGAGCGCCACACCTGCACTTCGTAGATTGCGATCAGGAACCACGACCAATGCAGAAAGACCTCGATCCCGGCGAAGCGAAAGAGCCGGATGGAACCTCCTCGTGTCGGCATTTCGAAAAGATAGCGCGCGCCGCCGCCGACCGCATCAACCGATCAGGCGATTGATCGTGGCCGCGGCGTAGGCGGCGCCGAAACCGTTGTCGATGTTCACGACCGTGACGCCGCTCCCGCAACTGTTGAGCATGCCTAACAATGCCGCGAGCCCGCCAAAGCTCGCGCCGTAACCGACACTCGTCGGCACCGCGATGACCGGTTTGTCGACCAGGCCCGCGACGACGCTTGGCAGCGCGCCTTCCATTCCGGCGACCACGATCATCGCTGCGCACGCGCGCAGCCGATCGGTCTCGCCGAGCAGCCGATGCAGGCCGGCAACACCGGCGTCGTAAACTCGCTCGACGCGATTGCCGAAAATTTCCAGCGTCACCGCCGCTTCTTCCGCGACCGGAAGATCGGACGTGCCCGCGGCGACGACAGCCACACTCATTTTTTGTCTCGGCAACGGCGCGCGCTCAATCGTTAGGCAACGAGCGCGCTCGTGAAAAACCGCGGCCGGAAATTTTTGCCGCACCGCTTCGAATTGCTCGCGCGAAATCCGCGTCGCGAGCAGCACATCTTCGCGTTCGAGAATGACGGCGGCAATTTTCGCGACTTCGTCCGGCGTTTTTCCCTGGCCGAAAATGACCTCGGGAAAACCCGTCCGCCGCCGCCGATCGACATCAACCCGCGCGAAGCCGAGATCGACAAAACCATCCGCCATGTGCGCACCGCGATCTTCGCTCAAACGGTCGGATCGATCTGCTCGTTAGGCGTGGAAAGGAGCAGGCGCATCGGCAGCATCGAGGATTCGTGGAAGCCGAATTTGCGGAAGAGACTTTGCGAGCGCAGCTCCGGCCGATCGGTCAGCAGAGTGATGCGGAGAAAATTTTTCTGCTTCGCGAATTCGATCGCGTGCTCGAGCAACATCGAGCCGTAGCCGTGTCCGCGATATTCGTTTTGCACGACAAGATCCTCGAGCAGCAAAACGAAACCGCCCTCCGCCGTGCTGATGGTGAAGAGCAGGTTGATCATGCCGACAATCGCGCGCTCGCGCCGCAGGACGAAGACGCGGCCGCGATTCGGCTGCTCGAAAATCAGGCGCAGGCCGCGCAGTTGCTTGTCGCGATTCGGCCGGAAGTCGCTCTCTTCGCTGAACAATTCGGCGAGCAGGCACGAGAGTTCGTCGAGGTCTTCCGCGATCGCCGGCTCGATGACGACATCGTTCATTTCACGGTCGTTATTCCACATTCGCGCCTCGCTGGCAATCCAGTTGTGGGCCCGGCGTTGACAAAAAACGCGCGCCGCCTAACGTGGGCACTCCCTTCGTTTTCCCCGGCGCCGCAAATTATGAAACGCACCCTGCAACGATCGAAGCGCACGCGCAAACAACAGCACGGTTTTCGCGCGCGCATGAGCACGAAAGGCGGTCGCGCCACGCTCGCGCGCCGGCGCCAGCGCGGGCGCAAACGGCTCCTCCCGAAAGGCGTCGAGGTGCATTTCGCGCGGCACACCCAGGCCTGATTTTGCCTAACGAATCGGCCTAACGAATCAGTTCCTCGAGCGGCGACGCGTATCCGGTCAGCTCGAGATAGCCGTGGCCGCGGATTGATTTTCCCGTGCGCGTCCCGGCCAGATCGCAAGCGCCTTCCCAATAAATGAGCGGCGTCAGGACCAGCTCCTGATTCGCAAGCAGCGGTGCGATCGTGAAACGAAGTTGTTCGCGCGGGACCGCGATCTGCCACGCAATCGGATAATTCGCGCCCGTCGTTTCGCTCTTCCAGAATTTCGTCGGCGTCATCGCGAAATCGGCGCTCGTTAGGCTGACCGAGCTGCCGTCCGGCCTAACGAACGTGCCGCTCGAGACCGGATCGATCGCGCCATTCTTCAGGCGCATTTCGTAAAGCATCAGCTCGCTTCCATCGTCGAATTGCGCCGAGACCCAGTTCCAGCCGACCTGGTTCGCGGCGAGCTGATTCGTCGCCCATTCGTGATCGAACCAACTGTCGCCCGCGACCGCGAATCGCTCATCGCCGAGTCGCAATTCGCCGTTGCTCGTTAGGCGCGTGATCGAATAATAATGCGAGGCGTGGCCTTCGCCGATCGCCTTTTGACTGACGCCGCCCGGCCCGTGAATGACAGGCGCTTTCTGCGGCACGAGGTGCAACCGCGCGCTCGCGCCCGGCATGTCGGCGGCGAGATCGAAGGAGCCGTCGGCATTCAATTGCAAATTCCAACTTTCGATCCACGCCAACCGTGCGCCGGCGCCGAAACCGGCCTCGCCAAAAGCGCCGCGACTTGTTTTTTGTTCGAACAAAAACTTTTTCCCGCCGGGATCGGTGACCGTGAAATGCGCGAACTTCAGATCGTCGACCACGAAGCGCGAAGTCGTGCCGCGGCGTTCGGCTGGCGGGCGAATTCCCTGGCGAAAGAAAGTCAGCTCGTAGCCAAAGCGTCGTCCTTTACTCGTTAGGTTGCCGGTGAAATACCACCATTCCGTTTTGAAATCCGCATGCGTGTGGTGATCGCGCGGAAATTCATAATGCCAACCCGGCTCCGCGATTTTCCAATCCGCCGCGACGAAAACCAGCGTGAGCGCGGCCGCCAAAAAACTCCGTTTCATTCGCTCCGAACCGCCGTTGCGATGTTCAACCGGCCCGCGCGCCACGCCGGAATCCATCCGGCAAAAATCGCCGCGGCCACAATCCAGATCGGCGTCAGCGCGAGCGACGCGAACGGAAACGCGAGCTGAATCGTCCAGCCAAAAAACGCGCGATTGATCACGCCCGTAAGCACGACCGCGAGGCAAAGGCCCGACGCGATCCCGAGCACGCTGGCGAGCAGCCCGATCATGCCGCTTTCCCACAAAAGCAGCCGCCGCACCTGCACCGCGGAGGCGCCGATCGCGCGCAGGACGCCGAGCTCGTAACGCCGCTCTGTCACCAGCGTCGTTAGGCCAAGAAAAATTCCGATGACCGCGACGACGATCGCGATCGTGCGCAGGACGTAAGTGACGGCGAAAGTTTGATCGAAAATCTCGAAGATGCGCGAGCGGAGCGCGCGGTTCGAGTAGATTGAAAATTCGCCGTCGCGGCTGAAGCGTTCGCGGAATTTCTGCGCCACGATCTCCGCCGACGCGCCGCGGCGCAGATAAACGCCGACGCTGTGCACGCGGTCGTCGTGCCAGAGCTGCCGATAGTTCTTCGCGCTCAGGAAAACGAGGCCCTGATCGTTCGTGTAATCGTAGAAAATGCCCGCGATCGGAAAGCCAACCATGCCGGCCGGCGTCGGCAGCGTCAGGGTCTCGCCGTCGCGCAGGTGATAGCGGCGCGCGAAACTTTCCGAGACGATGACGCAGCGCTCGCGATAAAAGCGCCGCATGATTTCGTCGTTCGCGCCGCGCAGAAAACGCAGGTTACGCCGATTGCCGCCGCTGATCGCGCCTAACGAGATAGTTTGTCCGCGAAACGGCAGATCGACTGCGCGAAACGAATCGACCGCCGCGACGCTCGGATCGCTTTTCAGAAACTGGAGCGCGTCGGGCGGCATGAACGAAGTCGGGCCAGCGATTTCGTTCGCGGCCGGGCCGATGAAAAGATCGGCGATCAGGGTCTGGTCGATCCACGAAGTGACGGTTTGGCGGAAGGAAAAAACCATGACCGACACGCCGATCGTCATCGCGACAGCGGCGGCGAGCGAAGCGATCGTGACCGAGTTGCGGAGCAGGGCGCGCGAGAGATTTTGCGCAGCGAGCCGGGGCTCGATGCGCGAGCGAAAGCGCGGCCGGAGCGCGCGGCTGAAACGCGTGATCGTCTCCGGGGCGGCGAGCGAAAAGCCGGCGAGCACGAGCAAGGCGGCGCCGAACCCAAGCCAGGGCGGCCCGGTTTTCAACGCCAGGATCGAGACGAGGGCGGCCCCGCCTAACGAACAAAGGCCGGCGAAAATCCACCCGCGCGAGAGGTGGGTCGCTTTGCCGACCTGGGCGGCGTCGCGCAACGCCTCCACCGGCTCGCTCAGCGCCGCGCCGCGCGCCGGGAGCCAGGCGGCGACGAGCACGGCGCCGAGGCCGACGGCGATCGCGCTCAGCCAAACCCACGGCGCAATCACGATTTGCTGCTCGCTGACCAAAACATAGAGCTGCGAGATCGTCCCCGCGACGGCGCCGACGAGCGCCCGGGCAAGAAAATATCCGCCCGCCATCCCGGCCGCGACCCCGACGAGCCCGAGCGCGGCGGCTTCGCCGAGAAAGAGCGCGCAGACTTCCGTGCGGGTCGCGCCTAACGAACGAAGGATGCCGATTTCCTTCCGCCGGCGCAGGACGGAAGCCTCGACCGTGTTGTAAATCAGAAACATCCCGACGAGGAGCGAGACTAGGCTCATGGCGGTGAGATTTAGCTGGAAACCGGCGAGCATTTTGTCCACCTCCTCGGTGCGGCGGGCGGGGGGAGCGACGGTGACATCGGCCGGGAGAAACACTCGGAGAGCGCGCGCGACCGTCTTCGCATCTCCTTTAGTCGTTAGGCGAAGGGAAATCGAGTCGAGCGTGCCGCTGCGGCCGAGAAGCTCCTGCGCCCAGCCGATATCCATCGCGGCGAAGTGCGCGTCGGGCGCGAGCCCGGAACGTTCGCCGCGGATCAGGAACCCGATCGTGAGGCGGACGGTTCTGCCGTTATGCTGGACGTCGATCCGGTCGCCGGCGCGGAGATGATGCTCGCGGGCGAAGGCTTCGCTGAGCGCGATCGTGCGCGGGCCGCGCAGCCAGGCTTGGAGGTCGAACGTCTCCGTCGCGAAATCGGTCAGCTCGAAAGTGCGAAACGGGATGTTGGTGAAAATATCGATCCCGAGCAGGTCGAGATATTCGCCCGGAAACTTCGGCACGGTGAGAAACCCGCGCACGATCGGCGTCGCCGCGGCCACGCCTGGCTGCGCGATGACTTTCGGCAACACCGTTTCGGGCAGGGTGCCATCCGGCGCGTTGATTTCGAGCTGCGCTTTGCCCGCCACGACATCGACGCTGGCGGCGAAAGCGTGATTCGCGCTCTGGTTCGCGACCTGGATGGCGAGGTAAAGCGCGACCCCGAGCGCGACCGTCGCGACGTTGAGCGCGGCGAGGAGCGGATGCTGCGCGAGATCGCGCAGAACGTGCCAGCGGAAGAGGCGAAGGAAATGATTCGTCACGCGCGCAGCGACCGGCGGCGCAGCCGAAGTCTTCGGCCTCGCCGCGATCTGCGCGGACGTTAGCAAAGAAACCGCCTCGCCGCACCCGGCGGCTGCGGATTAGTCGCCGGCGCGGATGTCCTGGAAAGTCGTGCCGACCCGCACTTCGTCGTAACGATAGACGCCCGTGCTTTCGCCATCGCCGAGGAAGATCTGATCGAACCCGACCGACTGGAAGGTCGGATCCATCTTCAGCCTTGCCTTGGCCTCGACCCGGGAAGGCGCGCCGCCGTCGAGCGAGGGATTGATGTAGAGAAACTCCATCCCGAGATTGAAGTCGAGCTCGATCACGAGCCAGGCCGGGTCGGTGCTGGGCGCGACGTCGGTGTAGGCCCTGCCCTTCTTTCGGCCCGTCTCATTGTCGATCCCGTAAACGCCGGAATCGTATAGAACCTCGAAGCTGGGGCCACGATTTGGACGCGGTGTTGAGATTCAGGGTCGCGAAGCCCCGCTTGGAACTGCCATGGGAGAGACTCTGGAGAAAGCCGACCCAGGCCACGCCGCTGTTCGTCGGAGCGATGCCCGCGACCGCGTTGGCGTTAAAGTTGCCGTTTATAATCACACAACGGCCCTTGCAACCGATCCCCGGGTGTTTGAGACCGATCCGGCCGACTTCGCAATAGCCGGCCTGCGTCCTCCAATCCGTCTGGCCGGGAGGGCTGCCGTCGGGCGGACCGTCGAAATCGAGCGAGCCGGCCGGGTATTGGAAACTGTCGCACAAGCCCGACGGCACGGTGATCACAAACGACAACTGGGTGGACACGCAGCCAAGCTGCCCATTTTTTCCGGGATCAAGACGACTCCCGCGATGATCGCCGCGGCGGTCGAGGATCTGGTGCTTAAGAGAACGGCCACGGGATGGGGGGCGACGGTCGCGATGCGCGCGTCCAAGGCTGCGCTGGCCCGGCTCCTGACCGCCATGACGACGGAGTTGATGCAGGTGCCGGATGCGACGGCAGTCGATCTCGCGGCTTCGCTTTTCCCGATGGTGAAGGAGCGCGAGCGCACGACCAATGTGCCGCCCGCGCCCGGCGACTTGCGTCTGCGCCACGGCCAGAGGTCTCAGGAGGTGATCGCTTCGTGCAAGTTGAGGATGGCGAACATCCGCACGCTCGAATCCCAATGGACGCTGGACCCGACGAACGGTCCCTGGTCGAATCCGGAGCCTGCGACGAGCTCGCGCCGGATTCTGTTGAGCGGTCTACCGAGGGGGAAGGATATCTGGGTGCGGGTGCGGGCGCGCAATGTGATCGGGCCGGGGGGGTGGAGCGATCCGGCGACGATCATGGTGGTGTAAAGGCTGGCCGCGAGGAGCGGCAGGGCGGCGTTTTTTTCCGGGGCCAAGGGTGAAATGGGGAAGTCCGCAAGCGGCGCGGCTTGCGAATCAGCTTTGGAGTTTATGATGAAAATTTTTCTCACGATGGTATTGGCGGCGAGCCTGAGCGGGGTCGCCTGGGGGCAGACGGAGAACACGCATCTCGCCGCGCGCGAGAACAAGGCGCCGGGCGCGCCCGGTTACCAGAAGGTGGCCGATAACGACAAGGCGATGGACAAGGCGGTCGAGCACGCCCGCAAGTCGCTCGGGTTTTTTATCGCGGCGCTGAAGGCGAAGAAGGCGGGCGACTCGGGGTTTGCGGTCAAGAAGGCGTTCATGGATGGCGATCAGGTGGAGCAAATCTGGGTCGATCAAGTGACGTTCGACGGGAAGGAGTTTCACGGGCTGGTGAACAACAAGCCGCTCGCGGTCCATAATGTGCGGCTGGGCGAGAAGGTGACGGTGTCGCCCGCGGAGCTGACAGATTGGATGTTCGTGAAGGATGGGAAGCTGATGGGCGGTTACGGCACGCGGGTGCTCTACGCGCGGCTCTCGCCCGACGAGCAGGCGAAGTTCGACAAGGAGGCGGAGTTCAAGATCGAGAAATAATCATGAAAACGAATTTGTTTAAGGCGGCAAAGGGATTGGCGGCGGCGATGATCGCGGCGGCGGCGCTCGGACTGGCCGGTTGTGCGGGCGGTTATTACCAGGCGGGTTACGGGCCGGGTTATTATGCGCCGGATTACGGGTCTTACTACGGGGACTATGGTTACGGCGGGGGGCCGTATTTTGGTTACGGCGGTGTTTACGGCGGGACGGATATCGTGATCGGCGGGGTGCATCGTCACGGCTATTACGGCTACCATCATTTCGCGGGCGAACATGGGCCGCATCATGTGCCGACGGCGCCGCACCCGGCGGCTTTCCACGGCCATCCTTCCGCCGGGCATCCGCAGCAGCATCGGCCGTAGTCGGCCAAATCCTCAGGGGAGGGCGAGGGAGAAGATTCCGCGACCGAAGGTGGCGGCGTAGATCGCGTCCGAAGCGGCCCGGTATTCGAGATCGGTGACGGGGACGTTGGGCAGGCCGGCCGCCGCGGCGCGCCATTTTTTGCCGCCGTTGGCCGAAACGAAGACGCCGACGTCGGTGCCGACGTAAAGGCTGGAGCCGACGACCACGATGTCGTTGACGGGTGCCTGGGGGAGGTTGCCCACGATGCTTTTCCAGGTGGTCCCGCCATTCGCGGTGCGGAGGACGTAGGGGAGCTCGACGCCGGAACGGTAGCCGGAGAAGGTGGCGTAGGCGACGAGCGAGTTGCTCGGATCGACCGTGACGCGGGTGACCCAAGTGCCGGGGAGTTGCGATTGGTCGACGCGCGTCCAGTTTCCGCCAAGGTTGGTGGTGAACCAAAGCCGGCCGTCGTCGGTGCCGGCGAAGATGCGGTTAGGGTCGGTGTTCGCCGAAGCGACGGTGGTGACGGTGCCGAATGGGTAATCCGGGTCGCGCCCGGGCCCGCCGGTGAGGTCGGGGCTGATGACCGACCAGTGAACGGCCGAGTCGTCAGAACGGTTGACTTCGTTGCCGGCGTAGTAAAGGACGGCGGGGTTGCTTGGGTCGAATTGGAGTGGGGTGAGCCAATTGCGGCGGGAGGAGCCGGTCGAGCCGGTGAAGTCGAAGGAGGAGGTGCCGCCGTTGGTCGAGCGATCGCACTCGCCATACTGGCTGCAGCCGTAAACGTTGTTTTGGTTACTCGGATCGATCAGCGCCTCGAGCCCGTCGCCGCCGATGTAAGTGTTCCACCCGGTGCCGCCGCCGTAGGAGCGGTTGACGCCGTTGTCCTGCGCGCCGCCAACGACGCGGGTGGCGTCCTGTTCGCTCACATCAACGCTGTAGAACTGGGTGAAAGGCTGGCTGAGGCCGAAGGTCCATTGGTTGTTCGAGCCGTTGCTGTCGGAGCGATAAGCGCCGCCGTCGTTGCCGAGGTAAACGCGGCCGGAAACTTTGAGGTCCCAGGCCATGGCGTGATCGTCGGCGTGCGGAGCGAACTGGGCGGTGAAGGTGGAGCCGCTGTCTTTCGACTCGCAGAGCTCGACTCCGGCGCCGAAGACGTGGGTTTCGTCGAGCGGATCGACCCAGAGACGACCGAACCACCAACCGTAGGTGGATTGCGCTCCCGACAAGGTTGATTCGTTGGAGACGACGGTCCAGGAATTGCCGCCGTCGGTGGATTTGTAGAAACCCTGGAAGGGCCCGCTCGTCTGGTTAACGATCGCGTAAAGGCGTTGCGAATCGGAGGCGGCGAGGGCAATGCCGATCCGGCCGACCGTTGATGAGACAGCAGGCAGGCCTTTGGTCAGGCGCTGCCAGGTGCTCCCGCCATCGGTCGTGCGGTAAACTCCGGAGCCGACCCCGCCGTAGGTGCGCAGATCGGGTTGGCGGAAGTGGTCCCACATCGCGGCGAAGACGCGCTGGGTGTTGGTCGGATCAATCGCGAGGTCGACGGCGCCGGTCGTGTCGTTGTCCCCGGCGAGGACTTGGTTCCAGGTGGTGCCGCCGTCGGTCGATTCGTAAACTCCGCGGTCGCCGCCCGGGATGTAAAGGCTGCCGGCGGCGGCGACAAAGATGCGCTGGGGGTTTGTGGGATCGACGGCGATCCGGCCAATGGCTCCGGATTCGGCCAGCCCGACGAACTGCCAGGTCTTGCCCGTGTCGGTGGAACGATAAATACCCTGTCCGCCGTAGGTGATGCTGCCGCCGCCGGGGTTGGCTTCGCCGGTGCCGGCGAAGAGCGTGCCGTCGGAGGTGATGGCGAGCGCGCCCATCGCCTGGGGATTCGCGGCCGGCCAGATGGAGGTGAAATGCGCGCCCTTGTCCTTGCTTTTCCAGACGCCGCCCGTCGCCGCAGCGACGTAGATTGTGTCGGCGGCGGTCGGATCCACCGCGATGTCGACGATGCGTCCGCCGATGTTGGTCGGGCCGACAAAATGCCAGCGCGCTTTCGCCTGTCCCAGCGGGCCGGTCTCCTGTTCCGCAACATTATTAAGCGCCGCGGCCTCAGCGGCGGCTTTCTCCAGGGCGCCGGCAGGGATTCCGCCGTGGATCACCCGTTGGCTGATATACCAATCTTCTGGCGGGCTCTCTTTTTCATGCTCGCGGCCGCGCCGCTGGTCGCCGTCGCGTGAAAAGCCGAGCAACGGGCGAAGAATAAACGCGCCCATCGCCAGCACGAAGATCGCCAGAACGGCCAGGATTGGGAGACGCGCGGTCTTAATTGTTTTCATTTTGTTTGGAAATCTGCGGACCAATCTTGAGAGTGCATGAATGGACGAGTCTGTTCCATGGAGGCGGCAGACGTCAAGTTGCTCATGCGGCTGATGAGACCGCCGGTTTGACTCGGCCGCCAAACCTACGACAACAAAAGCATGCGCCGCTATCTCGAGATTTATTCGATCATGCTGCGCAACTCGCTCATCCGCGAGCTGAGTTTCAAGGCGAATTTTCTTCTCTGGATGCTGGTTGAGGTGCTCTGGTTCTGCGGGCAGATTCTTTTTTTCAGCATCATTTTTGGGCAGGTCAACGAGATCGGCGACTGGACGAAATGGGAGGTCGTGCTCCTCGTCGGCACGCACCAGATCATCGGCCAGATTTTCCAAGCCTTCTTCTTCGTCAACATCGCGAACGTGCCTGAGCTGGTTCGCACGGGGAAGCTCGACTCGCTCCTCGTGCTCCCGATCGACAGCCAGTTCGCGGTCTCGACGAAACAATTCGGCCTCGACAGCATCGTCAACGCGCTCATCGGCGCGGCGGTCGTCGTGCTTTCACTCGTCAAGCTGCACGTCATGCCCGGGCCGGGCGCGATCGCGCTTTATCTCGTCGCGCTCGGCTTCGGGGTCGCGATTCATTATTCGATCATGCTCACGCTCGCCGCGGTCAGCTTCTGGATCGTTAGGGCACAGGGATTGGTTTACGGCTACTTCAATTTTCTCAACATCGCGCGCTACCCGGACGTGATTTTCCCGCAGCTCTTCCGCTTGTTTTTCGGCTGGATCATTCCGGTCATCATCGTCGCGAACATTCCGGCGCGGCTGCTCATCAAATCGTTAGGCCAGCCGGCCCTGCTCATGCTCCATCTCGTCATCGCCGGCTCGCTCGTGACTCTACTCAGCCGCGCTTTCTGGCACTGGGCGCTGCGCCATTACTCGAGCGCGAGCTCTTGATTTCGGCCGAACATTTGCGACGAAAAATCTCGCGCGAAATCGCGCCGAAACCGCTTGCGCCCAAATTGAATTGCCCTTAATTAAGCCTCCCCTTTTGCCCGAAAACGCGCGAAGGCGGGAGTTGCCCACCGAAATTTATGGCCAAGTCCAAGAAATCTCACGCTCCAAAAAAGTCCGCGAAGAAAAAAGCGCCGCCGAAAAAAAGCGCGCCGAAGCGGAAGGTTGCGCCTGCGAAGAAAAAGCCGGCAAAGGCTCGCGCTGTCGCTCCGCGCAAAAAAGCGATCGTCGCCAAGAAGGCGGCGAAGCCGCGAAAAAAAACGACGCCGCGCGCCGCGAAAAAGCCGGCCCCGCGGAAAAGCGTCAGGCCTTCGAAAAAGTCCACCCGTTCACGCGCCGCAAAACCAGCCGCGCGAAAATCGCATGGCCGAAACGGCAGCGAATCGCAAAACATCATCGGCCGGCAGACGAAGACGAAAGAGCGCCGGCTCGATCCTTTCACTCGCGGGCAAAAAGAGAAGCTCCTGCAGTTGCGCGACGCGATGGTCGATTCGATGGCCGGCGTGGCGCAGGATACTTTGCGTGCGCGCGCCGAGGGGAGCGAAGCGTCGGCGTTTGGCATGCACCAGGCCGACGCCGGCAGCGACGCTTACGATCGGGATTTTGCCCTCAGCCTTTTGTCTCAGGAACAGGACGCGCTTTACGAAATCGACGAAGCGATCAAGCGCATTGAGCTCGGCACCTACGGCAAGTGCGAGATGTCGGGCAAACCGATCGCCCACGCTCGCCTCGAAGCGATTCCGTTCGCGCGTTTCACCGTCGAATGCCAGTCGCAGTTGGAAAAACAAAGCCGCGCCTCGCGCGTCCGGCAGTCAGTCACGTCGCTTTTCGGCCTGACCGATGACGAAGCGCGCGAAGGCGAAGAAGAAGAAAAGGCCGAGGAGACCAAGGAATAACGAACATGGCCCAGGAAATCATCACGCTCGAATGCACGGAGGCGAAAGCCGCCGGCATGCCCGCGTCGCGTTACATGACGACGCGCAATAAAAAAAGCCCGCGCACGCCCAACCGCCTGGAAAAGAAAAAATACAATCCGTTCATGAGGCGGCACACGCTTCATCGCGAGACGAAGTAACATGCAACCGAAAAACGCCAAACGCCGTTCCGCTTTCCGCCGCGCCAATCGCACCATGCCGCGCCGCCGCATCGATATCGCGGCCGAGGCGATCGATTACAAGAACCCTGATCTGCTGCGCAAATTCGTCAGCGAAAGCGGCAAGATCCTGCCGCGCCGCGTCACTGGCATGCCGGCGCACATGCACCGCAAAATCACCCGCGAGATCAAGCGCAGCCGTTCCGTGCTGCTGATGAAATAGCGCCAGACTCGCGCTCGTTAGGCCTCGTTAGGCCTCGTTAGGCGGCAACGCCGCCGCCGCTTACTTGCGTTCGTCCTGATGCGCGTGCGCGGGCGGACTGGTCGCTTCAACCGCGGTGAAGTTCTCGAGGATCTTGTAAGTGTGCAAAGCGTTCTTCGGCACCGCCCAGGAATCGCCCGCGTTCAAAATCAACGTCTGGCCTTCGATGTGCAGCTCGGCTTTGCCCTTGATTACGTAGCCGACCGCTTCGTAAGGATGTTTCGCGACGGGCTTCTTGTCGTTGGGCTGCTCGTTTTCCCACAGCCGCATCGCGACGTGAGTCCCGGAGGCGAGAAACTTTTCGCCCTCCGGCCCGCGCGGCGAAAATTGGGAAGTAACTTTGGTGACGCTCGTGTCTTTCATCACTGATTGATTCGCGCCCGCCGCCGCGCGAGGCCGTGCCTAACGAAAAGTGCTCAGGCCTTGCGCGTTCGTTCGCCCTGCTCGATCAACTTCCAGAATTCTCTCGTCTTCCCGAGTTGATCGTCCTCCGCCATCGGCAGCTTTGAGCGGAAAAGAAAATCTCGCAGCGTGTTTTTGTGCAGCACGCGATGCACCGTCACGCCCTCCGGACTGCGCTCGAAATAAATCCGGTAATCTTTCGCGCGGTAGCGGTGCAGCTTCTTTCCCTCGCGCTCGATCACGCCGAAACGTTTCGCGTCGAGATTGTCGAGGTCCTCGGGCAGAATTTGAAATTCCGCGAGCAGCTCGAGCTGGAGCGTCTTCGGCAACGCCGCCATTTCCGCCGCGCTCAGCTCGTTGAAAATGATCTGGAACATCGCGGCCTCACAAATACACGCGCCGCACCCGGCTGCCAATGCCGGTGAAAATCTCCCACGCGATCGTGCCCGCGCGCGCCGCGATCTCGGCCGCGAGAATTTCCTCCTCGCCCTGTTTGCCGATCAACACCGCCTCGTCGCCGAGCTGAACGTTCGGCAGGTCGGTCACATCGACCATCGTTAGGTCCATCGTGATTCGCCCGAGGAGCGGACGGCGTTTCCCGCCGATCAAGACCGCCGCGTCGCGACCCGAAAGCGAGCGTGGATAACCGTCCGCGTAGCCGGCGCCGATCGTCGCGACTCGCGTCGCCCGCGAGGTCGTGAAAGTGCGGCCGTAACTAACGCTTCGGCTGGCCGGCAACTCACGGAGCAGGACGATCCGTGATTTCAAAGTCATGACGGGTTGCAAAAATTTCTGTTCGTTAGGCAAAGGCGAGCTGCCGTAAAGCATCAGGCCGGCTCTCACGATCTCGAAACAATGTTGCGGGAAAGCGAGGATGCCCGCGCTCAACAGGACGTGAACCTTGAAAGGAGCCGGGACGCGCCGGCGCATTTGTCCGACCAGTTCGGAAAAGTTCCGTAGTTCCGCTTCTGTGAACTTTCGGTCTTCATCCGCAACCGGCAAATGAGTCGAAACGCTGTGCAGTTTTATTCCCGCGGCCGCGATTTTGTCCAATTCAGCAATCGCGTCATCCTGCCAGCAACCCATCCGTCCCATTCCGGTGTCGATCGCGAAATTGATCCCGCTTGGATTTTGCGCGAAGCCGTGCGCTTCTGCGAAACTGGAAACGGAGGGAATGAATCCGGCTTCTATGATCGTCAGGCGTTCGTCCAAAAGCGCCGGCCCGAGAATCAAAATCGGTTGCGAAATTCCGCCTGCACGCAGCTCGATCCCTTCGTGCACGTTCGCGACGCCGAACAGATCCGCTTCCTCGCGCAGCGCGCGCGCGCACTCGACCGCGCCGTGGCCATAGCCGTTGGCTTTCACGACTGCGAGCAGCTCCGCGTCGGCGCATCGCGCGCGTGCGACGCGAGCGTTGTGCCGCAAGGCGGCGGGATCGATTTCGGCCCAGCAGCGTTCTTTGCCTAACGAGTCCATGGTGTCGCTTTCGGCGTCGTGATGTAAGGAGCGCGCAGATAAATCGGCTCAAGCGGCTCGTTGCTTGCCGGCGCGTCGGTCGCGAGTTCGGAAAGGATCAGCGCGGACGGCCACGCGAGCGTCGCCGAGCTGAATGCGGCCAGCGGGCGCGACGTGAGCACGGGCAAATGCGGCGATTTGCCTAACGTTGCGCGCAGTTCGTCTTCGCTGACGAGCGATGGGCCTTGCAAACATCGGTGCTCCTTCACGTGCGCAAAAAAATAGCTGCCGCGCCGTGCGTCGCCGATCGCGAAATATTCGGCCGGTTCGAACGCGCAAATCGACGGCAGGCCAACGACGCGCGCGTTCGCTGCTGCCCGCAAACCAAGCGCGGTCGCGATCGCGATGCGAATGCCGGCGTACGACCCGGGACCGACACCGACCGCGATGATGTCGGGCAATCCGCATTCCTCTCGGATGGCGCGCAAATTTTCAAAAAACAAGGCGGAGTCCTGACGATCAGCAGGAAATTGCCTAACGACCGGCTCGCCGGCGCCGCGGAATGCGATGCTGCCGCGCGGCGATGACAACTCGAGGGCGAGAGTTTTCATTTTTCGGCCTCGATGATTTCGCGCGCGTCTCCTTCGATCGCGACGAGGTCGATCCAGCGCGTTCGCTCGGGCAATAATTCGGGAAAACGATCGGCCCATTCGACGACGACGACGCCGCGCGCCTCGAGATATTCTTCGAAACCGATTTGCTCCAGCTCCGCGCGTCGCAGGAGGCGATAAAAATCGAAATGAAAAACCGGGAGACGGCCGGCGCGATATTCGTGCAGCAAGGTAAAGGTCGGGCTGGTCACCACGTCGCCGCTCGCGCAACCGGCGACGAGGCCCTTGACGAAATGCGTCTTGCCCGCGCCGAGCGCGCCGCGCAAAGCGACAACGTCGTTAGGCTGAAGCGCGCGCGCCCAGTCGCGGGCGAAGGCGACGGTCTCATCCACGCTATGCGAAATGATCGTAGCCATGGAAAGATTGGCGGTTCTTGCTTTTCGTTAGGCGAACGAGCCGGCCGATTCGCGTGAGCGACAGGCGCGGAAATGTTTTGCGCCAGGATTTTTCGAGCGCCGCGCCGTCGTTAGGCGGAAGGGCGAAGAGCAGCTCGTAATCTTCACCATCGTTGATCGCAGCGTCGATTGCGCAGCCGCGATTGCGCGGCAGCGCCGACTCGTCGATTTCGAAATCGAGTTCGCTCGCGCGCGCGAGACGAGGCAGATCGGCGCCGAGGCCGTCGCTCAAATCCATCATGGCATGAATTTGAAAATGCGAGGCGAGCCAGCGCGATTCTTCGATCCGCGGCTTGAAATCGAGATGCTTTTTCCGGAGCGATCCGCCAAGTTTGCCGGTGACGTAGAGAAAGTCGTTCGCCTTTCCGCCGTCGCGTGAGACGGCGCGATTTTTTTCGACGACGCCGATCGCGCTTACGGACACGACCGTTGCCGCCAAAGTCCTGCTCGTTTCGCCGCCGACGATAACGACGTCGAAGCGGTCTGCGACCGATTGCAGGCCGCGATAAAGCCGGCGCGTCCAGGCCGCGGTTTGGTCGCGCCTAACGATGAGTGTGACGAGCGCAAAACGGGGCAGGCCGGACATGGCGGCGAAATCGCTCAGGACCCGCGTCATCGCTTTCCGGCCGACGGCGAAGGGCGACTCGTTAGGCAAGAAATGGACGCCTTCGACCACGCAATCGGTTTTCAAAAGCAGAAAATAATCCTCGCCTGCATTTTCGACGACGGCGCAATCGTCGCCCGGGCCGATCACGACGTCGCGGCGCGATTTCAGTTGCCTAACGAGTGTCGCAATCAGCCGGTCTTCGCCCAGCTCACGCAGCTTCATTGCGGCAGCAGATTGGGAAAGGCGAGCGCGGTCAGGGCGAGAAAATTGAAGAGCGCGTGCATCGTCATCGAGACGAGAATCGAGCCGCTCCATTCATAGGCAAGCGTGAGGCAGCCGCCGAGAACAAAGAGCGGCGCGAAGCTCGGCAGATGCGCATGAACGGCGGCGAAAAGGAGGGCGTTTAAAAGCAGACCGGCAGCACGGCCGAGGTAGCGCTTGAAGACGCCGTAAAGAAAGAATCGGAAGATAAATTCTTCGGTCATCGGCGCGATGCTGATCGCGAGGACGATGATCATGATGCGCTGCTGCAAGGTCTCCGAACCGGTAAACATCTCGACGATTTGCTGCCGGCTCGAGCCGCCGCCGATGAGGGAATTGGAAATTCCTTCGGCGACATAAAGCAGGGGATAGGCGGCGAAAAGCAGCACCGCGGCCGTGCTGACGATGCGACCGAAACCGAGACGCGAAAATCCGCCTAACGAAATAATGTTAAACCCGCGCAGCCGCAAAAGCGTGATCAAAACGATGAGCAGACCGAAAGAAAACGCCGCGGTGAGAATGAGATCGCGCGTGTGATACACGGCCTCGCCCGCGCGCAGGGCTGCGAAGAGATTTAAACCGAACCAGGCGATGAGGAGAACGGCGGCGATCGCCTCAGGAAAACCGAAACGCTTTTCATCCAGCGCCGTCGCGCCGCCGACGTCGCGCGTCGCGACCTGGCGGAGAAGCGAAAGGTAAACGCAAAGCCCGATGGCGACGAGCAGCGTGTTGATCAAGCTGTCGAACATGCCGCGGCGCGTTCGTTAGGGCGCGTAAAAGGCCGGCAGGAAATAGGCGCGACCGCTTTGCAGTTGCGGGCCGACTTCGCCGGGAACGGTAAGCTCGATTTTGGTGTCGCCGCTTTTCGTTAGCATGCGAACGAACCGCCCCCAGCTGAACGGCGGCATGTATTTCACGATCGCGGCGTCGGGGGCGTGCGCGAGGTCGCGCGCCTTGATGTAGGCGTCGTCGAGCTGGCCGAGGCCGTCGATCAATTTGTCATCGAGCGCGTCGCGTCCGGAAAGGATGCGGCCGTCGGCGATGCCGTTGCGCAGCGAGTCGGCGGAGAGATGCCGCTCGCTCGCGACGATGCCGAGAAATTGCTCGTAGGTTTTCATGACGAAGCTCTGGATGTAATCGTGTTCCTCCGGCGTGATGGGCCGCGCGCCGTTGAGCATGTCCTTGAATTTTCCGCTTTTGAAAACGATCGAGGCGAGCCCGATTTTGTTGAAGAGCTGCTCGTAATTCAGCGTCTCGATGATGACGCCGATGCTGCCGGTGATGCTCGTCTCATTCGCCATCAAAAACTGGCCGCCGCAGGAAACGTAATAGCCGCCGGACGCGGCGAGCGATTCCATGTAAACGACGACCGGTTTGCGCGCGCGCGTCTGCACGACGGCGTGATAAATCATGTCGGCCGCGGTCACTTCGCCGCCGGGCGAATCGACTTCGAGCACGACCGCGCGGACGTGATCATCGTTGCGCGCCTGTTCCAATTCCCAGCGCAAATCTTCCACCATCGAGTCACCGACGTTGCCGGGAACGCCGGTGCTGATGAGCCCGCGCAGGGTGATGACGGCGATCTTGCTCGAGCTGCCGCGCGCGCCGTTTTCGATGATCAACTCCTGAAAACGCGGGCGGTATTCGACCTGCGCGCCGTTGCCTTCGAAGCGTCGAAACGCCGTCGCGGTGAGAATGAAATTGACGAGGAGGCTGACGCACAAGGCGACAAACAAAAATATGCTGAGACAACCGAGTTTGCGGTTCGCCATGACCGGATGAAATCGCCGAAGAAGCGTGGCCGCACAAGCGCTTTTCCACGGGGCGCGCGCGGGGCCGACGGACGTGGCAGGAAAGCTGCTAATTCAATGGCGCATTATGGGGCCAATAACTTCGGGGGGAGATTTGAAACTAAGCAAGCCTGCGGTCCGGCATCTGCCGAAACGAAAACCAAGCAAGAAGACGAAGCGCGGACGGAAAACGACGGCAGCGAAGAACCCCGCGGACGAAAATAATCGCGCGGCTGTCGGAACCCTCACCCGAACGAAAAGCTTGCTCCTGGCAGCGTTGAAGGTCTGGGAATTGAAGCAGGGAATTCGCGACTAGCGGAAGCGTTCTTCAGCCGATTCTCGTCCGACCGGCGCCGAAAATCGATCGTTAGGCGCAAGGGATTGCGGACGCTTTTGTTCGTTGTCGCGTCCAGATTTTTCTGGATTCGCGAACGGGTTTCGCCTATGTTTGCGGTTCGCCCGACATAAGCCGCCTTTCGCGCGTCGGCGTCGTCACCATTCTTCGTTTATGAAAAAACTTCGCTCATTGATTCTTACTCTTTTCGTCGGTGCGCTGGCTGCTTCGACGACTTTCGCAAAGACCATTCCGCTCACGCCCGAGCGCGCCGGTCACACCGCGACTTTGCTTCCGTCGGGACTCGTCCTCATCAGCGGCGGCGTGAATGAAACCGCGACGCTCGATTCCGCTCTGCTTTACAATCCCGGCAATCACACCTTCACCGCGACCGGCAACATGACGACCGCGCGGGCCTATCACACCTCGACCCTGTTGCAGGATGGTCGCGTGCTCCTCACCGGCGGCATTCTGAGCAGCGGCCAGCAATTAAAAACCGCGGAATTCTACGACCCCACGACCGGCGTCTTCACCCAGGTCGCGCATCAAATGACGGTCGCGCGCAGCAAACACACCGCCAGCCTCCTGCCCGACGGACGGGTGCTAATCGTCGGCGGGAAAAATGCCGATGTCTTCGACCCGAGCACGCAGGTTTTCACCGCGGTGCCCAATTCGCCGAATCGCACCAGCCAATCGGCCGTGAATCTGAGCGACGGCACGGTCCTGATCACCGGCGGTTATGCCGGCCATCTCGCGTCGTCGGACGCGTGGATTTACGACCCGACTGCCGGCGCGTTCACGCAACTCGCGGCGATCATGACGGTGCCGCGAGCGAATCACACCAGCACGTTGATGCTCGACGGCCGGGTGATGATCGCGGGCGGTTTTTCGGGAACGAGTCCGCACGACGAAACCGAGATTTACGATCCCTCCACGCAGACCTTCAGCAAGTCAGGTAAGATGCACTATCACCGTTCCAATCAGGACGCACTGCTCTTGCCCGACGGCGATGTGCTCGTGATCGGCGGCACGACTTTGGAGAGCGGCTTCCTCGCCGTTAACGAAGTCTGGACGCCCAGCACCGGACGCTGGACGGTCCACGACACGATGCAGGAAAATCGCACCGGCCCCACCGCGACCATGCTCAACAACGGCACCATCCTCGTCACTGGCGGCATCACCGGCAACACCACCCTGCAATCGGCCGAAATCCTCGACCCGGTCACGCACGTCTTCACCTCGTTAGGCAACATGCAGGTCGCGCGCAATCAGCACACCGACACGCTCCTCACAGACGGCCGCGTCCTTCTCGCTGGCGGCAGCACCGATTCCGTTTATCTCAGCTCGGCCGAGGTCTTCGATCCGTCGAGTAACACTTTCAGCCTCGTCGGCTCGCTCGCCGTCGCGCGAAAAAGTCACACCGCGACTTTGCTGCAAAACGGTCAGGTCCTCATCACCGGCGGCAAAACGGCGAAGAAGGACACCGCCTCCTGCGAACTTTACGACCCGACATCGCAGACCTTTTCCACTACCGGATCGCTCGTCGGCGCGCGCTCGCTTCACACCGCGACGCTCTTGAATAACGGCCAAGTCCTGATCGCGGGCGGCCGCAAAGGCTCGACCCCGCTCAAGACTGCCGAGCTTTACAACCCGCAAACCAAAGCCTGCTCGAGCACCGGCATGCTCAACGTCCAACGCAAACGGCACGCGGCCAATCTGCTTCCCGATGGCACCGTCCTCGTCGAAGGCGGCGCCTCGATTGCGAACGGCATGCAGGTCGATTCCGGCACGCCCACGTCCGAAATTTACAATCCGCAAAACGGAATGTGGACCCAGGAAGGCGACATGCACGTCGGCCGCACCGAGCACACCGCGACCCTGTTGAACGACGGCACCGTCATCGTCACCGGCGGCATCTCGTTCCCATCCGACTCCGATCTCTACGAGCCCTCGTCGAAATCATTCGTCGATGAGCCCGGAGTCCTTCACCCGCGCCAGCGCCACGTTTCGATTTTGCTTCCGAGCTCGTGGGGACCGCTCGCCGGCCAGGTGTTGATCATCGGCGGCGCCTCGACCGGCAACTCCGTCTTCGGCGGCTTGCAGGACGCGCTCGACTCGGTCGAGATTTACGACCCTGTGGCAAAAACCATGAGCCAGTTCGGCACCATGACCGCCGCGCGGCAGAATCACACCGCGACTCTCCTGAACGACGGTCGCATCATGATCGCGGGCGGCGTCAGCAGTCCCGAGATCAGCGGCACGGCCGAGATCGTCCAGCCCTGAGCGCGCGAAAATTCGAGGCAAAAAGGCGCGACTTCAGTATGCTTCCGGCCGGGCGCCCATAGCTCAGCCGGATAGAGCATCGGATTTCTAATCCGACGGTCGGAGGTTCGAGTCCTCCTGGGCGCGACTCCTTTACTCGTTAGGGCCTAACGAACAAAGGACGCGTTCCGGAATTGCCGACGACCGCCAGGAAAAAGTTTGCGCCGCGAAAAAGTTCTTGCGCGCCTCGAGCCGATTTGTTTTTCTGCGGTCTGGCATTGACCGCTGTGCAAACAAACACCCCGACCCCCCAAAAGCCGAACGACGCTTCTTCCGCGGAGAAAATTGCGCATCGCGCCCGCGAAGTCCGGTTTCGACGGATGGAACTACAACGGTCGTCCACAATTTCGAGGAAGGCAGTGACGGCGCTGCACCCCATGGCGATCTTCTGGAAAAGAACGGGAAGCTTACGGGACGACGGCTGCGGGTGGGATCGCGAATACGGGAACAGTGTTTACCGTGAAACCATAGACTTGAGGTCGTTCGCGCAGGGAAATTTCCCCTTTAGCCTAACGTTTCTGGGGGCTGTGTTTCCGCTCGTGCTCAAGGAGCCATTTCTTGCGCCAGAGTCCGCCGCCGTAACCGCAGAGGGTGCCGTCGGCGCGGATGACGCGGTGGCAGGGAATGATGATGCAGAGCATGTTTTGGCCGTTGGCGCGGCCGACGGCGCGGCGCATTTCCTTGTCGCCCATTTGTTCGGCCATCCAGGAATAGGAACGCGTTTCGCCTAACGGAATCGTTTGCAGGAACTCCCAATCGCGCAATTGAAACAGCGATCCGACTGGAGCCAGCGGCACGCTGAAGTCGAGATTTTTTCCCGAAAAGTAATCGCGCAATTGTTTCCGCGTCGCGCTCAGGTGTCGATGTTCGCCGGGGACGACATTTGTTTTCAAGCGCGTCCGCAAAATCGACAACTCGCGTTCGAGCGCGCGGCGGTCGACAAATTCAAGCAGGCGCAGGCCGGCGTCGTCGGCGATCGCGAGCATGGAGCCGAGCGGCGTCTCGATTCTTTCCGCGAAGAGACCGCCTTGCTCCTTCGCCGCGGTCGGCGTCGCGCCAAAAATCTTTGTGAAGGCATCGCGGAATCCGCTCTCGGATTCGAAGCCGCTCCCGTCGCGCGCGTCCTCCACGCGCTCGCCCCGGCGCACTTCGCGCAAGGCCAATCCCATTCGTCGCGCCCGGTGGTAAGCTTGGAAAGTCATGCCGTAATGCCGCTTGAATTGCCGCCGCGCGGTCGAAGGATCGATTGCGAGCGCGGTGAGTTCTTTATCCGTTAGGCGGCCGTCGGGCGCTTTCTCGACTTCGGCGCGCAAGCGCTCGATCAGCTTCGGCGGGCGCTGCGCGGGGTCCATCGGTTGGCAGCGCAAGCAGGGACGATAACCGCCAAGCAACGCGTCGTTTGGCGAAGGAAAAAATTCCACGTTTTCGCGCGCCGGTTTCTTCGCGCTGCAGGTCGGCCGGCAAAAAATCCCGGTCGTGCGCACTCCGGCGAAAAAGATGCCTTCGAAGGTCGAATCCCGCTGCAGGAGCGCGCGATACATGGTGTCGTTAGGCGGAAGCAATTCCAAAGTTTTCATGGCTCAGCTTACGTCCGCTCGCTCGCTTCGCGCATCGACGAATTTCAGGCATGGAATTCTCCCAACGTTTGTAGACGCCGGCCTGCGGGCGGCGCGAGTTTGCGCGCTGCCATGGGGCAAAAGCGGGAATCGCTCTCTCGCTTCGCACAGCGAAGCGGCTACATGCGAGACGGCTATTACCAGCGATGGAACGCGGGATGGCCTTCCTTTACCGCGACGAAAGTTCCGCGGCAGATCGCACACACTTTGTCGGCCGCGCTTAGCGTGCCCTCGATGGTCGCGCGATCTGCGGTTGACTCGACTACTTTCGCGGAAAGATGCACCGGCCCGTCGGTGGGAGTGGGGCGCAAGAGTTTGATCGCGTAATCGGCCGTGACGGTGCAGGGCGGATGATCGTCTCCCGCTTGCTTCATCAGGTGATACGCGGCCGTCCAGTTGCAATGACAATCGAGCAGGCTGCCGATGATTCCGCCATTCAAAACGCCGGGGAACGCTTCGTATTTTTCTTCCGGTTGCCATTCCGCGACCACTTCGCCGTTGCGCGGAAAACTGCGGATGCGCAGACCTTCCGCGTTCGCCGGGCCGCAGCCGAAGCAGGCATTGTTCGGGGCGTATTTCTCTTGGAGCGATGGTTCGTTAGGCATGGTCATCCCGGCATGTTACCTTTCCGGTTTCGCCACGGGATCCCTCGACTTCCGCTCGGGATGACGGTGTCGTTAGGCATTCGTTAGGCGCCGTGGCCCGCTTTCGCGGCTTTGTAGGGCCGCTGCGCTGGGCCCGTGTAAAGCGAGCGCGGGCGGATGAGCCGGTTGTGATCATGTTGCTCGATGACATGTGCGCACCAGCCCGCGACGCGCGAGGCGGCGAAGATCGGCGTGTTCAATTCCGGTGGAAATTTCAGCATGGTGAAGACGGGCGCCGCGTAGAGATCGACATTCGCGCAGAGATGTTTCTCGCGCTCCATCGTCGCTTCGAGCGTCTCGCAAATCGGCACCCAATCTTCCTTGCCCACACGCTTTCCGAGGTCGCGCGCAATCTCGCGCATGATCGGCACGCGCGAATCGCCCGATTTGTAAACGCGATGGCCGAAGCCCATGATCTTCGCTTTTTTCGCGAGCGCGTCCATCATCCAGGCCTCAGCGCGATCGGAAGTTTTGATGTCGTCGAGCATCTTCATCGACTCTTCGTTTGCGCCGCCGTGGAGCGGGCCTTTCAAAGTCCCGCACGCGCTCGTGACCGCGGCATACATGTCGGCCAGCGTCGCGGCGGTGACGCGCGCGGCGAACGTCGAAGCGTTGAATTCGTGGTCGGCGTAGAGGATGAAAATCGTGTCCATCATCCGGATTTTCCACGTCGGCGGAACTTCGCCGCTCAGCTTGTGGAAAAGATTTCCGGCCATCGTTAGGTCGGATTTTTCCGGGAGCGGATCTTCGCCGTGCTGGATGCGATAACCATCCGCGATCAGCGTCGTCGTTTTCGCGATCAACCGAATTGCCTTGCGAATATTTGCGTCGTGCGAGTTGTCGTTTAATTCGGGATCGAACGGCGCGAGCATCGAAACGCCAGTGCGCAGCATGTCCATTGGATGCGTCTTTTTCGGGAGCAGCCGCAGCATCTCGATCACTTCCTTCGGTAGCGTGCGCTCCTTCGCGAGCGCCTGCGAAAATTCCTCGCGCTGCGCGGTCGTCGGCAGTTCGCCGTTGAGGAGCAGATAGGCGACCTCCTCGAAATTCGCCTGCTCCGCCATCTCGTGAATGTCGTAGCCGCGATACATCAACCCGGCGTTCGGATCGACCCAGCAGATTTCGGTTTCGCCCGCGATCACGCCCGCGAGGCCGGGGCTGTAGGCTGGTTTGGTTTCTTCGCTCATATTTTTTTCGTCGGATCGTAGCCTAACAACGCGTAAAGTTCCTGCCGCGTTTGCATGCGGTCGAGCCAGCCGTTCTGCGTGCCGCTCGTTTTCAAATCGCGCAACATTTGCCCGGCGGCAAACATCGAGACGCGGAAGACGGTCTGCGGATAAATCACCATGCGATAGCCGAGATCGGCCAGTTCGCCTAACGAGAGCAGCGGACTCTTGCCGAACTCCGTCATGTTCGCGAGGAGCGGGGCGCGCACTTCCTTCGCGAAATCGCAGAACTCCTCCCGCGTTTGCAACGCTTCGGGGAAAATCGCGTCCGCGCCGGCGGCGAGATAACTTTGCGCGCGCTCGATTGCCTTCGCGAAATTCTCCACCGCGCGCGCGTCGGTTCGTGCGATGAGAAGAAAATCCTTGTCGCGTTTCGCCTTCACGGCCGCGGCGATTTTTTCATTCATGTCTTCGATCGCGACGAGCGATTTGCCGGCGAGATGACCGCAGCGTTTCGGAAATTCCTGATCTTCGATATGACAGCCGGCGAGACCAGCGCGCTCGAATTCTTCGATCGTGCGCGCGGCATTTTCGGCGCCGCCGAAACCGGTGTCGGCATCGACGATCGCGGGAATTTTCAGCGCGCGCGCCACGTAACCGGCGAGCTGCGCAACCTCGCTCAGCGTGAGCAAACCGACGTCCGGCAAACCCGCGGTCGCGTTGCACAAACCGGCGCCGCTGATGTAAACCGCGTCAAAGCCCGCGCGCTCGACCATCAAACCCATCGAGGCGTTGAACACGCCCGGCATCGCGACGCACCCGTCACGGATCAGTTCGCGCAGGCGCGCGGGCATCGAAATTTCAGAGCGATCCATCGCGAGAAAACCAATTCGTTAGGCACGAACTTCGCACAACTTCAGTAGCGTCGTCACATCATTCGCCTCGTCCAGTTTCCAGGCAGCCGCGACCACGCGATCCGCGACATCGCGCCCGATCTTCGCGTCGCCTAACGAATGAAATTTTCCTTCCAGCTCCGCGTCTTTCAGCCGGTTCTTCGCGTTGCCTAACGGATAGTCGACCCGCTTCGTCAGCGTGCGGCCGTCGGCCAGCGTCACGTGCACGATGTTTGCCACGGCCTCGGCGTAGATCGCGCTCAGCGCGTCGTTGCGCTCCACTTTCACGTTCTGCAAAAACTCGACGATCTTCGGCTCGGTGAAACGCTCCGGCGCGAATTGTTTGTCGGTCACCTCGCCGTCGATCAACGCCACCGCCGTGATGTAAGGCAGGCTGTGATCCGCGGTTTCGCGCTGTTGCGGCCGCCATTTTTCAGGCTCGCTTCCGATGATGTCGACCGACGCGTCGTGGCTTTCGATCCGCATCGATTTAACCTGTGCAATATCGCCGATTTCCTTGCGCAAAAAGAGCGCGGCCTCGATCGCGCTTTGGCTGTGATATTCCGCAGGCCAGAACTTGATGCTCGTCTTCAGAATCATCGAAGCCGGGCCTTCCCCTTTCATCGCCGCCTTCGATTTATCGAAAACTTCTCCGACGTTGCCTAACGACACGCCGAGTTCTTTTTCAAAACCCATCGCGCCTTCAAAAATCGGCGCCGGACCGGTCATGCCGGCGCGGGCGAGCAGCGCTGCGTAAACACCGCAACGCGCCGCGTTCGCGAAAGCGACGCCTTTCCAATGCGACAATTCGCCGACGCGCGCCTGGCGAAAGGCGGCGCAGTTCACGCCCGCGATGTTGATCGCGTGACGCGTGCGCTCTTCGTCGAGCTTCATCAAACGCGCCGCGGCCAGCGCAGTCGAAAACGCGCCGTAGGTCGGATGATCCCAGCCGCGCGCGCGGATGCTGGCCGCGTCGCAAAAACGGCATTGCACTTCGTAAGCCAGCGCGGCGGCGAGAATCGCTTCGCGCCCGCTCGCGCCGACGCTTTCCGCGACCGCGAAAACCGCCGCGAGATTATCGCTCGGATGGGCCGGCTCTTTGGAAAGATAGGTGTCGTTGTAATCGAAATAGCGAATGCAACAGCCGGTCGCGAAGGCGGCCCAATCGGGCGGCGCCTTGTGCGTCGTGCCGAGAATCGTCGCGCCATTCGTCGCCGAAAAATCGGAGGCGACTTTGCGCGCAATCGCGCAGGGCTCTTCGTGCCACGCGCCGAGGGCGCAGCCTAACGAGTCGATGACGCGGCGCTTTACTTCGTGCACGACGTTTTTGGAAAGGTCTTCGTAGCCTAACGAACAGGAAAATTCGGCGAGACGATGCGCGAGTGATTTGGACATGAGCGAAAATTTGAAGCGCCAATCTGCCGATGAATCGCCAGGCGGCAAGGATGGCGATTTTGGCCACGATCGGCGCAGATGAAACACGGATAAAAAATGTTTCTTCCAAATCCGTGTTTCCTCCGTGCGAATCCGCGGCTAAATCTTTCTTCCCATGAGCAAAGTTTTTCCTGACGCCAAATCCGCGCTCGCCGGCCTCCTCCACGATGACATGACGATCGCCGCCGGCGGCTTCGGCCTCTGCGGCATCCCGGAGAATCTCATCGCCGCCCTGCGCGACAGCGGTGTGCGCGGCCTAACGATCGTGGGCAACAACGCCGGCGTCGATGGATTCGGCATGGGCGTTTTGCTCACGACGCGGCAGGTGAAAAAAGTGATGGCGTCGTATGTCGGCGAGAACAAGGAATTCGAGCGGCAGGTCCTGAGCGGCGAGCTGGAGCTGGAGTTGATCCCGCAGGGAACGCTCGCGGAAAGATTGCGCGCGGGCGGCGCGGGCATCGCCGGATTTTACACCCGCACCGGCTTCGGCACGAAGTTAACCGACGGCAAGGAGACGAAAACTTTCGACGGCGCCGAATTCGTCCTGGAGCCGGGCATTCGCGCCGAGGTCTCGTTAGTCAAAGCGTGGAAGGGCGACAAATCCGGCAACCTGATTTTTCGAAAAACGTCGCGCAATTTCAATCCGATGATCGCGAGCTGCGGCAAAGTTTGCGTCGCGGAAGTGGAACAACTGGTCGAGATGGGCGAGCTCGATCCCGATCAAATCCACACGCCGGGAATTTTCGTCGATCGCATCATCCAGGGAGAAAAATACGAGAAGCGGATCGAGTTCCGCACCGTGCAAGGCGCCGCGGTCGCGAAAGCCGGCTCGTCCGTGCGCGATCTGATGGCGAAACGCGCCGCGCAGGAATTGCGCGACGGCTATTACGTGAATCTCGGCATCGGCATCCCGACGCTGGTCGCGAATTATATTCCCGAAGGGATGAACGTGACTCTGCAATCGGAGAACGGATTGTTAGGCATCGGCCCGTTCCCGAATCCGGGCGAAGAAGACCCCGACCTGATCAACGCCGGCAAACAAACGATCACGACGCGGCCCGGCTCGGCCTTTTTCTCGAGCGCCGATTCGTTCGCGATGATCCGCGGCGGCCACGTCGACCTCGCGATCCTCGGCGCCTTTGAAGTGACCGATCGCGGCGACATCGCGAACTGGATGATCCCCGGCAAAATGGTCAAAGGCCCGGGAGGCGCGATGGATTTGGTCGCGGGCGTGAAGCGCGTCGTGGCCGTGCTGGAGCACATTTCAAAGGACGGCAGCCCGAAAATTTTGAAAGAATGCACGCTGCCGATCACCGGAAAAAAATGCGTCGATCTCATCATCACCGACCTCTGTGTTTTCGAAGTGAAAGAAAGCGGCGGCCTCGTCCTCGTCGAGCTGCTCAACCCCGGGGTTACCGTCGAAGAAATCCGCCGCAAGACCGGCGCGCCCTTCGAGGTCGCGTTGAAAAGTTAGCTCTGTTTGAAAATCTGGCTACGCGATCCATGGCTACAAGGTCGTTCTCGCCAGTCCGGACGGGACGGCCGACGGCACCTGGCGGCCGTGAGCAACGAATCGTTGGAAGAGAATGATTGCACTCCGCGATCATAAATCGCGGACACTCCATTCGGCCAAACGCCCGTTGAGAGGCGATGAACGTTTCTCGCTTTACGGCTTTTTCGCCGAAACGCAGATCCACCCTTTCTCCGGCTCTTCGCGCACCTGCACATCGGAATAGCCGACCTGCGCCAGGACTTCGCGATGTTCGTCCGCGGTGAGCAGGTGCATACCGGTGAGATCAACCATCTTCTCGATCTGGGCCTCGCTCCATTTTTTCCCGCCGAGATAAACTTCGGCGACGAGCAGAAAGGTGCCACCCGGTTTCAAGACCCGCCGCACTTCCCTCACATCTGCGGGTAAGTCTGGCCAAAAGAAATGCGTCTCCACCGCGGTGACGAGATCGAACGTTTCGTCCGCGAAGGGCAAGTGCGACACCGACGCGTGCATTATTTCTACGCGGCCTTCTCCGCCGCGCGCGCGTTGAATCTCCTCGCCGCCGCCACGCTCGCCTCGGAGAAATCGATGCCGTACACTTTGCCCGCTGCCGCCGCGCGGGCGAGTTTGCTCACCGTTCTCCCGCCGCCGCAGCCTGCATCCAGAATCGTGTCGCCTGGTCCAATGCTGACGCCGCTCAGTCCCCAGTCGGTCAGCGCCGAGTGGCCGAGATTCATCCCCCAAAGTATGAGCCCACCGAGCCGGCCCACCGGCTTCCGACATTGACCAGCCACTTTACGCGCCAAGCTCACAGGAATGTGCCTAACGAGACACAGCATCGCCCAACCCGCGAGCGGGAAAAGCGGCCGGCTCTTTCCTCAGCGATCGCGAGCGCGCCGCAGCGTATTGAAATCTCCTTCGAAGAAATCCGCGCCCGGACCGGCGCACCCTGCGAGGTTTCACTACGGAGATACGTTCGCCTTTGATGTCGAGCTTGTTTCGGCAGGAGGCATGGGGTGAGGTCTGCCCGCGACGAGAGAGAAACTGCCGGCCGGCCGCTCATCTTCGCGAGCGAGCGCACGCCTGCCGCGTGGCAGACGCCCGACCTTTTAAGCTTGACTCCCCGTCGGCAGCTTTCTTCACTTATGATCATGGCGAACAGTAGTGGCGGTGTCAGGTCATTAAACGCTCATCGTTTCTTCTGGCTCGCGCCGTTGCTGGGGCTGAGTTTGTGGTCAACAGCGATGGGGCAGCAGTTGACGCCTCCGATCAACCCCTTGCAGGTGGCCCTGCTGAAGTGGGGTCCGAATTTGACGACGACGTTCACGGCGGGCGCGACGCCAAAGGGCGTAGCGTTTGACGGCGCGAATATGTGGGTGGCGAATGTAGCGTCGAATAACGTCACGAAAGTGCGCGCAAATGATGGGCTGGTGCTGGGCACTTACTCTGTAGGCAAACAGCCCTATGGCGTGGCTTATGACGGAACCAATGTGTGGGTGGCCAATCACGGCAGCGGGACCGTGACCAAGCTGCGCGGAAGTGATGGAACGAACCTCGGGACCTTCAACGTTGCGGGTGGTATGACGGGGATCGCGTTCGATGGGACAAATATCTGGGTGGCGAGCCATCTCACCGGATCGGTGGTGAAGTTACGCACGAGCGACGGCACGACGATTGGTTCATACAAGGTCGGGACCCACCCCATCGGCGTGGCTATCGATGGGGCGAACGTGTGGGTGACGAACGAGGTGACCGACAATGTGACGAAGTTACGGGCGAGCGACGGCACGGTGCTCGGGACGTTCAAAGTGGGAGCGAGTCCACAGGGGCTGGCATTCGATGGGGCGAATATCTGGATCGCAAATGAAGATGACGCCACGGTGACAGAGTTGCGGGCGAGCGACGGGGTGATGCTCGGCACCTTCGCTGTAGGCGTGGAGCCTTATGGGGTGGTTTTCGATGGGGTGAGCATCTGGGTCACGAACGAAACGGATAACACCGTGACGAAATTGCGCGCGAGTGACGGCGCACTGGAGGCGACTCTCCCGACCGGCCCCGGCCCCTACGGCATTGCCTTCGACGGCGCGAATGTCTGGGTGACAAACTCTGACGCCGGGACCGTGAGCAAGCTCTAGCTTCCGTGGTGAACGAGTGTTTGCCGGCGATCAGAGCCAGCTAAATTTGTTACGTGAGCCCTGCTGGCGACTAAGCGGGTGGGCTAGATTTTGCCGGCGTAACTGGGCCGCGCGGACAGACGAGCACGAGCGCGGAGGCGATGGTCCAGCAAGCGATCATGAAAATGAATCCGCTGCGAAACGAGCCGCTGCTCTGGCTCAGGTTGCCGATGATTTTCGGCCCGACGAATCCGCCGATGCTCGCGGTGCAGTTGATGAAGCCGACCGCCGCGGCCGCGCCCGAGCTGGCGAGAAATTCCGAGGGCAACGCCCAAAACGACGGCAGATACGCGACCGTCCCAAACCCGACCAAAGTGAAGACGACAATGAGCAGCGCGGTGGATTGCGGCAGCAACAGCCACCCGCCGAGCGCGAGCGCCGCGGTCAGTTGAGGGACGGCAAAATGCCAGCGGCGTTCGCCGGTGCGATCGGAGTTCGAGCCGAGGAAGAGCATGCCGATGAGGCCGACGACAAATGGAATCGCGCCGACCCAGCCGATGCGTTGCACGTCGCTCCAGCCGGTCAGCCGTTGCAACATCGTCGGAAACCAAAACCAGTACGCGTAGCCACCGGTGTAGCAAAAAAACAGACCCGCGGTGAGCAGCAGCACCGCCGGTTGCCGCAGCGCCTGCGTGATCGCGATCTGCGCAACGCCCGACTTCGCCCTCCGCTCTTCGGCGAGGCGCGTCGTGAGCCAGGCGCTCTCGTCGGGCCGCAGCCACTTTGACTCGTTAGGCCGATCCGGCAGGACGAAAAACGTCACGATTCCGAGCACGATCGCGGGCGCGCCTTCGAGCAGGAAAAGCCAGCGCCATCCCGGCAGGTTGAGCCAGTGGACGCCGAGGATTTTTCCGGCGAGCGGTCCGCCGAGAATGTAAGCGATCGGGATCGCGGCCATGAAACGCGCGACGGCTTTGGCGCGGTCCCGCGCGACAAACCAGTGCGAAAGATAAACGATCACGCCGGGAAAAAATCCGGCCTCGGCTGCGCCTAACGAAAAGCGGGCGCCGTATAATTCCAGGGGTGTTCCCACGAAGCCGGTCAGCGTCGTCAGGGCGCCCCACGCGATCAGGGTGAGACCGAGCAATTTTCTTGCGCTCCAGCGTTCGACCAAAAGCGCGCCGGGAATTTGCAGCCCGAGATAGCCGATGAAAAAAATCCCGCTCGCCGTGCCGAAGACGGAATCGGTCAGGCCGAGGTCGGCTTTCATGCGCAGGGCGGCGAAGGCGATGTTCGTGCGATCGAGATAATTCGCGACGTAGAGAAGGAAAAGGAACGGGAGCAATCGCCACGCGATGCGGGCGCGTGCGCTTGTGCCGGCGTTTTCCGACAGCGAAGTCATGTCTGTGCGAGCATAGCGTTGTCGTTGGCGCTCACAATTCGAATCCAGTTGGGAGGAAAAGTTAGCCTAACGAGTAAAGGGCTGCGAAACGACGGATCAAAGTTACTTCTTCGCCTTGACCGGCTGCCAGATTGGATGATCGAGCCAGCCCGGGTTAGCCATGCCCGCGCGGAAGGCGGCGAGCGCTTCGACTGATGAGTTTACGCGCAGGTTGCTGTAGGTGTTATCGTCGTTCTGCCAGCGCTCGTGCCAGTAAACCGCGGCTTTGATCCGCGGGTAATCCTTCAGAAAAAGTTTCAAACCGTCGCGGATGAAACTCGCCTTGTTGCCCGCGTCCGGAAATTCGCCAACACCCCATTCCGCGACCATGATCGGCTTCGTCGGATCGACTTCGCAAAGTTGATTGTATGGCCAGGTGATGAGCGGCTCGATCGGCGTCCAGTCGCCTTCTCCGACCTGCTGCCCGTAAATGCTCATGCCCAGCCAATCGACATAATTCGAGCCCGGATAATAGGCCGCCGGATAATTCCAGATGTCGTTAGGCTCGGAATAATTGTTGGTGTGAAACATCCACTGGATGTTCTTCGCCCCCCGCGCGCGGACGCGATCGACGACGTGCCGGTAGGCGGTTTTGAAAACATCCGGACCCGCCCACTCGTTAGGCGCGATCTTTTTGTTTCCGCCATAATACCAGCCCGACCAGGGAAACCAGTTGCCGTTCATTTCGTTCGCGAAGGAGACGATGATCGGGCCGCCGTAGTCGCGCGCCGAGTCGGCCCAGCGATCGATGTAACTGTCCCATTTGCCATCGATGATGTTCGTTAGGCTAAAGCGATCCGGTCCGCGTTTTTGAATATAAGGCCGATCCCACGGCGACCAGAAAAGCAGCGGCATCGAGCCGTGGCGCGAGATGATTTCGAGATTGCGGGTCGGGAAACTTTGCTCTCCCCAATAACTCGACGAGGCGACGATCGCTTGCTTTTTGCCAACCAAATCCTCGAAGTCCTCGATTGCTTCGAGCGTGACTTCGTCTTCGGCGTCTCCGAAATCGATGTAGGCGCCAGTGTATTTTCCCTCTGTTGGAATGGCGAGTTCGACCGGGCCATTTTGCCTAACGACCAAAGGAACTGTCGGCTTGCGGCAACCCGTCAGGCAAAGCAGGAGCGCGCCCGCGTACGCGCCCAGACTTATGGTCGTTAGGCGGGGGCGCTTCTTCAAGTGCGCGCGGGCACGGAGGCAGTGCGCTCCAGTTTCACCCAGCTGACCCAGGCGCCTTTGAGCGCGCGGAAAACGGCTTTCCAGATGACGTAGCTGAGGAGCGGGCGATAAATCAGCCGCATCGGCAGAATCCGCCACGCGCGGATGACCGGTTCGCCCTCGATCAGGCAGGCGAGCACGGCGATGAACAAATCGATTGCGAGAAAGATGATGACGAACGGCAGAACCGCTGCCCAGATCCCGAACGGCAAAGAGGCGAGGAGGACGAGGTCGACCGCCGGGGTCAGCGCGACGAGGATGATTTGGAAAAACCACACGCTCGGCAGACTGAACCAGCCGAGCGCGCGATAACGCCAGTTGAAAGTGAGGTCGCGATGTTTCCACAAACATTGCAGCGTGCCGTAGGCCCAGCGAAAGCGCTGTCGCGCGAGCGCGCGCACAGTCTCGGGCGCTTCCGTCCACGCGATCGCGGCTGGTGCGTATTCGACGCGATGACCTTTGCGATGCATCGAAAGGGTGAGGTCGGTGTCTTCCGCGAGCGTGTCGAGACTGAGCCAGCCGGCGTCGGCGATGGCCGATTTGCGCGCGGCGCCGATCGCGCCGGGGACGACGGTGACGCAATTCCAGCGCGTGTAAGCGCGGCGATCGAGATTGAAGCCGCAGGTGTATTCGAGCGACTGGCAGCGGGCGAGGAAGGTGCGCAAATTTCCCACCTTGGCATGCCCCGAAACCGCGCCGATGCGCGCATCGACGAACGGTCGCGTGAGATGAATCAGCGTGTCCGGCTGCACGTGCGTGTCGGCGTCGAGGAAAACGATGATCTCGTGGCTCGCACTCGTTAGGCCGCGACGGAGGGCGGAAGCTTTGCCGGAATTTGTCTGCCGCAAAAGTCGCACGCGCGGATCGTTGTTCGCGATCGCTTCCACTTCGGCGGCGGTTTTGTCGACCGAGCCGTCGTCGATCACGATCACTTCCATCTCGGTGTCATACTTGCTCGCGAGCAGCGCGCGCAAAGTGCCGGCGATCACTTTTTCTTCGTTGAACGCGGCGATGAGCACGCTGACCGGCTCCGCGAATTCATTCTTGCGCCAGCGAAAACGCGAGGCGAGCCAGACGACCATCAATGTGCGCACGACCGTGAGCGCGGTCGCGACAATCATGAAAGCCCAGAGCAATTCCTCGATGTTGCGCAGGATGCGAAAGCCGGTCCCACTGACGATTCGCACCATCGAATCGGGACCGGTTTGCGCCGGCGGCATGAGCGCGTCGCGGGTCGTGCCTAACAATGTGCTCAGCGGCACGACGGTGTCGCCGCGCGTGTGCAGATAATCGAGAATGCGCGGGAGCGCGGCGACGGTTTCCGAGCGATCGCCGCCGCCGTCGTGCAGGAGAATAATGTTGCCGTCGCGGCGCTGCTGCTTGACCCGAGTCACGATCACGTTCGTGCCCGGCCGCGCCCAATCCTGCGGGTCGATGTTTTCGAGCACGACGAGATAATTCAAATCCTGCGCGATCTGGAGCGGGATCAATTCATTCACGCTGCCGGGGCTGGTGTCGGCGTTGTAAGGCGGACGAAAAAGTGTCGTCGAGCGGCCGGTGATCGTCTCGAGCAGAAGCTGGGTCGCGTTTAATTCCAGACGAATGTGCTCGGGCCAGCACTCGCCGAGGTTCGGATGATAATAGGTGTGATTGCCGATGGTGTGACCTTCGGCCACGATCCGCCTAACGAGATCGGGATAACGTTCCGCGTTCACCCCGACGAGAAAAAACGACGCCTTCACATTCGCGGCTTTGAGAATGTCGAGAATGCGCGGCGTCCAGGTCGGGTCGGGGCCGTCGTCGAATGTGATCGCGACCTGCGACGGGGTGCCGCCGCCCTGGTGATAGAGCGTCGGAAATTCCGGGAAGCGCAAATAGGCCGCGGTGAAGTTGCCCTTCGCGTCCTTCGTCACGTGGCGCAAACCGTCGGCCCGGCTTTCGTCGACCGTCACGATCTCGCCTTCGCCGATGTCCGCGATCGTGTCGGTGCTTTTCAAAACATCGAGCGCGCCCTGCGTTTTCGGATCGGTCCGGCCGTCGTTAGGCAACTTCATCGCGTCCCAGATCGCGGAGTCTTCCGAGCCAAGACGAAAGAGGGCGATGCCGCCGACGTGCTGCTGCCGCGCGCTCCGCAGTTCATTCAAAAAAGTGGTCGCGTCGAGAAACGAGACAGTGTGATTCTCAGCGCCGTCTTCGTAAGTGAAAGTCGGATTGTAATCCGGCGCGCCGACGCTGAACCCGGGGACATCGGCCGAGCTCGCGCGGCTCATCGCCTCGGCAAAACTGATCGTGTCCGCTTTCGGCTGGCCCTCCGTCCAATCGTAACCATAACTGCCGAGACCGATGATCCATTGCTGCGGATCTGCGTCGCTCAGGAGGACGTTGAGCCAGCCGTCGAACCAGTCGCGCGAAGCGAGCGGGCCGGGCGTTTCGTTGTCAGAAGTCTCGTCGTAAAGGAGCGCGACAAAGCGATCGACTTTCTCGATCACCTTGTCGGAACCGGTCAGGTCGAGCGATTCGCCGGGCGTGACGCAAATCCAAAGCTCGCGCCCGTCTTTGTGCAGCGCGTCGGCGAATTCGCTGATCATCTCCGCGATTTTGTTGGTGTAGGCGGGATCGACTTCTTCCCAATCGATCACGACGCCGGCCGCCTTCGCGTCGCGCAACGCGGCGAGAACGTTGCCGAAAAATTTCTGGCGACGCGCCGGCTCGGCCTGGGCGAGATTTTCGATCGCTTCCGGCTGCCATTTGTCGCCGAGCAGATTGGTCAGCAGCGGCATGAGCGCGATGCCGTGCGCGGCGGCAAATTTCGGGAGACGATTGTCGGGATCGATCTGCAAATCGCCCATGCCGTTCACGACCGCGATCCATTCCGGGCAGACGTGCGTGATCTGCGCCGCGTGCTCCTCGAGCGACGCGTAACTGTAAGGATCGCCGTTGCGATAAAAGGCGAGATGCACTTCGCGCGACGAAGCTTTGTGCGGCGCGACCGGCGCGGGTGTGCCGAGCGCTTTGCGCAGCGCCTTGTGGGCCGCGCCGAACTTTTGCCAGAGCGGAATCTGGCCCGTCGTCGAAGCGGCCGGGTTTACTTTCTGGATCGACTTGAGCTGGCCTTTCAAATGCCGCAACGAAAGCGGCAGCCGCAGTTGCGGCGTGACGAAAAGCGTGCGCGCGAAAAGGACGACGCCGACGAAAAGAACCGCGAGGCAAACGAGCAGGACCCGGCGCAGACGCGGCCAGCGGCGGCCGCTCGGGTCGGCAAAAATGAAGGAGGCGCGCTCGGCGCTTTCGGGCATGGCAGCTATTTTCACTGGCGGGCGAAAAATCTCAAGCCGGCGGCCGAGCTTCGCCTAACGAGCAAAGGAGTCGAAACGCTACACCATCGGCCGGAAACGTCCCACGACTTCCTGCAAGCGCTCCGTGATTTGGCCTAACGAACAAACCTCGACCGTCTCGATCAGGGTCGGGAAATAATTTTTCCCGATCTCGACTACGTCGCTCAATCGATCGAGCGCGCGTCTCGCTTTCTCGGCGTTGCGTTTTTTAAATTTCGTCAGGCGATCGACCTGCAATTGCTTCTTCGCGCGCGGCGTGCGCACCATTTTCAGCTCCGGCATTTCGTTTTTTCGATCGTTGTATTTGTTCAGCGCGATGATTGGCCGCGTGCCGTTGTAAATTTGTTCTTCGTAACGATGGGCCGCGGTCTGAATCTGCGCGCGCTGATAACGATGTTCGATCGCAGGCAGGACGCCGCCGAGCTCTTCGATCTGGCGGAATTCTTGGAGCATCGCCGCCTCGACCGCGCGCTCGACCGCTTTCATCCCGGGCGAACCGGTGAGCATGTTCATGGTGTGTTTAAAAAGTCCCGACTCATCGAGCAGAATCGCCTGTCCGTGCGCGGCCAGTCGGATCCATTCTTCGCTCGGCGTCGTGAACGGCTCGTCCGCGCTGTTCGAATGGCATGAGTTGGTGCCGTTCATGTAAGCGAGCATCAGCTCGGCCGCGGTTCTCGTTAGGTTGTTCTTGAATTCCGCTGCGACCAGCGAACGGCCGCTCGTCTGCGTGTGCAGTTTGAACATTTGCCCTTTCGCTCCCGCGCCAAAAACATCGCGCATCCCGATCGCCCAAATCCGCCGCGACGCGCGCGCGAGCGCGATGTATTCGACGTCGAGTCCGCAATCGAGAAAGAAGGAAAGCCGCGGCGCAAATTGATCGACCGGGATCCCGCGCGCCGCCAGCATTTCCGCGTAAGCAAAACCGTTCGAGACCGTGTAAGCCGCCTGCTGCACGGGCGTCGCGCCCGCTTCGCCGATGTGATATCCGCTGATCGAAACCGGATACCAGCGCGGCATGTGCTCGGTCGTGTATTCAATCATGTCGCAGAGAAAACGAAGCGACGGTTCCGTTGGGAAAATCGTTTCGTTTTGCGCCTGCACTTCCTTGAAAATGTCGGCTTGAATCGTGCCGCGCAGGTGCGGGACCACTTTGGCGCCGAAGCGTTTTTTCGCCGCCGCGATATACATTGCCATGATGATCGGCGCCGGGCCGCTGATCGTCATCGACGCCGAAAAACTCGGCGAGCCCATGTCAAACCCGTCGTAAAGCCGGACCATGTCTTCGTAGGTGTCGATCGCGAGACCGCCTTCGCCGATCTTGCCGAAAACGCCGTCCGCGTCGCTATCGATGCCGTAAAGCGTCGGCCCGTCAAAGGCCGTGCTCAGCCGCGCGCTCCGCTGGTGGCCGGTGAGATAATGGAAACGTTTGTTCGTGTCTTCGGCCAAACCGAAACCGGAGAACAACCGTGTTGGCTCCTCGGCCTGTTTCGGCTTTTCGTTAGGCGCAGCGTGGCCGTTCTTGCCATTTTTCGATGCGCCCTTCTTTTCGTTAGGCTTCTTTTTGCCAAAGCTGCCGCCTTCTTGTTCGCGCAAAGGCTCGAGGTACATTTCGCGATACGCGCCGTTCGTGAAGGGAAATTCCCCCGGCAAACCTTCGCCTAACAAATAGCGCGTGATCTCGCCCGCCTCGTCGATCTCCGGCAATGCGAGCCGCGGCAATTTCAAACCGGTCGGCGCCGTCCCGATCGCGATTTTCGATTTCGTCTCGTTCCAACGTTCGACCATTTCCTGGCCGAACGATTCGTCCTTCCGCGCGCGCTTCACTTCGTCGAGCACGAACTGATTGTAATTTTCCACCGCCCTAACGACTTCGCCGAGTTTGCTCATGTTTCCTCCATCACCCAATCGCACAATTGATCGACACCGGGATCGCGGTGCCGCTTCGCCACCGTCGCGAGCAACTTCTGCGCGCGGCGGTTTTGATCAAGCCGCTGCTCGATCTCCGACCGCGCGGTGCGCGCGCGATCCTGATCGCTTTTGTTCACAACCACGAGATCGGCGAGGTCGAGCATAACGATTTTTTGCAACTGCAACCGGCTGCCGTAATCGGGATTCATCACCATCACAGTTCGCTGCACGAGCTTGTCGCGAAACGGCATCGCTTCCTGGCCGGTCCCGACCGTTTCCAGAATCACGTAATCGAAACCGGAGCGCGCGAGCAGCTCGAGACATTCGCCGGTCGCGGGCGAGAGACCGCCTGCCTGGCCGCGCGTCGCCATGCTCCGCATGAAGACGCGATCGTCCTGCGAATTGATCATAGTCGCGCGATCGCCTAACAATGCGCCTTCCCCGACCACGCTCGGATCGTGCGAAAGAATCGCGATCCGCGTTTTCCTCTCGCGATGGAGCAGACGCAGGACCAGCTCGTCGATCAGCGTCGTCTTGCCCGCGCCGCCCGGACCGGTGAAACCGATCACGCGCGTCTTGCCTAACGAACCCGCTTTTTTGTTATTCTTCGCTTTCGAAAAACGCTTCCCGCGCGCGTAGCGATCCTCGATTTCAGTCAGCGCGCGCGCCAGTTTCATGTCGGCCGTTTCCTTGCGCCGTTTGCGATGGGTGTTGCCGTAATGTTCGCGCACGAAATCCGCCATCTCGTTCAAGGGCGTGCCGGCAAAGAAAATCTTGTCGACCCCATTTCGCTGCATCGCTTTCGCGTCCGCGTCCGTAATCGTGCCGCCGCCGCCGCCGAAAAGTTTGATGTCGTCCGCGCCCTTTTTGCGCAGCGCTTTCACCACCTCGGAAAAGAATTCGACGTGTCCGCCATTGTAACTCGAGATGCCGATCGCGCCCACATCCTCCTGGATCGCGGTGCGGACGATGTCGGCGACGGAGCGATGGTAGCCGAGATAAACGACCTCGATCCCGTGGCGGATGAATTCCAGATTGATCGTGTTGATCGCGCTGTCGTGGCCATCGCAGATCGGCACGGCGGTGAGAATGCGGACAGGTGCGGGCATGCGGCGCCAAACCTAACGTTAATCGTTTGGCCGGCAATCCTATTCCGCCTAACGTCCGCGCATGAACGATCTCGATTTCTCCGGCAAGGTGGCGCTCGTCACCGGCAGCTCGCGCGGGCTCGGCGCGGCCATCATCCAGGCTTTCGGCGCGCGCGGCGCGAAGTGCGTGGTCAATTTCATCAGCGATCCGGCCGGCCAGAACAAGACGGATGCGGAAAGCGTCGCGCGCGGCCTAACGAATCCGCTCGTGATCGATTGCGACGTCACGAAACCGGAGCAGGTCGAGGCCATGATGCAGCAAATCGCGGACTCGTTAGGCGGGCTCGACATCCTGGTCAACAACTCCGGCATCATCCGCGATCGCACGATCAAAAAACTGACCCTGGAAGAATTCGAAAGCGTCGTCCGGGTCAATCTCGCCGGCACCTTCAACGTCACCCAGAAAGCCGCCGCGATGTTGCGCAACGGCGGCCGCGTCATCAATCTCTCCTCCGTCAGCGGCCAGATGGGCTTGTTCGGCCAGGCCAATTATTCCTCGAGCAAAGCCGCCATCATCGCCCTCACCAAAGTCAGCGCGCGGGAATTGGCCCGGCAAAACATCACCGTCAACGCCATCGCCCCCGGCTTCATCGACATCGGGATGAGCAAAGGCATGCCCGACGAAGTGACGGAGAACTTCAAGAAACAGATCCCGCTCGGCCGGCTCGGCGACGCGCGCGAGATCGTCGACGCCGCCCTCTTCCTCGCCTCGCCCATGGCGAGCTACATCACCGGCCACGTCCTGAACGTGAACGGCGGTTACTATATGGGCTAGGCGTGACACATCAGTTGCCTGGCGCCCGGCTTCGCGCGCCGGCGCCGCGAAAGGTCTTTCTTCCTTGACTCGGAGGCGGTCGGTTTGTCATTCTGCGGCGGTCACAACGTCCCTTTTTCTGCGTAGTCAGACGAAGATTTGAACTACCAATGAAAACGACCTCGCCTCTTCGTTCCGCCGTCGTTTGTCAGCGATCCATCCCACGTTCCGCGGCCGCCCCGTTTGTCGTCACGCTGCTTTTAATTCTGGCGACTCCATCCGCGCGGGCTGGTAGTGCGAGATGGGCGACAAAGCCCACCAGCGGCGATTGGAACACGGCGGCGAATTGGAGGCCGCAAATCGTTCCGAACTCAACCACCGACACAGCGATATTTGGGGAGTCGAATGTGACAGATGTCACCAACTCCGATGTCATCATCAAGCTGGACAGCCTGGTTTTTAATCCCGGAGCGCCGCAATACACCATCAACGCCTTGGACAACGTCGAGCTCTATGGCACCGGCATTGAAAATAACTCCGGCACGACGCAGTTATTGGTTGCCGGCGCATTCTTTTTCTTCGGCAGCGCCACGGCCGGCGACATGGTAAATTTTTCGGCAATGGGCGGCGATTTCTTTTTTGAGGACGCGTCGTCCGCCGGGTCCGGAACTTTTGCTCTCGTGACTGGCCCCGGAGCTCCAACCTACATGTTCTTCGATGATAACTCGACAGCCGGAGACGCGACAATTAACGCCACCGGGGCCGACATCGATTTCTCCGATAGTGCGACTGGCGGCAACGCGACCCTGAGCCTCACCGCAGCGGCTTCCGTGGAGTTCCCGGGAAGCGGGAATGCGGAGCATATGACCGGCACGTGCATCGGCGGGAACCAGGAGGTTTCTTCGCAAATTGACTTCGAGGGTTTTTCCAGCGCTGGCGAAGGCACCTTCACGGCCATCGGGGGCAGCGTGAGAGGCGAGCACGGCGGCTTGATCCTTTTCGACGGCATTTCCGCGACCGCAGACAACGCCACCCTTGTCATCAACGGCGCGATGGGCGCAGGGCTGTCCAGGACTTATCTACTCTTCACCAACACCAGCAACGCCGGGAATGCCAACATCACGGCCAGTGGCGGAGCGGCTGGTGCCAAGGGCGGATTGATTGCTTTTCAGGAGGGATCTGCCGGCGGCACGGCTGCTATCACTCTCCATGGCAATGCCGAATTGGACGTCAGCAGACATAAAACGGGCGGCGTTACGATCGGCTCGCTCAGCGGTCATGGGAAGGTGTTTCTCGGCAAACGGCCGCTCATCATCGGGAGCAATAATCAAAGCACCACCTTTGCCGGCGTGATCCAGGATGGCGGGCTGACCGGCAGGACCGGCGGTAAGCTGGTTAAGCTCGGCGCCGGCACCCTGACCTTGAGCGGAGCCAACACTTACACGGGTGGCACTACTGTAAGCGCGGGCGACCTCATCCTCCAGAACGAGACGGGCTCGGGCACTGGCCCTGGCTCGGTGCAGGTCAACGCCGGCACCCTCGGTGGCAAAGGCGCGATCTCCGGTCCGGTGACCATCGGCACGGGCAGCGGCAGCGGAGCCTTCCTCGCCCCGAGCGCCGCCGCGAAGCAGCCGGTCGCGCTCAGCCTGGCAAACACGCTCACCTTCAACTCGGACGCCACCTACACCTGCGCCTTGCAGGCGAGCAAGAAGAAGTCAGCCAACGACGAAGTGGTGGCCAGCGGCGTGACCATCACGAGCGGCGCGCAATTCAATCTCGTGGCCAAAGTGCAGGGCAAACTCAAAGCCGGCGTCAGCTTCACCGTCATCAGCAACACCGCCAGCACACCTATCAGCGGGACCTTCGCCAACTTGGCCGACGGTGCCATCCTCACCGTCGGCAACACCAAATTGCAAGCCAGCTACGAAGGCGGCGATGGCAACGATCTGACCTTAACCGTTGTGACCGGCCAGGACGCGGCCGGCCGCTAACCTTGCGCGCTCCCGCCATTTCGGGGAATGCGCTGATTGATCACGCCATTCATCAGACTGCGGTTTCGGTCGCCAGAAGCGGTGCAGAGGCCGGGCGGCGAAAGCCGGAAAGGATCGAATTTGGAATCTAGGAAATCAGAAATAGAGAGGAAAGCAGTTTGCCTGACGAATTAAGGCGTGTTCCTTGTGCCGAGAGTTAGCTTTGACCTTTATTTCTCCCCGAAAATAAATGAAAAAAGTTCGAAGGACGACTTTTCGTGACTAATCGAAGCCGCGCGTCTGGCTCATTATTGATGCCGAAGTGGCTTGGAACGAACTTCAACAGAGACTTTGTGAACTTCAACAGCCTCTTCCTGTCTTTCAACAGACTCTGTTGAAAGACAAATAATGTCTGTTGAAGGACGGCCAGAGGCTGTTGAAGTTCACCCAGCCTCTGTTGAAAGACACACAGAGGTTGTTGAAAGACAGGAAATCTCTTCCCGTTGACGGCTAACGATTTCTCAATCTTTCCCAGACCCTGTTGATCCTTCAACAGGGCCTGTCTGTCTTTCCACAGAGCCTGTTGAAGGCTTCAAAGACCCTGTTGAACCTTTCCCAAAGCCGCTCGGGCCTCTTTCCGCCTCTAAACTCGCAAATTCCTTGTCAATTTGTCGCCTCAACCGCTGAATCGCCTTCACCGCTTCGTCGCGGACCGTGTCAGGCTGGCCTGACGACCGCGCGCGACGAGATAGGGCTCGACTTTCGCCCACCCGCCCTGGTTCTCGGCGGATTTACTTTGCTCGTTAGGCCGGTCTGCCTTTCTAGTCAGGCCGCCCTTCGGTTTGTAAAGATCTTGACATCAAAAAACCAGCCGCTGTACAACGGTCGGCATGAAAACGTTTCTCACCAATATCTGCACTGTAATCGCCTGCTCACTAATTTAGACTAACCTCGAGGAATAGCATCATGAGAAATAACACCGATGTTCAAGCTCCCTTGTCCCGAAGGATCCGGATGTGTGGAGTATTCGGGATAGCGATTGCAACCCTTTGTCGGATTCCATTGGCCGAGGCTGGCAGCGCAACTTGGGAGATGAGCCCCGCAACCAACGATTGGAACACGGCGACTAATTGGACGCCGGAGACGGTGCCGGATGAGCCAACCGATGTCGCCACTTTCGATGTGTCAAATATCACGACGGTCTCGATGTCCAACTATGTGACGATCGGCGCGATCGTGTTCGATGCCAATGCCAACGGTTACAATATCATTGCACACGGAGCACTCGAAGGAATGGGTGTCGTGAATGATTCCGCCGTGACCCAGAATGTCGACTCCTCAGCAAACCTCTCCTTCACGGGCCGCGCTTCCGCGGGAGCCAATATCGTCTATACCAATAATGGCGAAACTCCGCCGGACGGATACGCAACGGTATTCGAGGATGAGAGCAGCGCGGGCAGCGCCACTTTCGTCAACAAAGGAGACAGCTCAGGGGTTTTCGCGGCATATATGATTTTTGAAGGGCACGCCAGCGCGGGCACGAGCACGATCATGAACGAGTCCGGGACTGCGAATGGCGCACAGATGAGTTTCTTCGGCAACGCCACCGCGGCTCACAGCAACATCACGGTGCAGCCGGAGGCTTATATCGAGTTTGGCAAGAACTCGACTGCGGACAACGCGACGCTGAACATTGCGGGCGGCACGGTGCAATTCGATCAGGATGCCAACGGCGGAAAGGCAAGCGTCGTGTTGAGCGACGGCGGCGCAGTGACGTTCGATGGGCATAATGTGGAAGTGTCCCCGCCGACCCTGGGCTCTCTGGAAGGCGAGGGCACGGTGGATCTAAGCGGTCAGGCGCTGGCCATCGGCAGCAACGGCGTAAATGGGACTTTCAGCGGAGTGATCAGCGACGGCGGACCGTTGCTGGCTCTGCCGGTGGATGCCTGGCCCTCTGGTGCGCGCTGGATTCAGCTACTGGCGCCGTCTCCGGTTGGGATAACACGGCCCGGACTCATATCAAAGCGGTGGTGGCTCTTTCCGGCGTGACCGATCCCAGTAATTGGTCCAACCCCGGTGGCATCGATCTCACGGAGTTCGAGAATGCCATGGACATTTACGTCAATATACCCAACACCACTTACGATTACACTATTCTGCGCGACCCTTCTCCAGTTCAGTTAATATCCGATGGGGCCTCAAGCTGCCCGCCAGTCATGTTGTATGCGAGTGATGGCGATTCCGTGCCTTACGCACAGGCGGATGAAATGAAAACTGCACTCAGCGGTATTGGAACTACGGTTACGGAATACGTCTTGTCAGGAAGTAACCATGCGTTCAAGAACTGGCATGTGATCAACGATCATACCGGTAAGTGTGTGAGCTCCGAAGTCATCACTTTTTTGCAAAGCTATCCGTAATGTTTGGCACAAATGAAGTCCTTCAACCTCATTATCGCCGCTGCGCTGCTGTTTTCAGCCGCGCAGCGGCTCCCTAGCAGGCAGCGCGACCTGGGCAACAACTCCGAAGAGCGGAGATTGGAACACGGCGGCTAATTGGACGCCACAAATGGTCCCCGACAGTTCCTCGGACGTTGCCACTTTTGCAACCTCGAGTCAGAGACAAATCGCGGTTTCCGCGATCACCGAGATCGGTGGAATCAACTTCAGCCGGAGAGGCGATTCGTTTACGATTTCATCCGAACCGGGCGATCCTCTCACGCTCGGCGGCTCGGGCATCGTTAATAACTCTGGTAAACTCCAGACCTTTCTGTGTGAGATCAGTGGCGGTCGTGCAGGAGGATTCACATTTAGCAACTCCGCGACTGCAGGGCAGATGGCTAGCTTTGGTGGCTCAAACGGAAGTGTCTTTGTCTTTTTCGACGCGTCTTCGGCAGGCTCAGCAACCTTCGACGTGAGTTCCAGCGGAGCCTATCAGTCTGATATGTTCTTCTGGGACTCCTCCACAGCGGCCGATGCCACAATTACGGCGAGCAACTCTGTAGTTAATTTTCTTGGTACCTCCACAGCGGCCAATGCTCACATCACCGTTAGCGCCGACTCATTCTTCTCCCTTACCGAGCAAGCACACGGCGGTAATGCTGTCGTCACCTGCATTGGCGGAAATCAGTATGCTGGCAGCAGCATTTATTTTCAAGAATATGCCACCGCCGAAGGAGGCACCTACACCGCGATCGGCGGAAGCACGAGTGGGGAGTTTGGCAGTTTCATCGACTTCACCGACAGCGCGACAGCGGATAATGCTACCTTTGTCGTCAACGGCGGTATGGGCGCGGGGCTGGCTGGCGCGTCGCTGACCTTCGACGACACCACCACGGCGGCTCAGGCGAATATCACCGCCAATGGCGGCGTGGGCGGTTCTGAGGGCGGCGCAATTTTCTTTGACAAAAAATCCAAAGGCAGCAACGCCGGCGTTACGCTTAATGGGAATGGCGAGTTGGACATTAGCCACCATCGTGGGTCGGGGATCAGCATCGGCTCGCTGACGGGTGAAGGCTCGGTGTTTCTCGGCGATAACACCCTTACAATCGGGGGCAATAACCGGAGCACCGCTTTTAGTGGCATCATCCAGGGCACGGGCGGCGTGGCCAAGAGCGGCACGGGCACGCTCACGGTTAGCGGTGCAAATATTTACACCGGCCCGACGACGGTGAAGGGAGGCGTGTTCGTGGCCAACAACAAACAAGGCTCCGCCACCGGCACCGGGAGCGTGAATGTGCAGACCGGCACGCTCGCCGGCAAAGGCGCAGTCTCCGGGCCGGTGACCATCGGCACCGGCAGCGGCAGCGGCGCCTTCCTCGCCCCGAGCGTGGCTGCGCCGCAACCGGTCACCCTGAGCCTCGCCAGCACACTCACTTTGCAAGCCGACGGCACTTACACCTGCAAGCTCAACACCAGCAAAGCGCGCAGCGACGAAGTGGTGGCCAACGGAGTAACCATCGCGACCGGCGCGCACTTCGGGCTCCAGCCGATGACGAACAAGAAGCTAGCGGCGGGCACGGTCTTCACCATTGTCAGCAACACCGCGAGCACCCCGATCAGCGGCACCTTCGCCAACCTCGCCGACGGCGCCGTCCTTACCGTCGGCAACACCAAGCTGCAAGCCAGCTACGAAGGCGGCGATGGCAACGATCTCGCCCTCACGGTCGTGCCCTAACGAACCCGTAACGGATGCAGAGCAACGGCCGGGCTTTCCAAGCAGTAGAATTTAAGCTTTACTTCTCGTCGCAGACCACACTACAACTCGCGTCATGAGAACCATTCTCCGCCTCTGCCTCTTCTCCTGCTTCCCTGCCTTTGTCATTCCCCTAACGAGTAAAGGTCAGGACGCAACTTGGGCATTGAACCCGGTGAGCAGCGATTGGACGACGGCG
>DASXEB010000021.1:0-50637 GCA_036490335.1 Chthoniobacterales bacterium
TTGCTGGGTAACATCGGCGCGAAAACAGGCTGCATGGAGCCCCACTCAAGTTGAAAAAGCGAGCCTGTTTGTTGAATCAACGGCCCAACCACAGGTCCTGACACCCCTGACAAATTGTTACCGCGCAAAACCTCTGGAGAAATCGCGCCGCGCCTTAGGAAAGACACCTATTATCAAGGAGCGCGCCAGGCCATCTGATGGAAGTCAGCGGTTAAAAAAAGAAATTAAATCTTGTCCGGCCGCCGCCATCGGGCGCGTATCGAAGATTTCCCCGGCGAGTCTCTTGGACGATTTTGGGAAATTACTGGCTGGTGCCGGTGATTTTCGCCGCCAGCCAATAACCCAAATAGTTATACCAATTTTGCTCTCCGGGTCTTAGAACACTGGCAAGGTTGTTAGTTGACTCTTGCCAGAGACCTTCAAAGTCGGGGGCATTCACGTCATCGGGGCCAGCGACAAGCCAATATTTCACGCCTTTAGTCAAGGCTACTCCTTTGCCTGGCAGTTTGACCGTGGCTAACTGGCAACAATCGCCCGCCTCGGGAAAGTCAGAGGTGCTGCCGCTAGCCTTGGGGAGCGGCTTTCCGGGAACACCATCTTTATCAGCGTAAAGGCTGAGGATTATTCCTTTGTCGGGCCCTCGATACAGGCAAATCGCCGCGGAGAGGGTTTTGGCGTAGCCGTCTGCTTGCGCCGTAAAAGGCAGTGCCTGCGACCCGTCTTTTCCGTCGGAACTATCTTTCCCCGTGATTAAAAATCCGATCCCGGGAACATAGGGCTCAGAAAAAGCCGGATCAATGTTGGTAAAGAAAGTGACTTTGTCGGAGGAACCGCCTGCGTAGTTGGCCGGCGAGCTAGCCACGCTTGCGCTACCTTTTACGCGGTGTCCACGGACGCGCGCCGCCGGCCATTCTCCCGCCTGGGGATTCCAGTTGGCGGGGGGCTCAAGATAAGCGCTCTCGCCAAAATGGGATACCTGCCACCCCCCCTCAAAATCCGCTCCTTTGGCATCATCGGGCTTGCCCACCAGCCAGTAGGTGGTGCCCGCGGAGAGAGTCACCCCATCGCCGGGCAAGGTCACTGTGGTCAATTGGCAGCAGTCGCCTAGAGCAGGGATGTTAGTAGAGTCCCCCCCTCCCCCCGATACCGCGGTGCTCGGATAGTGGAATGTCGGATCATCATTATATAACGCCAACGTCGCGATGCGGGTGCCAGAGCCGTAGCCGATCGCGGCCTCTAAGGTCGTGACCTGAACATCATACTTAGGCACGAAGCGCACTGCCTGCCACTCCTCCGTTTCACCCTTGACGTTACTGCCAGCGAGCGGTCTGGCATCGAATGCCGTGCTGTCGTAGAGATCGCCGGGTGAGCCGAGGTTGGAAAAAATGACGTAGGAGTCCTTGTCTTGGTCTGGCTTCTCCGCCGCGTGCAGTGGCGTGATCGTTAGGATCGGCATTAGCCCGCCGGCTAACATTTCGATAGCACTCGTTAGGCAGATTTTTTTCACGGCTCGTTCTTCTGGTAAATTTCTTCCGATCAACAAGGGAGGCGCATCTGCTTGCCCTAACAAAGCAAAAAACTTGATGGCAGGCGAGATTCTTTGCGTAGACGGCTGACTCGTCGGGAACGGTTCGTCACCGCAACCCATCTGCGAGAGGCGCGCTAACCGCGCAAGTCGCGGACCGCGGCCGCGTAATCCGGTGCGCGGAAAATCGAGGTGCCGGCGACGAGAACGTTGGCGCCGTTTTCGATCGTTAGGCGCGCAGTCCCGGCGTTGATCCCGCCATCGACTTCGATGTCGTAATCCAAGCCTAACGAGTCGCGCAGTTCCCGCGCGCGGCGAACTTTCGTCATCATCTCGGGCCGGAACGATTGGCCGCCAAAACCGGGATGAACCGTCATGATAAGGATGAGGTCAACGTCAGGCAGATGGGGCTCGACGAGGTCGAACGGCGTCGCCGGATTCAAAGTCAGGCCGGCGCGGCAACCGGCCGCGCGAATTTTGCCTAACGATGACGCGACATCGTGTTTCGATTCCGATTCGACGTGGACCGTGATCGAGTTTGCGCCGGCATCGACGAAGCGCGGCAGAAAATGATCGGGACGCTCGATCATCAAGTGGACATCGAGCGGCAGACTCGTTAGGCCGCGAATTGTTTTTACGAGCGCGGGTCCAAACGAAATGTTGTCGACAAAATGTCCATCCATGACGTCGAGGTGCAGCCAGTCCGCGCCGGCCGCGATCACTTTTTCGACTTCCGATTCAAGGTGCGCGAAGTCGGCCGCGAGAATCGAAGGAGCGATGATAATTTTTCGGTCCATCGTGCGCGTTGACTTTGGACTGCAATCAGACGGCGGGTCAACCGAATGACGTTTGCTGCGCCCAATCTCGAAAGGCCAACGATCGACGCGGCGACCTTGTCATCCTGAGCGGAGCGAATGACCTCGCAAGCAATCCCCCAACGGGTCTGTCTCGCGATAAACCTGAGAAGGTTTGCGAGGTCCTTCGCTTCCTCGGGATGACAAATTCGCGGGCCGTTTTCTTCAATTCTCTTGACGCGACGATGGCTCGTTCCAAGATACTACGTTTTTCGCCGGGCCGTCCGCGCGGCATAACTCTCGCTTCTGGAGAGCCGGCCGGTGTGGTGGCAAATCGTCAGGCAAAAATTTCATGTTAAACAGACTCTTAGGCTGGTTTTCGAGCGACATCGGGATCGATCTCGGGACGGCGAACACGCTCGTTTATGTCAAGGATCAGGGCATCGTTTTGCGCGAGCCGTCGGTCGTCGCGGTCCAGGCCGGCACTTCGAAAGTGCTCGCGGTCGGCGACGAAGCGAAGCGCATGCTCGGTCGCACGCCGGCAAATATTGTGGCGGTGCGGCCGTTGAAAGATGGCGTGATCGCGGACTTCGAAGTGACCGAGGCGATGCTGCGGCATTTCATTACGAAAGTGCACAACAGCCGCGTGCGCGCGCGTCCGCGGGTCGTGATCGCGGTGCCGTCCGGCATTACCGAAGTGGAAAAACGCGCGGTGCGCGAGTCGGCCACGCACGCCGGCGCGCGCGAAGTGTACTTAATAGAGGAACCGATGGCCGCGGCGATCGGCGTCGGGCTTCCGGTGCAGGATCCGGCGGGCAACATGATCATCGACATCGGCGGCGGCACGACCGAGGTCGCGTTGATTTCGTTGTCGGGAATTGTTTTCAGCCGAAGCGTGCGGGTGGCGGGCGACGAGCTCGACGAAGCGATCGTGCAATACATGAAGCGCGCTTACAACTTGATGATCGGCGAGCGCACCGCGGAAGAAATTAAAATTAAAATCGGGAGCGCCTATCCGAGCGAAAAAGAAACGAGCGTGGAAGTAAAAGGCCGCGACCTCGTCGCCGGTTTGCCGAAGACCCTAACGATCACTTCGCAGGAAGTGCGCGAAGCGTTGCTCGAACCGATCTCGACGATTGTCGATTCGGTGCGGATCACGCTCGAGCGTTGTCCGCCGGAGTTGTCGGCCGACCTGGTCGATCGCGGCCTCGTGCTCGCGGGCGGCGGCGCGCTTTTGCGCGGGTTCGATCGTTTGCTCAGCGAAGAAACCGGGCTGCCCGTGCACGTGGCGGAAGATCCGCTGAGCGCGGTCGCGGAAGGCACCGGGAAATGTTTGAACGAAATCAAATTCCTCCGCCAGGTCGCGACCGCCGATCGCCAATGGCCGCGTTAAGAATCGCGCGCGGAGGTTGCGGATTGCGGAAGGAAAGCGCGCTGAAATGCATTCGTTAGGCAATCGGCCTTTCGCGATTCGCATTCCGCATTTCCAATGAGCCGCACGGGCATCGTCGCGCTGGTTATTTTCGCCGCGGCGCTCCTCGCCTTGCTCAGCATGGGGCCGCGGGCGACGCGCGCGATTCAGGCGACATTTTTTCAGACGATCTCGCCATTTTTGAAAAGCGGTTCCGGGCTCGAGCGCCAGATCACTTCGGTGCGGAGCGGCCTGAAAACACTCGATCAACTCGAGAAAGAGAATGCGCAGTTGCGGGTGGAAAATCGTTCGCTCAAGGCGACGAACGAAGCGCTCAGCGACGTCGAGCACGAAGTCAATCGGCTGCGCCGCGCGCTCGCCTATCGCGAGCGTTCGCTCTTTCGCCTCGTGCCGGCGGAAATCATTTCGCGTGACTCCTCGACCTGGTGGCGCTCGGTCACGATCAATCGTGGAAAGATCGACGGACTCGAATCGGAAATGCCGGTGCTGACCGATGAAGGCCTGGTCGGCAAGACGACGACGGTGAGCGATAATATTTGCGTCGTGCTGCTCGTCTCGGACGAAAATTGCCGCGTCTCCGCGACGGTCGAGGGCACGCGCGAGCAGGGGATCGTGACCGGCGAGCGCGTCGCCGGCAGTCTCTCGCCGGTGCTCGACCTGAATTATCTTTCGAAACAGGCGCAGCTCAAAGCGGGGCAGAAAGTTTACACATCGGGCGTCGGCGGAGTTTTTCCTTCCGGGCTTCTCATCGGCACGGTGCGGAGCTTCCATGTGCGCGCGCTCGATTGCCAGGCGCAGGTGCAGCCAGCGGTCGATCTCGCGAAACTGGAGGATGTGTTTGTCGTCATCGGAAGGAAGTGATGATGAGCGAACAACAATGTTGTCATCCTGAGCGGAGCGAAGGATCTCGCAAGAAACTTGAAAGCGCCCGGAAGGAAGCTTCGATTTCGCGAACGTTTGCGAGGTCCTTCGCTGCGCTCAGGATGACAGGCAGGTTAGCTTTGTTTTCGATGGGACCGTGGGCGGATTCGGTCGGCAGGCCATGATTTTATTTCTTCTTCTCGTCGTTCTCGTTTTCGTCGCGCAGATTGTGGAGATTTTCATTCCACCGCTCGCCTGGATGTACAACGCCCATGTTTACATCGTGCCCGTGATTGTTTTTTACGGCGCGATCACGCTGCCGTTGCCGCTCGTACTCGCGCTCGTTTTTGTCGCCGGCTTTCTCTGGGACGCGATGACGGCGCAGATTCTCGGGACCCATGTTGAAATTTCTTTCGGATGGTCGATACTCCTCTACGCGGTGCTCGCCGCAATCATGCACGGACTCAAGCCCTTGTTTAATCGGGGACGCTGGGAAGTGCATTGTATCCTCAGCGGCGTCTGCACTTCACTCATTCTGCTCTCCCAATATCTGATGATTTCGTTTCGGCGCGGCTCGCTTATTTTTAATCGCGAAGTCTGGTGGCAGATCGGCGGTCCCGGTCTGCTCGCGATGCTGATGGCGCCGCTCGTTTTCTGGTTGCTGCACTGGTTTTCGCGCCTAACGAACAGCCCTTACGTCGCGCCCGATCGCTTCGATGAATACGCGCAGCGCTAAGCCACTTTTGCGAATCCAGTTTCTCGGATTCTGCATGCTCCTCGCCCTCGGCGCACTCGTCCTCCGGCTCTGGTGGGTGCAGGTCGCGCGCGGCGCGGAATGGACCGCGCGGGTGCAAAGCAGCTCGGAAGCGACCGTGCGCATTCCGTCCGTCCGCGGCGAGATTCGCGACCGCAACGGCGTCGCGCTGGTACAAAATCGCGCGAGTTACGAAGTGGATTTTTATCTGCCGGAAATGGTCAAGGGTTATCGGCAGCGTTACGGCCGTCCGCCGGAAACGCAGTACCGCGCGACGATCAGCGGCATGCAAAAAGACATGAAGGAGCCGGACATCGTCCGGATCGTGAACACCGGAATCGTCCCGCGGCTCGAGGATCTCGATCTGGCGCGCGACTACAACGCGAACCAACTCCAGAAACATTATCGCAACGACACCGAGGTCCCGTATTCCTACATCCGCGACATCAACTTCTCGACCATGGCGAAGTTTTCCGAGCACGATGTCGGTTTGCCCGGAGTCGATATCGCGATCAAGCCGGTGCGTTCCTACGTTTACGGCGCGCTCGGTTCGCATTTGTTAGGCTATGTCGGCGCGCCGGACGATCCGAATCCGGACGAGGTGAAAAAGTACACCTTTTATCAAGGCGACGTGGAGGGAAAATCGGATGTCGAGAAAACGATGGACGAATATCTGCGCGGCCAGCCGGGCGTGCGCGTGATGCGTCGCGATGCCAAGGGCACGATCGACGGCGTGCTGCGCGAAGAGCCGCCGAAACAAGGCGCGAATGTTTACCTGACGATCGACGCGCGCATCCAGGCGATCGCGGATGAAGCGCTGCGTCCGGTCGGTCGCGGCGCCGCGGTTGTGGTCGATCCGAACAATGGCGAAGTGCTGGCGATGGCTTCGGTGCCGTCGTTCGATCCAAACACTTTTATCCCGAGCATCAAGGCGAAGGATTGGCAGCAACTGCGCGAAGACAAAGGCAAGCCGCTAATCAATCGCGCGATCAGCGCCTTCCCTCCGGGCTCGACTTTTAAAATCGTGACCGCGCTCGCCGGCCTGCGCAAACACATGGGCTCGGCCAAATTTACCTGCACCGGCGGCGTGACCTACGGCGACCATTATTTCCATTGCTGGATCGCCGAGAAAGGCGGCGCGCACGGGACGATCGGCCTCGCCGACGCGATCAAGGTTTCCTGCGACGCCTATTTTTATCAATACGGCAACGCGGCCGGGATCGATTCGATCGACGCGACCGGCACGCTCCTCGGCCTCGGCCAGGAATCCGGCGTTCGCCTAACGAGTGAACAATCGGGCGTGCTGCCGGGCCCGGAATGGATGGCGATTCACAGCCCGCGCGAAAAATGGACGCAGGCTTACACCGCCAATGTCTCGATCGGCCAGGGCTACGATCTCGCCTCGCCGCTACAAATGGCGATGGCTTACGCGACGGTCGCGAACGGCGGCATTTCCTACTACCCGCGGCTCGTGCAAAAAGTTTTGAATCAGGACGGCACGCCTGCGCTCGATGAAGATGGCAAGGTCGCGGTCCCGGACGAGCCGCGCATCCACGCCGATCTGCGAAACGATTTTACGGCCGCGCAAATCGAACTCGTTAGGCACGGTCTTTGGAAGGTCGTGAACGAGGATGGGGGCACCGGAAAAATCGCGCGCATGAAAGACGTGCAGGTCGCTGGCAAAACCGGCACCGCGCAGGCGATGTTGAACGGGCAGAAGGACACGATCGCGTGGTTCTGCTGCTTCGCGCCCTACGATCATCCGAAGTACGTCGTGGTCTCGATGGTGCAGGGCGGCATGCACGGCGGCTCGGTCGCGGCCCCGATCGCGACCCGCATTCTCGAGCGCACGCTCGCGATGGACGCGGGCACCTTCGAGCAGCAACTCGCGTGGCTCGCGCCCGCGCACAAGGACGATCCATTTAAAATGATCCCCGCAGTGACCTACAAGGATGCGCTTCCGGCCGCCAATGACAGCGACGAGGAAGATGCAAACGGCAAACAGGCCGCCGAAAGTTCGCAGATGGCGCAACCGGGCGATTCGCCCGATGTCGAGCCGGAAGCAGACGCTCGCGGCAAGGTCGCCAACGTCCATCGGTCGGCTCCGCGCCGCGTTTTGCGCGCGCAACGAGTCGCGCCGATCCCACAGAGCACTCCGCGACCGCGGAGTTTTTTCGAGCGCATTTTTGGCGCTCGTCCTCAACCCACTCCCCCTCCGGTGCGCCGCGCTCAGCCGGCGAGTCAGCCTAACGAGTAAAGGAGCACCGCAACCACCAATGACTTCTAAGAATTTCCACCATGATAGACAAAGTGAAAAAATTTCTCGGTCTTTCCCGACGAAAGACTGGCAACAAAATCATCATCAGCGTCGAGAAACTCGAACGCCGCGCCGCCCTGCTCGAGGACGGCCAGCTCGAGGAATATAGCGTCGAGCGCGACGAGAGCCGCAACATCGCGGGCTGCGTTTACAAGGGCCGGGTCAAGAATATTGAGCCCGGTTTGAAGGCGATGTTTGTCGACATCGGCCTCGAGAAAAATGCCTTCCTCCATTTTTGGGACGCGCTCCCGGCCGCCCTCGACAGCGGGGTCGAAGAAATCGAGCGCGGCAATCGCAAAGATCCGAAACGCCGCCTGATCGCGAAAGACATTCCGAATATTTACCCCGTCGGCTCCGACGTGATCGTGCAGGTGACGAAAGGTCCGATCGGCACGAAAGGCCCGCGCGTTTCGACCAATCTAACTTTTGCCGGACGCTATCTCGTGCTCATGCCCTACAGCGATCGCAGCGGCGTTTCGCGCAAAATCGAATCGCCCAAAGAGCGCGCGCGGCTCCGGAAAATTTTGCGCGAGCTCGACATTCCCGACGGCGTCGGCGTGATCATTCGCACGGTCGGCGAAGGCCAGCGCGCGCGTTATTTCGTGCGCGACCTGCGCGTCTTGCTCGACCAATGGGCGCGGATCGAACAGCAAATCAGGGAGCTGCCCGCGCCGGCACTGCTCTTCGAAGAGCCCGATCTGGTCGAGCGAACGGTGCGCGATTTTCTGACTGACGAAATCGACGAAGTCCTTTGCGACGATCGCGAGGCGGTCGATCGGATGGCGGAAATGGTCGGCCAGATTTCGCGGCGCGCGAAAAGCCGGGTCAAATATTACGATGGGGCGGCGCCGATTTTCGAGACCTTCGGCGTGCAGAAACAAATCGACGATGCCTTTCATCGCCAGGTCTGGCTGAGGTGCGGCGGCTACATTGTGATCGATGAGACCGAAGCGCTCGTCGCCGTCGACGTGAACACCGGCCGGAACAAAGGCGGCCGCGACGTCGAGAAAACAATTCTCCAAACCAATCTCGAAGCGGCCGAGGAAATGGCGCGGCAGGTGCGCCTGCGCAACATCGGCGGCCTGATCATCGGCGATTTCATCGACATGAAAAATCGCAGAGATCAGCAGCAGGTTTACAACCGGATGCGCGACCGGCTCAAACGCGACAAGGCAAAAACGCACGTCCTCCCGATTTCCGCGCTCGGCTTGATGGAGATGACGCGGCAGCGCGCGCAGGAAAGTCTGAGCGATTCGATCTACACAAACTGTCCGTATTGCGAAGGCCGCGGGATGGTCAAGACGACGATGAGCACGAGCGTGGAAGTGCATCGCGCGCTCAATTGCGTGATGCGAAAATATCAGGACTCGATCCACGAGTTTCGCGTCATCCTCAATCCCGACGTCCTGAAACGTCTGCGCGAAGAAGACGAGGAATTACTCGTCGAGCTCGAGCGGCGTTACGCGAGCAAACTGATGTTCCGCGCCGACCCGACGTTTCATCACGAGAAGTTCATCCTGACCGACGCGACGACCGGCGCCGAGTTGAAGATGTAGGCATTTTTCGTAGTCGCTGCTCGGCGCGCACCCGGGGAAAAATTCCGTAACCCGCGGTAGGTCGCGTTGTCTTCTCCTCCAAGGCGAATCTTACTCGCCGTCAGTCAATCAAAGGGAGAAATGGAATGAAAAAATTTGTCATCGGCTTGTGCAGCCTAACGACACTCGCGACCGCGGCTTTTGCCGGTCCGGTCGAAACATCGAATCAGGAAGTGCAGCAAAATTCGTCGGCGCCGCTCGTGTCGCTCTACCGCGATCGCGAGTGGAATTTCGATCTTTTCGGCGCCTACGCCTTCACCGGCAACAGCTATCGCGACGATCGTTATTTGGAGACCGATCACGCTTGGGGCGGCGGCGTTGGCGCGAATTATTTCTTCACCCGCTACCTCGGCGCCGGGGTCGAAGGTTACGCGCTCGACGCCCAGGACACGCTCGGCCAGGCCTCGGGCAATCTCGTTTTTCGCTACCCGATTCCGAACACGCCGATCGCGCCTTATGGCTACGCGGGCGGCGGCGTCATCTTCAACGGCAGCCGCGCGACGAATGTGATTTCGAACACCGGCCTTTTCACGCCGTTTCGCCGGCATAACGACGCCGAAGGCATGGGCCAGTTCGGCGCTGGGGTTGAATTTCGGCTCACGCCAAATGTCGGAATCATCAACGATTTCAGTTGGAACGTGATCAACGGCTCGGATAACAACTACGGCCTCATCCGTTCCGGAATTCGCTTCGCCTTTTAGCGCCGCGAAAATTTAGCCGCAGATAAAACTGCTGATCTTTTCGAGCGGTTTGCGCTGGATGTCCGGGACGCGCGCGTCCTCAGCCGGATAACCGGCGACCAAGAGCAGAAACGGCTTTTCGTTAGGCGGACGCTCGAGAAGTTTGTTCAGAAAACCCATCGGGCTGGGCGTGTGCGTGAGCGTCGCGACGCCCGCGAGATGCAGCGCCGCGATCAAAAAACCGGTCGCAATCCCGACCGATTCGCTCGCGTAATAATGTTTCCGCTTCCGGCCATTGGGCAGGATCTCGTTAGGCTGGGAAAAAATCGCGATCAGCCACGGCGCCTTTTCGAGGAATGGTTTTTCCGCCGTCGTGCCGAGTGCGGCGAGCGCTTCGAGCCATTCGTTAGGCGCGCGGCCGCCGTAGAATTCGCGTTCCTCCATTTCCGCCGCGACGCGAATCTCGCGCTTCAGATCGGGATCGCTCACGGCCACGAAATGCCACGGCTGCAGATTCGCGCCGTTTGGTGCGCTTCCCGCCGTGCGCAGACAGGCCTCGATCACTTCGCGCGCGATCGGGCGGTCGGAAAAATCGCGCACCGTCCGCCGTCGCGCCATTTCCCGCTGAAACGCGGTCGCGCGCGCGAGCATTTCGTCGGGCGACAAAATTTCGCGTGGCGGGAGCGGGATAAATTTCGGCTTGAGCACGCGCGCAATTTACAACGCGCAACGATTGCGATTCCAGTCCGAGCTACGAAATTATCGCGATGTCTTTTGCCGGAATCCTCGACCAGCTTCCGCTCGCCAATTCGCCGTTGCTGCGAAAATTCGAGCGTTTGCTCGCGCCTGAAAACGGCGCGCGCTTCGAGGCGATGGCGCGGGAAGCGCGCGAGCTGACTCGGCAAAATTTCGGTCGCACGATGCGAATGTTTGCGCCGCTTTATCTGAGCAACGAATGCATCAACAACTGTCGCTACTGCGGTTTCTCGCGCGACAATCCGATCCTCCGCGTCACGCTCAGCGTCGAGCAGGTTCTGGCGGAGGCGCGTCATCTCGCAGCGCAAGGTTTTCGCCAGGTGCTGCTCGTGGCCGGCGAACACCCGAAGTTCGTTAGGCAGGATTATCTCGCCGATTGCATTCGCGCGCTCGCGCCGCTCTTTTCTTCGATCGCGCTCGAGCTCGGCCCGATGGAAACCGACGATTATCTGCCGCTGGTCGATGCCGGCGCGGACGGGCTGGTCGTTTATCAAGAAACTTACAGCCGCGAAATTTATCGGGAGATGCACACTTCCGGGCCGAAACGCGATTTTGGCTGGCGGCTCGATTGTCCGGAGCGCGCTTACGCGGCCGGTTTTCGCCGGATCGGAATCGGCGCGCTCTTCGGACTCGCGCCCTCGCGCGAAGAAGCGATCGCGCTCGCGGCGCACCTCGAATATTTGCAGAAACATTGCTGGCAATCGGAATTGACCGTGAGCCTGCCGCGGCTGCGGCCGGCGGCGGGCGAGTTCGTCCCTCGCTTTTCGTTAGGCGACCGCGAGCTTGCGCTTCTCGTCTGCGCGTTTCGGATTTGTTTTCCGCGGGTCGGAATTGTCTTGAGCACGCGCGAATCGGGCGAAGTGCGCGACGCGCTGGCATCGTTAGGCGTGACGGTGATGAGCTCGGGCAGCCACACCGAACCGGGCGGCTACACCGGCCAGGGAAAAGCGGAACTCCATCAGACGATCCGCGGCCGCGCCATCTCGCCTAACGAACCCGGCGCGGCGCTCGCGACCAGTCAGTTTGAAATCAGCGACGCGCGCTCGCCGGCGGAAATTGCGGAAAGTTTGCGCGCCCGCGGTTTCGAGCCGGTCTGGAAAGACTGGGACCAGGCACTCGTTAGGCGATGACGATTTTTCTGAACGGCGAGAAGTTTGTTTTCGACGACGGAAAAACAATCGAGGAGTTGATTCGCGAACATCGACTCGCGCCCGAGACAACGCTGGTGGAATTAAATGGCACGGCCCTGCGGCGTCGCGAATGGACTTCGCATCCTTTGCATGAAGGCGATCGGGTCGAGATCCTGCGGGTCGCCGCGGGAGGGTGACTTACTCAGCACGCGCCTCGTTCGTTAGGCCAATTTCGCCGCGCGCTGCTACGGAAATTCGTCGGCCGTTATGTTGTAAACCTCAATCAAACCGACGCCGGTTTGCCCGGTGCTATCGGTGAGAATAGCGGTGTACTGCCCCGGCGGCAGCGTTTGCAGGATGGCCGATTCCAATTGGTTCGTCGGAGCGAGCATCGCGGCCTCGATATCGTCCCCTTGCGTGTCGGCCCAATTATCGTCTTGCGCGAGCGTGTTTCCGTCGGCATCCACCAGCGTCAACGTCGGATCGGGCAAAGGATTCGCGACCGGGAGCGACGGGCCGAGACCGCGCACCACGATCGCCTCATCATCAATTCCACCAACGATAAGGCCGGCGATCATCATGCCGTCGCCAGTGTCGATCAAACCGCGGGTGGAAATATTGAGAAGCTGCGAACCGTCCGCCGGATCGAGATCGTAAACTTCGACTAGCGCGATGTTGTCGACTCCATCGGTACCGGTGACGATCGCGGTATAATTGCCCGGCCCGAGCGTGACGATCATCGCCGATTCGCTCGGCTCCGTCGGGGCCAGCCCGCTCGCCGCGATGGCCGCGACTTGGTTGGAAGTAATGAGCGGCCCGAGAATCGTATTCTGCCAGTTATCGTTGGCCGCAATCAGCACCCCGCTGGAATCGCGAAGCTGCAGGGTGGGATCGGCCAGGGGAGTCGAGACCAAGCCGGTGAGTGAAGGGCCGAGCGCGCGCACCGCCACCGTTTTGTTGGCGGAGCCGCCGATGATGAATCCGCCGATGAGCACGTTGCTGCCCGTTTCGGCGTGGGCCCGGGTCGAGATGTTGACGAGTGTATCACCGAGGTTGCCGGGGGTGGCGGTGGGCGAGGCGGAGGGATTGACCGTCGGCGTCGGGGTCACAGTCGGTGTGACGGTTGGTATTGGCGTAGCGGATGGCGTCGGCGTAACGGATGGAGTCGGGGTAGCGCTTGGCGTGGGCGTGCCCGATGGCGTCGGCGTCACACTCGGTGTTGGTGTGATCGACGGGCTGGGCGAAATCGTTGCCGTCGGACTCGGCGTCGGCGTGATCTGCGAATGCGCAACGCTAGCGAGCAGAAGCGCGCCGAGAGCGACGAGCGTGCGTTGAATCATCCCGCTAAGCTGCCCCAAAATCACTCCGACTCAACTCAACGTGACGAGACCGTGCGCGAAATGCAAAGGGAACCTTATAACCCTGCCCTTCCGTCGCCGGCGCGCGAAAAGCTGGAGGGACGACCTCCGAGTCGTCCATTTCCCCCCGAGCATTGTAGGGCAAGCGCCCCGCTTGCCTTCGCCATAATCCCGCAACTCCCCGGGGCAGGCGGAGCGCCTGCCCTACAACCGCAGTTCGACCCCGAAAATGAAATTCCGCCCCGCCGCCTGACAAGTCAGCCACTCTGACAGGCCTGACAGATTGGCAAACAAGCCTGTCAACCGCTCTGACAAACCTAACCGAGTAACAAACAAGCCTGTCAACCGCTCTGACAAGGCTAACAGAGCGACAAACAAGCCTCTCCACCGCTCCGACAAGCTTGTCGATCGCGCGAACAATTTTGTCAGCCACTCCGACAAACCTACGCGCCAGCCCCACAAACCAACCAGCCTTGTCGATCTCGTTAAACTGAATGAATTGCTCGCAAAAGAGCGCGAGTTTGTACGGACGCAGATACTTCCCAAGAAAAAGATGCTAGGTAGGCGCCTGCTTACGCATTTAGTCTTCGCAGATTGCGAAGCGATAATCTACTATCTCAAAGGATGCATCAACGCCGACTACGAATCTGAAATGTACGAAGGCAGTATTGACCTAGGCGAATGGCTGGCCAGTCTTGCAGAAGATTATCTGTTCGATGACGTTGGGAATTATTTCTTCCGCGAGAAGAAGACCAGAACTCTTCCTCACCTCTTATTTGTTCTTAAATACGCTGCCAAATACCTAGGAAAGGACTTCGATCCGAAGAGAATCGAACAATGGGAGCATGTAAAATCTGCCTTCAAAATACGTGCTCGCATTACGCATCCCACGGAACCGACGGCAATTAAAGTCAGTGATGATGACCTTGCACATATCGAAGCACTTGAAAAGTGGTTGCAAGCCTGTGTCAGAAAGTTGGTATGATTCATTAACGATGCGATGCAGCGAACGGCCGACCCTTCTATGGCTCCGGTTTTGAGTTGACGTCTCAGTCCGAGCGACGCGCGTTACAGTTTACCCGCCTCGGCGGGTTCGCCGTCGCTCATCTTGTCCTCGTTAGGTCATAATGTACCACAACCTAGCATGAAGCCACCTGAAACATTCGAGGAGGCAGTGCGTTACGCGCTAGAGGTGCTGAAGACCGGCAGTGGAGCATCTGCCGACAATCCGGTCCGTCTGGGACGCGTGAACAACATGCTTGCTTCATGCGTCGAGTCAGCGGTTGTGTCAGTATTGTTTGGCCCGCAAAACTGGACGGGGGTCGAGCGCCGTTACCATCGGAATGGACGTGTATTCGAGTGGCGCATCCGTCGCGTTTCAGGCCAGGTGCTGCCGGTGTTCTTCGACATTTCTCAGCTCAGTCTTACCGCGCCCGTAAGCGAAGAAGTACGACAAGAGTTTAACAAACATGCCGATAACATCCCAGTGCCAAATACTACGTTGATCTCCCGTTTTCCGTTGATCAAGATGGAGGCACGAAGTGCCGCCGAAGCGGCGGACTTCATTTCCAGCCATCTCGTGCGTGCCGCTGGCGATGGCTGGGAGATAGGACAAAAGATCGCGCTCGCTGACGGGTGGCGAAACGATTACTACCTGACGCGCGGTAACGAGACGACCACGATGAGCTTTGATATGCGTCCTTGTCTCATGCTCAACCACCTTGAACTTACGATGCTTAGTCTAGCTGCGGGTCCTCAAGTGGATGAAAACTTTGCGAAGCAGCGTCCAACGCAGTTGGTACGGCGGCGCGAGCAGCACCTCGGCCCCCCAAGTTCCCCGCGCGCCCGTGACCAGCGAATCGGGAAATGGGTATTCTGGATCGCAGTTGTTTTCGCTGCGCCGATCATCATTATCGTCGTCCTCACGATAGCCGAGGCACTACTTAAGGCTCATGGATAGCAGACAAGGGTTCGGGGAAAGCGGTACGAGCCGGTCTGTGACTCTCGCACTGCTTGCCTCCGCGCAGGCCGACCGTGTTCTCGTTAGGCCGTTGCGGTCGAGGCGGAACTGTCTAGGGTCGCGGATGAATCCACTCGCAACGAGTACGCACTCGGAAATGTCGCCGCGGCGCGACGCCAGGACGGCAAGGTTGTTTTGGCTTATTACCATCGTCGCCGGAGCTTTTGCGCACGTGGCCGGGATGAAGTTTGTCGTGCCGGGCAATGCGGCGAAAGCCGCACGTCACTCCCACTCGATCGTGCTCGGCGGTTTGCTCGAAATATCGTAGCAGACGCGGTTCACGCCGTTGACTTCGTTCACTATCCGGGTCGAGATGCGGGCGAGGATTTCATACGGCATCCGCACCCAGTCGGCCGTCATCCCGTCCTGGCTCTCGACGATGCGGAGCGCGATCGTGTTTTCGTAAGTGCGATGATCGCCCATCACGCCGACCGAGCGCACCGGCAGCAGCACGGCGAAGGATTGCCAGACGCGGTAATACCATTCCGAGGCGCGCATTTCGTTGGCCACGATCGTGTCGGCTTCGCGCAAAATGCGGAGCCGTTCCGGCGTCACTTCGCCGACGATGCGGACGGCCAGCCCGGGACCCGGAAACGGCTGGCGATGCACGATCTCGTTAGGCAAACCGAGCTGTTGTCCGGCCAGCCGCACTTCGTCCTTGAATAATTGCCGGAGCGGTTCGACCAGCTCGAAGTTCATTTTTTCCGGCAGCCCGCCGACGTTGTGATGGCTCTTGATCAGCGACGCGGGATTGCCGCTGATCGCCACGCTCTCGATCACGTCGGGGTAGAGCGTGCCCTGGGCGAGAAAACGGAACTTTTGCTTTTCGTTAGGCAACTCGCCGCCCGCAAGCTCGAGCACGGCGTCGTCGAACACGCCGATGAATTCCCGCCCGATGATTTTGCGTTTCGTTTCCGGATCGGTCACGCCCGCGAGCGCGCGCAGGAAGCGTTCTGAGGCATCGACGTATTTGAGCTTGATGTGAAAATTTTCCCCGAAAACCCGCTGCACCGTTTCGGCTTCGTTCTCGCGCAGCAAACCGTTGTTCACGAAAATGCAGGTGAGCTGGTCGCCGATCGCCTTGTGCAAAAGCGCGGCCGCGACCGAGGAATCGACCCCGCCGCTCAGGCCGAGCACGACCTGTTCGCCGCCGACCTGCGCCCGGATTTGCGCGCAGGCGTCGTCGATGAACGAGCCCATCGTCCAATCCATTTCGCAATGGCAGACGCGGAAGAGAAAATTCTCGATGATCTCGCGGCCGCGCGGCGTGTGCGACACTTCGGGATGAAATTGGAGCGCGTAAAGCGCGCGCTTTTCATCGACGATCGCGGCGAAATTCGAATTCTCGGTGTGCGCGATGGCGCGAAAGCCTTCCGGCAGCGCGATCAATTTGTCCGCGTGACTGCTCCAGATGTCGATCTGTTCGCCGAGGCCGTCGAAAAGCGCGATCGATTCATCGAGATGAAGAAGGCCGGGCCCGTACTCGCGGCGGCCGCTGATTTCGACTTCGCCGCCAAGATGCCGCGCCATCAATTGCATCCCGTAACAAATGCCGAGCACGGGAATGCCTAACGAAAAGATGCGGAGATCGATTTGCGGCGCGCCTTTGTCGTAAACACTCGCCGGTCCGCCGGAGAGAATAATTCCGTCCGGCGGATTGCGGGAGATTTCCGCCGCCGAAATATCAAAGCGCGCGATCTCGGAATAGACCTGGCATTCGCGCACCCGCCGCGCGATGACCTGCGTGTACTGCGAACCGAAATCGAGGATGACGACGCGCGAATGAGCCGGCTTCACGGGTGACCGCTGTCCGGGTTGCCTTCGCGCGGATTTACGAACGGGTCGTCCTGCCGATCGATCGGCCCGAGCGTGCCCTGGCCGGCCGCGCCGCGCTGCAAATGTTCGCGCACATCTTCGGCCGTCGGCGCGTCGCTCTCGCTGCTGCAACCGGTGAGAATCGGGCCGGCGGCGAGAAAGGCGGCGACGAAAAGTCGTTTCACCCACCCAGATTAAAAGCGCGCGCCGACATTCGCAAGGGCGGTAATTTTCGTCATTGCCGAAGCGCGCGAGCAGCAGGATGAAAACGAGGAGTTTTTTTCTCGTGATCGAACCGGACATTCTTTTGCGCGGTTATCGGCTCGGCATTTTCCCGATGGCCATGCCTAACGATGAGATCGGCTGGTTCTCGCCCGATCCGCGGACGATTCTGCCGCTCGATCATTTTCACATTCCGCACGGCCTGCGACGCGAACGGCGCAAACAAAATTTCGAGATTCGGATCAATCACAGTTTTGCCGAAGTCATGCGCGCCTGCGCCGCGCGCGACGAGACCTGGATCAATCGCGAGATTCGCGAAAGCTACGTCCGTTTGCACGAGATCGGCTGCGCCCATTCGGTCGAAGCCTGGTTGCCTAACGAACTCGTCGGCGGCCTTTATGGCGTCGCAATCGGCGGCGCGTTTTTTGGCGAATCGATGTTCCATCGCGCGACCGGCGCCTCCAAGATCGCGCTCTGGGCCTTGGTCGAGCGCCTGCGTGCGCGCGGTTTCACTTTGCTCGACCTGCAATGGCTCACGCCACATCTCGCGCAATTCGGCGCGCGCGAAATCCCGCGCCCGCTTTACCTGCATCTGCTCAACGGCGCGGTCGATCTGCCCCGCACTTTTGCCTAACGAGTTGTTCGTTAGGCGATTTTCTCCGCTCTTGCCCGTCCCGGAGAATCCGGCATAGTGACAGCCGCGTCCGCGCGGGCTGGGTAGCTCAGTTGGCAGAGCAGAGGACTGAAAATCCTCGTGTCGGGAGTTCGATTCTCCCCCCAGCCACCGCGCCGCTTTTTTGCCTAACGAACCGATCGGTCAGAGCGGCGGGGCGAAAAGCGAACGCCGTCGGCACGGTTCGTTCGCGCGATTCTTTTTTCCGAGAGCGCGCGCGTAAACGATTTCAATTTGTTCGGCGATGGTTGACCAATCGAAGCGGCCCGCAATGAGAGCTTGCGCGTTGCGGCCGAGATCGCGCGCGCGCTCGGGGTGCGCGAGAAGTTCAACGATGCCTTTGGCCAGATCGTCTGCGCTGACCTTCAAAACCAAATGCGCGTTTTTGTTGTGCTCGAGAATTGTGGCGGATTTGGCAAAGCTGACGATCGGTTTTGCCGCCGCCATGTAGTTTAACAACTTGGTCGGGATGCCGGCGGATTCCGGTCTCGGCACGACGGCGACATCCGCGGCGGCGAGGAAGTCCGGCAACTGGTCGAGCGTGGCGGACGTGATCGTTACCTGCGAGGCAATCCCGAGTTTCTCTGCCGCCGAGGCAATCCGGCGTTGATGCGCCGGGTTAATCGTGCCGCCCGCGAGCAAGAGGTGCGCATCAGGGAACTTTGCCAGAACCGCAAGGAAAGCTGCGAGGAGGTAGTCGAGTCCTTGAAATGCGTCGAAGGTTCCGGCGTAAAGAATGAGCCGCGCATTTTGCAAAGAGAATTGCGTGCGGATTTTGTCAGCGTCGCCGCGCGCGAACATCTCCGGCGACACTCCGGAGTGAATCGTGATCACCCGATCGGAGGGCAATCCTTTTTCGAGGAGAAAACCGCGCAGCTCTTCGGTGTCAGCCACGATGATGTCGGCGAGACGAGGCGCGAACTGATCGAGCAACCTGGCCAGCGCTTTGGCAAGAAATCGCGGCCTGATAAAATCGTAGGATGGGAGTTCGCCGATCATCGTATTGATGGCGTTGTAGATCACCGGCACGCCTGTGAGTCGACCGACGAGCGCGGCGACGAGCGCGGCTTCGTAGTTGTGCGCGTGAATGCGGTCGATGCGATGTTTACGCACGACCTGCAGGAGTTTAAAGACAAGCAAGAGATCGAAAACCAGTCGCTGATAGCCGGGGCCGACTCGCACTTTCCGGCTGCGGCCGATCTGTCGCACGCGGTCGATGGCGATGCCCGAGATCGCGATGTCGTCGTGCAAGGGATAAGTCACGACCCTGACGGAATGCCCGCGGCGCGCTAACTCTTGAGACATTTCGCGAATCGCGGCCGGCGTTCCGTGATTGGCCGGGAACGGGCACGCGGCCACCATCGCGATGGAATAGAGATTCTTCACGCCAAATGCCGTGAGACGACGGCCTGGAACGCGTCGATGACTCGATCGACCTGCTCGTCTTTTAAGTCGAAGTAGAGCGGAAGGCAGAGGTGATGCGAGACGACGAAGTCGGTTTCGGGAAAAGGCGCGCGCGGATCAGAAACGACGGTCTCGGGATGTCGCTGGAAAAGCGGCTGGGAATGACACGGTCGATTGTAGAGCAAACCGCCGAGCGACACCTGATGATCTTCCCGAAGCTCGCGCATGATACGATCTCGTTGCAGCGGCGGCAGCACATAAAGGACGTATTTGTAATAGGAGGATCGAATGTGATGAGGAATCTCGAGCAGTTCGACGGAGGGAAGATGGCGGACTCGTAATTCGCGGTCGTATTTCGCCGCAATATCTCGACGGCGTTGCAGGATTGCACTGGCACGAGTCATCTGGGCCAAGCCGAGAACGGCGTTCAGCTCGCTCGGCCGCCAGTTGGAACCGATGTCGTCGTGCAGATTCGGTTCGCGGCCGAAGCGGCCGTGATCGCGCAAAGCGAGCGCGTTCTTGTAAATGGTTTCGTCGTCGGTTGTGATCATCCCGCCTTCGCCGGTGGTGATGACTTTGGTCGAGAAAAAGGAAAACGAGCCGGCGAGGCCGAGCGAGCCTGCTTTGCGGTCGTGAATGGTGGCGCCGTGCGCGTGGGCGGCGTCTTCAACCAACACGCTGCCATTCTCGGCGCAGATCTTTTTTATTCGCTCCAGGTGCGGCGAAATAATTCCGCTCATGTGCACGAGGATGACGGCCTTGGTGTCCGGGCGAAGTTTGCGGCTCAGATCTTCCGGATCCATTTGCAAATTCTCTCGCTGACAATCGATAAAGATGACGCGGGCGCCGGCGTGAATGGCGGCCGCGGCGGTTGCGATAAAGGTGTGGCTGGGGAGCGCAACGGTTTTGCCTTTGACATCGATGGAACGCAGGATGACTTCCAGCGCGCAGGTTCCGTTGGCCGTCCCGACCGCGTATTTTACTCCGCAAAATTCGGCCCAGCGTTTCTCGAATTCCGCGACGTTGCGGCCCATGCTGATGAAACCGCTTTCCAGAATGGCGCGCAGACCGGCGGTGACGCTCTCTATTTCATCCGGAGGGTAATGAAGATCGAAGCCTGCGACCTGACTCCCGCGCGCCGGAGGGAGATTCATCCCGCGTTGGCCGCAATCGAATTTTCGTACCAGCGAATCGTCTCGCGCAGGCCTTCGGCGAGGCGCACTTTGGGTCGGTAACCCAGCAATCGCGTCGCCTTCGAAATATCCGGACAGCGTCTGGCCGCTCCGCACGGCTTGGTCAGGTCGTATTCGAGACGAAGTTTTTTTCCGGTGATGGCGACGATGAGCGCGATCAGATCCTTGATCGTAATTTCTTCGCTCGTTCCGATGTTCAAAGGGTCGGCCTCCGCATGCTTCTCCACTGCGAGCATCATTCCTTCGACCTCATCCGAGACGTAGGTGAACGAGCGCGTCTGCGCGCCGTTGCCCCAGACGGTGAGAGCATCGCGCGCTTCCAGCACCTTCCTGATCTGCGCGGAAATGACGGGAGCGGTCTCGGTTTTGAAATCCATGCGCGGCCCGTAAACGTTGTAAGGCCGCACGATGGCGATTTTCATTCCGTACTCGGCGGCGTAGCAATGCGATTGCACTTCAGCGAGACGCTTGGCCCAGCCGTAGCCATAGCCGCTGGCTTCGGGTTCGCTTTTAAAACCTTCTTCCTCGGGAGTCGGCACGGCGCATTCCTGCGGATAGACGCCGACTGTGCTGACGGAAAGGAACCTTTCCACATCTGCGAGACGCGCCGCCTCCAACATATGCAGGTTGAGAAGGGCGTTGGAAAAAAACATCTCGCCGTGATGGGTCGCGTTATAGCCGACACCGCGAATCTTTGCCGCCAGATGCATCACAATGTCGGCGCCGCGACAAACCTTGTTGCAACTTTGCGCATCGCTCAGGTCTGCTTCCTGCCACTCCGCGCGGGCCGCATCTTCGGCCGAAATTTTTCGCGGGTAAGGTCGCGAGGCGAGATCGACGATGCGAACCAGCGCGCCTTCCGCCAGCAAGCGGTCAACCAAATGAGAACCGATGAAGCCACGGCCACCCGTGACGACAACCTTCTTGTCGCTCCAGAAACTCATGATGGAAAGGAAGCGGCATGGCTGCGTGTCTGCCGCTCGTGCTTCTTCTACCGAATCCTGCGCGTCCATGACAAGAAAATACGAGCGCGCTTTTTCCCCCGCTGCGCGCGCGCCGGTCGCTGTGCGCGGCGATTTGCCTTGACCCTCGACCGCGCGCCTCGCGATGCTCATGCGCTTCCGAATTTATGTCCGCAGCTCCGCAGAAAAAGCGTCTGCTTTCCCGGGTTCAAGTGCCACTGGCCTGGAGCGCGTTTCGCGTGGTTCGAATCTGCGAACGATTGTTTCCGCCGAGCGTGCTCAGCCTATTGCTCTGGCCTCCGGCTGCGATCTTCGATTTGCTGCACGTGCGCCAGCGAAAACCTCTCAGCTTGTGGGGCCGTTTCCCGGCGATCTGGCGTCCACGGCGCTGGCGTTTTCTCCTTCGGCAAAGCGTGGGACTTTATCACGCGCAGCTCTTTTACATGTGGCCTGATCGGCTGCGCGCGAAACGTTGGGAAAAACGGTGTCGTTTCGAAGGCGAGGAAAATCTGCGCGCGTCCGACGAAGCTGGCAGAGGAATCGTTTTGGCTTCACTCCATTTCGGACCGTTCGAAATTCTCCCGTATTGGTTGCGCGCTCGCGGCATCGTCACGACCAGCGTGCGGACGAAGCCGCCCGACGCGCTGAAGCGTCTGACGGATTTGCAATATTCGCTGACGCCGCCCGCGGACGTTCCCGTTTTTCTCTACGCGGAAGATCTCACCCCGTTGCCGCGCTTTGCTCACGTGCGCAAAATTCTCGGCCCGGGTCGGCGTTTGCTCGTGCTGGTCGATCCGGTGCGAGGTTTGCAGGTGGACGTGCCGTTTGCCGAACGCACCTTCCGCATGTCGACGGGAGCCGTTCGTCTCGCCGCGATGGCGGGCGCGGATCTGGTTCCCTGTCTTATCGCAGAACGATCGACCTGGCAGTTTGTGGTCTACTTCGGCAAACCGGTTCCGCGAGAATATTTGTCCAAATCACCTGACATGCAGGCGATCGGAGCGCATCTGCTCGGGGAATTCTCGAAGGTCGTGAGCCAATATCCCGCGCAATCGAAAATGCGCCTGGCGCAGGCTATGTGGCCCTCCGAAAAAAGTGACGCGCGCGCAGCGGGTGGTTAAAAAGCAAACGTTATTGGAAGACCGGCTCGGGAGGATCTAGCCGACGGTCGCGTGCGTTTCCGCGGCCGGCGGCGCGACGACTTCTGCTCCCTGAACCTTGCGCACGACAAACTCGGAAATGGCGTTGAGGTTGTCGAAGCCTTCCGGCTCCATGTCCGTGTCCTCGACCGTAAGCGGGAAGGTTTCTTCGAGAAAATCGATCAGCCGAAAGACACCGAGCGAATCGATAATGTGATTCCTCAATAACGGCTCATCATCTTTCACCTCAGTCACGCCGTGGTCGGCCGCGTATTCGAGCACGAAGGCGCGCACTTTCTCCCTCACTTCCGCAACTGAACCGACGGAATTTTTCGTCGTCATTTTGCCATCGTGTTGAGTGGGCAAAAAATTGTCCAGCAAATTTTGCAGCCGGCCTCCGTCGGTCGCGACTTGTGGATTGACAAAATTTTCCTTTCCGGCCAACACTCGCGCGATGGCCGCCCACTTCCTCAACAGATTCACGCGCCCCGGCGACGCCGCCTCATGAAATCGTCTGTCGGAATTCTGGCTGCTTCATGCCGTTTGCCGAGTTGCAAACGAGAAGTAGAGGACCTTTTTCGCGAAGAAGGTGCCAGCTTCGACGCAAACGTCGCGGCGCGTTTGGGCATCAAAGAGGTTCCGTTGCGCAACGGCGATCCGAGCGAGACCGCCTCCAACATGGCGGTCGCTGCGGGACGCGACGCTCTGCAACAGGCGGGCGTAGATCCGATGGAAGTGAGTGTGGTGGTCGAGTATTCCATTTTGCCGCAGGAATACCTCGTGCCGGTTTGGAACATGAGTAACAAGGTGCAGGCGGAGGTCGGCGCGCTGCGATCGTTTGTCGTTGGTTTTAGCGGCGGCGGTTCGAGTAATTTTCTCGTCGCCCTGAGCGCCGCGGCCGCCATGCTGTCGGAAAACGAAGCGATGAAAACTGCGTTGCTCGTGACCGGCGACGCGACCATTCCCGGCAACCGCATTTTGCATTCGGCCGATCCGGTCACGGTCATGGGAGATGGCGCGAGCGCGGTCGTGCTGCAACGGGACGCGCCGGGCAGCGTGGTCCTCGATACCGAGTTGTTCTCGGAGGGAGATAATCACGACGTTTGTTACATCCCGGGCGGCTCGCTCGTTCATCCCGACGACATCAATCTCTATCGCATGCAGCTCGACAAGCGCCGCTACGATTCGTTCGCCAAAGTGGAGACCCTTCGTCGAATGACCGACGACCTGCTCGCGCGCGCCGGCGTGACTTTGGACGACATCGCCTGCGTCCTTTGCGCAAATATTTCTGCGCAGGATGAAGCGGCTTTGCAGCAGGGCTTCGCCGGCAAGGTCTCATCCGTCTGCGCGGCCAACCGCGAGACGCACGGCCATCTGCAAGGCACCGATTTCCCTCTGAATTATCTTTCCGCAATCCAAAGCGGAACGCTCGAGAAAGGCAATCACCTCCTGCTCGTGTCGCACGGAATGGGCGCGACCGTAGCGGTCAGTCTGCTGCGTTACTAATGAATGCGAATATCGGCATCTTCGAAGCGAGTTATTACCTTCCGCCGACGAAGAAATCGCTCGCGCAGGTTTTCGCGGACGAAGAAAAATCCACCGAGACTTTTGCCGCAAATGTCGACTTCGAAAAAGACATCGGCATCAAAGCGCTCCACGTCGCCGGCCAGGAAACGGCGGCCGATCTGGCCATCAAAGCCGCGAAAAAGACGCTCTCGAAATCGGGCATCGATCCGAAGTCGATCGACCTCATCATCGACTTCACGAGCATTCCCGAAGATTACGTCGCGCCCACCTGGTCGGCGGCGGGACAGGTGCAGCAGGCGATCGGCGCGACGCGCGCGTTTGTCACGGCGATCAACACCGGCGGCTGCGCCAGTTATCAGACGACTCTCAAGGTCGCCTCTTCGCTCATGTCGGCGAACGATCGCTATCAGACCGCGTTACTCATCGCCGGCGACAAGACGCCTGAGTTCAACCATAACTATTTTCCCATCACGGTCGTCTCCGACGGTGGCAGCGCGGTCATTTTGAAAAGAACATGACGACGCGCCGCATCCTCGCCATCGAAGTCGCGACTCTCGGACGCTTGCACGACATGTGGGTCATTCCCGGCATTCACAATCGCGATCCGAAGGATATTGGCGGCAAGTATCCGCGCTGGCTGCATGTGAAAGGCGACATCCAGAGATTCAACAAGGAACTAATCCCGATGAATCTCTTCATGTTTCGCAAAGTCATTCTTGGAGCCCTGAAACAAATCGGCAAAAAGCTGCAGGATGTTTCCTATTTTATTTATCCCACCTTTTCGGCCTGGGATTTGAAAGCCTTCTGCCAGGCCTTTCGCATTCCGCCGGAAAAAATTTACACCGAGAACCTGCATCACGGTCACATGCAGGAAACCGACATGGTCGTCGGCTACGTGGACGCGTTGGAAGCCGGGCGCATCAAAGATGGCGACCTCGTCCTCCTCGCGACGAACGGCGCCGGTTTTTCCTGGGGCGCGTCTTTGGTGCAACACTAGGCTCTCGGGAATCGCGCGATGTTTATTCAGGATTCAAAGCAGGAGTTCGACGTCGCGATCCTCGGCAACGGTTTCGCCGGTTCGCTGCTCGCCACGATTCTCGGCAAGAAAGGCGTCCGCGTCGTTTTGATCGATGCGGAACAGCATCCTCGTTTTGCGGTGGGAGAATCGACCATCCCGCACACTTCGTTGCTCATCTCCGTGCTCGCGGAAAAGTACGACCTGCCCGAGCTGGAGCACATCATTCACGCCGATCGCCTCGCGAAACACGTTTGCACGACCTGCGGGATCAAACGCCATTTCGGTTACGTTTTTCATCGGCCGGGCCAGCTTTACGATCGCCGCGAAGGTCTGCAATTTGGCACCAGCGCGCGCGACGAGAACCACTGGTTTCGCCAGGACACCGACGCTTATCTGCACAATCTCGCCGTGCGCCACGGCGCCGTCCCGAGGCAGCGGACAAAGGTCACCGGCCTCGAGATCGATCAGGCCGGAGTCCATCTGCAAACCTCTTCCGGCGAAGAAATCCACGCGCGCTTTCTCGTCGATGCCAGCGGCTACAGAAGCGTCCTCGCCGAGCGCTTCGGGCTCCGGGAAAATCCGACGCGCTTGAAGCATCATTCGCGGACTCTCTTCACCCACATGGTGGACGTTCCGGGATTTGACGAAGCGAACAATCCGCTCCCGATCTCGTATCACAAAGGCACGCTTCATCACTGCTTCGAGCGCGGCTGGTTCTGGGTCATTCCATTTAACAACCACGACCTTTCGACCAATCCGCTCGTCAGCGTCGGTCTCACCCTCGACCCGCGGCGTTATCCCAAACCCGACATTCCTGCGGAGCGGGAATTCGAGGAATTTCTCAAGCTTTACCCCAGCGTCGCCGAGCAGTTCAAGGAAGCGAAAGCTGTCCGCCCGTGGGTTTCGACCGGCCGCCTGCAATATTCCTCCACCCAAACCACCGGCTACCGCTACTGCCTGATGTCGCACGCCGCCGGCTTCGTCGATCCGCTCTTTTCCCGCGGGATGGTCAACACCGTCGAAGTCATCTGCGCGTTGCTCGATCCGCTTTTCGAAGCGCTCGCGACCGATCGTTTCGATGCCGAGAGTTTCGCCGCGGTCGATCAAGAGCAACAAAAAATTCTCGACTACAACGACGACCTCGTGAACTGCGCCTTTATTTCCTGGACGGATTTCGATCTCTGGAACGCCTGGCTCCGCGTCTTCGCGCTCGGCACTTTTCTCGCGGAATTCCACCTCATGAATGGCATGAGCCAATACACGCGCACGGGAGACGCCTCCCATTTGCGCGGTTCCACCAAGGACTTTGTCTTTTCGCGATTTGAGGATCCCGACTACGCCGAGTTCTTTCAGCAGTCGGTCGAAATTGTCGAAGCCGTCGAGGCCGACCGGGTCAGCGCGCCCGCGGCCGCGACGCGCATCTTCGAGATGACGAAAGCCTATTCGTTTGAGATCCCGCTCGAACGCGATGCCCTCGTGCGCGCGAACTGGATTAAAGAGAGCGATAAACTGACCGAGCGCGATCTTCGCCGCATCCGCAACGGTTTTCGCTGGGCGCTTTGTGCTCCGGTCACGCGCAATGTTGTCTCCAGCTCGGAGACTTTCTTCCGCTGGTGCGCCCATCGGCCCGACCCGCATCTTGCCTGATTCGTTAGGCAAAAGATTTCCGACCGAAAATCACCGGCCCCGTTGCCAAAGCGTCGCCTAACGAGTCCAAATCGCAGCCGATTGGCAGCGCTCGCGGGACGATTATCTTCTTTCTTATGGCTAGCGAAACAGCGATCGGCGATCTCGAACAATTGCGCGCCCGCGTCGGCGAATTGCGGAGGTTTCTTTGACCTCCCCGCGCTCCAAACCCGCCTAACGAGTCTGGAAACGCGCATGGCCGCGGCCGATTTCTGGTCGAACCGCGAGCGCGCCCAAGGCGAAGTCGAAGAAGTCTCGCGCTTGCGCGGCCTGATCAATCCGCTGCGCGAACTCGAGACCGCGGTCGAGGACTTCGCCGCCTTGCAGGAATTAGCCGCCGAAGAAAACGATCCCGCCGCGCGCGCGACCGCGGAAAAAGAAGTCGCAACCGAACACGCGCGCATCGTTAGGCAACTGGAAGATTTCGAGCTGCGGCAATTTCTTTCCGGCGAAAACGATCGCGCGAACGCCTTCCTCACCATTCATTCCGGCGCGGGCGGGACGGAGTCCTGCGATTGGGCCGACATGCTTCTGCGCATGTATCAACGCTGGATCGAGCGCGCCGGTTTTCGTTCGCAAACCATCGACATTCAGCAAGGCGAAGAAGTCGGCGTCAAATCGGTCACACTCCTCGTCAGCGGCGAGTACGCCTACGGCTATCTCAGCACCGAGCGCGGCGTGCATCGCCTGGTGCGCATTTCGCCTTTTGATGCGAACAAGCGCCGGCACACATCATTTGCGAGCGTCGACATCACGCCCGAAATCGCCGACAGCGCGCCGATCGAAATCAATCCCGCCGACCTCCAAGTGGACACGTTTCGTTCCGGCGGCAAAGGCGGTCAGAACGTCAACAAAGTCGAAACCGCCGTGCGCATTTTGCACAAGCCGACTGGCATCGTCGTCGCCTGCCAGGCCGAGCGCAGCCAGGGCCGCAATCGCGAGCTCGCGTTGAAAATGTTGAAGGCAAAAATCTACGAAATCGAGCAGGACAAAAAACGCGCCGAGATCGATCGGCAGTACGGCGAGAAAGGCGACGTCGCCTGGGGCAGCCAGATTCGAAGCTATGTTTTCCAACCCTATCAAATGGTCAAAGACCACCGCACCGGCGCGGAAACGAGCAACGTGCAGGCGGTGATGGATGGCGACATCGATCTTTTCATCCAGGCAAAACTGCGCGGCCAAAAAGCAAAAGGCGACGGCGCCGAAAACCTGGCCTAACGCCTAACGACTCGTCCACAAAAACGCGCGTTGTCATCCGGAGCACAGCGAAGGACCTCGCGGGCGTTCGTTAGGGCTTTGTGTTTTGTGGAGGTCGAAAGACGCTTGCGAGGTCCTTCGCTGTGCTCAGGATGACAAATTGGCTGTCGCGCCATTGCGCGCTGGCCGCAAGCGAAACCGGGCATCGAAGCGGCCGCGATTAAAAGCACGGCAACATTCCAGACAAGCGACCGCCCGCCGCAACGGACGCACGCGTGGAAAATCGCGCCGGCAATTCGGACAGACGTAAAGATATCTCCGCGCCCGCCGCCGAACCGGGAGCGGTAGATTATGACAGCGCGCTTCGCCCGCGATCGCGAGATCGGCGCAGGCCCGTTTCCATTCCGCGCCATGCGGCGCGATCCGGCGGCGGCCGGCGCGAAATTGCGCGAGCAGATGCGCCAGCTCGTGCCGCAACGTGCGATCGATTTCCGCTTCGCCGTGCGCGCAGAGGCGCCGATTCAAGACGATTCGCGGCCCACGATATTCGGCGCGCCCGGCCGCGCTGTGCAGGCGCGACGACCAGATGACCTGCAAATTTGCCCCGAGCGCGGGCGCTTTTTGTTCGCAGAGCAAAGCCCGCGCAATCGCTTCGAGCGCATGATCGCGTCCGGATTTTTTTTCGCGGACCGGCGCGGCGAGCGAAAACTCGAGCTGCTTAAACCCAAGCATGCGTCGCGGCGCGCCGTTGCGCCGAGCGCTCAAAAATTCGCTCGAGCGCGTCCGATGTTTCCTTGATTTCGTCCGCGGTATTTTCTTTGCCTAACGAAAAGCGAACGGCCGACTGCGCGCGATCGAGCGGCAAACCCATCGCGAGCAAAACGTGCGAGGCCACGACCGAGCCGACCATGCAGGCCGAGCCGCTCGAAGCGCAAACGCCTTCGAGATCGAGCGCCATCAACATCGTCTCGGACGGGTGGCCGGAAAAACTGACGTTGAGCGTGTTCGTTAGGCGCGGCGCGCCGGCGCCATTTTGTTTCGCGTCGGGAAACAACTCCGCGATCCCATCCCAAAGCTGATCGCGCAATTCCGATTCGTCAGGCGGATTTTGCCTGACGAACTCGGCCGCCGCGGCCATGCCCGCGATCGCGGCGACATTTTCGGTGCCGGGGCGGCGCTCGTTTTCGTGCGCGCCGCCAAATTGCATCGGCTCGATCGCGAGGCCGCCGCGCAAATAAAGAAAACCGGCGCCTTTCGGTCCGTAAAATTTGTGCGCGGCAAAACTGGCGGCGTCGACATCAGCAAGGTTCGTCGGCCCTTTTCCGAACGATTGCACCATGTCGCTGTGCAGGAGCGCGCCGCGCTCGCGACAAATTTTCGAAATTTCTTCGATCGGTTGAATCACTCCGGTTTCGTTATTCGCCGTCATGATCGAAACCAGCGTCGTGTCGGCGCGGATCGCATCGCGCAGTTGCTCGAGATCGATCAAGCCGTCGCGCGAAATCTCGAGCCAGGTCACGTCGAAACCTTCTCGTTTTTCCAAATGCTCGAGCGTCTTCAGCACTGCGTGGTGCTCGGCGCGATTGCTGATCAAATGCTTTCCGTTAGGCGCGCGGCAGCGGGCGAGACCGAGGAGCGCGAGGTTGTTCGCTTCCGTGCCGCCGCCCGTAAAAATGAGTTCGTTAGGCCGAACCCGCAAAATCTCCGCGAGTTGATCGCGCGCGTTGTCGATCGCGGCGCGCGCTTCGCGGCCGGCGGCGTGGACGCTCGAGGGATTGCCGAAATGTTTTTCGAAATACGGGTGCATCGCGCGCCAGGCCGGCGCGCAAAGCGGCGTGGTCGCGTTGTAATCGAGATAAATCATGCGACCGGCGACTCGTTAGGCCGTTCGTTAGGCTGCAATTTTTGGCGCGGCATTTTGTGCACGACCTGGAGCTGATTCGCTTCGTAGGAAACGAGCGAATCGGGCGGCACGCTGTGGGTGAGAAAAACATTTCCGCCGATCGTGCTCCGCGCGCCGATGACGGTTTCGCCGCCGAGCACGGTCGAGTTTGGATAAATCGTGACGCCGTCCTCGACCCGCGGATGACGTTCGCCGCCCTTTTTGATGTGGCCTTTTTCGTCTTTCTCGAAGCTGCGCGCGCCGAGCGTGACGCCGTGGTAAAGTTTGACGCGCGATCCGATGACGCAGGTCTCGCCGATGACCACGCCGGTGCCGTGATCGATGAAAAAATGGCTGCCGATTTTCGCGCCAGGATGAATATCGATGCCGGTCCGGCCGTGCGCCCATTCCGTCATCATGCGCGGGATGAGCGGGAGATTGGCCTGATATAAAATGTGCGCCATGCGTTGAATCGCGATCGCTTCGAGCGAAGGAAAAGCGAGGATCACTTCCTCGAAACTGCTCGCGGAGGGATCGCCTTCGTAAGCGGCGTCGAGATCGGACCAAAGCATCTCGCGCACGCTCGCGAGCTGGGCAAAAAAGTTACCGAGAATTTCTTCCGCCTCGGCTTCGACCGAACCGCTTTCGCGGCGGCGCGCGAGACTTTTGCACATCTCGGGATGAAGCCGCGCGCGTAGCGAACGAATGCGAATGCGCGTGACGTCGGGCAGGTCGCCGGGATCGGTCAGGGGCGCGCCGTGAAAACCGGGAAAGAGCAGGCTCAACAAATCGACGCAGGCCGCGTCGATCGCCGGGCGCGACGGCAGCGTGGCCGCGGCGGCGAGGTAATTGATACCGCCGCCCGCGCTGTAAGTGCGCAGGAGCGCTTCGGCGGGATCGTTAGGCAAAGGCTCCATCTTTTCGCAATATCCACGACGCGGCGCGAATGAAAATCAAAACGTCGCGCCGCTTCGCGCGCGATAATTGCAATGACTCACGCCGCCGTTAGGCTGCAGCCGCAATGTCGTCCTTCGCCATTCATCCGATCGATCCGAATGAGATCGATGCCTTGTTGCGCGGGCTGCATTCCGATCCGTTTCGCGTCCTCGGGCCGCATGTCGCGGGCGAGGATCTGGTCATTCGCGTTTTCCGGCCGGAAGCGAAGCAGGTCGAGGTGATCGCGGCGCACGATGAATCGCGCATTTTTCCGGCCGATCGTTTGCATGTCGAAGGGCTTTACGAGGCGACCGTGCCTAACGAGTCAAGGAGCTTTTCCTATTATCTCAAGCTCACGATGTTTGACGGCTCGGCAAAAATTTTGCGCGATCCTTACAGCTACGGGCCGATCATGGGCGAGGTCGATCTGCATCTTTTTGCGGAGGGAAATCACAAGCGGCTTTACGAGAAATTCGGCGCACACCTGCGCGAGATCGAGGGCGAGCGCGGGGTTTATTTTGCGGTCTGGGCGCCGAATGCGTCGCGCGTCAGCGTGGTCGGCGATTTCAACGGCTGGGATGGCCGCGTCCATCCGATGCGGAAGCTGATCGCGAGCGGCGTCTGGGAAATTTTCGTTCCCGGCGTCGAGGAAGGCGCGCATTATAAATTTGAAATTCGCACACAGGTTGGCGCGCTTTTGTTGAAGGCGGATCCGTTCGGATTTTTCAGCCAGCACGGCAAGGAGACGTCGTCGATGGTTTACGATCTCGCGCGCTACAAGTGGAGCGACGACGAGTGGATGACGGCGCGTCCTGACAAACAATGGCAGCGCGCCGCGATCAGCATCTACGAAGTGCATCTCGGCTCGTGGCGGCGCGTGGCGGAGGAGGGAAATCGCTCGCTCAGTTATCTTGAGTTTGCGGAAACGCTGCTGCCGTATGTGCTCGAAATGGGCTTCACGCACATCGAGCTGATGCCGATCGCGGAGCATCCCTTTGAAGGTTCGTGGGGTTATCAGGTGACGAACTATTACGCGCCGACGAGCCGCTTCGGCACGCCGGACGAGCTCCGCCATTTTATCGACGCGTGTCATCGCGCCGGCGTCGGCGTGATCATGGATTGGGTGCCGGCGCATTTCCCGAAAGATGCGCACGCGCTCGCGGAATTTGACGGGACCGATCTCTACGAGCACGCCGATCCGCGCCAGGGCGAACATCAGGATTGGGGCACGCTGATTTTCAACCTCGGCCGCAACGAAGTGCGAAATTTCCTGACCGCGAACGCGCTTTTCTGGCTCGACCAATATCACATCGACGGCCTGCGCGTGGATGCGGTCGCGTCGATGCTTTATCTCGATTACTCGCGCCAGCCGGGGCAGTGGGTGCCTAACGAATTCGGCGGCCGCGAAAATCTCCAGGCGGTTCGTTTCCTGAAACAGACGAACGAACTCTGCTACGAACAATTTCCCGGCGTGATGACGATCGCCGAGGAATCAACCGCATGGCCGGGCGTGTCGCGCCCGACTTATCTCGGCGGCCTCGGCTTCGGCTTCAAATGGAACATGGGCTGGATGCACGACTTCCTCCATTACATGGCGCTCGATCCGATTTATCGGCGCTTCCATCAGAACAACGTCACCTTCTCGATCATGTATGCGTGGCAGGAGCATTTCATTCTCGTCCTCAGCCACGACGAAGTCGTTTACGGCAAGCGCTCGCTCCTCGCCAAAATGCCGGGCGACGAATGGCAGAAATTTGCGAACCTGCGGCTCTTTTACGCGTGGATGTTTGCGCATCCGGGAAAAAAATTGCTCTTCATGGGCGGCGAATTCGGCCAGGTGCGCGAATGGAATCACGACGGCAGTCTCGACTGGAGCCTGACGAATCAGCCGCGCCACGACGGCCTGCGCCGGCTCGTGCAACATCTCAATCACGTTTACAAAAACGAGCCCGCGCTTTGGGACCGCGACGATTCGCACGAAAGTTTCGAGTGGATCGATTTTCACGATGCCGATCATTGTGTCGTCGCGTTCCTGCGCCGCTCGCAGGCGGGCGAGATTCTCGTCTTCGTCGTCAACGCCACCCCGGTCGTTAGGCAAGGCTATCGGCTGGGCGTGCCTGACGAGGGCTTTTATCGCGAGATCATCAACACCGACGGCGAGACTTACGGCGGGAGCAACGTCGGAAACCTCGGCGGTCTCGTCGCCGAAGCGGTCGAATGGCAGGGTCGCACCCATTCGCTGATCATCAACCTGCCGCCGCTCGCCGTCGTCGGTTTCAAGTGCGAGCCGCCGGCCGCTCAATCCGCGCCCGAAAAGTCCCCCGCCACAGAATTGTGACTTGACGCGTTCGCGCGAGTCCGACATTCTCGCGGCCATCTTAGCCACACACATGAACAAAAACGCTTCCGCCTTTACACTGATCGAACTGCTCGTCGTCATCACCATCATCGCGATTCTGGCCAGCATCGCCTTTCCGGTTTTTAACACCGTGACCGAGCGCGCCAACCAGACCAAAGACCTCTCCGACATCCGCCAGGTCGGCGTCGCGCTGAAACTTTTCGCGAGCGATCACAACGGCAATTTCCCGATCACGAAAGATCCCGACGGCACCGGCAATCCTGACATCACGACCGCCAACCAGGCCTTTCGCGAATTGTTTCCGAACTATCTGACGACGGAAGATATTTTTGTCGTGAAAGGTTCGGCTTATACCAAAATCGGCGCCGACGATCGCATCGATCAAAACCCGACCGGCGGCAATTACACGCAGACCTTGAAGGCCGGCGAGAACAGCTACTCCTACATTTTGAATCTGAACGAAACCTCCAACCCGGGCTTCCCGCTCGTCGCTGACGGCTTCGCCGATCCGGTCGCCAGTCCACCTGTTTATGTCGCCGACAAAACGCAAAAAGGCGGCGTCTGGGGCGCAAAACGCGCGGTCGTTTTGAACTGCGACGGCAGCGTCAACAATCTGCTCTGCGACACGACCATTCTCGCCCCGACGCGGACGGACAACAACGGAACGAAGGTCAACCTTTTCGCAACCGCCGACACCACCTGGCTCGGTTCGACCAACACCGCCGTCAATCCGGAATAGCCTAACGAACGTCGGAGTCGAACTCGCCGTCACGCACGCGCGTGCGAATTTTCATTCCCGGCCTGACGATCGCGACCGATTTGATCAGGCGGCCGTCTTCCGCGCGCGTGATGCTGTAACCGCGCGCCAGCGTCCCCTCTGGGCCGAGCAAACGCAGCATCCCGGCGAGCTGTTTCCAGGCTTCGCGGCTTTTCGTTAGGCGCCGGCTCGAGCATTCGTGCAAACGTCGCCGGGCTTCCGCGAGTTGGCGTTTCCTGGCAGCCAGCTCCCGCGCCGGATTGTGCGCTTTTAAAGTCGCGCGCGCATTCGTCAGGCGAGATTTCTCGTTTGTTAGGCGACTCGCCACGCCGCGCACGAGCGATTCTTTTCCCAAATCGATTTGTTGATGCGCTTCGCGCAAACGCTGGCGCAATTCGCGCGACAGATTTTTCTCCGAAAGCGCCGCCACGCGGTCGCGCGCACGCACCAGAAAGATGCGGCTGCACTTATCGAGACAATTGCGCAGTTCCTGGATCCGTCGCTCGACCTCGCGCGCGTCCGGCACGATCAATTCCGCCGCCGCGCTCGGTGTTGGCGCGCGCAGATCGGCCACGAAATCGGCGATCGTAAAATCGACTTCGTGCCCGATCGCGGAAACGACCGGGATGGCCGAATGAAAAATCGCCCGCGCGACCGTTTCTTCGTTGAATTCCCACAAGTCCTCGATGCTCCCACCGCCGCGCGCGAGCACGATCACGTCGAGCGGCTCGAAGAGGTCGTTAGGCGCGTTCAACTGCCGGATCGCGTCGGCAATTTCCAGCGCCGCGCCCGTGCCTTGCACGCGCACCGGATTGATCAGCACCGCAACATTCGGCGCGCGCCGCCGCAAAATATTCAGGATGTCGCGAACGACCGCGCCGGTTGGCGAAGTGATCACGCCGATGCGGCGCGGGAATTTCGGGAGCGCCCGTTTGCGCGCGGCGTCGAACAAACCTTCCGCTTCGAGCTTGCGTTTGAGCGCCTCGAATTTCGCCTGGAGCAAACCGAACCCGCGGCTCTGCAAAATTTGGACGTTGAGCTGATATTGCCCGCGCGCTTCGAAGAGTGTGACCTGTCCGAAAACCTGCACCTGCATGCCGTCGGCCGGCGCGGTCGGAAAAGGCGCGAGCGTGTTGCGAAAAATCACGCACGAGATCGCGGCGCGCTGATCTTTAAGCGTGAAATACTGATGGCCGGACGGAAGTTTTTTGTAGTTGGAAATTTCGCCCTGCACCCAGACCGCCGCGAAGCGCGTCTCGAGTAATCCGCGGATCGAGCGGGTCAGTTCGGCAACCGTCAGAACTTTGGTCGATTGTCCAAAAAGGTCGTTAGGCATAAAGCGGCGAGTCGTTAGGCGCTCCGACGCGCTTCTGTCATTCTGAGCGAAGCGAAGAACCTCGCAAGCGTTCCGCGACTTTCATTTTCGAATTCGCCCCGCTCGTTTCCCGTGAGGTCCTTCGCTTCGCTCAGGATGACAGAAGCGCGACCACGACTCGTTAGGCCGCGCTCAATTCCCGAACAATTCGCGCTGTTTTCCTTCCGGAATTTGCAGTCCGAGTTTTCGGTAGGCGTTAGGCAACGCGACCCGGCCTTGCGCGGTGCGCTTGATGTAACCTTCCATGATCAGATACGGCTCGTTCACTTCCTCGAGCGTGCCCGCTTCTTCGCCGACCGCGACCGCGAGCGAGCTCAAGCCGACCGGCCCGCCGTTGAATTTGTAAATCAGCGTTTCGATGATCCGCTTGTCCCATTGATCGAAACCATCGCGATCGATTTCGAGCATCGTTAGGGCGCGATCCGCGAGGTCGGCGGTGATGCGGCCGTCGGCTTTCACCTGCACGTAATCGCGCACCCAGCGCAGCAGATTATTCGCCGTTCGCGGCGTCCCCCGCGTGCGCGTCGCGATCTCGGCCGCGCCCGCGGAATCGATCTCGACGTTCAACAAACCGGCGCTGCGCAGGATGATTTTTTGCATCTCGTCGGCGTTGTAATAATCGAGCCGCGCCGTCATCCCGAAGCGCGAACGCAGCGGTCCGCTCAACATCCCCGAGCGCGTCGTCGCGCCGATGAGCGTGAACTTCGGCAAGCGCAATTGCAGACTGCGCGCCTGCGGGCCCTGGTCGATGATGATGTCGAGTTTGTAATCCTCCATCGCGGGATAAAGATACTCCTCGATCGTCGGCTGGAGCCGGTGGATTTCGTCGATGAAAAGGACGTCGCCTTTTTCCAAGCTCGTGAGCAGACCGGCCAGCTCGCCCGCTTTTTCGATCACCGGGCCGCTCGTGTTTTTGACGTTCACGCCCATCGCATTCGCGATGATGTGCGCGAGCGTCGTCTTGCCCAGACCGGGCGGGCCGCTGAGCAAAATGTGCTCGAGCACGTCGCCCCGTTTTTTCGCCGCCTCAACCAGCACCGCGATTCGTTCGCAAACTTTTTCCTGGCCGGTGAACTCGCTGAACATCGGCGGCCGCAACGAAATCTCGAAGGCCGGATCAGGTGGTGGCAGCGCCATGCGCGAAAGTTAGGCGCGATTCCTCGTTTTCGCAGGACGAAAAAATTCGCCAAATGCGAACGGCGTTTTTACCTGACGAAAACTAATCAGCCCAGGTTTTTCGTCAGCACCAGCTCGGTGCCGCGACTGCGCAAAACGTAATCGACCTGGTCGAACGCATTGCGAATCAGATGCAGCCCGAGCCCGCCCGGCTTGATCAGATCCGCCGGCCGGCTTTTCATTTCGCTCGCCGGCGTTTTCTCGCCGTAATCGCGCAGCCGCATGCAAACGCAACCCTCCCTGCCCTCGAGCGAGAGCGAGATCAACTGATCGTCGCGCCGCTTGTAAGCATGGCGAATGATGTTCGTGCACGCCTCGTCCACGCCGAGCACCATGAGGGTGCGCTGGCGCTCGGAAAACGGGAAGCTCGCGAGAAAATGCCGCACGTGATTTCGCATCAGCGCGAGATTGCCGGTGTGACTGGAGAACTCGATTTTGTTCTTCTTTTTCTTCATCGCAGCGGCGAGCGCCTAACAATGACGACCTCGCCAAAAAAATTCAACCAACGAATTAAAAGAGCGTCGGGCGCGGGTTCTGTTCAATCTTTTCCGCGCGCGCCGAAGAGCGATGCGTGCTTGGCAAGCGCGCCGCCGCGATGCACTATTTTCGGCATGACGAAATGGTTTTTCGCGCTCCTTCTTTTCGCCAGCACGGCTCTCGCGCAGGAACAGCAGACGGCTTATCAGGCCTTGCGTGTCGTCGGCACGCAGCTCAAACGCGAGTTCGTTAGGCACGTCATTTCCGTCTCGGGCGAAAACGGAAATCCGCAGCCCGCGACCTGGACGATTTTGCTCGACGATCCGCAGGCCCGCGGCGGCGTGCGCGAAGTCGAAGTCAGCAACGGCCGCGTCGTTTCCGAGCGGACGCCGCTGCGCGCGTCCGTCGCTGGTTCGTTAGGCGCGACGATCGACACTTCGAAACTGAATCTCGATTCGAGCGGCGCCTACACCGTCGCCCAGCAGGCGGCGGCCAGCTCGCACGTCAATTTCTCCGACGTCGATTACACTTTGCGCGTCGACGATCGCGGCAATCCGATCTGGACGGTCGGGCTTCATGGCGCAAACGGCGCACCCGCGGGAAAAATTTTCATCGGCGCAAATCACGGCACGATCACGCGCACGGAGGGTCTTTTCGTCGGCACGAATCAGCTCGCGCCTAACGATCAGGAAACAACCGACCAGACCGTGCAGGACACGGACGACGACGATGACGACGGCGACGTCAACCCGATCAAGAAACAGATCAAGGACACCTTCCACAAATTCGGTCACGACGTGAAGCGCACCTTCTACAAAGTGCGTCGCTCCTTCGTCGATTTTTTCCAGGATCATTAAACGGCGACGCGAGCGCGTTCTTGCAATCCGCAACCTGCACCCGAAAATAGCGCGATGAATCCGGAAACGTCCGCCGCCACCTGGGCCGAAGTGCGCCACGGCTGGCAGCAGCTTTACGGCGGGTTCGAAGAGCTTGGGATCAGCCTCGAATGGCACGATTTCAAAACCTCGCGGCCGCTCGACTGGAGCGAGAGCTTCCGACCCCGCAGCGTCGAGTTTTGTTTGAACCTCGAAGGCCGGGGCGCGATCGGCTGCGCCCGCAGCGCGACGCTCGATTACCGGCCGAGCAGCAGCGGCTACTACGCGATCGGCGACGAGCCGCTCCGCGCCACACGCGAGGCGCACGACCGGCATCGCTTCGTCACTTTGGAATTCTCGCGCGCGCATTTGCAATCGCAGCTCGCGGGTTCGGAGAGCGAGCTCGAGCCGGCCATGCGCGAAGTCGTTTTCCCGAAGAACGAGCGGAGCAGCGTCGTCTCGCAGCCGCAGCCGATGACCGTCGAGCAGCGCGCGATCGTCGCCAGCCTGACGAGTCCGCCGGTGCCGAAAGCGGCCCAGATTTTTTGGTATCAAAGCAAGGCGATCGAGCTCATGTCGCATTTTCTTTTCGCGCCGAAAGACCCGGAATTTTTTTGCATGCGGCAAAAGCGGGTGGCGCGCGATCGGGTCGCGCGGACGAAGGAAATGCTCGTGCGCGACCTCGCGAATCCGCCCTCGCTCGAAATGCTTGGGCAGGACGTCGGCTGCAGCCCGTTTTATCTCAGCCGCATTTTTTCGCGCGAAGTCGGCCTCACCATTCCGCAGTTCCTGCGCAACGCCCGGATGGAGCGCGCCGCGGAATTGCTCCGCAGCGGCCGCTACAACGTGACCGAAGCCGCGACCGAAGTCGGCTACTCCAGCCTGAGCCATTTCAGCAAGGCCTTTTGCGAAACGATCGGCTGCTGCCCGGTCCTTTATCCGGCGGCGAAACACATCGTGCTCGATCGTTAGGCTGATGGGCGTGGAAAGGCGAAGGCTAGCGGCCCATTCAGCATTTGGTTCTCTGCCGAACGCCCGGGGTGCAGGGAGTGGATGCCATGCTTTCGTTACGCGCCGCTGCTTGTCATCCCGAGCCGCGCAGACGGCGAGGGACCTCGCAATTGCAGGCGGCGGACAGGAAAATGTGACGGGACCACTGTCTGCGACGCTTCCGCGGGAGATCGCTCGTCCGGGCCGCGCTTTGGGATTGGCCGGGTTCTCCTTTCGCGTGGGTGGTCCCTCCCCGCGCGCCGCCGGCTCGGGATGACAAACGCGGAGATCGCATGAAGATTGCGCGCGCCCTCATTTCCGTTTCCGACAAGACCGGCGTGGTCCAGTTCGCGCGCGAGCTGAGTTCGCTAGGCGTGGAGATCCTTTCCACCGGCGGGACGGCGAGTTTGCTTCGCCAGCAGGGGATCGAGGCGCGCGATGTTTCCGACTTCACCGGCTTTCCCGAGATCCTCGACGGCCGGGTGAAAACGCTCCACCCGAAAGTGCATGGCGGCCTCCTTTACCTGCGCGGAAACGCCGAGCACGAAGCCGCCGCGCGCAAGCACGGGATCGCGCCGATCGACCTCCTCGTCGTCAATCTCTACCCCTTCGAGGAGACGATCGCGAAGCCGGGCGTGACCCTGGCGGACGCGATCGAGCAGATCGACATCGGCGGCCCGTCGATGGTGCGGAGCGCGTCGAAAAACTACCAGTCCGTCACGGTCGTGGTCGATCCGGCCGATTACCGGATCGTGCTCGATGAAATGCGCGATCGCGGCGGCGAGACAACCTTGAAACTGCGCGAGCGGCTCGCGATCAAGGCATTTCTCAAGACCTCCGACTACGACCGCGCGATCGCGACATTCCTGAACGAGAAGCAGGAAACCGAGACCTCGTTTTCGCTCTCCCTCCCGCTCGTCAACCGCCTGCGTTACGGCGAAAACCCGCACCAGACCGCCTCGCTTTACGGTAACTTCCCTGAGCATTTCGAGAAACTGCACGGGAAAGAACTTTCCTTTAACAACCTGCTCGACATCACCGCCGCGGCCGACCTGATCGAAGAATTCTCCGAGCCGACCGTCGCCATCCTGAAACACACCAACCCCTGCGGCGTGGGGAGCGATCCCGACCTGCGCGAAGCCTGGCTGAAAGCCTTCTCGACCGACAAACAGGCGCCCTTCGGCGGCATCATCATCTGCAATCGCCCGCTCGATCTCGCGGTCGCGAAAGCGATCAGCGAAATCTTCAGCGAAGTCATCATCGCGCCCGAGTTCGCGAGCGACGCGCGCGCCCTTTTGCAGAAGAAAAAGAACCTCCGCCTGATGCGCGCCCTCCAACTTTCCCAGCCGCCCGAGAAACCCGAGATGGACCTGCGCTCCGTCCGCGGCGGCCTCCTCGTGCAGCAAAAGGACGCGGTCGAGCTGGAAAACATCGAGCACAAAGTCGTCTCCCACCGTCCGCCGACCCAGCAGGAGACCGCCGCCATGCTTTTCGGCTGGCGGGTGGTCAAGCACGTCAAGTCGAACGCCATCGTTTACGCCGGCCCGGACCGCACCCTCAGCATCGGCGCGGGCCAGATGTCGCGCGTTGACGCCTCCCGCATCGCCGTCTGGAAAGCCACCGAGGCCAACCTCTCCCTCGCCGGCAGCGCGGTCGCGAGCGACGCCTTTTTCCCGTTCCCCGACGGCCTCATCGCCGCAGCCGAAGCCGGCGCGACCGCCGCCATCCAGCCCGGCGGCTCCGTGCGCGACGCGGAAGTGATCGCCGCCGCGGACGAACACGACGTCGCCATGGTCTTCACCGGCGTCCGCCACTTCCGGCACTGATTTTTTAAACCGCGAGAGCGCGCGACGCCGGAGGTTTTCGCCCGGGGAGCGAACGCGACTCGCGTGCCGCGTTCGGCGACTCGCCGAACGCACGAAAGTTCGAGATCGGTTACGCGGTCCTTCTTGCGCGTCACCGGGTTGCGGCGAGTCGCCGCAAACTGCATGCCAGTCGGGTGCGCTCCCCAGACTTCCCTCGGCCCCGGCAACTGCTCATTCTTAGCCAGTCAATTTCCTTTTTTTTAACCGCGGATTCCGCGGATGACTCGGATAAGACTGCTTCAAGAGCCGTCCTGCCCATCAGCGCTATCCGCGTGATCCGCGGTTTCGGTTTCTTTACCCGCCCCGGCGAGTGAGAGACGCAAGTTGTGGTGGGGCGCCGGAATCACCACGCGAGAGCGCAGGTGCTCCTTGATAATAGGTGTCTTTCCTAAGGCGAGGCGCGATTTCTCCAGAGATTTTGCGCGGTAACAATGTGTCAGGGGTGTCAGGACGTGCGGTTGGGCCGTTGATTCAACAAGCAGGGCCGCTTTTTCAACTTGAGTGGGGCTCCATGCAGCCTGTTTTCGCGCCGTTGTTACCCAGCAACGGCGCGGGAACAACCTGCAGGCGCGCCGAAACAATGTGTTTCGCGCCAGTGTTACCCAACATTGGCGCCGTTTCGGGGAAGTTACTGCGCTTGCTGCCCAGCACGGGCGCGGTTTCACGTGATATGGCGCGGTTGCTGGGTAACAAGCGCACCGTCGCGGGCGACACTGGCGCGAACCCACGTGAAAGCGCGCCAACTCCGGCCGCGCGCGAGTCAATGCAGACCAGAACTGTGCGCGTGCCGGGCAAGATCGTGCGCTTGCAGGGCATCATGGGCGTGAAACAAGGCAGCTTTGGTCCCAAATCCGGCAACACTGGCACGGCCGCGCGGGGGGCGGATTTGGCGTAAGCTGCTGCCAGGTCGGCTGCTTGGGACGAAAACCATTGTAGCCGTCGCTCTATGAGCGACGCGAGGGCTTGGGCGGCGCGGAGTCGCTCACAGAGCGACGGCTACAGAGATCAAGCGCTCCTGAACGGAAGCAACGAGGCGGACAGCACGGCAATAGGTTACGAGGCGCTCTATTCCAGTGACAGCGCGCAGAACACGGCTATCGGCTGGTTCGCGATGTTTAATAACACCACCGGCGGAGCCAACGTCGCCGTCGGCGCCGGCGCGCTGACTGCGAACACGACGGGAGAGGGAAACGTCGGCGTCGGAATATATGCACTCGTCGCCAACGCGGCGGGTGGCGAAAATGTCGCTGTGGGCTCCGATGCGTTGCAGGCTCACCCCTTTAGTATCGGAAATACGGCGATCGGCTGCAGCGCCATGGGGCTAAGCGCGGCGGGCATCTACAACACTGCTGTGGGCAATACGGCCATGTTTTTCGGCAGCGCCAGCGAAAGTACTGCCGTAGGTGATAGCGCAATGTATTACGCCAGCGGAAACGACAACGTCGCGCTCGGGCGGGAGGCCGGGCTGAATTTTACCGGAAGCTACAACATCGTCATTGGTGCTTACGCGGGGCAGGGCATTACAACCGGAAGCAACAACATCGAGATCGGCAACCAAGGGGCAAAGAAGGACAACGCGATCATCCGCATCGGCGATGCCTCCACTCAAAAACAAACCTTCATCGCCGGCATCAGCGGCGTGAAGATTTCCAACGGCGTCGCGGTGGTGATCAACAAACAAGGCCAGCTCGGCGTGGCCGCTTCCACGGAGAACGCCGAAAACACCCAGCTCCACCGGGAATTGACCGAGGAGCAGCGCGAGGTCGCGGCGCTCGAAGCCAGGGTGGCAAGCCTGGAGGCGACGGTCGAGAAAGTCAGCGCGCAAATGCAGATTAAGACCGGCCACACGCGGGTCGCCTCGGCTAACGAGTAAAGGACTCGGCCCACTTGGCCTGCGATTAAGCTTGCTGTCGCGCTGCCCATTTTGGCAGACTCGAGGGCATGAAAACATCACGTGCCTCCGCTCTCGGCCTACTTGCCGCGCTCGTTCTTCCTTCCCTGGCCTTCGCGTTGGATCCGCCACCGGGCGGCGGATATCCAAATCAGGTGACCGCTTTGGGACAGGACGCGCTCCTGAACGGAAGCAACGAGGTGGACAGCACGGCGATAGGTTACGAGGCGCTCTACTCCAGCGACAGCGCGCAGAACACGGCTATCGGCTGGTTCGCGATGTTTAATAACACCACCGGTGGGTCGAATGTGGCCGTCGGCGCCGGCGCGCTCGCTGATAATACAATCGCCGAATCCAACGTCGGCGTGGGCATAAATGCACTGGCGGCCAATACAACCGGCAATGGCAATGTCGGCGTGGGTTCCGAAGCCCTTCAAGCTCATAGCAAGAGCATCGGGAATGTCGCGGTCGGCTCCGGCGCACTGGCGGATGGAGCGACGGGCATCTACAACACCGCGATCGGAAACGTTGCCATGGCTTCGTCGACCGGTAACGATAACACGGCCGTCGGCGACGCGGCCATGAACGAGGCTTCGGGGAGCGATAACATCGCCGTCGGCCATTCCGCTGGCCTGAACTTGGCTGGGAGCAATAACATCGTGATCGGTCAATACGGCGGACAGAATCTGATTAAGGGCAGCAACAACATCGAGATCGGCCATGAAGGGGCCAAGAAAGACGATGCCCTGATTCGCATCGGCACCCCTGGCACGCAGAAGCAAACCTTCATCGCGGGCATCAGCGGGGTGAAGATTTCGGGCGGGGCGGCGGTGGTGGTAAATAAACAAGGCCAGTTGGGCGTGGCCGCCTCCAGCGAGAGTGCCGACAACTCCCGTCTGCTGCACAGTTTTCTGGAGGAGCAGCGCAAGGTGGCCGCGCTCGAAGCGAAGGTCGCGAGCCTCGAAGCGATGGTCGAGAAGGTGAGAGCGCAGGTGCAGACCAACGCGCCCGCGCCGCGCCTGGTGGCCGACGGCAACTGACCTTGTAGGGCAACCGCTCCGGTTGCCGAAGAAGAAGGCCTGGCTAGAGAGCACAGCGATTGTAGGGCGGGCGTCTCGCCTGCCAGCCGCGGCCTGAAGCCCGCGAAAACCTGCCGGCTGGAAGCCGGCGCCACGCCGTCCCGCGGCAAGACGGCCAGTTGGTTAGGGGACGACCGTGAGAGTGAGATCGTTGCCGTCGCCGCCTTCGTAGCTGGCTTGCAGCTTGGTGTTGCCGACGGTGAGAACGGCGCCGTCCGCGAGATTGGCGAAGGTGCCGCTGATGGGTGTGCTGGCGGTGTTGCTGATGACGGTGAAGGTGGTGCCGGCTTTGAGTTTGCCCTGCACTTTGGCCACGAGATTGAATTGCACCCCGCTGTTGATCGTGACGCCGTTGGCTACCACTTTGTCATTCGCCGACTTCTTCTTGGTTGCCTGCAAAGTGCAGGTGTAGGTCGCGCTGGCTTGAAAAGTGAGGCTTTTGCCGATGGTGAACGTGGCGACCTTTTTGGTCCCCGCAGCAGGAGCCAAGGTGGCGTTCGCCGCGACGGTCACCTGGCCGGCGACGCTCCCGCTGCCAGCGAGTGTGCCCGCGCTGACGGTAGTAACGCCGCTGTAGCTGTTCGCCCCATCCAAAGCGAGGGTGCCGGTGCCGCTCTTGGTCAATTTGCCGCTCCCGGAGATGATCCCGCTGAAGCTGGTGCTGAGGTTATTGCCACCGATGGTCAAAATGTGCCCGGCGAGGTTGACCAGGCCGTCACCGGCGAGCGAGCCGATGGCAAGGCTTTTCGTAACTTTGCTCAGGTCCATTGTGCCGTTTCCGAAGAGTTGGAATTGCGGGAGGGGCATGTCGTCGGTCTTTTCCATCTGCAATAGCCCACCCTGTCCGCCATTGCTTCCCGCGTTGGCGATGACCACGGTCTGTGTCTCCAGGGGCAGATGATAGATATCGATGAGGCCGCCTTGCGCGTCGGTGCCCGTGCCGCCGTTGGCGGTGTAGGTGGCGACCCCGAGCCGGGTGTCGTTCTCCGCCCCGTAGGCATAGATCTGGCCACCCTGGCAATCGGCTTTGCTCGCGCCGTTGGCGATAAACTTTGTTCCCGCGCAAGTGCCCACGTCCATCTCCACCCAGCCACCTTCCGCTCCCGGCACCTTGGCGGCGTTGGCGATGAAGGTGGAGGTGCCGAGGTTGCCGGTCGGGGGGAAGGTTTGGACAAGAGTATGGCCCGCGGCCGCTCCTGACACCGTGCCCGGGTCATTAATAAAAATAGCGTCCTCGGCGCCAGAGTAGTTGCTGATATTGGTAAACCCCCCATACGTCGTTCCGCTTGCGGTGCTGCCTTCATTGATGAAGGTCGCCTTTCCCACGCTAACAGCGGAGCCGATATCCCATCCGACTTGGGTGACAGCCCCGTAGGTTGAGTCGCCATCTGCAGAAGCGCCCCCCTGATTCTTGATCACCACGTTGTCGTCGATCATCGCGGTGTTGCTAATGGTCAGCGATGCTGATCGCCGGTAATCGCCAGAGGCGGCCACGACGATGGTTTGACTCTGGGCGGAATCGTTGAGTATACCTCCCCCGACTATATCCAAATCGATGCCGTAGACTCCAGTTGGAACAACTTCGATCGTATAAGAGTTGGCGTCTTGTTCAAAAACCAGCTTATCGAGAGTGGTCACCAAGCCATTTTCTCCGCGGTCATATTTCTCGATTTTGACCGTGGGCTTGTGAGACATGCCGAAGCTTGCCGTGTCTGTTTCAGCGTTAGGTATGGTCGCCGGCGTCCAATTCGCCGCATCGTGCCATAGGCTATCACTGGGATCCAGTTTCCAGGTAGCACTCCCGGCGTTGCTCCTTAGAGGAATAAGGAAAGCAAGAAGGCAGGAAGAGCTGAGAAGACGGAATAGGGAGGTCTTCATGACTCAAGTTCTAGCGTTAGCGGCGCGGAGAAGTAAAGCCTAATCCGCTTCCTTTACTCGTTAGGGGACGACGGTGAGGGTGAGATCGTTGCCGTCGCCGCCTTCGTAGCTGGCTTGCAGTTTGGACTTGCCAACGGTGAGGATGGCGCCGTCGGCCAGATTGGCGAAGGTGCCGCTGATCGGCGTGCTCGCGGTATTGCTGATGACGGTGAAGCTGGTGCCGGCTTTGAGCTTGCCCTGCGCCTTGGCCACGAGATTAAATTGCGCCCCACTCGCGATGGTGACGCCGTTGGCCACGACTTCGTCATTGGCTGACTTCTTCTTGCTCGCTTGCAAAGTGCAGGTGTAGGTCGCGTCCGAGTTGAAGGTGAGTGTGCTCGTCAAGCTGAGCGTGACCGGTTGTTTCGCGGCGGCGCTCGGGGCGAGGAAGGCTCCGCTGCCGCCGCCCGTTCCAATGATCACCGGGCCGGAGATCGCGCCTTGGCCGCCGAGCGTGCCGGCGTTCACATTCACGCTTCCGCTGCCAGTGGCTGAACCTTGTTTGTTATTAGTCACGAGCACGCCCGCCTTCACCGCCGTCGGGCCGGTGTAGGTGTTGTTTCCACTCAAGGTGAGTGTGCCGCTTCCGCTCTTCGTCACGCCGCCGGTGCCTTGGATCACGCCGGAGAAGGCAGTGCTCTGGTTGTTGCTCCCGATGGTGAGCGTGTTTTCGCCGAGGTGCGCTGAACCGGTGCCCCTCAGCGAGCCGATCGTCACTCCCGCGGTATGCTTGGTCAGGTCCAGCGTCGCATTGCCGTTGAGCGTGATGCTGCACGTGCCGCCGGTGGATGTCTTCTGAAAGGAAAACAGGCCGCCTTTGGAGTCATCGACTCCGCCGTTGGCGGTGATGTTGGCATTGGCTGCGCTGGTGGTGGCGGTGAAGAGTAACGTGGCCCCGGAGAGCCCTGCGCCCATGCCGCCGTTAATGATGAAGGTGGCATTGTCTGCTGTCGCGGAAATGCCGTCGAAAAGGATCAAGCCGCCTGGCTCGCCGGGCGTGCTTCCGCCGACGGCGGTGTAGGTGCCCTCCCCAGCGCTCGAATATCCCTCAAAGTCAATCTGCGAAGGATACTCTCCGGCCCCGCCGATACAATTGCCGGTCATATTCTCCGCGTTCTCGCTGCCCCTCAAAGGTCACAAATGCCCCAATGGTGAGGTTCAGGGTTGCGTTGCCGCCACTCGAACTGTCGTAGAACAATATGACCGCCCCGGCACTCGCATTGATGGTGGCATTTCCGGCCGTCGAGTTATCATCGAAGAACATATGGGCTTGGATATCACTTCCGTCCATGAGATCAAAGGTCGCCGAGCCGGCAGAAGAGGTATCGTCAAATTCATAGCTGCCGCCAACGGTGGTATAACTCATCATAACGCCGGCGGTGGCGCTGTTGTAAAAGAACAGATCCGCATCATTATCGTCAACCGTTGGGGTCTGAATCGATTGAACTGAGCCGGAATTGTTCACGATCCCGGCACCGTAGAAACTTAGGTTGTATATCTGAACCATCAGCGTGTAGGGCGGCGCGCCACTGTCAAACACGGCGCTGGCGAGGGTGACACTCGCGTTGGTTATGGAGGGATTCGTCACCTTCGACGTGCCGAAGGTCGCGATGTCCGTCGTTGAGTTTGGCACCCTTTGCGGCGCCCAATTCGCCGCCGTGTTCCAATCGCCGCTCGTGGGATTCTTCGCCCAGGTGGCACTGCCGGCGAGGCTAGTTATGGGAATAAGGAAAGCAAGAAAGCAGGAAAAAAGGCAGAGGCGGACGAGGGCTTTCATAACCCGAGTTGTAGCGCGGCCTGTAACCACAAGTAAAGCCTAATCCTCTCCCTTTACTCGTTAGGGACGACCGTGAGAGTGAGATCGTTGCCGTCGCCGCCTTCGTAGCTGGCTTGCAGGTTAGTGTTGCCGACGGTGAGAATGGCGCCGTCGGCGAGATTGGCGAAGGTGCCGCCGATCGGGGTGCTGGCGGTGTTGCTGATGACGGTGAAGCTGGTGCCGGCTTTGAGCTTGCCCTCCACTCTGGCCACGAGATTGAATTGCGCCCCGCTGTTAATGGTCACGCCGTTGGCCACCACCTCGTCATTGGCTGACTTCTTCTTGCTCGCCTGCAAGGTGCAGGCGTAGGTGGCGTCGGAGTTAAAGGTGACGGTACTTTGGATGGTGAGCGTGGCCGGCTCGCCGCCCTTGGCCGGAGCGAGAAATGCTCCTCCAGCCCCCGTGCCGATAACTGCGCTGCCCGCGATGATCCCGGCCCCGCCCAATGTTCCGCCTTCGACATTCACCGCGCCCGTGCCCGTGCCCGAGCCTGCTTGATTATCAATAAACAGGCTTCCTTGCTGCACGGTCGTGAGGCGTTCGTAAAGATTCGCTCCACTCAAAGTAAGGCTCCCCGTGCCGGTCTTAGTCAAGCTGCCGCCATGGCTGCTATGGAGGCCGCCCGTGTCACGGATAACTCCAGTAAAGGCACTGTCGCCAGAGTCGCTGCCCACTACCAGGGTCCTTTGTCCCAAATAAACGACTCCATCGCCTGTCAGCGCGCCGATCGCGACCGGCGCGCTGCCATGGCGGCTTATATCGAGGTTGCCCGGAGCGTATAGCTGTACTCTGGCCTTCCTTCCATCCGAACCACTCTCAAAGTCAATCGTCCCGCCGTCCATTGCGATCAGGGTGGCGTTGCCTCCGTTGCTTTGGTCCTCGAAAATGGTAAAAGCTCCACTCATTGCTGTGATTGTGCTTCGACCTGCGGTCGATGAATTGAAGAAAATCACTTCCCCGCCGTTATGGGCTCCGTTTTGAGGCGGGTTGTTCACAATCGTGCTATTGCCGGCACTGGAACGGCTGAGAAATTCCGTGACCCCGTTTTGGTTGGACGCGTCGACTGCGCCCTCATTGACCAACTGAGCCGCGCCAGCCGTTGCACGGTCACCGAATTCCACCTTACCCTCCCCGTAGGTGGTCATCACCACGTCACTGCCGATCGTCGCGCTGCCGCTCAAAGATAGTGGTGTCAAGACCGTAAAAGACTGGGTGACCGCAGAATTATTGGTCACCCCGTTCCCGGCCATTTCCATGCTGCTTGTATTAGCGATGGTATAAGCGCTCGCGTCCGCAGTGAAGATGAGGCCCCCGACCGTGAAGCTGCTCATGATAGAAACGTCGGTGATGTTGGAAGCAGCAAAAGTTGCCACATCCCCCGGTTCATTCGGCACCGTGTTCGGTGTCCAGTTAGCCGCGTTATCCCAGTTATTGTCTGCTGGGTTAAGGTCCCAAGTGGCGCTCGCAGCGTGAGCTTCATCCGCCATCAAAACGCTGAGACAACAGCCGACACTCAAGACAAGGAAAAAAAACATTCTAATAATGTCCAGATGCGTCACGGCGATCTGCTTATTATACCATTGATTTTTAACTTTCATAAAACCTCCCGAAGGCTGGATCGACTTTTATGGAATATAAATTCGCAAAAACGCCAATATCTTGTCCCTCACTTCACCAGAGCCGTCGTCAAGTGGGTCGCGCCATAGGTTAAATGAATGGTCATCATTGTAAGGCTCGTCGGTGATCTGAATTATCTCGTATAATGTCGATGGGATTTCAGCATGAATTAAAGCGCACTCCATGTCGAAGATTTCGCGACTCGGTATCATGTGGTCATCGGAGCCGTTGACCAAAAAAATAGGTTTGAACGGGACTGTTGATGTTGGGCTCGTAACAATCGAAACCGGTGAGTATGTTTTTTGAGTAAGCCGATTACACGTATTGGTATAGTTCTGGACTGAATCAATCCAGACAGTCTCGTCGATCAACGTGTCCGTCGGGTCCTGGTCCGAAAGATCATACCCTCCAGAAAGGCTGACCGCGCAATTCGGGCGATCGTCGGCAGTCCAATCGCTACTTGTCGTTGTATCCAGAGCGACCCAAATAGCGTGAGTACCACCCGCAGAGCCTCCAACAACGGCCACTTCGCCGTCTTTACAGTTCGATTCGGCGCGGGCGGCACGCACTAGCGATTTGATGTCAGCGATCTGTTGCAACGGGCGTCCGCAGAGCTCGCCAGCAGGTGTGCTGTCGTGCGGTGGCTGACCTGTGATTCGGCCGCAAGGAGCTAGGCGATAGGTTGGAACCAAGACGTAAAAGCCGTGGGTTTGCAGGTCTTCAGCTACTTGCTCGACTATTCCCTGGTACGGGCTACCCGCTTCCCACTGCCCGCCGTGGACGAGGAGAACGGTGGGCCAGGGACCGGTCGAAGTAGGAAGATATCTTCGCCACTCCAAAACTGTGCCGCTTCCGTCGGTAGGTTGGTAGGCAGACGGAATCGGTGTTATAGTCGGGGCCGAAGTGGGCCAAGGGTTAGGCGTGCAAGAGGGGTCGCTGGCGCAGGGTTTACAGTTGGGAGACCAAGGCACACACCCGTCGGCCGGCGGAGTAATTGTTGGAGTAGGGGTACAGCTCGGCGCTCCCGGCGTAGCGGTTGGTGTCGGTGTCGGCGTTGGACTGGATTGTGCGAGAGAGTCAACCTTCAGCGCGCAGAGGACGAAGAGGATGCAGCCAAGAAGTGAACATATCCCGGTGAGGAGCGTTTTCATGTCGATCGTTGTACAGCGGCTAGTTTTTCGATGTCAATGCTTTTTTTGGGGACCGCCGCCTCCGGCGAATCCTTGATCGTTAGGGCACAACCGTGAGAATGAGGTCACTGCCGTCCCCGCCTTCATAGCTGGCTTGCAGTTTGGTGCTGCCGACGGTGAGTGTCGCGCCGTCGGCAAGGTTAGCGAAGGTGCCGCTGATGGGTGTGGTTGCGGTATTGCTGATAACGGTGAAGCCGGTGCCGGCTTTGAGTTTGCCCTGCACGTGCAGATTGAACTGCGCGCCGCTGTTGATGGTGACGCCGTTGGCCACCACTTCGTCATTGGCCGACCTCTTCTTGCTTGCCTGCAAGGTGCAGGTGTAGCTCGCGTCGCTATTAAAGGTGAGTGCTTTCTGAATGGTCAGCGTGGCCGGTTTC
>DASXEB010000007.1:0-51374 GCA_036490335.1 Chthoniobacterales bacterium
CGGTTTTTTGGCGGGCTGGCTCTGCACGAAGGTTTGGAGGACGTTTAGGCCGGCGATGATGCATTCGCGCTCCACGACCTCGCGTTGGAGCCGTTCTTTATGGGCGGTTATTTGTTCAAGTGTGATTGTCATGCATTGCAATGCAGCAAGTGCAATGCCGCTGGAGAAGAAAGTTTTTGGGGGCGCGCTTTGGCGAGGGAGCGAGGGAGCGTTGTCATCCCGAACCGCGCAGACGGTGAGGGATCTCCCGGTTGGGCGCGACGTTCTCGGAAAAGGCGAAAGCCGCTCGAACGCTTGTGAGGTCCTTCGCCGTCTGCGCGGCTCAGGATGACAAGGGGTGACAGTGGTGGGGTGGGCGGACGATTTCGCGATGGCATCGAGGCGCTTGAAGAAAAAAAGCGCCGGAGGAAACGAGTTCCTCCGGCGCCGGATGCAGGGAGATTTCCTTGAATCTCGCGTTCGGTTACTGGTTGGAGACGACGCGCGCCACTGGCTTTTGCACTTCCAAGCGGGCGCTGACTTTTTGCAGGCCGTCGCTCAGGGCTTTGATTTGCGACTCTTGCCGGGCGACGGATTTCCGAAGCGCGCCAATGGTGGTGGTCTGCGCTTCGACGGTGTGATGTTCTTTGAGGAATTCATTGAGCAACATCGCGTTCACTTCGTCGTAGCGGACGGTGAACGGTTTGCCGTTCTCGTCGCAGAAGACCAGGTCACGGTCCACTTTGGCAACTTCTTCCGCGATGAGGCCGAACTCAGGCGTGCCTGAGGCATCGAGCGCCTTTTTATAGCGGAAACTAACCGGATGCAGCGCGAGGATGGCTGAGCTTTTGTCGCCCATCGGTTGGATCGCTTCCTTGAAGCGGGCGGAAGAAGCCTTCACGCCAAGCTGGCCCTGGGCATTGACGGCGACCGGCTGGGCGCCGCTCACGGCCACGCCGCGGATGCCGGCGACGAAGATTTTGGTCTGCGTGCCGCTGCCGCCGATGCGAATCGTGGCTGCTTCACCCGACGCGCCCGGGCTGCCGATGTCGATGTTGTTGCTGCCAGAGGTCAGGCTGCTACCTGCATTGTATCCCAAGGCGATGTTGCTTGCGCCGGTCGTGACATTCTCCATCGCGAAGGTGCCGATCGCGGTGTTGTTGCTGCCGGTCGCCTCGAAGAGCGCGCTGTCTCCCACGGCCGCATTGTAACTGCCGGTGACATTGCTATTGAGCGAGCCGCTGCCGTCGGCGGTGTTATACCCGCCAGTGGTGACCCTGGGCAGGGCATAGCTTCCCATGGCTGTATCATGGTAGCCGGTCGTGGTGGCGGTGAGGGTCTGGTAACCGACCGCCGTGCAGCCGCTGCCGGTGTTATTGAGGAGTGCCTGACCGCCGACAGCCGTATTGTAGGAAGCGGCGCCCGACGTCTTGCTGAGAGCGTAGTCGCCGAGAGCGACATTTTCCGTTCCCGTGAGCGCGGTGTTACCGCTGGAGCCATCGAGAGCATCGAAACCGACGCCGGTGTTATAGGTGCCGGTGGTGTTGTTGGAGAGGGCGGCATTGCCGGCGCCGGTGTTGTAGCTTCCGGTCGAGTTATTGAAGAGGGAATACGTGCCGAGCGCGTTGTTGTTGATTCCCGTTGAGTTGTCAATGAGCGCGGAGACGCCGATGGCGGTGTTTTCCGTGCCCGAGGTATTGTGCTGCAAGGTGAAGGCACCAAACGCACTGTTGCTGCCCCCGGTATCTCCGGGCAGCGAGTCGTATCCGCGATAAGTGTTCAACTTTGTCGAATCGCACGTGTCCGTGCATTGGGCCGAGGCGATCTGCGCGAGGCAGATCGACGACAGTCCGATAAGAATAAGATGAGGTAGTTTACTCGCCGTCTCCGCGGCTCAGGATGACAAAAGCTCGCCTCCTAACGATGCGCCGCGCGGCGCAGCCGGTCCATGATCGCGACGCCGAGGCCCTTTTCCGGCACGGCTTCGGCGACGATCAGGTCGAGCCCGGCGCGATCGAGCTCGCGCATTTCGCGAAAGAGATTCGCCGCCGCTTCGCGCAGATCGTTCGTCGTGCTCAGCCGGCGCGACTCGACGAAAGTCTCCGAAAACGGCGCGCTGCTCCAGAGCAACGCCCCGCAGCGTTGATGAGCCGGCGGTGCGAATTGCGAAATGTTTTCCGCGATCACGAGCGGCGTGCGCGGCGCGTAATGCGAAGCGAGCTGGCCCGGCGCGTTCGGCCGCGTCGCGCTGGTTTCGGCATCGACTTCCCCGAACTCCGCCAGCACTTCGCGCGTGATCGGCCCTTCGCGCAGAATCGTTAGGCGATTTCCGCCGACGCGCACGATCGTCGATTCGAGGCCGTGCTCGGTTGCGCCCGCGTCCACGATGAGCGGGATGCGGCCATCCAATTCTTCGCTCACATGCGCCGCCGTCGTCGGGCTGACGCGGCCGAAACGATTTGCGCTCGGCGCGGCGAGCGGGCGATCAAGTTCGCGCGCGATCGCGGCGAAGACGGGATGCGCGCTCATCCGCACGGCCACGTTCGTTAGGCCGGCGGTCACGATGTCGGGAATCAAGTCGGTTTTCGGGAGCAGAATCGTCAGCGGCCCGGGCCAGAAGCGCTGAATCAGCCTAACGACTAACGAACTCGCGCCGGCATCGATCTGCGCCACGCGCTCGAGCCAGTCGCGCGCCGGCAAATGCACAATCAGCGGATCGAAACGCGGCCGTTCCTTCGCTTCGAAAATCTTCGCGACCGCTTCCGGGTTGAGCGCATCGGCGGCGAGGCCGTAAACGGTTTCGGTCGGCAGCGCGACGATTTCGCCCGCGCGCAAAAGCGCGACCGCTTTGTCGCATTCGTTAGGCGAGCGCGCGCTGACGATTTCGGTTTGCACAAAGATTGTCCCGCGCGCGCAAGGCCGATTCGGCCGCCTGCTCGACGTTCGCGGCCAGCGCGGTCAGGTGTCCCATCTTGCGGCGCGGTCGCGGCTCGCGTTTGCCGTAAAGGTGAAGATGGACGTTCGGCACCGCGAGCGCGGCGTCCCAGGCCGGCTCGCCCTCGCTCCAAACGTCGCCGAGCAGATTAACCATCGCCGCGGGTTGCAGCACTTCAGTCGCGCCCAGCGGCATCCCACAAATCGCGCGCACGTGCTGCTCGAATTGACTCGTCAGGCAACCTTCGATCGTCCAATGCCCGGAATTATGTGGGCGGGGCGCGAGTTCGTTGATGATTAGCTTTTCGTTAGGCGAAAGAAACATTTCGACCGCAAGCAAACCGACGAGATCAAGCTTCTCCGCGACCGCGCAGGCCAGGTCGCGCGCGGCTTTCGCGACGCGCTCGCCGATCCGCGCGGGCGCCATCGTGACGTCGAGAATGTGCGCGCGGTGAATGTTTTCGCAGACGGGAAAAACCGCCGTCGCGCCGTCAGGGCCGCGCGCGACAATCACGGAAATTTCCCTCTCGAAATCGATCACGCCTTCGAGCACGCACTCGTCTTCTTCGCGCGCGCTCCAGATTTTTTCGACGTCAGTCTCGGGATCGATCCGTTGCTGGCCTTTGCCGTCGTAACCGAACGCGCCGCCTTTCAAAATCGCCGGCCGGCCGATCCCGGCCAGCGCACTCGTTAGGCCGTCGCGGCTCGTGATCCGGCGAAAAGGCGCGACCGGAAATCCGTGTTGAAAAAGAAATTCCTTTTCGCGCCGCCGGTTTTGCGCGATGCGCAGAATCTCGCCGTGCGGCCTAACGAGTCCTTCCTCGCCGACCCAGCGCAGCGTGGTTTCGGGAATGTTCTCGAACTCGAAGGTAAGCACGTCGATCTCGCGCGCGAATTGCCTAACGAGTGCTTCGTCTTCGTAATTTGCGGTCGTGGCGCGATCGGCGAGCTGCGCGGCGGGGCCGTTTTCCTCCGGCGAAAAAATGTGGACGCGATAGCCCATCCGCCGCGCCGCCATGGCAAACATGCGGCCGAGCTGGCCGCCGCCCATCACGCCGATGGTCGCGCCGGGAAAGAATTTTCCAGTCACGGCAGCTTTTGCGCGAGGACCTTTTTAGTTTGGCGCGCGCGGAATTTTTCCACGACGCGCCGCACCTTCTCGTCGCGCAAACCGATGATGCTCGCGGCAAGAAGCGCGGCGTTTTTTGCGCCGGCCACGCCGATGGCGAGCGTGCCGACGGCGACGCCCGCGGGCATTTGCGCGATCGACAAGAGCGAGTCGAGACCTTTGAGCGCACGCGATTCCACCGGCACGCCGAGGACCGGCAGCCAGGTCTGCGCGGCGATCATTCCCGGGAGATGGGCGGCGCCGCCTGCGCCCGCGATCACGACTTGCACGCCGCGCCCGTCGGCTTCGCGCGCGAACCGCGCCATGCGCTCGGGCGTGCGATGGGCGGAGACGATCCGGTGTTCGTTAGGCACGCCGAATTGATCGAGCCATTCGACGCAATGCCGCATTGTTTCCCAATCCGACTCGCTCCCCATCACCACGCTGACGAGGGCGGAAGGTGGCGTCTTTTTCGGCATAACTTTCGGACTCGCGAACTGCTCTTCCCTTCGCCCGCAGCCGTCAACTGGCAAGCGCGTTTTTCTTCGCGGCTTTATTCGTTAGGCGAGCGGCGGGCAAACCAATCCGGCTGTGCGCCCGGGGCGCCGCGTTGTGCCCTTGTCATCCCGAGCCGCGGAGACGGCGAGGGACCTGAGAAGCGTTGGTGAACTGCGCCTTTGGCAAAAACGTCGCGCGCGATCGTGAGGTCCTTCGCTGCGCTGCGCCAGCTCAGGATGACATGGTATGAAGGGCCGCGATCCATTCGTTAGGCAAAGCTGCCGGCAGTTTGTGCTTGTCGAGCGCGCGGCGACTGGCGCAGTCTGCGCGCATGACACCTACCTCTTCTTCGCATCCGCTGCGGCGGATTCTTTGCGCGCTCTTTTTTGCCGCGGCGGGCGCGGCGGCGATCGGCGCGATCGCTTCCCTGCGCGCGGTCGATACCGAGACCGCGCAAGGCAAAATCGCCCCCTGGGTCACCGCGCACACGGCCGCGGGACAGCAGGCGGAATTTATCGTCGTGCTGCGCGACCAGGCCGATCTGCGCCCGGCGGAATTGTTGCCGACGAAGGCCGAGAAAGGCCGTTTCGTGCGCGACGCGTTGTGGAACAAGAGCCAGGCGACGCAGGGGCCGATCCTTCGCTGGCTCGAGTCGCGTCATCTCGAACATCGCGCCTTCTATATTGTAAATGCGATTTGGGTGAAAGGCCGGGCCGAAGATGCGCTCGCCCTCGCCGCGCGCGACGACGTTGACCGCGTCGAAGGAAACCCCGAGATCCACAACAACCTCGCGATCGCGCCCGCGGTCGAGGCCCAGCCTAACGAGACCGACACCGTCGAGCAGGGCATCGCTTATTCGAAAGCGCCGCAAGTCTGGGCCCTCGGCGACACCGGACAGGGAATCGTCATCGCCGACGGCGACACCGGTTTCCTCTGGACGCATAACGCGATCAAACCGCATTACCGCGGCTGGAACGGCACGACCGCGGACCACGATTACAACTGGCACGACTCCGTCCACACCGGCGGCGGGGTTTGCGGGCCCGACTCGCCGCAGCCGTGCGACGATTACGGCCACGGCACCCACACCATGGGCACAACGATCGGCGACGACGGCATGGGCAACCAAATCGGCATGGCCCCCGGCGCGCAATGCATCGGCTGCCGCAACATGGATCAGGGCACCGGCACACCGGCGCGCTACATGGAATGCTTCGAGTTTTTCCTCGCCCCCTACCCGGTCGGCGGCAACACTTCACAGGGCGATCCGAGCAAGGCGCCCGACATCACGACCAACTCGTGGGAATGCCCGCCGAGCGAAGGTTGCAGCGCGGAGACGTTGAAGGCGACGATCAAGGCGCAACGCATGGCCGGGATCATGCCCGTGGTCGCGGCGCAAAACTCCGGGCCGGCCTGTTCAACGGTGGAAAATCCGCCGGGAATCTACGCCGCCGCCTACTCGGTCGGCGCGCTCAATAACGGCACCGACACAATCGCGGATTTCAGCAGCCGCGGACCCGTCACGGCCGACGGGAGCAATCGTTTGAAACCCGACATCGCCGCGCCCGGCACGAACGTGCGCTCGAGTTACTACAGCTCGAACAGCTCCTACGCCTACCTCAGCGGCACCTCGATGGCCACCCCGCACGTCGCGGGCGCGGTCGCGTTGCTTTGGTCGGCCGACCCAGCTTTGAAAAACAACATCGCCAAGACCGAACAGGTCATGGACAAATCGGCCCACCACATTTTGGACAACACCTGCGACTCCGGCCCGCCCGCCTCGCCTAACAACACCTACGGCAACGGCCGGCTCAACGCCCTCTCCGCCGTCAAACGCGGCGGCGCGCCTTAGGAGCCGGCAGCTCACCAACGACCACGCCCGACTCCGGAGAACGCGCGCCCCCCCGCTGCGCGTGCCGTTAATCGACCCGGCCGACTTCGCGTGCAGGCACCGCGAAGCAGGCAGGCCGCCAAAAAAAAAGGGTGCGCTGTGGCTTGGCCGCCTTGAGGTCGCCGCGAGAATCGTGGACCTGCAAAATAAAAAAAGGGGCAAAAAAAAATTATCGTGGCGAGGGGTCGCGAGCGAGGTCGGTCATAAAAATTCTTTTTTTGACCGGTTGCGAGCGAGGTGGGTCACAAAAATCTTTTTTTTGACCGGTTGCGCTCGAAGTGGGTCACAAAAATGTTTTTTGCGGCCTCCTTTTTCCAATTTGTGGGAAATTTTTCATCGTGGCGAGCTGTCGCGGGCCCGAGTGGGCGGCAACGAAATTTTCGCAACCTATTCCAGCCAAAGTAAAAGACGTTCGACACTGGATTCATTCACGACAAAGGATACGAAAAGCACGAAGGGGAGCTTCGTCGTTTCAAGTCCCGCCGGCACTCGTTAGGTTGACTTTTCCCCTCCTCCGCGGTAGGGTGTTCCCCTCGATGATTCACGTGACGGAGAGCGCGGTCGGGCAGTTGCGCGCGCTGCTTGCGGAACAGCCTGACGAAACCGGCAAAGGTCTGCGCGTGCAGGTGGCGAAGGGCGGTTGCTCGGGACTGCAATATGAGATGTCGCTCGCGCAACGGCGCGAGGGGGACGTGGTCGTGCGCCACGATGAGGTGGAATTTTTCGTCGATGCGGAGAGCGCCGATTATCTGCGCGACGCGACGCTGGATTTTCAGGATGGATTGACGGGCGCGGGCTTTCGCATCGTCAATCCGAACGCCGCGCGCACCTGCGGTTGCGGCACTTCGTTTGAGCCGGTCCGTCCGGCTTGACGGGCGCGTGCGCGGGTCGAGTCTCCGTGTCGACTGATGGCCTCCGATCTTTTTCGCTTCGACGATTCGCATAATTTCCGGCGCAAAAAGACGAATTATTTTGCCTGGACGATCCTGATCCTGCTTTTGATCGGGCTCGTCTTCGCGGCCTGGCTCGGGAGCTTCTATGTCTTCGGTCAACCGGAGCGGCTGGAGAGTTATCACCTCCTGCAAAAGCTGCACAAGATCGAGCCGCCAAAACGCTTTGCCCTGACGGCGGCGCCGCCGGGCGAGTTTCTCAATCCGCGGCAGCTTTTCGCGCGCTACAGCGCGATGGGGCCGGAGGAGCTGAGGCGCAAGGATGCGGAGTTGACGCGCAATTTCATCCGCAATTATCAGCAGGTGCACGGGCTGGTGACGTATGTGGTGGGCCGGTTCAATATCATGTCGGCGCGCGAGCTGACGCGGGACGATATGTTCAGCCCGGGCGCGGTCGCGCTGGCCCGCGCGGTGCAGGAGCCGGAGCTGCTCATGGAGCATATTTTCACGACGGCGGATGAGCACGACGCGAAGCTGTTGACGCCGATGCTGGTGACCGGGATGGATCTGAATTTCGAGCGCACGCACGATTTGTCAGCGGTGATTCACGCGGAGCGATTGCCGGATGGGCGCATCCAGATTTCCGCGATCCCGCTGCTCTACGGGAGCTACGCGATGACGCGCGGGAGCGGGACTTACAGCCTCGAGCCGCCGACGGGATTAAATCTCGCGGCGGGCTGGCCGTTGTTCAAAGACGATGAGTTGCGCGTGGCCGAGACGCATTACGATAAGTATCGGCAAAAGCTCGCGCCGGTGAACGGCAGCGTCGCGATCGCCGGACTGGCGCCGGTGAAAAGCACGCCTTCGCCAATTACAAACGCGCTCGTCCGCGTGGAGCCCGCCGCGCCCGCGGAAACCGCGACGCCGCCCGTGATCGCGACCGCCTCGCGCGCGCAGCGTCTGGAGTTCGCGCAATTAAGCCAGGCGAGAAAAACGCTCGCGACTCCGATCGTGCGTCGCGGCGAGCCCGCGCCGGAAACAACTCCGCGGACTTTGCCTAACGACATGCCGGTCGCGACCGCGGTCTCGGCTTCGCCGTCGCCGAAAGTGATGCGCGCGCTCCCGATCGAGGCGCCTTCGCCGACGCCCGCAGTCGCCCTCGCTTCGACGACGGGCGCGACCTGGAAAACTTTCACGCCGGGACAAATGCCGGTCGGCCGTTTAATCGATGCGCGGTCGCTCCACGATGTGGCGAAAAACGGCACGCGGGGCGAACGGATTTATTTGCGCGGTCAGTTCGTGGTTAATTTCGCGGATGGCAATCGCGCCGTCCTGCGACCGACCGGCGGCGTTCCCGATTCGATCAATCTCTTCTCGCACAAGCCGCGCATCATCGTCGATTATCCCGCGGGCGCGGCGTTGCCGGAGCCGGGCTCGACGGTCGAGCGCGACGCGAGCCGGCCGTTTGAAATCACTGAAGTGCGCGAGCAGTCCGACGGGCAGTTGAATGTTTTCGTGCGCGAGATTATCAAGCCGCCGCGCGGTCAGGCGCCCTGATCACGGCGGGCCCGGGCTGTCGAAGACGACTTTGTCGCCGACGATCTGGAAGGTGCCGATGGCGTTTTCATTTGAATAACTCGAGACGTAATCGCGCAGGCTTTCGCCGCGATACGACGTGTCGAAAAGCGACGACGGCACGGAGCGGCCGTTCAATTTCGGATTGCTGATAACGACGCCGGAAGGCGTGGTCGGGCCCGCGGTCTGGACGGTGAATGTGCCGTTCAAATAACGATCGCTCACCCCCGGAAGGCTGACGCGGCCGCGGCTGAGGTCGTTCGCCGCGACGCTGAATTGTACCGCCATGACGCCGTTGGCGATGCCGACGGAAACGTGGCCGCGCGCTTTCGAGGCGGCGATGAGCTGGTCGATTTGGCCGGCCGTGTACTCGAGATGCGCCGGCTGGCGCTGGGCCGGCGGGAGGTTCTCATTCCGCGAGGCGACTTCCCTGAAATCGGACCACTGCTGCTTCAACGTCTGGGTTTCTTCCGGCGTCGCAGGCGCGACCGGGATGGGCCGCGGCTTGGTCGAGAGATAAGCGTGGCGCACGTAACGCGCGGTGAAAAATCCGCCGACGACGAGGAGGCCGAAGATCAGGCAGAGGACCGCGATCGTGATGAGGCAGCCTTTCGCGAAACAGCCGAGCCCGTCCTGTCGCGGGGGCGGCGGCTCGATCCAGGTCGGGTTATTGGGATTGTTAGGCATCGTTAGGCAAATCTTGCGCGAGATGATCCTGCGCCGCGAGAAGTTTTTCGTAAAGCCCGCGCAGACTTTCCGAAAGCAGCCGCACCCCGCCGAGCACGGGCATGAAATTGGTGTCGCCTTCCCAGCGCGGCACGATGTGCAGATGGAGATGACCGGGCACGCCCGCCCCCGCGCCGGCGCCGAGATTGAGCCCGATGTTAAAACCCTGAGCCTTCATCGCGATGCGCAACAGTCCCTGAGCGTGCACGGCGAGCTGCCAGAGTTCAAGCACTTCGTCGTTGCCTAACGAGGATAACTCTCCGATGGCGCGATAAGGCGCCGCCATCAGGTGCCCGACGCTATAGGGGTAGCGATTCATCATCAAAAAACTGTGCGCGCGCCGCGTCACGACAAGATGGGCGGCGTCGTCTTTCGTCCGCGCGGCCTTCGCGAGAAAATCGGGATCGCGTTTTTCCTGCTCGAAATATTCCACCCGCCAGGGACACCAAAGGGTTTCGATTTCGGCTTTCGGAAAATCCATCGACTCGTTAGGCAGAACCGCAGCATGCTATCGGCTGAGCGCTGGCTGTCGAGCGCTTTTCAGGGAGCCGTGCGCGCGATAAAAACGTAGCGCGGAACGACCGGCGATTCCCCGGAGAGGAGAAGTTGCCGGGCGTTGGCGAACGAATTTTTCTGGCGCGAGAATGACTCGTTAGGCAAAACGAGCGCATTCACGCCGTTCGTTTGCCATGCCCGCGCGGCATCGTCGGGCGCGAGGAAATGGTCGCGCCGCAAATAAAGCAGCATCCCTTCTTCGCGGGCGCCAACGACTTCGTAGCGCAGGTTCTGTTGCGCCGCGGTCGCGCGCACTTCGCTCGCGAAACGGACGAGCGCGTCCTTGTTCTGCCGGTGCGCCGTTTCGATTTTCCAAGCGGTGTAGCCGGCGGTGAAAACGCAGGCAAAGATGAGGGAAGCTCGCAGCCACGGCCGCACTTTCTCGCGCAATTCCCCCGAGGCCGTCGCAAGCGCAACCTGGCTGCCTAACAATAGACAAAGCGGCGGCACAACCGGAAAAATCCGATCGACCCGCTTCGACGGAATGATCGACATCAAGACCAATCCGCCAACGCTCCAGCAAATCAGCCAGAGCGTTTCCGGGCGCAGTCGTTCGCCGCGGGCCGTTTTCGTGCGCCAGAAAACGATCGTTAGGCCGATACTGAGCAGACTCCAGGGCGCGAATTTTTGAAGCAGATGCGGGAGGTAGAAATAAATCGGCTGTGGTTTGTGAAACGTCTCGGTGAAACGTCCGGCAAATTCTTTCAGCACCACGCTTTCGTAGAAGCCCGGCTGCGTCGCGATCCCGCCCGCGACCCACGCGAGAAAAATCGCGAGCGAAAAAATCCACGGCCACCAACCGCTCCATCCGCCCGGCGCGCCGCTCCTCCGCCGCATTGTCTGATAGGCGATCAGGCCCGGCAAAATAAAGGCGTAAACGATCGGGCCTTTGATCAGCATCGCCGCGGTCAGGAGCGCGCAAAGAATTGCGCGATCGCGCGTGCTCCAGGTTTCGGCGCGGCGAATTTTTTGCCAGATTTGCAGCCCGATCAGAAACGTCACGAGCGCGAGCGGCATGTCCGTGCGGACAAAAGTCGCGAGTCGCGCCGAAAGAAGATTGAGGCCAAACGCGCTCACTGCGAAAAGACCCGCGCTCGCGCCGTCGGCCGCGTTTGCCGCGCGCGCGATCAGCCAGAGCAACGCGAGCGCGGCGACGAACGATGGCAGTCGCCAGGCGATTTCCCAGTTGCGCGTCGCCTCGAAAATCGCCGCCGAAACCCAGCCGACGAGCGGCGGCTTCGTCGCAACGCCCTCGTTAGGCGTGTGCTGATAAAGCCAGTGATTCTGGCGTACCATTTCAAAAGATGTGTAGGCCTGTTTCGCCTGATCGTAATCGTCCAGCGTCCACGGCACATTCGTTAGGCTCCACAAGAGAACCGCGAGCCCGGCGATGAGAACAACACGCATTCGTTAGGCAAATTCGCGCGCGCCGCGCAGCACCGTCTCCACATTTCCGCCACGCTCTTCGATCGGCGGCACCATTTGCGGGCGGGCGAAAGCATCGCGTTTCCTCGCCGTTTCCGAGAATGGTTCTTCGTTCATGTTGACGGGCAAAAGATCAGCCTTGAAAGAGTGCGATCGACAGTCGTCGATGAAAACAAAGGCCGCCACTCAAACGCATTTGCGGAGCCAGAAAGTTGAGCTGGCCGCCCGCGAGGTTTAGAAAGGTGTCGGATAACTCCGACCAAATATGAACGCAAGCAAAGTCGAGCCGCCGATCAATCTCGAAACTTGGATCGAAGCGAACCGGGACAAGTTTAAGCCGCCGGTGAGCAATCTCTATCTCTACAACGGCCGCGATTTTTTTGTGATGGTGATCCAGGGTCCGAATGCGCGGAACGATTTTCACCTGGTCGATTCCGAGGAATATTTTTATCAGCTCAAAGGCGACATCAAGGTGCGGATCCGCGAAGGCGATCGCATCGTCGATCATCTCGTGCGCGAAGGCGAGACGTTTTTCATCCCGCCAAATGTGCCGCACGCGCCAGTGCGGCCGCCGGACACGGTCGGGGTAGTGGTGGAGCGGCGGAGGCCGGCCGGAGAGCACGAACACGTCATTTTCTATTGCGAAAATTGCGGCGCGCGGGTCGAAGACATCGATTTCGACTGCGGGGACATCGTCGAGCACTTCAGCCAGGCGATGCTTGATTTTTGGGACGACGAAGAACGTCGCACCTGCCGCAAATGCGGACACAAAGTGCCGCGGCCGGAACCGGCCAAGCCGTTTACGGATCAGCCTGACTCGAACTAACACCTTTACTCGTTAGTCATAGCTTCAATTTGAAGGTCGATCTCCACACTCACATTCTTCCTCGAGACTGGCCCGATCTCGACCGCAAGTATGGCTATCCTGGATTCATCAGGCTGGACCATTACCGCCCGTGTTGCGCGCGGATGATGATTGGCGGCCGTTCCTTTCGCGAGATCGGCGACAACGTCTGGGAACCGTCGCGCCGGCTCGAAGAATGCGACCGTGCGGGAGTCAGCATGCAGGTTTTGTCAACCGTGCCGGTCATGTTCAGCTACTGGGCAAAACCGCCGGATACGCTCGATCTTTGTCGGCGTCTGAACGATCACATCGCCGAAGTGGTGCGCGCATTCCCGACGCGCTTCGCGGGTCTTGGCACCGTTCCGTTGCAGGATTCCGAGTTAGCGGCGCGGGAGCTGACGAGATGCATCGAGGAACTTGGCCTGCGCGGAGTAGAGATAGGCACGCACATCGACGCTAACTCTCACCCCGGCGCAGCGACGCGAAACCTTGATGACTCTTGTCTCAACGAATTCTGGGCCGCGGCGGAAGAGTTAGATGCGGCCATCTTTGTTCATCCCTGGGATATGTTAGGCAAGGAACGAATGCAGAAATACTGGCTGGAATGGCTCGTCGGCATGCCGGCTGAGACTTCGCTGGCTATCTGCTCAATGATCTTTGGCGGAGTCTTCGACCGCTTCCCGAAACTTCGCGTCGCTTTTGCGCACGGCGGCGGCTCTTTTCCCTTCACCGCCGGCCGCACCGAGCACGGCTTCGAAGTGCGTCCAGACTTATGCGCCGTTGATAACTCAAACAACCCTTCGAGTTACCTTGCGCTAACGAACGAGAATGGTGAAACGCAACCGGCGCGTTTCTATGTCGACTCACTGGTTCACAACGCCGATGCCTTGCGTCTATTACTCAAGCTCTTCGGTTCGCAACGCGTCGCGCTTGGCTCCGATTATCCTTTCCCGTTAGGCGAAGCCAGCCCGGGAAGTCTTATCGAGTCATTACCTGACTTAAGCGCGAAGGATAAGTCTCAGCTCCTAGCCACGAACAGTCTCGAGTTTCTCGGGATGAGTCGACCCGATCCCGCCCCAGCTTCTCCAGCCCTCGGTTAGTTCCAGCCATAACCATCGGATGGTAGCCCCGAGGATGAGAGAGACATCGGTCCTTCGCAAGGAATAGCCAGGAATCAGGCGACGGCGGCCGCGATTGCTTTTGCCGAGCAGGCCGAGTCGGCGCCGCCGCCGGGCAATCTGCGCGAAACGACGGTTATAACTCCGAATGAAATAGTAAAACGGACGCGCGAATACCTCTGAGAACGGAGGAATGAGAAGAGCTTTAGCTCCTGCCCGGTAAGGTTGGGACGCAATTCCGAGATAGTAAAACCCCAAGTCCAGAGTCAGGGCGAGACTCATAAGGTCAAACTCACCGATGTAGTCATACTTATTCTGATAGATCGCGCCGAACCAACGGCTATAACTCTCGGCGAACTTGGCGTTATGCCGCCGAACCATTGCTTCGATCGGCTTGTTTTGCATTTGGGCGGTAATTAACGCCGCCGCATTCGTGGTCGTGAAACTAATCCAGTCCATTCCTGGGCTGTAAAGGGGATCGAGAAATCCGCAGGCGTCGCCGACGAGAACGAATCCGTCGCCCGCATAAGTCTTACTCGAGTAAGCCAGATTTCGCCGCCAATGAACGTCGCCGGAATCGAATCTGGCGTTCTCCAGCATCTCGCGCGCAACCGGATGTTGCATGAGAAAGTCTTTCAGTCGATCGCCCAGATGGGTTTCATCCTTGCTCCAATCCACGAGGCGTTGATCAAACACGAGACCTACACTGACATCGCCGCCTTTGAGGGAAATGAGCCAGCTCCACCAGCCGTCTCCGACAACATGGTTGGTCGCGCTCCCACGCAATCCGAAGACGGCGCTGCCCCATTCGGGATATTTCTCCGCTAACTCATAGCTATCCCAGTCCTTCACGCCTTTCCAGCGCGCCCACGCGGCCGCGGTTGGATGTTCGGTATTGGGCAGCCACCAACCATGCTTTCGGGCAAGCAAAGCACTAACTCCCGATGCATCCACCACCCAGCGCGCGCCTAGTGTTCGAGAGTTATCGCTATCTTTGATTGTAACTCTTTGTTCGCCTGCGGACGAAAGCTCAACATTGGTAACTGTAGTTTCTCTTAATAACTCGGCCCCGGCCGCACAAGCGCGGCGCAAGACTTCCTCGTCAAAAGTCGCGCGATCCAGTTGGTAGGAGGGCAGACGAACCTGATAACGTCCGCCTAACTCACTCGCCTCTTCCAAACTTGTTACTTCAGAGTTGGCAAACCAAAAACGCAAACCCTGTTTGGGAAGCTGACTCTCGTTCAGATACTGAGTCATCCCGAGGACGCGACCGAGAAAAAACGCACTTACCTCGACCGTAGCCTCACCGACCCGGCGAGAGAAGTGCGCCGATTTCTCGACGATGAGGACGCGAGCGCCCGGATTTGCTCTTAGCAACAGAATGGCAGTCGCGGCGCCCGAAAGCGAGCCCCCGATTATAATCACGTCGTAATCAGAGTTACAATTTTGCGGCACGAGAGTTATAAGACTTGCGCAAAACTAGGACATGGCCGCAATGGGTTCCGCGGCGCCGGAGTTAGCCCGCGCCGGGACAAGCGAAAGCCGCGGTGAGAAGGGAATGTAGCGTTGTGCGCGAACAAAAAAATAAAAGAGCCACATCCGCCACCTAACCGCGAAATCCAGTCTCTCACTGCCAGCCAAAACCGCGTTCACGGCCGGCGCGATCTGCAGGATGTTTGTAGGATTAAGAAAGACTTCCATGAACTGTCTGCCACTATACCAGGAGTCGACGAATCGAAGATAAATATCCATGACCTTTCGCAGCCTGAGCGAGTAACTCTTAAACAACCGCTCGCGGCGTTGCGGATGATCTAAAACTTCGTTCAAAGTATCAGCTGCTGTCTCACCGGACATAAGCGCGATGAACACACCACTGCTAAAAACCGGGTCTATAAATCCGGCCGCGTCGCCTGCCAACAGCCAGCGGTCGCCATGTAACTCATCCATCCGATAAGAGTAATCGCCGGCGGCAAAGACGCGCTCGACCCGCTCAGCATTGCGCATCGAATCTGCGACCAACGGCTGCTCCCGGATGCAGGTCTCGAGTAACTCTTCCGGCGACATCGCCAGCGCACGAAAGGTTTTTGTATCCACGACAACGCCGACGCTCATGCGCGTCGGAGTAAGCGGTATGAGCCAAAACCACCGGTCAATCCCGCGAACCATGCGGATAAGTGTGCCGTCGATGCCCGTGGGACGATCGACATTTTCGTAATGGGAAAAAACGGAGATCTTCTGAAGGTGCGCATAGGTTCGCTTCAGTTGGAGAAAGTTTCCGATCACAGTCTGACGACCGCTGCAGTCGAGCAGATAGCGAGCTTGCAGCGTTGCCGCACTCTTATCCGCCTCACTAACTGTTATCGAAACAGAGTCATCGCCAAAGGCTAACTCATGGACGGTCGTTTCTTCACGAATCTCGGCTCCGGCTTCGCGGGCATGACTTAGGAGTAACTCGTCGAACTGGGAGCGAATCACCTGGTAAGAACGATCGCGGTAGGAACGAAAGCCGTCCTTGAAGTAGAACTTCGCGCGACGCGAGCCGCAGCCGGCCTCGATCTGCCCGCCAAATTTCGGCATAAACGCGCGATCGAGCTTTTCCCGCACACCCAGCCGGTCAAAGGTTGCCATGCTGGCAGGCAGGAGTGACTCGCCGATGTGAAAGCGCGGAAATTTTTCACGCTCCAAAAGCACGACGCTTCGGCCGGCGCGAGCGAGCAATGTGGCGGCGGTGCTTCCGGCCGGTCCGCCGCCAATGATCGCGACATCGTAGAGTTCCTGCTTCATGCTTGCGCGCCGACACTTTGCCGCGGTGCCACTTAATTTCAACTCACACCCGAGCGAGCGCAGAAACAAGCAATGACTTACTCAACGTGCCGGAGATACTCCCGGTCCCACGCGGCCGGAATGCTTTCGCGCGCCGAGTAAGGTCCGGGCTGATAGGCTCGCGATGAGATACCGAGCTGACTTAGCTCGCAAACATGCCAGTCCTGCCGGTTCGTCATGTCCCAAAAATCAATCCCGTCTTCCGGATGAAAGTCGGACCGTCCGAAGGCCTGTGGATGAAAAAACCAGTTACAAACAATGCGGGTGCGATCCGGCGCGAGCGGGAAGAGCTGATGCACCATCACATAGTCAGGATGCAGACTTAGCAATAGATTAGGAAAGATCGAGTAGTAAAAGACCCGCGCATGATCCTGAGCTTCTAACTCTCCCACACTTAGAGCGCAGGCGTTACCACTCAAGGTCAGGCTTTTCCCTTGCGCGATCCTCATGAAGCCGCCAAGGAAGGGACCTTCGACGAGATCGTTCTCGGCCGAGTCGGAAGGAGAGATTCTCGACAGAGCCGGATGGACAAGCGGGCAATGATAACATTCGGAGTAGTTCTCGAAGATCAGCTTCCAGTTAGCGCGCACGGAGTATTCGATCTGCCGGGCGGAATGGAGCAACGGAAGATTCCAATGAGCGAACTTGCCAAGAAGAGGAGCGAAGACGCGGGGCAAAGGCGTGGGCGAATCTGCCAGACTAACGAATATAAGACCTTCGAATGAGTCGATCTCGACGGAGCGAAGCGGATACTGTGACTTGGCGAAGTGGTCCACCGTTTCCATCTGCGGCGCGCCGATCAATTCTCCATCGAGGTTATAAGTCCAGGCATGGTACGGGCATTGCAGAGTCATGGAATGTCCCTGCGGCGTCTCGCACAATCGCGTTCCGCGATGGCGGCAGACGTTGTAATAGCTGTTCAATGCTCCCTTTTGGTTGCGAACGACAATCACACTTTCACCCGCGACTTCCCGGACGATGTAATCGCCCGTGTTCGGCAATTCGCTTATATGACCGAGACAGATCCATCGCCGCGCAAAAATCTTTTTCCGTTCCTCGGCGAAAACTTCCGGCCAGGCGAAGTACCGTTGTGGAAGCGTCGTCGCGCCCGACTTATAACTGTCGGTGGTCTTGCGAAAGGCCGGATTACTTTCGAACACGACGTCGGGCTTCATGCCTGCGAAGTTATCACAGGTCGGCTGCACCTGCTACCAACCCGGAGCCGGCTTTCTACGACGCGATCACGCTCCTCCCGCTGCAGCGATCTGCCGGTGAGCCTTATTCTCGTTAGGCTGCGTTTTGGATCCCGCCGTTCAGGACATGACTCAGCTTCAGGAGCAGGCTGCGGGTTGTATATGGTTTCGTGAGATAGCCATCAATATCGAGTGCGATCATCTCGGCGCCCTGTGGATCGTGGTCTCGGCCGGTGGAGATGATGACCTTTAATCCGGGAGCGATGCGGCGCATCGTCCGCACGAGCATCACTCCATCCATCGCCGGCATCGCCAGGTCGGTAATGACGGCCGCGATGTCGCTCATTCGCTGGGCAAGGAGCGCGAGCGCGGACGGGCCGTCCTCGGCCACGAGCACTTGGTAGCCGTTACTTTCCAAAATCATTTGCGCGACCTGGCGAATGATTTCCTCGTCATCGACAATCAAGATCGTCTGACCCTGCCCGAGCGGAATCATCTTATCCGGCTGGATCGAGTTATAACCTCCAGCGCTCTTTTTCGATGGCAGAAAAACCTTGAAATTCGTCCGGCCGGGTTCGCTCGTGACGTTAATGAAACCGCCGTGACTCTTCACAATCCCAGCGACAGTTGAAAGGCCGAGCCCGGTGCCTTTGCCGATACCTTTGGTGGTGAAGAACGGATCGAAAATCTTCGGCAGAATATTCTCCGGAATACCGTTGCCGTTGTCCGTCACCTCGATCATGACATGAGGACCCGGCGTCGCGCCGGGAGTCATGCGCGCGTAGTTATCAGTCACTTCAAAATTCTCCGCAGAGAGACGGAGCTGCCCGCCATTGGGCATGGCGTCGCGCGCGTTGATGCAAAGATTGAGCAGCACTTGGTGGAGCTGCGTCGGATCGGCTTCGATCGATTGGACAGTCTCATCGTAGGACGTGCGGAAAGCGATCGATTTTGGAAAGGTCTGGCTGGCAATCTTGGAAACTTCCTCGAGCAAATAAATCGGTTGCAGAAGGACGCGATCGCCATCGGCACCGCGCGCGAAGGTCAGCACTTGCTTGATGATTTCGGCGCCGCGCCGCGCGCTGCCTTCCACGATGTCGAGAAATTTGTCGCGTTCGCCCGGATCGATCTTCTCGCGCAGGACGGAAGTCGCCATCATGATCGGCGACAAAATATTATTCAGATCATGCGCCACGCCGCTCGCGAGCGTGCCGATACTCTCGAGCCTTTGCGCGCGGAAAAATTGTTCCTGGAATTTCTTCTGCTCGGTGATGTCGTTATTGATCGCGAGGATCGACTTCGGCTTGCCCTCGTCGTCGTGAGTCAGAGTCCAATGCGCTTCGACAGTGACCGCGTGGCCATCCTTGACGAGCTGGCGCAGCTCGCCAATCCATTCGCCTTTCTGCATCGTGACCGCGTTTCCTCGTTCGTAATCGGCGCTGTCGGAACCGTAAAGCAGGTCCGGATTTTTGCGGCCGAGCGCTTCTTCGCGCGTGTAACCGTAGAGCCGCTCCGCTCCCCTGCTCCAAAACAGAATGTGACCTTCGAGATCGCGGACCAGGATCGCGTCGTGCGCCTGATCGAGCAACGCAGCCTGCTCGGCCATGCGCTCGCTCGCCGCTTTGCGCTCCGTCACGTCTTGCGCAAGCACCACGATGCCGATGACGTTTCCCTCCTTGTCGCGATACGGCACCTTGTCCATCTGGATCCAAATCTCCCGGCCGTCCGCGCGCACGATTTTTTCCGTTGCGCCCAGCCGCGGGACGCCCGACTCGATCACAGCCGCGTCATCGATAACAAACTGCGCGAAGTCGCGTGGATAAATCGCGGGCGCTGACTTGCCTTCGATTTCCTCAATCGACTGGCCCGAAGCCTGCGCGGCCGCGTGATTCACTCGCAGGATGCGATTCTGCGTGTCCTTGAACCAGACCATGGCGGGGATGAGATCGAACAGCGTGCGCAATTCCGTCTGCTGACGCTGTAACGCCTCCTCGATTTGCTTTCGCTTCGTGATGTCCTGCAAAGTCCCTTCGTAAAACTGCGTCCGGCCTTTTTCGTCGGCGACTTTGCGCGCGTTTTCGTGGAGCCAGATTTTCGTTCCGTCCTTCCGATAGACTTCGCATTCAAAACCGTTGACCACCCCGCGCTCCTCGATCGCGCGGATGAAATCGTCGCGCCGTGACGGCTGCACATAACTCTGCCGCGAGATGTCGGAACGTTCTGCGATCATTTCCTCGGGCGAGGCGAATCCGAAAATCCGCGCCGCCGCGGGATTGATCGCGAGGAATCGTCCACCCGGCGTGCTTTGGAAAATTCCTTCGGACGCGTTTTCAAAAATCGCGCGATATTTTTGCTCCGCCTCGCGCAGTTGTTTCTCGACCGCGCGAAGCTGCGTGATGTCGAGAACCGTGCCGATGATTTTCACCAATTCGCCGTTTTGCGGCATGCGAATTTTTTCCGCGGCCGCGTGGACGATGCGCTCGGAGCCGTCCGGTCTGATGATGCGAAAGTCGGCGTGGAGCGAACCATTGCTCGCGGCAAAAGCGCGCAGCCGAATCGCAGCGTACGCGCGATCCTCCGGGTGCACCGCCGCCAAAAACGCCCGCAGCGACGGCCGAAAATCCTCAGGCGTGCGGCCAAACAAACGATAAGTCTCCTGCGACCAGCGGAAGCGTTCGTTTTTGTTTTTTTTGTCCGGGCGATATTCCCAGCTGCCCATGCCGGCGACGCGTTGCGCGAGCGCGAGGTTCGTTTCGCTTTCGCGCACTTTGCTCTCGGCCGCGGCGCGCTCGGTCAGATCGATCGCGAGCGCAATCCGCGCCTTCTTGTTGTCGAAAATGGTCGGCCGCGAATAAACCGCGACATTGATGACTTCGCCGTTTTTTTTCCGGTGCCGGGATTCGATGCCGTAACGAGACGAGCCGGCCTCGGAGGCGACCGCTTTCTCGACCACGGGCATGTCCTCGGGCAAATGAAAATTGCGCAAGGTTCCGGCGAGGAATTCTTCGCGCGAGTATCCGTAAGTGGAAATGGCCGCGTGATTGACGGCGAGAATGCCTAACGAGTCGATATCGTAGACCCACATCGGCGAAGGATTGTCCTCAAAGAGCAGGCGATATTGTTTCTCCTGCGCGTGCAGTTTCTCCTGCGCGATTTTGCGCTCCATGTTGTCGCGCGCGATCACCTGCACCGCGCGTTTGCCTTCGTAGAGAAACGCGACCACGCGCGAGTCCGCGTAAACGGTCGAGCCGTCGAGCCGCAGAAATCGCCGCTCGGCCTGCGGCGGTTGTTTCCCGGCCAGGATCAGCTCCGTGCGCACCGCGACTTCGGCGCGTTCGTCGGGATGAACCGTCACCTCCCAGCGTTGCCCGAGCATCTGCTCGGGATCGGTTGCGCCAAACATTTCGAGCGCGGCCGGGTTGAGAAAAACAATTCGCTCGTCGCACACGACCATGATCGCGTCCGGCGAATGCTCGACCAACGTGCGGTAGCGCGCCTGGCCTTCGCGCAAAGCCTGTTCAGCGTGCTCGAACTCGCTCACCCGCGTGTGCAAAACCGCTTTCGCCTTGCGCAGACTGCGCACCGTCCGCACGACCCAGAAGCCGATCGCAAACGCAAACGCGACCGAAAATCCATGCGCGAGCGATCCGAGGAATTTGATTTCGCGGAGACGCGCGGCCGTCGCGGAGGCGGCGTTTTGGCCGCCGATTTCCTGCGCGTGCAAAATTTCGATCGAGCGCAGGCTGACGAAAAAACCGACGCCGATCGCGACGAGCAAAATGCAAAAGGCGCCGAAGCAAAGCACCAGCTTGGAGCGAAACGGAATCGGTATATGGGCCATTGCCGGCAGGCGCTTTGTGCGAACCTCCGCCTCTTGCTGCAAAAATCGCGCCACGCGCCGAACAAAATGCCCCGGTTCAAATTCCTGCGCCTAACGAATACATTCGGCCGGCGCGGAGAACGCGGCCCGCGACATGAAATTTTCCCCGCGCGCGCTACAATCGGGCGATGACGTCGGCTGAGATTCGCCAATCGTTTCTCGATTTTTTTCGCGAGAAAGCACACACCATTGTGCCCTCGTCGTCGCTCCTGCCCGACGCGCCGAATCTGCTTTTCACGAACGCCGGCATGAACCAGTTCGTGCCCATTTTTCTCGGCCAGCAAAAAGCGCCGTGGCAGCCGCCGCGCGTCGCCGACACCCAGAAATGCATTCGCGCCGGCGGCAAACACAACGACCTCGACGACGTCGGCCTCGACACGTATCACCACACTTTTTTCGAGATGCTCGGCAACTGGAGCTTCGGCGATTACTTCAAGCGCGAAGCGATCGAGTGGGCTTGGGAGCTGGTCGTTAGGCGCTGGAAATTTCCCGCCGAACGTCTTTACGCGACCGTTTACCGACCGGCGCCTAACGAACCCGCCAGCTTCGACGTCGAAGCGCACGAGCATTGGGAAAAGTTGTTTCGCGAGGCCGGGCTCGATCCCGCCATCCACGTCGTCAACGGCAACAAAAAAGACAATTTCTGGATGATGGGCGAGACCGGCCCGTGCGGTCCGTGCTCGGAATTGCACGTCGATCTCACACCCGCCGGCGACACGCGCGGCGCGCTCGTCAACGCCGACGATCCGCGCTGCATCGAGATTTGGAATCTCGTTTTCATCCAGTTCAACGCCGGCGCGGACGCAAGTTTTTCGCCGCTGCCGCAACGCCACGTCGATACCGGCCTGGGCCTCGAGCGCGTCGCCGCAATCATTCAAGGCACGAAAAATTTCGCCGACTTTAGTTCAACAATCTCGAACTACGAAACCGACCTCTTTCGCCCGATCTTCAACGAAATCGAAAAGCTGAGCGGCCAGACCTACACGGCCACCCTGCCGAAATCAGGTGGCAGCAGCGAGACCGCGCAGGAAAAAATCGACATCGCCTTCCGCGTCATCGCCGATCACATCCGCACCCTGAGTTTCGCCGTCGCAGACGGCATCCAGCCGGGCAACGAAGGCCGCGGCTACGTCCTCCGCCGCATCCTGCGCCGCGCGGTGCGCTACGGTCGTTCGTTAGGCATGCACGAGCCATTCTTCTACAGGCTCGTCGACACACTCAGCCTGACGATGGGCGAAGCTTTCCCCGAACTTCGGACACAGCAGTCGCGCATCAAACAAACGATCCAGCGCGAAGAAGAATCCTTCAACAAAACCCTCGACAAAGGCATCGCCCTTTTCGAAGCCGAAGTCTCGCGCCTAACGAGCGCAAACCAGCGCCCGGGGAGCGCACGCGACCCGCGTGCTGTTTCCGGCGACTCGCCGGAAACGTTCCCCCCATCCGCCACCCGCTATTCCAAACGCCGCCTCCCGCACTTCGAGCGGCCGTGGGCCAAGTACGCAATCACCTTCAGCACCGGGCAACGCCGCGACCTCACTCCCGCAGAACGCGACCTCGCCCTCGCCTGCATCCTCTTCCCCGCGAAACAAAATCACATCCATCTCTACGCCGCCTGCGTCATGCCCGATCACGTCCATCTGCTGATCGAGCCGCAAATCAAAACGCAGGACACGGAAGGCAACGCCGTCTTCTTTTCGCTCGCGGAAATTTTGCAGAACATCAAATCGGTTTCGGCGCATCGAATCAACAAACTGCGCAAGAGTGAGGGCCCGATTTGGGAAAAGGAATCGTTCGATCGGCTCATTCGATCGGAAGCAGATTTGCAGGAAAAATATCTGTATATCTGCGGCAATCCCTGGCGGACGGGCGCGGCAGGGAACGATGAAGATTATCCGTGGGTTTGGACGCCGGAGAGCGGGCGTTCGTTAGGCGAGTCGCCTAACGAGGCACGCGAGTCGCGTGCGCTCCCCGGGCAGACCATCTCCGGCGCGTTCGCTTTTCGGCTTTACGACGAGCAGGGTTTTCCGCTCGATCTGACCGAGCTGATGGCGCGCGAGCGCGGCCTGACGGTCGACGTCGCCGGCTTCGAGAAATTGATGGACGAGCAGCGGTCCCGAGGACGACTAGCGCAGCGAAAAGAAGTGGTCAGTATGGCAGGTAATTTTCCGCCAACGCGATTCGTTGGTTATGAAAACCTGACGACCAATACACATTTGATCTCGTTCGAGGGCGATTCTATCGCGCCGGGTCTAAACATCTATTATGCGATTGTAAGCGAGTCGCCACTCTACGCGGAAATGGGCGGGCAAGTCGGGGACCGAGGCGTTATTACTCGCCAAGACGGCACCTCTATTGATGTGATCGATACGATAAAGCGCGGTTCGACTTTCTTCTTGAAACTTGGAGACCAGCACAAGCCAACTGGCGTCAGCCCAGTTGGAGTAGCTCCGCCGTTTGCCCACGTCGGTGAGCGAGTGACCGTAAAGGTCGAAAAACAAAGGCGCGGCGCGATCGAGCGGCATCATACCGTGACGCATTTGCTCCACTGGGCCTTGCACGAAATCGTCAGCCGCGAGGCGACGCAGAAAGGCAGCTACGTCGGCCCGGAAAAGCTGACCTTCGATTTTTCCAGCGCCGCTTTGACGAAGGCGCAGGTGCGCGAAGTCGAGAAACTGGTGAACGAAAAAATCGCGGAGGACGCGCCGGTCTCGTGGCGGGAAATTCCCTACGCCGAAGCGAAGGGGCGCGACGACATCATGCAATTTTTCGGCGACAAATACGGCGACCTCGTGCGCGTGGTGCAGATCGGCGGCGCGCCTGACGAATTGAACGGTTACTCGATGGAGCTTTGCGGCGGCACGCACGTCCGCGCGACGGGCGGGATCGCGCATTTCCGCATTGTCAGCGAATCTGCGATCGCTGCGGGCATTCGCCGGATCGAAGCGGTCGCGGGCGACGCTGCGATGGAGTGGGCCAAAGTTGAAGTGCGGCGCCAGGAGGAAAAATTTGACGGCCTAACGAAAAGGAAAAACGATCTCGCGCCGCTGCCGAAGTTTGACGAAAGCTCCGCCGCGACGATGAGCGCGAGCATCGACGCGCGCGCCGCCCACCTCGAAAAAATCGAAAACGAAGTCCATGCCTGGGAAAAGGCGAATGCGAAATCAGCCGGCGCGGAGACGCAAAGACGGGGCGCGGAAATCGCCCGTGAGCTGCTCGAAGCGAACGCGGGCGCGAGCTATCTCGTAGAAAAAATCCCGGATGCCGACGGCGCTCTTTTGCAGGCGATCACCGACGCCTTGAAAGCGAAATTCGCCGGCCCGATCTTTCTCGCCGGATCTTCCGATGGCCGGGTCGATCTCGTCGCCGCGGTTCCGAAAGAGCTGACCGGGAAATACCAGGCCGGGGCGTTGATTCAAAAAGTCGCGCCCATTGTCGGCGGCAAAGGAGGCGGCCGGCCGGACAACGCGCGCGGCGCGGGCCGCGATGGGTCGAAGATCGACGAGGCCCTTGCTCTCGCCCGGACGCTTTTGGGTTAGGCAGCCGAATTTCGCCATCAGAAGCGCGACGATGCATATGAGTTTGCGGAAGACTCATATGCATCGTCCAAGAACTGATATGAATCTTCCCGAGACTGATATGAAACGCCCAAAGATTCATATGAGTCCCTCAAAGTCTTATATGAGTTCGCCCGAAACCCATATGAGTTCGGCCGGGATTTATGTCAGTTCCATGGAGATTCATATGAGGTTTGAAGACATTCATATGAGATTCAGCCGGATTCGTATCAGACCCATAGGGTCTCATATCAGGCGCGCGGCGATCCATATGGGACTGGGCGGCTCCGACGAGGGAAAAGGCGGCCGCCAAGCCAGACTTTGACCGGCGAGACCGGCTTTCGAGCTTCCGGTGGTCGCGGCGGCAGCTATTTCAGCGCCGCCCAGACGCGGTGGACGTCTTCGTGATCTTCGAGCGTCTGGAGAAACTCGCCGACTTGTTCGCGATCTTCGTCGCTTAACTCCGGAAAATTTTTCGCGATGTGGCCGAGCTCGCTCGTCACAATCGTCCAGCCGTTTTCGCCCAGCCATTGCGAGACCGCGTGCAGATCGGTCGGCCCGGTGATGAAACGCGCGCCGGTCGCGTCCGCCGGAATTTCGGGATCGTCCGAGTTCGTCAGGCTGAGAAAATCCTGCGCGCCGGATTCGATCGCGGCCGCTTCGGCATCGGTCGCGCGGTCGACGTGATGTGCTTCGACGAGGCCGACGTGATCGAAGAGAAATTTGTTGCTGCCGGGAGCGCCGAGCTGGCCGCGCTTGAAGAGGACGCGAATCTCCGGCGCGGTCCGATTTTTGTTGTCGGTTTGCACTTCTACGATGACCGGGACTTTGTGCGGCGCGTAACCTTCGAAAACGATTTGCTCGAGCTCGAGTTTTTCGCCGCCGATGCCGGCGCCTTTTTTGATCGCGCGCTCGATCACATCGCGCGAGACGCTTTGTTTTCGCGCTTTTTCGACGACGGCGGCGAGGCGCGCGTTGCCGCCGAGATCAGCGCCGCCGAGCTTGGCCGCGACCATGATTTCTTTCACGAGCTTGCCGGTGAGCTGGCCTTTTTTTAAGCCGGCGACTTCGCGTTTTGCGTGGAGCCATTGGCGACCCATGGGCTGATTTAAGCAGCGCGCGAGCGCGGGGCAAGCGGGGAAGTTTTTGCCTAACGAATCAAGGAAGGGCGAGCGTCACGACGGCCGTGACCGCGAAAGCCATCATAAGCACGACGAGATAAATCAAGCTGCCGAGGAGGAATTTGAAAATGGTCGCGAACCAATTCTGGCGATAGACGCGGCGAATCGCGATGAGCAACTGCACGAGGACGGCGAAGGAAAGAAAGACGCAGACGAGCGGCGCGAAGGCCGGGGGCGCTTTCCAATTGAGCAGAAAACCGAGGCCGATGATGACGATGGTGCTGAGAAAAACGAAGGCGTGGGTGTGCAAGGCGAAGACGAGATGCTCGATGTAAAAACGGCGCTTGAAGATGTAGAGAAGTTTGAGGACGAAGGCGAAAAGCGGAATGCAACAGAGCACCATCGGCGCAAGATTTGAGATGAGCGTTTTGACGAAAAGATCGCCGCGGTCGCCGCTCGGTCCGAGCTTTGCCTTTGAGCGCTGCACCATCCAGCGCGCGAAGGGCGGCAGGTCCTTTTCGTCGCCGACTTCTTCGAATGCTTTTCCATCGTTAGGCGACGCCTTTGGATTTGCGGAGGGCGGCGCGAAGGCGGACGGCCCGATGTTGAAAGAAAATCCCGGCGTCGCGCTGGCGGAGGCGGCGGGCGAAGCGGTCGGCGAAGCGACCTTCGGGGCGAGCAACGCCGGCCCGATCGCGATGACGGGCGTGTTGCCGTCGCGCCCTGCGTGCCCGTGCATGTGGGCATTTTTCGAGAGGTAATTGATGACGAGAAAAAACGCGACGCTCGCGATCAGGTAAACGCGCAGCGGATGGACGTGCCGCGCGCGCTTGCCTTCGACGAATTCGTTCGTCAATCGCCAGGGCTTGATCAGCAACCAGCCGAATGACTGGAAAAAACGCGCGTCGATATTGAAAAACGCATCGGCCGCGTCGGCCAAAAGCGTGCCGAAGGAACGCCGGTAATCGATCGCGGGCTGTCCGCATTTTGCGCAGTACGGGCCGGTCAGGGCGGAGCCGCAATTCTCGCAATGGGTCAACGGCGGCGGCCGTTTTTTGTTGCGCCGAAACCAGCGCCGGCGCGGCGGGCGATTGAGCTCGGAAGCGGCGGCGTCGCCGAGAATGAGCTGCGTCGTGTGGTCCGACATCGGGCCAACGTTAGGCAATCGCGGCCGCGAAGTCCATCGCGAAGCGACTCGTTAGGCATCGTTAGGCAATTCAGCCGCGGGTGAGGAAAAGCGCGACCGTGCCGAGGAAGCCGAGCGCGCAGACGAGCGCGGTGTTGTCGATGAAATAGGGATAAGCCATGAGCGCGACGCCGATGAACATTGGTTTCCAAAGATGGAGGCGCTTGCCGTAAATGAAGCCGACCATGCCGATACTGCTGAAGATCAAGCCGGCGAAAAGATTCGTGGCTGAGATTGCTGGAAGCGCGAACATGGAATTCTGTGGAGCTAAATCCGAGCCAGCGGCGGGGCGCGGATGCATTCGTTAGGCGAAACAAAGGATTGACCGCGGCGCGCGGGCAATGCCACGATGCGCGTCCCCTCGACAAAATCGCAGCGCAATAACCGGAGACACTTCGTGGCCGCCAAACTTTTTCGAACCAAAAGTCCTGAACTCCTGATCCGCGAATCGGAAGCGCCCGATCGCAAAATGAAGCGGTCGCTCAACGCGCTCGATCTCACTTGTCTCGGGATCGGCGCGATCATCGGCGCGGGGATTTTCGCGCTCGCGGGCACGGCCGCGGCCGGCGAAGTCGCGAAGGCCGGCGAGTCGCTCGTGAAAACGCCGGTGCTGAATTTTATTATCGCGGCCATTCATCACACCGCGCTCGTTGTTGGCCGGCCGGCGGCGGGTCCGGCGGTCGCGGTCTCATTCATTGTCGCGGCGATCGCGTGCGGTTTTGCGGCGCTTTGTTACAGCGAGCTGGCGGCGATGATTCCGGTTTCGGGCTCGGCCTACACCTATTCCTACGCAACGTTAGGCGAGATCATCGCCTGGATTATCGGCTGGGATTTGATCCTCGAATACGCGGTCGGAAACATGGCGGTGGCGAAAGGCTGGTCGGATTATTTCGTGAAGCTGCTTTACAGTTTGAGTCACGGCGCAATTAAACTTCCGATCTGGCTCGTGACCGATCCGACGACGGCGGCAACGAAAATTGCTCAGGGCGGCGAGGCTTCGCAGTATTATTCGACGCTCGCGTTGCCGCATCTTTTCGGCTACTCGATCGCGCTCGATCTGCCGGCGCTGTTGATTGTGGCGGCGGTGACGGTGTTGCTCATTTACGGCATCCGCGAGAGCGCGACCACGAATACGACGATTGTTCTCATCAAAGTCGCGGTGGTTGTTTTCGTGATCGCGTTCGGCTCGTTCATGGTTCATCCCTCGAACTGGCATCCGTTCGCGCCGAGCGGATTTGGTGGGGTGATGAGCGGCGCGGCGATTGTCTTTTTCGCTTTCATTGGGTTCGACGCCGTTTCGACGACGGCCGAGGAAACGAAAAACCCGCAGCGCGATTTGCCGATCGGAATGATCGCGAGCCTGATCATCTGCACGCTGCTCTACGTCCTCATGGCCGCGATTCTGACCGGGATAAAAAAATACACGGTTTATCTCGGCGACTCGGCCGCGGTCGCGACGGCCTTTGCGAGCAAGCCTTGGGCGCAGGCGCTTGTCAGCGCGGGCGCGCTCGCCGGACTCACTTCGGTGCTGCTCGTCTTTCAACTCGGGCAACCGCGAATTTTCATGGCGATGGCGCGCGACGGTTTGCTGCCGCAATATTTCGCGCGGATTCACCCGCGTTTTCGCACGCCGTATATCACGACGATCTGGACTGGCGTCGTCGTCGGTGGGGTCGCGATGTTGACTGATATTGGTTCGTTAGCCGATCTGACGAATATCGGGACGCTCTTCGCGTTCATTCTGGTTTGTTGCGGCGTGATTGTTTTGCGGCGCAAAGATCCGACGCGGCCGCGGCCGTTTCGAGTTCCGTTTGTGCCGGTCTTCCCGCTCCTCGGCGTGCTCTTTTGTTTTGCGCTGATGCTGAGCCTGCCGATCGAAACCTGGATTCGTTTCTTCGTCTGGCTTGTGCTCGGGCTCATCATTTATTTTCTCTACAGCACGCGCCACAGCCGGCTGCAGCTCGGGATCGATCCCGGCGAAACGGAGAACGAGTTCCCGCCGATTGTTCCCTAACGAGTCGATCCTGCGCCTAACGAAAAGCGCTGCCTAACGAAAAGGCTAGAGCAGCCGCTGCCCGTCCGGCCGTTTCAATTCCGGCGCGAGCTGGCGGATGAATTTTTCCGTCATCGCCTCGGTCTCGGCTTCGGAACGGCCTTGTTCGGCCCAGCCTTTGGTTACGATCGAGGCCACCGTCACGTAAGCCCAGCGCTGATTGTAGCCGTGCAGAATCCGATCGCGCAGATCGATCCCGGTGCGCTCAAGATGCGACGGCGTCATGTCGTGATAACCGACGAACCAATAATAATCCATGCCGTGCAGCATGCCGGCGTTGGCGCCTTTCTGCTGCACAATGCGCGCGTCGCGCAGTTCGGTCACGGCGAGATCGCGGCCATCGCCGAGCGCGACATTGCGGCGGCTGGACGATTGCAAACTCCAGCCCTGCGCGGGCAGACAGCGCTCGGGCCGATGGATGCTGTTCGTCATATCGTCGCCGGACAAAACGATCGAGACATAAATCTGGTCGCCTTGCAGGTCGGTGTAAGTCTTGCGCACAAATTGCGTGTCGGGCGCGAGCACCTCGCGCTCGCGTTGCGTGATGGCGGCGTCTTCGCCCATCCAATCGCCGACAAAAATCGGGAGCTGCATTTTAATTCCAGACGGACTCGAATCGGCGGCGCGGGGCAAAAACGCGACGGTGCTGAAACCAGCGAGGAGGACGAGCGCGACGATCGTTAGGCGCTTAGTAATCATAGGAGACGGTCTCCTTCGCCGCGGTCACATTTTTCACATCGCCGAAGCGCAGGTTGATCAATTTCCCGAAGAGCAGCATGGCCGCGATCGCGAACGGAAACGAAAGATAACCCGAGATCGCGTGGAACGGACCGCCCGCGATTTGCTGCCCGAAAAGTCGCGCTACGACCATGATCGAAACGAGCCGGCCAGCATTTCCGATAATCGCAAAAACGATCGCGGCCGCGAAGATGAGCAGTTTTTTCCAAAGGCGATCCTGCGTGAGATGACCGTAAATCGCCGAGAGCATCGAGATCGCCATGAGCGAGCGAATTCCACTGCAACCTTCGTCGATTTGGAAATGAAACGATTCGTTCGTGGCGTTAATCGTAGTGCCGAGGCTGTAAACGTGAATGCCGATGAAGTTGCAGATCGCGGTCGCCGCGCCGGTCTCGATGAACTGCAAATTCGAGGTCGCCTGCTCGAGAAAATTCAGCGGCACCATGAAGAGCAAAAACGCGATCGGGAACAACAGCACGCGCGCGACTTTCGGCCCCCACAAATAAAGAACGATGCCGAAAAGCAAAAACGGCAGCGCCGTCAGCGCGAGCCGCGCCTGCAACGTGCGCGCCGCCGCGAAATACAAAAACAAACCGATGCCGATGAAGAGCCAGCCCCAGCGCGAGCTGCCGAGCGGCGCAGCGCGAAGCCGGTCGCGATCGTACCAAATCAGGAACGCGGTGATGAACGGAATCAGTTTCGCGTGCTCGTAATTCGTTTCCGGATTCCACGCCTCCCAGGCCCACCGAAAAGTGGACAATCGCGCACCGGAAAAAAGCGGCACGAAACCGAAAAAATAAATCAGAATCGCGAGCACCGCGAAGCCGAGAAATGTCGCGAGCGGATGCGCGCGCAGGGAGAAAAAATTCCAGCCGTTCGCAGCTGGCGGCGCTATCGATTCGCTTTGCATTTGGCGTTGAAGTTATCGCATTCGCCCGCGGCAGGCAATGATCTCGCCGGGCGCGAACTCAAGCGCGGGTCGCGACTGGCTCGGGCGTGCCGCGCGTCATTTGGTCGTGAATCCAGCGATAAGTTTTCTCGAGTCCGTCGCGCAGCCGGGTCGAAGGTTCCCAGCCAAAAATGTTCCTGATGAGTGTGTTGTCGCTGTTGCGGCCGTTGACGCCTTTCGGCGCGGAAAGATTGTAGCGGCGCTTTAATTTTACTCCGGCGATTTCCTCCGCGAGATCGACAAGGCGATTGATCGTGACCAGCTCGCTGCTTCCGAGATTCAGCGGCTCCGCGAAATCGCCGTGCAAAATCATCTGCGTCCCTTTCACGCAATCGCCGATCCATTGAAAGCTGCGCGTCTGCTCGCCGTCGCCCCAAATCTCGATCTCGTGACTGCCGGAAAGTTTCGCCGCGATCACCTTGCGGCAAATCGCGGCCGGCGCTTTCTCGCGGCCGCCATCGTAGGTGCCGTGCGGACCGTAGACATTGTGATAACGCGCCATCCGAGTCGTTAGGCCAAAATCTTCCCGAAAATGCCGGCACATTCTTTCGCTGAATAATTTTTCCCAGCCGTAGCCATCTTCCGGCATCGCCGGATACGCGTCTTCTTCCTTTAGCGCAGTCAGGTCGTGCGAAACCTGTTTGTCCGCCGCATAAACGCAGGCCGACGACGAATAAAAAAAGCGATCGACTCGCGCGTCGCGCGCGGCGACGAGCAGATGGGTGTTGATGAGAACGCTGAGCATGCAAAGCGCCTTGTTGTTCTCGATGAAACCCATCCCGCCCATGTCGCTGGCAAGGTTGTAAACGATCGCCGCGCCGCGCGTCGCCTCCGCGCACGCTTCTTTTTCGCTCAAGTCGAGCTGCACATTTTCGGCCGCGGGAAAAATCTGGAACCACTCCGACGTCGGTTTGACATCGACGCCGCGCACGACCGCGCCTTGTTGCAAGAGAGCATCGACGAGATGACCGCCAATGAATCCGCCCGCACCGCAAACGACAATTTTTCCGCTGGCCATTTTTGCGAAAGAAAAAAGTGGATACTGCCGCGAAGCTCTAAGCTCGCAAGTATTTTCGGAAACCGGAAAGCTGCGCCGCCGCGCGCGCGACGAAGAGCGGATTGTTGACGAGATATCGTTTCCAAAGCCGGCGCGGTTCCTGGGTGAGACGAAAAAACCACTCGAGACCCGCGCGCTGCAGCCATGCCGGCGCCTGCCGGACGCGGCCCGTGAGAAGATCGAACGCGGCACCGACGCCGATGAAAATTTTCACTTCCGGCAGCAGCGGCAAATATTCCGCCATGAAACGCTCCTGTTTCGGCGTGCTCAAACCGACCCAAAAAAAATCCGGACGCGCCGCGCGCACCTGCGCTTGCAATTCGCTCAGCTCTTCCGAATTAAGGGGCCGAAAGGGCGGGCAAAAGGTTCCGACAATTTCCAAGCCAGGAAATCGCGAAGTCAGCGTCGCCGACAACTCATCAGCGACGCCGACGTTTCCGCCGTAAAGAAAATGTCGCCAGCCGTTCGCGCCCGAATGTTCGCAAAGATTCAACATCAAATCCGGCCCGTAAACGCGGCGAATGTCGCGGAACCCTTGCAGCCGGCCCATCCAAACCATCGGCATGCCGTCGGGCGTGGCGAGGAGCGCGTTGTTGAAAATGCGCTTCAGCTCAACGTCGTTCTGCGCCTCACTCACGCCGTGGACGCCGGTCACAGTCACGTAACCTCTTTCTCCCGCCGCCGCGGCTGCGAACAACAGCTCGCGCGCCCGCGCCTGATCGATCACGCTGATCCCAACCCCGAGGACATTGGCTTTTTCCACTTCCATTTCGCGGCTGGGAGTTTATCACAACCACAGTGAGCGCGCACGATCGACGGCGGCGAAAGTGGTTCGTTAGGCAAAAGCCGACACGGATCGCCGGAAAATTCCTCGGCGGCTGCTTTCTGCTCCTTTGCCTAACGACAAAAGGAGCCGAACCGCCGAGTTTTTTCAAAGGCATGACCGTTTCCGCACAAACCTGGGGCATCGAATGGGAGACGCCCGCGATGATGAAAACCTTGGATGAGTTGAAGTCGTTAGGCGTGAACAGCGTCGCCATTCATCCCTACGCACAGATTCAAAACGACGGCCACGTCACATTTCGCGAGATGGATAATGATCGCTACATCACCGCGCCGCTCGATTGGGCCCACGAACGCGGACTCTCCGTCATGCTCATCCCGCACATTGCCTACTGGGGCTCGAAGTTTCTCTGGCGCGGCGAAATCGATTTCCAAACAACTGAAGAATGGGACCGCTTTTTTAACGATTACGAGGTTTGGATTGTAAAGATGGCGCGGATCGCGCAGGAGCATCACGCCGCTGTGTTTTGTGTCGGGCTCGAGTTTACGCACGCGCAGAAGTTCGAGCAGCGCTGGCGGAAAATCATCGCCGCTGTTCGCGCCGTTTACGGCGGCAAGCTCACTTATGGCGGCAACTGGGACAGCTTTGAGGAAGTTAAATTCTGGGACGCGCTCGATTACATCGGCGTGCTGGCCTATTTTCCCCTAACGAGTGTAAGTTATCCGGGCGAAGCCGACATCGCGATCGCCTGGGAAAAACGCTGCGCCGCTCTCCAGACTTACTCGCGTGGGCATGAGAATAAGAAAATTCTTTTCGTCGAGATCGGCTACAACGATAGCGCGCGCGCCGCGGCCGAGCCGTGGGCTTTTAAAACCGGCGGAGAACATGCGGACGAAATCCAGCAGCGCTGCATCGCCGTCGCGCTCGATCTGCCGAAGCTCTGCCCGGTTCTCGCGGGAATGTTTTGGTGGAAATGGTTTCCCGATTTGCCGAGCTTGGAAGAGGAAAATTATCGCCTCCAGACACCGGCGATCAAAGCACTCTTCGTGAAACACTGGCGCTAAGTGGCGACAGTCTCGCGCACCGCTGCCTGCACGCGTTGGACCATTGCCACGGCGATGATAAGCACGATCGCAGCGATCACCTGATGCAAGCGCAGAGTTGCATGAAAGAACCCCCAAGTGATGCACACCGCCGCGAGCGTCTGCATCATTTCAAAGTAACCGGCAGTCGAGGCTTTCGTCCGGCTCAAACCGGCAAAATAGATTAGCAACGGAATTCCGCCGGAGATCGAAGCGAGCAAAATCAGGAAGACGAGCGCGATATAAGGATGACTCTGGACCGCGGCCGGACAGACCGATCCGAGATGCAGTTGGCCACCGGCAAACAAAATAAGAGTCATGCAAACAAGACCTATCAGGATGCGCAGGCTCGCGGCTAACTCGAGGGACATTTGCGTCATCACTCCACGACCGGCGACCGTTGATAGTCCCCAGAAAACTGCGCAAATCAGGGCATAACTGCTGCCACGATTCCATCCCGCATCGGCGAAGGATTGAGTTATAAGTGTCGGATGCTCGACAGATAGAAACACTCCGGCGACGATAGCTATGGCAGCATAACGAATAAAGCCCCGCCCGAGCCGGTCGCCAAAGAAAAAACAGGCGCCGAGGGTCGAGAAAATCGGTTGCACATTCAGAATTACATTCACCGCCGTCGGGTTGCCGAACTTAAGCGCCAGAGTAAAAAAAATCGTGCCCACCGCGGAGCCCGCGAAGCCGGAAAAAATCAACCAGCACCACGTGCTCCAGTTGATAGCTCTTATCTCTTTCAGCCGCGGGAGAAATAGGGGCAGAAATAGAAGAAAAATGAGAACGTGCTCCCAAAAGACGATGACTTGCGCGGCGAACAGGCCGTTGAGCGGAATCCGCCACGCGCTTTCCGTTCCCCAAAGAGCAGCACCGAGGCCGACAAGCCAGGGTCCATAATTTGCCGACGTCGGGCGATCTCTCATTGGAATCAGTCTAACTCAGGATGACTCTGAAATACGAAGTTACGACTCAAATCAGCGTTCACGAAGTTTTTGGTATGCCATCGGCTGAGCGCAGAAACGATTACTCCGGGAGGTATTCGTTGCCCTTTCTCATTTCGCGCGTTTAGACAAACTAATGCACGCGTCAATAGCCCGCCGACGAAATCTATTCCAGGCGGCCGTTCGAAAGGCGTCGGAGGCACCCGGGCGCTTGACCACATCCCCGCCCGCCGCTAGAATCGGCGCTTGCCGCCTAGCGCGGAGCGCACGGCACCAGCCTTGCCCTCATGGCTGCGACAACTTCTAACTACACTTCACGCACATCTACTCATGGATTTTTCCTGGTCGGACCAACAACGAGAGTTACTCGACGCGGTCGGTCGCTTCGGCCGCGAGCAGTTGAATTACGACGTTATCGCGCACGATCGCGATGCGATCTTTAATCACGATGCCTGGAAGAAGTGCGGCGAATTTGGCATTCCGGGTTTGCTCGTGCCCGCGGACTTTGGCGGTCTCGGACAAGACGCCCTAACGACTGTAGGTGCTCTTGAAAGACTCGGCTACACTTGCAAGGACAACGGACTCCTTTTCTCGATCAATGCTCATATGTGGACGGCGGTCATACCTGTCCTATCTCATGGTAATGAGTCACAGAAGAGAAAATTCCTGCCCGGTCTTTGCAATGGCACACTCATAGGTGGCAATGCGATGAGTGAGCCTAACAGCGGCTCGGACGCGTTCAATCTCGGCACGACCGCGGTTAGAAAAGGAGATAAATACATTCTCAACGGCAGCAAGATCTTTGTCACCAACGCCCCTATCGCTGACGTTCTCGTCGTCTTTGCGACGGTCGACAAATCCCGCGGTGCCGAAGGCATCAGCGCATTCCTCGTCGAAAAAGGGGCGCCCGGCTTCGATCCGAGTCATAGGATTAAAAAGATGGGAATTCGAACGGCGCCGATGTCGGAGGTATTTTTCGAGAACTGCGAAGTGCCGGCGGAAAACCTGCTCGGCAAGGAAGGCGCCGGGAGCTGGCTCTTCACCCGCTCGATGACTTGGGAACGCGGTTGCATCCTCGCCAGCGCGGTCGGTGCGATGCAGCGATTACTCGAGACTTGTATTCGTTATGCCAACGAGCGCAAACAAGGTGGTCATTCCATCGGCAAGTATCAACAGGTAGCAACCAAGATCGTTGACATGAAAATGCGCGTCGAGAGCGCGCGACATATGTTATACCACTGCGCGTGGCTGACCGGTCAGCGCAAAGCCGTCTATCTCGAAGCTGCCATGACCAAGCTCCACATAAGTGATGCGTGGGTTAAGTGTGCCGAAGACGCGATCCAGATCCATGGCGGTTATGGTTATATGATCGAGTACGAAGTGGAACGAGAGTTACGCGACGCGATCGGTAGCAAACTCTACTCCGGCACGAGCGAGATCCAGCGCAACATCATCGCCTCCCTCCTCGGCTTATAACTCAAGCCATGCCGCTCGCGAAAATTCTCGTCGCGTTCAAAAGTGTCCCTGATCCGGCGGACGCCGGGATGTCGAGTCATGACATTGCGTCCAAGTTCGTCATCAATCCTTTCGACGAAATTGCGATCGAAGAGGCTCTGCGCATGCGAGAGCGCGGCGATGTCGCGGAAGTTGCCGGAGTGACAATTGGTCCAGCCGCGGTGGACGAGCAAATTCGTGCGGCGATGGCAATGGGCGTCGACCGGGTCATTCGCGTCGATGACTCGCGCGCGCTCGATCCCTACGCCATTTCACGAATCCTTTGCTCGTTAGTCGGGAGGGAGCAACCGTCATTCGTCATCATGGGCAAACAGGCCGTTGACGATGACTCGAACCAGGTCGGCCAGATGCTTGCCGGTCTATTGGATTGGCCACAGGCAACCTTCGTTTCGAAGATAGAATTCCTCGATAACTATTCGCGCGCTTGCTGCACGCGTGAGACCGACTCCGGGCTGGAAGTCATTGAGGTCAGCTTGCCGGCAGTCATAACTACGGACTTGCGTTTGAACGAGCCGCGTTATGTCTCGCTGCCCGGCCTTATGAAAGCCCGTCGCAAGACTATTGAGGTCGCGACTTGTGAACAACTCGGTATAACTGTCCAGCCTTTGACAGTTATCCTTTCGACCGCGCGTCCGCCCAAACGGCCGGCCGGCACGCGCGTGGATTCCATCGCGGACCTCGTGGCCAGGCTGAAGAACGACGCCAAAGTCTTATAAGATGGCGAAGTCACTCATAGTCATAGAACACGGACCGAGCGGCCTTAAGCGGTCCTCCCTGCATCCGATGACTTTCGCGCGTCAGGTTGGGGATAGCTATGCGCTGCTTCTTCTCGGCCATCGGCTGGACGCATTAGCACCCACACTTCAGTCTTACGACGCGACGTCCGTGCTTCTTGCCGACCACCCAGCGTTAGCGGAGCCTCTGGCTGATCGTTATGCGGCCGTCATTGCTGAAGTCGCGTGCAAAGAATCGGCGCAAACAGTCATCGCGAGCTCGTCCACCTTTAGCAAGGATGTCCTGCCGCGGGTCGCTGCTCTTTTCGAGGCGCCAATGGTTTCCGATGTTCTCGCGGTCGAGAATATCGACGGTGTTTCTACCTACAAGCGCGCGACGCACGCCGGTAGCATGCTGGCCAATGTAAGAGTAACATCTGATCGTTGCGTTTTGACGATTCGGCCTACTTCTTTCGCGATGCCGGCGCCCAGTTCCAGCCTAAGTCCGATAGAGAAGCTTCCGGTCGACGAAACTTCTTTGCCGAAAGGAATGCAATTTATCTCTCGCGAAGAACGAGTCTCCGATCGTCCCGACTTATCCGATGCGCGCGTAGTCGTCAGCGGTGGGCGGCCGCTAAAGGATACGGAAACATTCGAGCGCCTTGTTGGGGGCCTGGCTGATGTTCTTGGCGGCGCAGTCGGCGCAACCCGCGCGGCGGTCGATTGCGGGATGGTGCCTAACGATTACCAGATTGGCCAGACGGGAAAGATTGTGGCCCCGGAGTTATATATTGGAATTGGTATCTCCGGAGCCATTCAACACCTCGCCGGGATCAAGGATTCGCGCGTGATCGTGGCGATTAACAAGGATCCCGAGGCGCCGATTTTTCAGATGGCCACTTATGGTCTGGTTGGCGACCTGCATCAGCTTGTTCCCGAATTGATCGAGGCACTTCGCCGCGCCTAACGAGAATGGGACAGCCGCTCGACGTTAACCAGGCGACGCGGGAGGTTTTCGGTAATATCTCGCCATGGATGCAGGTCGTGTTTTTCGCCATGATGGCGTTGAGTATCGGCCTTCTTGTCCGCCAGATGATAAGCCACCTTTGGCGATGGCGCAAAGGCCGGCCGGGCGGCTTCGAGCGAAATCCACGCGTTTGGCTGCAGCGTCTGGTTATCTATGCGCTGGCGCAGAAGCGAGTGCACAAGAAAACTCTCGGCGCGCTGCTGCATCTCCTGCTCTTTAGCGGTTTTGTCATCCTGACGATTGGGACGACCCTCCTTTCGATCGCGCACGACGGCCCTTATAACTTCCACCACGGTTGGTACTACCTCATTTACGAGCTGACTCTCGATATTTTCGGAGTCGCCTTCTGCGCTGGATGTCTTATCGCGATGTACCGCCGGGCCTTTCGGCGGCCGCCGGCCTTGGGTCATGATTGGCGCGACTGGTGGCTACTCGGCATCCTTTTGTCGTTAGGTATAACTGGGTTTGCGGTCGAGGCTCTTCGCCTGCACTACACGCAGGTGCAACCGTGGCTGGCTCACTGGTCGATTGTCGGCTGGCTGATCGATCGCTCGATGCTTCAGGGGCTGACTATCGGCACAGCTCAGACAATGCATTTGTGGACGTGGTGGTTGCATACAATTCTCGTTGCGATCTTTTTCGTCACCATCCCGGTCGACCGGTTTCTCCACGTGATCACCGGACCGCTGAATATCGCTCTGCGACCGGAACGCCCGATGGGAGCGCTCGTTCCCCTAACGATTAAAGAAGTCGAAGAGACCGGGCGCACCGGCGTGCACGATCTGCAAAACTTCAACCGGCAGCAACTGTTGAGCCTCGATGCCTGCATGGAATGTGGCCGCTGCGAGGATGCGTGTCCCGCTTTCGCAGCGGGCAAGCCGCTTTCGCCGAAGCGGGTCGCGATGGATTTGCGAGACTTAATGTCGTTAGGCGGCGGGGACGCCCATGGGGTGATCCCGGATGAGACACTTTGGGCCTGCACAATGTGTCAGGCTTGTGTGCAGGAATGTCCGGTCCTGATCGGACATGTTGATCTAATCAGTGATCTACGGCGCGATCTCATCGGTGAAGGAAAGCTTTTCGGACCGCCGGCAAAGATTCTGCAACAAGTGGCGAATCAGTCCAATCCTTACGGACGGCCTAACAATGAGCGGCTGGCTTGGGCGGAAGGTCTCGATGTGCCGACGGCCGATTCGAATCCGAATTTCGAATATCTTCTTTGGATAGGTTGCGCTGCGTCCTTTGACCCGCGGGCCCAAAAAATCGCCCGCGCGACTGCGCAGTTACTGAAGGCGGCCGGAGTTAACTTTGCGGTTTTAGGTAAGGAAGAAACCTGCACAGGCGATCCGGCGCGACGGATTGGCGATGAGTTTCTTTTCCAGGAACGGGCGCAAACGAATGTCGCGACGCTAAGTCGTCATAAGGTCGGCAGGATCGTGACTCCTTGTCCGCATTGTTATAATACGCTCAAGAATGAGTACCCGCAGTTTGGAGGCGAGTACGAAGTCGAACATCATTCCAACCTGCTCGCGAAACTGATGGCCGATGGGAAACTGCAACCGGATGCCGCCGGCGAGGAAACGGTCACGCTGCATGACCCGTGTTACCTTGCGCGCGTCAATGGCGAAATCGAGGCGCCCCGGGCAGTGATTGCATCGCCTAACGAGCATAAGACTCGCGAGATGCCGCGCTGCGGGAAGAAGACCTTCTGTTGCGGCGCGGGGGGCGGACGGATGTGGTTCGAGGAGCCGCCGACGCAGCGGGTCTCGAACCTGCGCGCGGAAGAAGCGGTCGCGACCGGCGCGCAAGTTCTTGCGACGGCGTGCCCGTTTTGTTTGAACATGATGAGCGACGGCCTCGCCAATACGAAGGGTGGCGAGAGGATGAAGGCGCTCGATATTTCCGAGATCTTGCTCGCCCGGCAGAAGCGAGCTGGATTGACCGGCCGCTAGAGTTAGCGGTCCGTTGTGTCAGTGAAACGCAAGGCCGGCACTTTGCTCGGCCCTGCGATGAGCCGGGCGCGATGATCAGCAATTCGATAGCGCACTTCCATCGCCTCGTGGCGATCGACACGATAGCGTATGGCGACCTGATGCGAATCCGCGCTCCAATGCGCGTAAAAGGCGCTCGCGCCGGTGTCGAGCGTATCCTTGATCTCTTCCAGCGGTCCGATCTTCCCGCCGGTCCGGGCGTCCATCAGATAAAGATGGAAATTGCTGTATCCAAAATCGCCTTCGCCGTGGGCCGCGATGGAGTAATGGCCATCAGGCGAGAGGCCGTCAACGATAACTCCAAATTCGCCCGGCTTATAACTATGGTTTGAGGTTGCGTGGGCGACCGCGGTTGCGAAAAAGATACCGATCGCGACCAACAGGACGGAGGTGAGAATAGCGAAGACGGATCGCGCACGAATGGGCGGTCGGGATGACGGCGATGAAGACACGCGCAATTGCCTAACGAGCATGGGACGGTTGCAACTGGTAGGTCACGCCGTCGACCTGCGCGGGCACGCCGGGTTCGATGACATATTCGATTACATGATCATCGACCCCGCCGTTGAGCGGGCTTGAAGGAATGCCCAGGGCTCGCGCGGTCGCGACGGAAATCTCGCCGAGCTTGCGGTGAGGGCCGATGTCACCGACGACCGCGTCGCAGGTGCTGCCATTGAGGGTATTGGTAACGTGAGCCTGGCTTCCGAGGACGATTGGTTCGACGCCGTGAATGATCGCCGGGGGCACGACGATGTATTGATCGACGTCGGCGTTTAAGGCCTGGCCGTTGTGATGCAGGGTGGTGTCGTTCTGCCAGTCGGGATCGCCGTGTGACGGTCCGGAGCCGTCGGCATCGATTGCGGCTTTCGACTTATAAGTGACCTTGCCGTCGTCGCCGAGTGTGATTGGTTCGTTTTCGATTGTGTCTATGATTTTGCTCATGGCTGTGTTTAGCGTTTCGGCCGTGGAATGGGAAGAACAAAGAGTTACGGTCTGTAGGCGAAGCCGTCGTTAAACCAATTGTTGCAGCACTGACCGGAGCCGCCCCAGATGATCATCCGCGAGCCATCCCAGACTGCGGTGTGACCCGAGCGCGGCTCAGGCGCGTTCGTCGCCGTGATGGCCGTCCACTTGCCGTGCGTGGAATCGAATTTTCCCCCAGTGCCGATCGGGTTGCCATCGGCGTCGGAGCCGCCCCAGACGAGAAATTCCTCGCCCGACCAGACGCAAGTCGGGCCAAGGCGCGGACCCGGCGCGTTTTTCTTGCTGATCGCTTTCCAAACCCCAGTGCTGACGTTGTAGATGAATCCATCGGACAAAGGATGAAACTTCTCGTTCGTGCCGCTCCAGATAAACATGTTCGTCGCGTCCCAGCCGACCGCTTCATACAGTCGCGGTGAGGGCGCATTGGTGTTTGACATGGGCGACCACGTGTCGGTTCGCGGGTCATAGATCGCGCCGTCGTTGACGTAATTGCCGGAGCTGATTCCTCCCCACACAATCATGCGCGAGCCGGTCCACACCGTCGCCTGACTGTTACGCGCGGAAGGCGCATTCACCGTGCTCATCGTTGTCCAGGTGTCGGTGACTGGATCGTAGATCGCGCCAGTGTTTGTGTCGCCGACGAAACCAATCGCGCCGCCCCAGACGATCAGCCGGTCGCCGGTCCAGATAAATGAAAAAGCAAAGCGCGGGCTCGGCGCATTCGTTAGGCTCATTGAACGCCAGACATCTTCGGTTGGATCGTAACGTCCGCCGGTATTGAGGAAATCATTTCCATCGTCGCCGCCCCACACGATCATCTCATGGCCGGTCCAGACTGCGGGCTGGCCTTCGCGGCCGGAAGGAGCGTTCGTTGTCGTCGTCGGGGTCCAGGAATTCCCGAGCCGTTTCCAGCGACCGCCCGTGTCGGCGAAAGGCACCTGGTTCGAATCCTGGCCGCCCCAGACGACCATCTGATCAGTCCCATCGATACCGGTGAAGACGGCCGAATGTCCGACCCGCGGAGTCGGTGCGTTTGTCGTGGAGATGGGAGACCAACTGTCAGCCAGCAGTGCCGGCGCGGTCAGAAACGGAATGACGAAGAATAGGATGCGATGAGTCAGCATAAAAAAGTGTTAGCCCTCGGGATTACCGAAAGCGGACTGGTTGGTCAAGCCTCATTATTGGAATCAACGCTCCGCCAATATTGGGCGGAATTCGCGACGCCCGCTCCGCTCGGGGTTCACGGCGATTCGCGACTTTTCGTTAGGCTGAATCTTTCGGCACTGGAAGTCACTCTCCCGTCGGGAGCGTACACGGCTGTCCTCGCGGGAAAAAACTTCCCAGGAATTACGACTTATACTCGTTAGGGCAAAAGATCGGGCCGATTCTCGCGCGTTCGTCGTTCGCTTTCGCTTCTCCGCCAGGCCGCGATCGCGGCGTGATTTCCGGATAGCAAAATCTCCGGCACCTTCCAGCCACGAAAATCGGCCGGGCGCGTGTATTGCGGACCTTCGAGTAACCCGTTCGCGAAGCTGTCATCGTTCGCCGATCCTTCGTGACCGAGCACGCCGGGAATCAGCCTAACGATCGCATCGACCATTACGACCGCCGCGATCGCGCCATTCGTCAGCACATAATCGCCGATCGAAATCTCGTCATCGACGAGATGCTCGATGACGCGTTCATCGACACCTTCGTAATGTCCGCAAATCACGATAAGATGGTTTTGCCTCGCAAGAGTTCGCGCCATCTCCTGGTTAAAGGTGCGGCCTTGCGGAGTCATAAGGATAACTCTGCTTTCATTCCTTCTCAGTGACTCGACCGCGGCAAAGATCGGCTCCGGTTTCATCACCATCCCCTGCCCGCCGCCGAAAGGCGCGTCATCGACCACGTGATGGCGATCGCTCGTCCAATCGCGCAGCTTATGGACCTGCAATTCGAGCGCGCCGCCGGTTTGCGCGCGACCGATAATGCTCTCGCTCAAGGGAACGCGGCAAATCTCGGGAAAGAGCGTGATGATATCGACGCGCACGAGTCAATGGTCGTCTGTTTCCGCCGGAACCGGCGGCGCCAGCTCGGTGCGAAACTCGCGATGGCGAATCCTGCCGCCGGCATAGGCGATGTAGCCGCCAAGGGCGAGCACGCCTAGCGAACAAAGGAGTGTGACGAGCGCGAGAAGCGTCGCCGCCTTCGGCCATTTCCGCGGCAGAAAAATCGCCAGCAGGGCGATGACTCCGAGAACATAGTAACACCAGGCAAACTCGTCCGCGCGATGTTCGTGCACCTTGAGCCAAGCCTGTCCCTGATCATCGGAAAGAGCGAGCGCGCGATCGTATCCGGCCTCGCCATAGTGAACGACCGGCCAGACACTGATCGCGCAAAGAGCTATAAGTATAAGTGTAGCTATCTGCGCGCGGCGACTGCGCTGAACAAGCGCAATCGCCAGACCGATGATCGCGATCAACAGGCCGTAAACCGGAATCGGATTGATCAGGACGTGGACGTATTCCGGCTCGCGCAACGCTTGTAATAATGAAGCAATCATGAGTTATGACCTAGTTAAGACGTTTCGCTTCACGAATGGGAGAATATTTTTTCCAGTCATAAGCCACGAAATGCCACCACTCTGTGCGCATCCCGTAAAAGCCGCCGAGCCGCATCGCATGCTGGAGTAGCTCCAGGTGCAGTTGCACCGCCGGGTCATTGCCGGAGTAATAAAGCTTCGCTGCCTTGCTAAACTGATCGAACTTGCTCGGCATCGCGACGTCGTTCCCGTGTTCATCGACCAGCGTCGCATCGACCGCCACGCCCCAGGTGTGGAGCGAACCGTTGCCCGCTTCCGGATTGGCGACGAAGGAACCATTGTGCGATTTGCGCCAGAGTTCCATCTGCGCGGCGAGCGGCCGGTAGGCGTCCCAAATTTTCAAACCGTAATGATGCAATTGCAGATAGCGTTGCGCCGTGACCAGCCGGACCGCGGTACTCGGCCTAACGAGTGCAGGTGTGCCAACCGGGTAAAGCGCGTGCCCCGTGATGTTGTCCGCCGTCGCATAACGCAGATCGACCACAATGCTCGGATCGACCGACTTGATATCGACCAGGTTGTCGTAGCGCGGCGGATCGGCGCTTGCCAGATTGGCGACCAGGGCGAGGAGCGCGACGCCTAACGAATAAAGGAGTCGCATCGGCTACGGCGCAGGCTCGACGCGCGCCAGCCGCTGCAGGAGCAATCGGGCCGCGCTTTCCGGGATATTGAAACGCACGTCGACTTCGGCATCGCTCTGTTCCACTTTCGGTGTCGCGGTCGAGAGCACGAAATCCGAGTTCGGCAGAGTCAGCCAGCGCGCCGGCTCCTTCGCCAGGCTGGCCGCGAGCTGCTTCGCCGCGGCCGAATCATTCTGCCTAACGAACAAATGTCCCTTGCTCGGCGTCCCAAGCGTGACTGAGAGCCCGAGCAGAGTCGAGGAGTTGAGCAGCTCCGTCGGCAGAATCCGCCCGAAGAACCGCGTCAGATCGTTCGGCGTCCGCGCGATCAGGCGCAGGCCGCCGTCGGGATCGAAGGTCTGGAATTTCTTCAGCAGCGGGCTGTCCACCTTCAAGTCCGGCTCCATTCCAAGTCGCACCTCCACGAGTTGATCGACCTCGGCTGAAGAACCGACCGCGAGAGTTTTTGGCCCGACTCGCGCGAGCGCAACGTCACCGCGTTGCCAGACGACGAGGCCGCTCACCGTGGTTTGGGCAAAACTTTGGTCCTTCGAAATCGCGCGCAACACCGGCCCGATGTCGCCGCTCGTCTCGACGAGCACATATTCCTGCGCACGATTGTCCGTGTCGGAAGTCATCGCGCGCGTCACACGGTCCGAGTCGCGCGCGAGATTGAGCGCGGGCGTTTGAATCGCCGACCCGGCCAGGCCTTGAAAGATTCGCTGCCACATTTGCGGCTGTTCTTTCTGCCAGCTTTTCGCGACCGCGCTGTTCGCGATCGCATTCGGGTTGAGCGAAAAAATCGCGACCGTGTCCTGCGGCAGCCAGTCGCGTTTGGCGGGTGATTGCGAAGCGAGCGGCAGCACGATCGCGAGCAACACCAGCACGGACACGACCGCGAAATAAAACTTTCGCAGCTCCTGTTTATCGATCCGGCTGGAGAGCTCCTCGAGCTCGCGCCAATGGCTTTGATGATTCTCGACCGCGCTGCGATGACGCTGCACATCGGTGAGAAGATGCGGCGCGCTCGGCGGTGCGATCCCGGCGGTGGCGAGGTGGCGGCCGATGTTGAGATAAGCGGGATTTTTTTTCTCCTCGACGACCTGATGCTGCTGGCGCGCCTGCCGCACTTCCTCCTGTTGCGCGCGGCTGCTTTCGTTTAACTCGCGATCGCGGGCTTCGAATTCGCTCCGCACCTGCGCGATGTTTTTATCCGCGGCGGCGACGGCGGCTTCGGCCGCATTCAAACGTTCCTTCGCCGCGCGACAGGCTTCCGCGCTCCCCAGGCGCGCTTGCGCGATCTGCGCCTTTTCGTTAGGCAAACGCGCCCGCTCGGCCGCGATCTGGTCGAGCTGCGCCTGGAGATCGTCAGGCGGCGGAGTCGTTGCCTGGAGCGCGCTGATTTTTTTCAGCAAAGCCTGGTCGCTCGCCTCGTTCGCCGTCAGCCGGCCATCGACCGCGGATAATTCGCGACCGCAATTATCGGCCGCGGTTTTAGCTTCGTTGCGGGCTTCGACCAGCGGCCGTTTTTCTTCCTCAAGCTTGGCGATCACGGCACTCTGCGTGCGGGAATTTTCCTGCCGCTGTTGATCGAGCTGCTTGAGCGCCTCCTCGATCTGCGCGATCCGGACCGCGAACTCCTTTTGCTCCTGCTCGAGCTTTTTCAACGCGACGATTTCCGCGCGCACTTCGGGAAAGCGCGCCGCTTCCGACGTCCCTTCGCGTCCGAGCGTGATCTCGGCTTTCTTAAGCACACGCTTCTCGTGCCGCAATGCCATGCGCGTGCGCTGACGCCGCACTTTCAGCGCCATTTCGCGAAGACCGGTGGTGATAAAGCTCACGTGTTTTTGCCTAACGAGTATTACTCTTCCGTGCGACCCAGTTTGGCGAGGACGCTGAAATCTTCCAGCGTCGTTGTGTCGCCGGTGACGGCTTTGCCGGCGGCGATCTCCTTCAAAAGACGGCGCATGATTTTTCCGCTGCGCGTTTTTGGCAACGCTTCGGCGAAGCGGACTTCGTCCGGTTTTGCGATCGCGCCGATCTGCGTGCCGACATGCGCGCGCAGCTCATCCTTCAAACCTTTCGACGGCTCGACGCCTGACTTGAGCGTGACGAAAACGACGAGGGCTTGACCTTTGATCTCATCCGGCCGGCCGACCGCCGCGGCCTCCGCGACTTTCGCGTGACTGACCAGCGCGCTCTCGATTTCCGAGGTGCCGAGCCGATGACCGGCGACGTTGAGCACATCGTCAATCCGGCCGACGATCCAGAAATAACCATCCTTGTCGCGGCGTGCGCCGTCGCCGGTTGTGTAGTTATTCTTATAGTCGCTCCAATATTGTTTCTTGTAGCGCTCCTTGTCGCCGTAAATGCCGCGCAACATCGAAGGCCACGGTCGCCTAACGATCAGCTTCCCGCCAACATTCGGCGCGACTTCATTACCCGCAGCATCGACCACCGCCGCATCCACGCCGAAGAACGGTAGCGTCGCGCTCCCCGGTTTGGTCGGCGTTGCGCCCGGCAGCGGCGTGATCATGATCGCGCCGGTCTCCGTTTGCCACCAGGTATCGACGATCGGACAACGGCCGCCGCCGATCGTGCGGTGATACCACATCCAGGCCTCGGGATTGATCGGCTCGCCGACTGTGCCTAACAAACGAAGGCTCGATAAGTCATGCTTCTTCACCCATTCATCGCCCCAACGAATAAAGGCCCGGATCGCCGTCGGCGCGGTGTAAAGAATCGTCACCGAGTAATCCTCGATCAGCCGCCAGAAACGATCCGGCTCCGGCCAATTCGGCGCGCCTTCATACATCAAGGTCGTCGCGCCCGCCGCCAGCGGACCGTAAACGACATAGCTATGACCGGTGACCCAGCCGACATCCGCGGTGCACCAATAGATATCCTCGTCGCGCAGATCGAAGACATACTTGCAAGTCGCGTGACACCCGACAAGATAACCGCCGGTCGTGTGAAGGATGCCTTTCGGTTTGCCGGTCGAACCGCTCGTGTAAAGGATGTAAAGCGGATGCTCGGCCTCGAGCGCGGCCGGCGGACAATGCGCATCGACATGCTCCAGCTCACGATGCCACCAGACATCGCGGCCTTCTTCGATCTGCACGTCGTTTCCTGCGCGTTTGAAAACAATCACGCGCCGGATCGACGTCCCGCCTTTCAACGCTTCATCGACGTTGTGCTTCAGCGGAACGATCGCGCCGCGCCGATAACTCCCGTCCGCCGTGATCACCGCCGTCGCGCCACAATCCGCGATCCGGTCGCGAATGCTATCCGCGCTGAAACCGCCGAACACGACCGAGTGCACCGCGCCGATCCGCGCGCAGGCCAGCATCGCGATCGCCGCTTCGGGAATCGTCGGCAGATAAATAATGACGCGATCGCCCTTCGCGATTTTGTTTCGCTTCAGCACATTCGCAAACCGGCAAACTTCGCGATGCAATTGCTGATAAGTCAGCGTCCGTTTCTCGCCCGGCTCGCCTTCCCAGATGATCGCCGCCTTGTTCCGCCGCGCGCCGTCGAGATGTCGGTCGAGACAATTCTCCGAGACGTTGAGCCGGCCGCCGACAAACCATTTCGCGAAGGGCGGCTTCCATTCCAGCACCTTCGTCCACGGCTTTTGCCAGCGCAGCTCCTTCGCCTCGCGCGCCCAGAATTTATCCGGCTGCGCGATCGACTCGCGATACATCCGCCGATATTGCGCCAGACTGCTGATCCGCGCCTTCTTCGCAAACGCCGCCGCCGGCTTGAAAACGCGCCGCTCCTTCAGGTGTGACTCGATGTTTTTCTCCATCCGCGCCGCAACCTAACGGGTCGCCGTGATCGACTCAATGGAAACTTCGCGGCGCCAAAAAACGAAGCCGTCCCAACTCCAACGGCGCTCGGTGGCGCCCGTCCTTTCCTCGTTAGGCAAAGCTCGAAGGCAGCGAACTCGCCGCTGTTTACGTCCTTGAAGAAAGTTCTTGCATCTGGTTCGGAATCGGACGCAGTCTCGCAGCCGGCGAGGCAAGCATCCACCCTTCCCCGTCAAACCTTGAAACAGAAAGAACAGAACAAAATGAAAAAGCTCAGTATTGGTCTTCTTTGCCTCGGACTCGCCGCGGCGCTCGCGCCGCTTGGCTTCGCCCAGGTAAAACCAAAGAAAGTGAACAGCCACGCTTTCATTTGGGATAGCGCCCAAGGCATGCGTGACCTTGGCACGCTCGGGGGAAGTAACAGTTACGCCCTCGGCATTAGCGATAGCGGAGTCGTGGTCGGCTACTCGGACATCACTGGTAACACCGCCACCCACGCTTTCCTTTGGACGCTGGGCCGCGGCATGGTTGACATCGGGGCGACCGCGCCGAATGGAGACGCCAGCCAGGCCACCACCATCAACGCGTCCGGCAATGTCGCCGCCACCCTCATCGTGGCTGGGAAGCAGGTGCCGGCTGTGTTCTCCCCACCGGACCATTGGAGGCATCTCCCCCCTGCGAGTGGCGATCAGCGTAACTTCGGCTACGGAATTAACGACTCCAATCAAATCACCGGTCAGCTCTACAGCGGCGAGGTCCTCAGCGCCTTCCTCTGGGACGAGGTCAGCGGGAGCGTGACCCTGTTACCCGCACTGCCCGGCGGCAACGCCACCGTCGGCAACGCAATTAACAACCTGACCCACATCGCCGGCGTGGGGAACGTGACCGGCGGTAGTTCCCACGCGTTTATCTGGAGCGAAGCCAGCGGCATTCAGGACATCGGCAGCCTCAACGGCTCCGGCTACACCGCCGCCCGCGGCATTAACCAGAACGACGAAATCGCGGGCCTCAACGACCCCGAATTCCAAGGCTTCTACTGGAGCGCGGGCACCGGCATGCTCCAGTTGCAATCGCGCGGCGGCAGCCAGAGCGCCGCCTTCGCCATCAACAACGCCGGGAACATCGCCGGCTGGGCGAGCGACGCGAGCGGCGTCGTCCATGCCGCGTTCTGGAGCGACCACACCAGCGTGCCGCTGGATCTGGGAGCTCTCCACGGCAGTGGCAACAGCTACGGTCAGGGGATTAACAACAGTGGCGTGGTCGTCGGTTACGCCGACGCGAAGTAAACTGCTTCGCCTAACGACTAAAGCCCTGACCGAATCGCGGGAAACGCCGTCCGCTCTCCGGGCGGCGTTTACCGCCGCGGCCCGGCAAAGAAATGCCCGCGTCATCGAAATGACGCGGGCCGATTTGTGGGATTGAATCTCCTTTCCCGCCTCCGCTTGATTCATGGCGGGGGTAACTCATCTTACAAACCTGGTTCCCCGCCGCGCAAACCTTGGGGGTGAGCCCGGCAGAGATTGACTGTAAAAGCAACTTCCGTGCCGGCACGCGCAGGGATTATCGTTTCCTCCTTTTGCTCGTCAGATTGCTCCCCTTTCCAATTGCCCTTTTCTGGATTCATGGTTCCAAATTAATCCTCTTTGCTTATTCGGTGGCGCATCCGGCGCATTGCGCGACTTTACCGCTGCGATGACCCGATTCCGATTGCTTCCTTCCCTCCCCGTCGTGGTCGCGCTTTGCGCTTCGCCGCTCCTCGCCCTCGCCCAATCCCCCACCACTCCCGCACCTGCCGTCCGTTCCGGCCTCGAAGGCTCCATCTTCATCAGCCCCGCGCTCGGCGGTCCCACCCGCCAGGGAATGCCCGACGCAAAGCCGCTCCCGCAGATCGAATTCATCGTCCGGCAGGGCGACCGCGTCGTCACCACCTTCCGCACCGACGACGACGGCCGTTTCCGCGTCACCCTTCCGCCCGGCCGCTACACCGTCGAGCGCAAAGACAAAATGGTCTCCGGGTTCTACGGCCCGTTCCAGGTTGATGTCGCTCCCGCGACGATGAAAACCGTCCAGTGGAAATGCGACAGCGGGATCCGTTGAGCGACTCCTCGCGCGAAACGTGCGACCGCAAAACCCCCGCAGAAGCACAAGGAGTGGCACGCTCGCCTAACGAGTAAAGCTCTCGCGCCGCTCCTCCGAAACGGCGTGAGATCGAATTCGAAGCCAGGAAACCAGAAAGCCGACCCCGACGACGCAATTTCGTTGCATTCCGGTCACTCGACGTTATCCTCGGGCGATGCGCGGATTTTTTCGAGCCATGATCCTCGCAACGCTCGGCCTCTCCTTCCTCAGCGCGCCCTTGAGCATGGGGATGGACTTAACGCCGCGCCCGAGCCCGCGATGCTGTGACCACCAGCGCAGCCAGACTTCCCCGTGCGAAAAGAACGCCCCGAAAGCGCCGCAGGATAAGGCATGCTGCGCCGTCTGCTTTCTTTGCCTCACCATCGCCCTCGCCGACCCGCTGCGCCTCGCCCCTCCCGCCGCCGTTGACCGCTCCTACCCCGACTTTTCCGAGACCGAACAATTCCGCGGCCAATCGCCGCCCGTCCCTCCGCCCCGTTCCTGAGCCCGCCAAATAGCGACGGCTCCGGCCGCGCCTCGGCGCGCGCGGGAGAATGTAAAAGCTAAAACTCAAGAAGAAAGGGATTATGAAATACCTCTTGATTTTACTCGCCGCGGTCGCCTTCACCGGTTCCGCAATCGCGACCTCATCGTCGGATTGCTGCGCTGGCGGCGCCTGCTGCCGGGTTCATCTCGGCTGCTGCGCGAAATAACCGCGCCTGGAAGTTAAACGGGCCCCCGTTGGAGAAATCCAGCGGGGGCTACGTTCTTGCCGGCCTTGGCTGAAAGACAGTGAATCAGGAAAGCAGGAAAATAGGAACAGAAGCAGCCCGCCTTAATGGTCGAGTTCCGTCCTACCGCGCAAGCCTTGATTCCTATTCCCCAACCTCGCAGCAGGGAAACGCGGATTAACCTGTGCCTTAAACCCTCTTCCGATTCCCCTTTCTGGTTTTCTGGTTTCCAAATTAATCCCCTCTTCGTCGGCCGCGGAAAGAATCGAATTTGGAAGCCAGGAAACCAGAAAATGGGAGGAAGCACTTTTGCCTAACGAACGGTTGCAACGTCCGCTGTCCTCAGCGGAGAAGAATATGAATCAGGAA